>NZ_JACCFK010000002.1:0-667251 GCF_013410405.1 Amycolatopsis endophytica
ACCACTCTGCGCGCGCGGGCGGGCAAGAAACCCAGCGCGCACGTGTCCCCACGGGGCGCGTCTTCCGGAGTTCAGGGGTGCGGGACGAGACCAGCCTCCCGTGCGAACACCACCCCTTCGCCCGAGCAGCCGCAGCGGCGGCCGGGCTCGACTCCGGGAGAGCCGCGATGCGCCTGACCCGAACCCTCGCCTGCCGCGCACGCACCACTGGCGCCGCCGGGCGCTGCTGCTGGCCGAACTCGTCGTGCTCGCCCTGCTGACCTCTGGTGCGAGCGCCCGCGGGGACACCGTGGTGCTCGCGCTCGCGGGCAGCGTCGAGGAAGTCCTCAACAACATCCGCAACTGGCTGATGGGCATCCTCGCCGGGCTGGCGACGGTGTTCCTCACCATCGGCGGTGTCCGGCGCGTGTTCGGCGGCGGCGACCCGGGGGAGCAGGAGAAGGCGAAGGAGGCGTTCAAGGCCGCCGGCATCGGCTACGTTCTGGCCGCGCTCGCCCCGCTGGTCGTCGAGGTGCTCAAAGGCATCGTGGGGGCTTGACGCGATGCGCCCCTCGAACACGCCGGACGGTCGAGCACTCACCGCTCCGCCATCACGCCGGAAGGTGCGGTTACCCAAGCTGACTCGTGGCCGGGCGCTGGTGGGGCTGGCGGTGAGCCTCGTCGTTCTGTTCGGTGGCACGCTTGCCGTCGCTGCGCTCAACCCGGCTCGTCGATGGCGCCGCCGGCTGCCGCGCAACCACTGCCGCTTCCGACTGTCGAGCCATGTGAGCCCGGATTGCCGCTGTGCTCGCGGCCTGCGCCGACCACAGCACCGTCGCTGCCCGAGGTGCCCCTGCCACTGCCGACGGGGGCGCCGACCTCGGTCACCTGTTTCCCCGGTTCACTGCAGGACGGGTGCCTCCGTCGCCGACTTCGACCGCTCCGCCGTGCACGGGTGAGGGCTGCATCCCGCAGCCCGGCACCAGCACACCGCCCACGGCGCCCGGTGCCGAACAGCCCGTTCCGGACGAGGAGACCGGCGACGACTGCGGCCTCACGAACATCGGCGCCTGCATCACCGACGTGATCGACCGGTTTCTTCCGCGCATCGTCGAGAGCGCGCTCAACCCGCTGCTCGAACTGCTGTCCAAGACGCTGCTGACCACCCCGACGCCGGACTCGCTGCCGCGGGTGGGTGAGCTGTGGGACAACTCCTGGCAGATCCTGCTCGTCTCCTACGCCCTGCTGATTCTCATCGCGGGTGTCATCGTGATGGGCTACAGACCGTCCAGACCCGGCACTCGGCCAAGGAGATCGCGCCGCGCCTCGTGGTGGGGTTCCTGGCCGGTTGCGTTGAGCCTGTGGGTGGCCACCAAGGGCATCCAGATCGCCACGCCCTCGTCGCCGCCATCATGGGCGGCGGGCTCGACGCGAGTGCCGCCGGCGTGGCTCTGCGCGACCTCGTCATGGGCTCACTCAAAGGCGGCATGTGGATCATCTTCATCGGACTCGTCCTGGCCGGTTTGCTCGTCGCGCTGCTGGTGACCTACGTCGTGCGAGTCGCGTTGACGATCATCCTCATCGTCGCCGCGCCGCTGGCGCTGATGTTCCACGCCCTGCCGCAGACCGAGGGCATCGCCTACTGGTGGTGGAAAGCCTACGGCGGCTGCCTCGCGATCCAGCTCGGCCAGAGCCTGACCCTGATCACCGCGTTGAAGGTGTTCTTCACCCCCGGCGGATTCACCGTGTTCGGGCCGACCGCCTCCGGGCTCATCAACCTGCTCGTCGCTCTCGCGCTGATGTACTCCTGCTCAAAATCCCGTTCTGGATCCTGGGCTCGATCCGCGGTGGAGGCGGCCGCAGCCTGATCGGATCGCTCGTCCGGGGCTTCCTCGCCTACAAGACGTTCGGGCTTCTGGGCGGGGCGGCGGAAAGCCCCGGAGGCCCCGAGCTACCGGCGGTGGCAACAGCCTTGGCAGCTCGTCCACGCGCTCAGCGGAGCCGAGGACCACCGCGGGCGGGCAGTACGTGTTGCCGCTGCCGGCCTGCGCCGGACCCGGCCCAAGCCCACACCGAAGAACACTCCGGAGCCGAAACCACCACCGCGCAATCCCGGTCGTCAACTGGCGCTGCCGCTGGGCGATGACTGGCCCGAAAACAAGCCGGTGCTCGGCCGCGACGGCAGTACCGCCTGCCCTTCGACGTTCCGCGCGCAGCGCCACCTTCAGCGGCCACGGGAGCTGCGGGAACGAGCGGTCGACGGGCGCCTCGCGGGCGCACCGGGAAACAACTCGAGCTGCCGTTCGACCCCTACCAGGGCAACCGGCCGCTCCGGTCCGGCCAGTACCCACTGCCGCTGGACGGACTGCGCAAGGTGCCTCGGCCGGCGAGCCCGCCACCGCCTCCCGCTCGTCGCGGAACCGGCCGGCGCGTGATCCAGCCGCCGCTGCCCTTTGACCCCTACGAGGGCAACCGACCGACCCGGTCCGGTCAGTACCCGCTGCCCCTGGACGGCCTGAAACACGTGCCGCCCAAGCCCGCGCCGCCACCACCGCCCAAGCCACGTGCACCGAAGGCCGGACGGCAGTTGCGACTCCCGCTCGACCTGCCCAAGCCCGCCAAGACGCCGCCCCCGCGCGTGACCCCGCCACCGCCGACGAACGTGCGACGGCGCAAGCCAGGAGGTAGCACGTCATGACCGAACCCGTTCGCATTCCCGCCGACGTCGACATGCACGACCGCGTGCTCGGCCCGCTCACCGCGCGCCAGCTGGGCATCCTCGCCGCGGCCGGAGCGGCGCTGTACCTGGTGTGGCTCGTCACGCGCGCGTTCCTGCCGATCCCGCTCTTCGCCGCCTTCGCGGTTCCGGTCGGCGCGGCGTCGGTGATGCTCGCCCTGGGCAAGCGCGACGGTGTCCCGCTGGACAAGCTCCTGATCGCCGCGATCCGCCAGCGGATCGCTCCGCGACACCGCGTCGCCGCGCCGGAAGGCGTCCGTCCGGCGCCCGCGTGGCTCACCGCGAACGCGGACCAGGGAGCCGGCCGCCGCGGGCCAGCGTCCGAGGCTGAACCCGTCTCCCCGACCGCGCTGCGCCTGCCGGCTGAGGCAGTCACGGAGACCGGCGTGGTGGACCTGGGCCCGGACGGGTTGACGGTCGTCGCCGTCGCGAGCACGGTGAACTTCGCGCTCCGGACACCGGCCGAGCAGGAGGCACTGGTCGCCTCGTTCGGGCGCTACCTGCACTCACTGACCGCCCCGGTCCAGGTGCTGGTGCGCACCGAGCGTCTCGACCTCTCCGCTCAGATCGCCGAGCTGCGCGAGCGCGCGGGTGGCCTGCCGCACCCGGCGTTGGAAGCGGCCGCGGTCGAGCACGCCGACTACCTGGTCCAGCTCGGGCAGGAGTCCGATCTGCTGCGACGGCAGGTGCTGCTCGTGCTGCGGGAACCGCTCGCCGCAGCCGACCCTCCTGACGGACTCGGCGGCCCTGGGGCGCTGGCCGCTCTGCAGGGCCGCCGCAACCGGACGCCCGGCCAGGCCGACGCCGCCGCACGACGAGCGGCCGAGTCACGCCTGGTGCGCCGCCTCACCGAAGCCGTGGAGCTGCTGTCCCCAGCCGGGATCACGGTGACCCCGCTCGACGCGGGGCAGGCCACCGCGGTCCTGGCCTCGGCGTGCAACCCCGACAGCCTCTTGCCCCCATCAGCCGGGCTCGCCGGCGCGGATGAGGTCATCACTACCGCTTCGGACCCGGCGGATGACGACGCCGCCCGGTGGCGTGCGGATGCACGTGCAGAGGACGAGCCCGCGTGGGGCGAGGACGACTGGGACTACGAGGACGAGCGAGAGGAGCAGTTCTGATGCGCCATCGCAGCCACCACCGTCGGCCTGGCCAACCGGCCTCCCCGGCCGCAGCCGCATTCACGCCGGACGCCCTGTCGGTGGGGGCGCGGCACCTGGAGGTCGGCGGCGAATGGGTCGCCAGCTTCGCGGTCATCGGCTACCCGCGCGAGGTGCACCCCGGCTGGCTGGCTCCGCTGCTGACCTACCCCGGCCGCTTGGACGTCTCCGTGCACGTCGAGCCGATCGACCCTGCCACCGCCGCCGCCCGGTTGAAGAAGCAGCTCGCCAAGCTCGAGGCCGGCCGACGCCACACCGCCGAGCACGGCCGGCTGTTCGACCCCCACGTCGAGGCCGCCACCGAAGACGCCTACGACCTGTCCTCCCGCGTCGCCCGAGGCGAGGGCAAGCTGTTCCGCGTCGGGCTGTACCTGACCATCCACGCCACCACCCAACGCGCTCTCGCCGAGGAAGTCGCGGCACTGCGGTCACTGTGCGCCAGCCTGCTGCTGGACGCCAAGCACACCACCTACCGCAGCCTCCAGGGGTGGGTGTCGACCTTGCCGCTGAGCCTGGACCTGATCGGCATGCGCCGCACCTTCGACACCGCAGCGTTGTCGGCCGCGTTCCCGTTCACCAGCCCGGACCTGCCCGCGCCTGATCCGACCTCGGTCGCGGCACCGGCCGGGGTGCTCTACGGGTACAACATCGGCTCCCAGGGGCTGGTCCACTGGGACCGCTTCGGCGAGGGCATGCACAACCACAACTCGGTCATCCTTGGCCGCTCGGGCGCGGGGAAGTCATACCTGGTCAAGTTGGAGCTGCTGCGTTCGCTGTACCGCGGGATCGAGGTCGCCGTTGTCGATCCGGAGGACGAGTATGCCCGGCTCGCGGCCGCCGTCGGGGGAACCAACGTCCACCTCGGCGTGCCCGGAGTTCGGCTCAACCCGTTCGATTTGCCCATCCACACGCGGCCGGACGGACGACGCACCGCACCGAAGGACGCGCTCGTTCGGCGCAGCCTGTTCCTGCACACCGCGATCGAAGTTCTTCTCGGCGGTGAACCGTCGGCAGCCGAGCGGGCCGCGCTGGACCGCGCGATCGCCGCGACCTACCAGAGCGTGGGCATCACCACCGATCCCCGCACCTGGACCCGACCCTCACCCGAGCTGCGCACACTGCGAGAAAAGCTCGCTAGCTCCGGTGACGGTGCCGGCCGCGAGCTCGCCGCGCGGTTGCATCCGTTCGTCGAGGGCGCGTTCAAGCAGCTCTTCGACGGGCCCAGCACCGTTCAACCCGAGGGACAGCTCGTGGTGTTCAGCCTCCGCGACCTGCCCGACGAGCTGAAAGCGATCGGCACGCTGCTCACGCTCGACGTCATCTGGCGGCGAGTGTCGAACCCCGCGATCCGCCGGCCGCGGATGGTGGCGGTGGACGAGGCATGGCTTTTGCTGCAAGACAAGGCCGGTGCCGAGTTCTTGTTCCGTTCGGCGAAAGCCTTCCGCAAGTACTGGGCCGGTCTGACAGTGGCGACCCAGGACGTCGACGACGTCCTCGGCACCGACCTCGGCAAAGCCGTCGTGGCCAACGCGGCCACCCAGATCCTGCTCCGGCAGGCCCCGCAAGCCATCGACGAGATCGCCCGCACCTTCACCCTCTCCGCCGGAGAACGCCAGTTCCTGCTCGCAGCCGACCGCGGCCAGGGACTGCTGTCGACCGGAACCCAGCGCGTGGCCTTCCAGAGCATGGCGTCGCCGACCGAGCACTACCTGATCACCAGCGATCCGGCCGAACTCGCCGAGCAAGACGACGACCAGGCTGCCGCGTTCGTCGACCTCGGTCCTCAGCCCGTCGAGGGCGAGGAAATCAGCCTCGATGCCCCTTGATCACTGGGAGACGCGTCCTATGTGGATACGTTCCGCTTCCGCCGATTGGCTAGAGAACTACCTGCGTGACCCTGCTGGTGCGTTGGTCGCGTTGCTGAGCCGACTCCGCGATCTCGCCGTGGATGAAGGCCCGATCGCCGTGCCGGTGCTCGCCGTGCTTATCGCGACGCTCTTCGCCGGGCGAAGGTGGTGGGCGCGACGGTGCCACGAGCGACTCGTCGCCGACGCACGTCAAGTCACCGTGCTCGCCCCTCCCACCGTCGATCCAGCCGGCGGCGCCGCGCTGTGGTCCAACCTCGTGGGCCTTCTGCGGCCCGGCTGGCGACGGGCGCTCACCGGACAACCGCACGTGGCCTGCGAGTACGTGTTCTCCGAGGCAGGGGTTGCGATCCGGTTGTGGGTGCCCGGCGCCATCCCACCCGGCCTCGTCGAGCGCGCCCTCGAGGCCACGTGGCCCGGCGCCCACACCCAGGTGCGGCCTGCTGAGCCGCCACTGCCAGCTCCCCGCGACGGCGAGCGGCGGCTCGTAGTCGGCGGCGAGCTGCGGCTCGCGCGGTCGGAGGCACTGCCTATTCGCACGGCCTTCGAGGCCGACCCGATCCGCGCGCTGATCGGCGCGCCGGTCGGACTGGGTCGCAACGAGCACGCCTGCGTGCAGGTCCTGGCCCGCCCGGTCACCGGCCGCCGCGTCCAACGAGCCCGCCGCGCCGCCCGGCAGGTCCACACCGGCAGTTCGGTGCGGCTGGTCGGCCGCCTGCTGGACGCGGTCACCCCTGGGATGTCACGAACCCGCCGCACGACGCTGCACCGCACGAAGACCGGTGCTCTGCATAGCGACCCGCAAACCTCGCTCGAGTACGCGGCACAAAACCGGGCCATCGTCGCCAAGCAGCGCGGCAGCCAGTTCGAGACCGTCGTCCGCTACGCCGTCGCCACCATCCTCCCCTCAAGTGCCGACGCCGACGCTGTCAGCGCAGCCCGAGAGGTCGCCCGCGGGCGCGCACACGCCCTCGCCGCATCGTTCGCCTCCTACACCGAGCACAACCACTACACGCGACACCGCCTTCGCCGCCCCGAGCAGGTGATCGGCTCCCGGCTTCTGGCGCGGGGCGACCTGCTGTCGGTGCCTGAGCTGGCCGCGATAGCCCACCTCCCGACCGACGAGGCCATCCCGGGGCTGCAGCGCGCCGGGGCCCGCGCCATTGCGCCTCCACCTGGCATCGCCGTCCCAGGGCCCGAAGCCAAACCGCTCGGCGTCACCGACACCGGCCACGAACGGCCCGTCGCCCTGCGAGTCCCCGACGCCCGACACCATCTGCACGTGCTAGGCGCGACCGGCTCCGGCAAATCGACCTTGCTGGGCACGATCGTCCTGGCCGACGCCGAGGCCGGCCGCGGAACCGTCCTGATCGATCCCAAAGGCGATCTCGTCACCGACGTCCTGTCCCGGCTACCCCGCTCCGCGGCCGACCGGGTCGTGCTCTTCGACGCCGACAGCAAGGTCCGCCCACCATGCCTCAACCCGCTGGACGGCGGCGAAACCGACCTGATGGTGGACAACCTCGTCTCCGTGTTCCGCCGGGTCTACTCAGCGTTCTGGGGCCCGCGCACCGACGACGTGATGCGCGCGGCCTGCCTGACCCTCCGGTCCCAGGAAGGCGTCGCCACCCTCGCGGACCTGCCGAAACTGCTGGCCGACGAAGCCTTCCGCAGCCGCGTCACCGCCGGCATCACCGATCCGGTCCTACGTGGCTTCTGGTCCTGGTATGAGGAGCTCACCGACTCGGCCCGCTCGCAGGTCATCAGCCCGTTGATGAACAAGCTCCGCGCCTTCCTGCTGCGCCCCTTCGTCCGCGCCGCCATCGCGGGAGGACACTCCACAGTCGACCTCGACCAAGTGCTCGATGGTGGCATCTGTTTGGTGCGAATCCCGAAGGGCTCGTTGGGGGAGGAGACCACCCGGTTGGTCGGGTCGCTGGTCGTGGCGCGCACCTGGCAGGCGATCACCGGCCGCGCGCGCATCCCTCAGCGTCGTCGCAGGGACGCGAGCCTGGTGATCGACGAGTGCCACAACTTCCTCAACCTGCCCTATCCGATCGAGGACATGCTCGCCGAGGCCCGCGGGTTCCGAACCTCGATGACGCTGGCGCACCAGCACCTCGGCCAGCTTCCCCGCGAACTCCGCGAAGGTATCTCGACCAACGCACGCAGCAAGATCTTCTTCAACGCCTCGCCCGAAGACGCACGTGAGCTGGCCCGCCACACCGCGCCACGGCTATCTGACCACGACCTGGCCCACCTCGGCGCCTACCACGCCGCCGCCCGACTCGTCCTGAACGGCGAAGAGGCACAGCCGTTCACCCTTCGCACCCTGCCGCTCCCGCCACCGGTTCCCGGTCGCGCACGCGCAATCCGCGCCGCCGCTCGTCGCGCCACGCCCGTCACCAGGCTCGGCACCACGAGGCTGAGCGGTAGGTCGCCGGGCAGCGCGGCACCCGCCAACCGCACCGAGCGAGTCACCGGCGCACACAGCGCTGATCCCCGGCGGCGCAGCTGAACCCATCCAACTTGACCTCGTTGGAGGCGACCTTGATCACCAACCCGACTCCCCAGCGAGCGCTGCGTGGACACAGGCCCGCTCGCCCGAGCCCGCGCGTCGCGAATTCGGCCGAGCACCAGGCTGCGCTGGCGGTGCGGCTGACGCCGCGGGACAAATGGATCGCCCGGATGCTGTGGGAGCACCGGGTCCTGACCTCGCACCAGGTCACCGCCCTCGCGTTTCCCAGCTTCAGGTCAGGACGCCAGCGGCTGCGCGAGCTCTACCTGTGGGGCGTGGTGGACCGCTTCCAGCCGTTCGTCACCGTCGGGACAGCGCCGATGCATTACGTGCTCGCCCCGGCCGGCGCCACGGTGCTCGCCGCTGAGGACGGCCGGGACGTCAAGGAGATGGGCTACCGGCACGACCGCGCCTTCGCCGTCGCACACAGCCTGCGGCTCGCACACACCGTCGGGGTGAACGAGTGGTTCACCACCCTCGTCGCCCGCGCACGCCACGAGCCGGGCGCCTTGACGGCCTGGTGGTCCGAGACACGGTGCAGCCGTCACTTCGGCGACCTCGTCCGGCCCGACGCCTACGGCCGGTGGCAGCAGGGGGACCGGCAGATCGAGTGGTTCCTGGAGTACGACTTCGGCACCGAGCCCCTGGCCAAGCTTGCCGGGAAACTGTCCGGCTACGCCGCCCTGGCGGAAGCCACCGGCATCACCACCCCAGTGCTGGTGTGGCTGCCGACCTCGCGCCGGGAGGTCAACGCCCGCCGGGTACTCGCCCGAGCTCAGGCTCAGCTGACCGAGCCGCACACCGTGCCCGTCGCGACCGCGGCGGCCGCCCTGCTCGACCCCGACGCCGCACACCCGAGCCCCGCCGACGAGGTCTGGCTTCCCCTCGACCCCCGAGGGCCGTTGCGCCGACGGACACTCGCCGGCCTCGCCGACGCCTGGCCCGGCCTCCCGCCACCGGTCGCCGCGGACGACACCGCGCCCGGCCCGGTGCCGCCTCCGCCCTCGCCGATGCCGCCCCCGCCACAGCGGTAGGCGCGCAGGTGTCCGCTTCAGTCAAGACGGCGGCGGTCGCGGCGGCCGTGGTGCTGCTCATTCCGGTTCTGATCGGCGCGGCCGCCGCCGGTGTGGTCGCCTCCCTGTTCACCAGCGGTGGCGGTGCTGACTGTGCTCCCGCCGGTGCCAGCCCCGCGACCGGAGTCGCGGGATATGACCCCGAACAGCTTGCCAACGCCGCCACCATCGTCGCCGTCGGCAAGCAGATGCGAGTGCCCGAGTACGGGTGGGTGATCGCCATCGCCGCGGCCATGCAGGAGTCCCGGCTGCACAACCTCGACTATGGGGACCGGGACAGCCTCGGCCTCTTCCAGCAACGGCCCTCGCAAGGCTGGGGCACCCCGGCGCAGATCCTCAACCCCAGCTACGCCGCCACCCAGTTCTACGAGCACCTGCTCGCCGTGCCGAACTGGCAACAGATGAGCGTCACCGGCGCCGCGCAGGCCGTGCAACGCTCCGCCTACCCCAACGCCTATGCCCAGCACGAGCACGTCGCCCGTCAGGTCGTGGGCGCTCTCAACGGTGTCAACTGCGCGGCCACCGCGGCCCCTGGACAGCTGCGTACCAGCTGGCCCTCCGAGCGGGCCACCGAGCCCGACCCCACCAGCCGTGGCCGCATCACGCCTCGCACGCTCGCTCTCGTCCGGGCCCTGCAGGCGGGCGGGATGACAGGCGACGGCCTCGGCTGCTACGAGGCGCGCCCGGCGAATCCGAGCTCCGATCATCCGCAGGGCCGCGCGTGCGACATCCTGCTCGATCCCGGCGATCCGCAGGCGGTGAGCGAGGGGTGGCGGATCACCGAGTGGCTGATCGCGCAGCAGCCCGTGCTCGGCGTGCGGTACCTGATCTGGCAGGGCCAGTACTGGTCGACCGGCAACCCCACGTGGCAGCCCTACCGATCCGACGCGTACGGCTGCCCGGACCCGGCCAACGTCACCGGCTGCCACTACGACCACATCCACGTCTCGATGTACTGAACGGGCACAAGCGCAAGTCGCCCCGACGGCGTCGGGGCGACCGGGGGCGGCACCGAGCGGCGTGCCACCCCCCATCCTGTGCGCGCTAGTTCGCCGTCGCGGGTGTCGGCTCCTGCTCGGACGGGGCGAGCCGGAAACGCCTTGGCTTGTCCTTGGTCCGGATGGCGGTGCCGTCGAGGACCAGCTTGTCCAGCGCGTTGCTCACCGCCCCGGAGGACTTCCCTCCCAGCGCCTTGGCGATTGCTGTGGGGCCGAACTCGTCGTCGGGGTGGTCGCGCAGGTAGTCCTCGACCATGCCGCGTAGCGCCCCAGGTGCCAGCCGTTCGGCTTTCTGCCCGTCGTCGGAGGCCGGGCTGGTGTCCGGCGCGGCCTCGTCGCCCGACGTGTGGGTGTCGGGCGGTGCGGCCTCGTGGTCGTCCGCCTCGTGGCTGCTCTCCGGGGCCTCGCGGGCCGGCGGGTGCGGCTCGTTACCTGCCGGTTCGGTGGTCGCCGCCGAGTCTGCGCTGGCGCTGACCTCACCGAGGGGCGCTTCGGTGATCGCCCACGAGTCGGGGACGCGTCGGCCTCCCTCGGCGATCCCCGGGGTACGGGTCACGCTGCCGTCGGCGGCCCATCGGGCGAGGATCTTCTGTGCGGTCGACCGTCCGATCTTGGCCAGGGTGGCCAGCTCAGTCGCGGCGCTGTGCGGGTGCGCGTGCAGGGCGGCCCACAGCCTGTCTTCGCTGTCGGTGCGGCCCGCCGGTGCATCCGCCTGGGCAGCGCGGTCGGTCCCGCGGGGCGGGCGGTTGCGGTTCTTGCTGGACATGACTTCCCTCGATTCACTCGGATGTGATCAGTGCGGTGGGTCATGCCCCGGCCGGGGCTGGTGTGTAGCCCCCGGTGCTCGGCCGGTGTGATCGGGCTACACGTCTATGGACGCTTCCTTCATCCCATGAAGTCAAGCGTGATATGGAAATCCCCTGAAAGTCTGCTGTGGACGATCGGTCCGACTACGTGTTCGGCGGTCATCCTCGGTGGGGCGGGGGCGCATAGATGGGGCCGCCCAAAGCGGCGGTGACGCGGCAGCCGAGGGAATCCGGGCCGTGCGCGTCCCAAAAGCCGCGGCAGATGGCTTGTGTGCCGATGGGTGCGCCGGTTGCGGGCAGGGTGTCGTGGCAGACGATCCAGCTTCCCCTCGCCAGCGCCTCGTGGACCATCCGGTCGCGGTAACCGTCCTCCAGGTGCATCGGGTTGCCCGGGCGGAAGATGCACGTGCGGCATTTGCTGGAGAGCACGCGGGGTAAGCCGGTTCGGGAATCGCGGACGTCCCCGCATGAATCTTCGATGCCAACCCGTTCTGTCCTGAGGAGTAGGTACGTGCCGGTGATCGGGTGCACGGACTCGCCGGGCTGATCGCTCTGCCAGACCAGTGGGCAGGGAAGGTCCTGGTGCTGTGGCGAATGCGGCTGCTCGAGGTTGTAGAACTGGCGGGCCGTCCAGTCGATGTTGAGTTCCCGCTGATCGGGCAGCATGATGCGCACCCACCAGTGGTCACCGCCCGCGCTGTGACGGGCGGACTCGTCGCCATAGGTCAGGAACACCTCGCCGTCGACCTGGTGCTCCAGCAATGTTCTGGCGAATGCTCGCGACACGGACTCGGGATCCCAGCCGGCCTCGAACGTGAGTCGCAGCTCGCCCTGGGTTACGTGCGGGAAGTCCCGCCAAATCCCGATCGCGAGCAGGGACTCGAACTTCTCGATGGCTGCGCGGACACTGCGGGGCAACCGCTGCAGCTCTACGCGTGTCATTGTCCCGCCCCTGCAGATCCGGCGGTGGTGAGCACGTACACCGCCTCGCCTTCGGAGCCGAGGCAGATCTGCTGGTTGCCGGGGACCACGATGCGCCAGTCGCGCTGCCAGACGCGGTCGGCGCAGTAGTAGCTGCCGACCAGCAGTCCGTCGCGGGTGACGGTGCCGTACAGGGTCTGTTGTGCGTCGGCGGGGTCGGCGATGACGGCGGTGATGCTGCAGCCGTTCTCGGTGAAGGTGCGAACGACGATCTCGGTGTCGGGTGTCTGGGTCATGGCATTGATCTCCTCTCCTAGGGTGAGCCGGTAGCTGGGGCAGCCGTCGCCCTGGGGGCGGCCCGGGGTCAAGGTGGTGACGTGGCGGCCGGTGAAGCGTTCGACGGCGGTGGTCACGGCCCGGGGGTGGGTCATGTCGGCGGTGGCCGGGAAGGTGCATTCCGCCCAGTGGCCTGGTGCGGTGGCGATCGAGACCAGGTAGCGGTCGCCGACGAGCTCGCTGAGCGCGCACCACGTCGCGCGGTCCGGATCGGGGAACGGATCGGGTGCGGTGTCCATGGGGCACCTCCTTGCGGTGTCAGTGGGCGGCGCGCAGGGCGGCGGTGGCGGCGCGTCCGATCGCCTGGGCGGTGGTGGCGGGGTCGGTGAGCAGGTGCACGCGTGCCCCGTCGAGCGGTGTGTCGCTCTTGTTGGTGGTCAGCCACAGCACCGCGCACCCGGCGGCGCGTAGCCGGTCGAGCCGCTTCTGGCCTTCGGCCCGGGGCTGGTCCCGAAACTGGCCGTCGGACACGATGACCAGTAGCCGGGCTGCGCCGGGGCTGGACAGGCAGAGCGCGCCGTCGAGGGCGGCGATGGCGGTGGGGATGTCTTCCCAGTTGTCGTCGGACTTGAACTCGGTCACCACGGCCGGGGTTCGGCCTGGGTGGGTCAGGGGCCGCACGTGGTTGCCGAAGATCACGGTGGCGGTGTCGGCGGGCACGCGGGTGTGGCGGGCGGCGGTGGCGAGGATCCAGGCGGCGGAGGCGACGTGATCGCGAGCCCAGCGCATGGTTCCGGACACGTCGCAGGCGATGCCGAGACCGAGCGGTGGAGTGGGGGTCGCGGCACGGGTGATGCGGGTGAACGGCTCGGCGGTGGGCACGGCCCCGGCCGCGCGCTGAGCGTCGGCGGCCAGCGCGCCGCGCATCCGCAACCGCCCCGGCGGGACCACCGAGGTCGTCTTGACCGCGCTCCGCTCGCGCGCCCCCGCGCTGTCCAGGGCACGGGCGAGCACGCGGGCGGCAGTGCGCTCCTCCTGGGTCGGTGGCCGGGTCCCGGCCAGTGCGGTGCGGCCGTCCCTGGGTCCGCCGGGCCGGAACGTCTTCCGGGCAGCGCGGTCGGCCTCCTGCTGGGCCGCCTTCTCGCGCTCCTGCGCGGCGGCCGCACGTGCGGCCGGGTCCTCTGGCGGTTGCTGCCGGGCGACGTTGGCGGCCACGTTGTCCAGCACGGTGGCGATCGCCTCCGCCATCGGCGACTTCGTGCCCGGGGCGGGTGATCCGGTGCCGTTCGGCGTCCCCGAGGTGCCGGGCGGAGTGGGCTGGTTGGGATCGGTGGCGAGGATCCCGCACCATTGACGCCCAAGGTCGAGCATGGTCTCGCCGTCGTCATCGGCCGTGTGCAGCGCTGCCTGCCACACCGCCCGCAGCTTTCCCAGTGTGTCCGGGCCGAGTACGTTCTCGATCACCCGGGCGAGCGGGGCGACCTCGACCTCGGTCAGCACAGCGCCATCGGCCCGCGCGAGCAACAGTGCGGCGGAGCGGGCGGCGTCGGCGGAGGTCATCTGTGGGGCGGTGGCCGGGTCGGCGAACAGGTGCAGGTCATCGGCGACGAGCTCCTTCACGCACGCGCGCAGCCAGTGCCGGTCATCCGGGCGGCGGCGGATCTGCGCGGCTTCCATGCGTGCTTCCTCCAGCAGCATCGCGGCCTCGACCACCCCGGCCGGTGCGTCCTCGGGTGGGTCCCAGGCGGTGTGTTTGGCGTGGCCGCATTCGTGGGTGAGTGCGCCCCAGGTGGCGGCGTAGCGGGTGCGGTCGCCGATCCGGGCATGGTCCCAGGTCAGGTGCGGCGCGGCCGCAGCGCACCGTCCTCCGGCTCCAGGAGGGTTGGAGGTCGGCCGCGCGGTGCAGGGCGTCGGCGGGATCGAGCCCGGACTGCCCACCGGCCCGGCCCGGCGCGCTCGTCAGTCCTCGGTAACGCCCCGGGTGGCTGCGTATAGTGCGAACCGTGCGGCGAGTCGGGGTGACGGATGAGGAATTGCTGGTGGAGGTCGCCCTGACGCGGCTGGACCATCCGGATCTCGACCTGGAGGAGATCGCCGAACTCGTCGTCCGCAAGGCTGGGCCCGACGCCGTCCTGGAGTTCGCGTCGCGCAACCTGGCCGAGCGGAGGGAACTGCGCGCCCCGATGTTCGCGGCGGCTGTCGAACACGTCCTCCGGGTCGTCCTGACCCTCCGCGGTCCCTCCGACTGACGGGATGGCGGGCAGGCGGCGCAGGTGAGGCCGCGTGCATCCCAGTGCCGAGCCGGTCTCCACATCGGACGGGGCGCAGCCGGTCGGACTCGACCTGCTCGCCGTGCACGCGGTTCGACCGCCGCAACAGTTGGTGTTCCGGCGGGTGACGACAACGCCACTGTCGTCGCCGTCGCCGAAAAGGCGCCGGCGTTGATCAGTGATTTCTGGGCGGTGGTGCAGGCCGGGGTGGACTGCGTGGACTCCCTGGCCTCCTGTGCGATCCGCGACCTCGAGGATCTGTTTCCACCTGGCGACCACCACATGCGCGGCGTCGATGCCCTGATCCAGGATCGGCGCGCCAGAAACCACTGCCTTGCCGGGTGGTGACCGAGGGCGCAGGTGGCGGGGTGGTGCGGCAGCGGGTTCCCACGCCTGCACATCGAGGTCGAGACCCAGTCGAGGTCGCATCGGCTGTCTCCTTCACCTCAACGGCGAATACCTGATCCTGTCGTGCGATCTCGTCGAACGCGACGTTCCGCACCGCCGGCCCGGTCAAGCGCGGATGGCGAGTCGGGGGAACGGGCCGTCATAGCCGGTGAGGCACCGGTCGAACAGCGGGGGAGTGCGGTCGGCGAGGCGGACAGAGCCAGTTCGATGTAGGGACCGCGCGGTCCGGCCACCGGGGTGGTGCCCGGGTTGACGAGCGCGGCGCCGGCGAACCGCGGTGCGTTTGATCGCCTTCACCGCCCGCGATCCACTCGTCATCGGGACGGGGTGTGCCAGTGTGGAGGCCGTTTCTCGGTCAAGGCGGTGCGCCCCTCGATGTGGTCCGGGTGTGTAGCGGCGGAGCCCTGGTGCCGGGCCTCCATCGCCAGCGATGCCTCGAAGGACATCTCGGTGACCGCGCGGAACTGCCGTTTGGTGAGTGCGAAGGCGTGCGCTGGGCCGGCGGCAAGCTGAGCGGCCACCTCGGCGGTGCGGCCGGCCAAGGCGGCGGCCGGGACGACCTCGTTGAGCAGGCCGAGCGAGAAAGCCTCGTCGGCGGGTAGGGGGCGGCCGCTGGTGGCGAGGGCGAAGGCGCGGGCGTAGCCGAGCTCGCGCACCAGGTACCAGGACACCGCGGTGTCGGGGACCAGACCGACCTTGCCGAAGGCGCACGAGAACGAGGCGCTATCGGCGGCAAGGCGTACGTCGCAGGCCAGTGCCAGGCCCATGCCGGCGCCGACGGCGGGGCCGTTGACGGAGGCGACGACGGGTTGGGGCAACGCGGCGATCGTCTGCACGAGCGGGTTGTAGGTAGCGGCAATGGTTTCGTCGGCGTGTGCGAGATCCTCCGCGGCGTCCAGGTCCTGCCCCACGCAGAAGGCGCGGCCGCTGCCGGTCAGCACGACTGCCCGTACCGCGTCGTCGGCCGCCAGTTCGCGAAAGGCAACGATGAGGGCCCTACGGGTGGACAGGTCGAGGGCGTTGAGACGAGCCGGGCGGTCGAGGACGACCGTGGCGACCGCACCGTCGCGCCGGACGGCGACGGTCGATCGCGGGTGCTCGGCGGAGACGGGCGTGGCCGGCCGCTGGTCGGTAGGGCTCATGAAGTGCCGCCCAGCGGCGACCTGTGTGGCCCGGCGATGTTCTCCTGGGGCGGCGAAGTCCGGACTTCCGGCAGCAGGCGGCGGGAACGTCCGGGATTCCTTACTGGGTGGCTCATCCATGACCCTTCACGCGGGATTACGGCGCATCACGCCGATGTCTGAAGTGACCTTCCCCGACGGGTGCCGGAGTGTCAAGGACACCCACGAATGACGAATCGCTTGAGCCCCCAAGGGAATCCGGCTCTCTGGCGCAAGTGGACGGCGGGCCGCTGACAGAGTCAGTCGGTCGGTGGGAGGCGACCGAGTCGGTCCGGGCCCGGCGAGAAGGTCGATCGAGATCGGTCTCGCGGTCGCGGGCAACCACGGTCCGCGGAACATCGCCGCGCCCCACCTGGAGAGCTTGCGGGACGTCGCGAACGAGACCGCCCACCCGCGGGTCCGGAATGGGAACGCGTCGCTGATCGTATTGCGGGAGAACGGCCGGGAACCATACCCGCGTCGAGGGCGGGTGTGAGCTCGAGACGGTGCGCGACCGCGGCCTGGTGAAGGTGACGGCACCGACATTGGTCACGCGGACCGCGCTGCTCGCAGAGATCGCTCGGGGACTCCGGACTTCGCCGCCCCGCGAGGACATCGCCGAGCTCCAGGTTATGTAGGAGAAGTTGTTACGATGATTACGTGAGGGCGTCTGCCGCGGAGGGGACCGATGAGTGCGAACAGCAGGATGAGCGTGGCCGTCCACGTGCTGACCTGGTTGGCCTTCGACCGTCGCGGGACTGACAAGGAGATCGGTACGTCGCAGCGGATCGCGACGAGCGTCAACACTCATCCCGTGGTGATCCGCCGTGCCCTTGGCGAGTTGCGCGAGGCCGGTCTGGTCGCCGCCAGTCGGGGGCGCGGGGGTGGCTGGGTCCTGACACGGGAGCCGGCCTCGATCACGCTCCGAGATGTGTATCTGGCGGTCGGCGGCGAGCCGGTGTTCGCCTTGCACGCTGCCTCGCCGGATGCCGAGTGCTACGTCGGTTACGGCATCCAGGCGGTGCTGGAGCGTGCCTACCGGGATGCGGAGGAGGCGCTGCGGTGCTCCCTGGAGCGCACCACCATCGCGGACGTCCTGCGGGATACCCTGACCGAGTTTCCCGGCGAGGTGGGAACGGCCGGGCCCGCGGGGGCGCTCACCCGGCCTGGATGATTGCCGCGGCGCCTCTGTCCGGGTCGCTCTGGAGAGCCGGTTCCGGGTACTTCGGTCCCGGGCGAAAACCACCCTGCGGGCGCCGGAGGGGCACCAGCGGACGGTGATCGTGGCTGTCGCGTCGCCGGGCCTTGCGGCGGGCCGCGAACCTCAGATCGTCGCGCCGCCGTCGAGGACCAGATCGGAGCCCGTCATGTAGGCCGTGTCCGGCGTGGCGAGGAACAGCGCGGCGGCGGCGATCTCGGTCGCGTCGCCGATGCGGCCGAGCGGCGGCAGGGTGCCGAGGTGTTCGGCACCGTCGCCGAGCTGATTCGTGAGCCTGGCCAGGCCGGGGGTGGCGACTTGGCCCGGGTTCAGCGCGTTGACCCGGATCCGGCGGGGAGCCAGCTCCGCGGCCCAGGAACGGGCGAAGTTCCGGACGGCGGCCTTGGTGGCGGCGTAGAGGCTCATGCCGGGCGAGCCGGTGATCCCGGAGATCGAGGCGACCAGGATGATCGACGCGCCGTCCGTGAGCAGCGGGAGCGCCTTCTGGACGGTGAACACCAGTCCCTTCACGTTCGATCCGAACGTCGAGTCGAACAGCTCCTCGGTGATCTCCGGCAGCGCGGTCAACGTGCCGCTACCCGCGTTCGCAACCAGGACGTCGAGCGTGCCGCTGCGCTCGGAGATGGTGGTGAAGACCCGGTCCAGTGCCGCGAGGTCGGAGACGTCCCCGCACAGCCCGACCGTGCTCCCGCCGATGCTCGCGACCGCCTCGTCGACCGCCTCCGGGCGTCGCCCGGTGAGATAGACCTGTGCTCCTTCGGCGGCGAACCGCCTGGCCATCTCCAGGCCGATGCCGGCGGTTCCGCCGGTCACCAGAGCAACCTTGCCGTCGAGCTGTCCCACTGTGTGTCCTTCCGTGACACCGATGATCCCCAAAATGTACCTGCTCTTGATACATTACCCGCAAAATGTAGCAAAGTTTGTGACATAACTCGCGGCGTGGCTGCCGCTCCGTGTTCCCGGACTCGGTGTCGCTGTCGACTCCGTCGGAACTTCGTTGCGGGTCAAGGGTCATCGGCCCCGGTCACGAAGTCCGGCTGGACTCAGTGGGCCAGGGCGTCGGTGATCGCGCGGGCGGTCTCACTCACCCAGGCGCCCCATTCCGGTACCCGTGCGGGGTCGAACCGGATGTCGGGCATCGAGATGGCGACGGCGGCGATGGGATGGCCGGAGCTGTCGGCGACAGCGGCTCCCACCGCGCACACGTTGGCTCGGTTCTCCGAGATGTTCACGGCGTAGCCGCGTTCCCGGGCCTCCAGGACCTGATGCATCAGATGCTGGGGATCGACACTGGTGTTGGGCATGACCTTTTCGAGTGGTCGCGCCAGGATTTCCTCGGCCTTGGCGGGTGGAAGCATTGCCAGCACCGCCTTTCCGCCGCAGCTGGTGTGCAGGGCGGTGGTGGCGCCGATGGCGTTGAACGTTCGCACCGGGTGGATGGAATCGACCCGGTCGATCAGTACCAGTTGGACGTCGCGGTCGAGGACCGAGAAATGAATGGTTTCACCGGTGCGCGCGGCGAGTGCCACCAGGTGGGGCTTTGCCACCTCGCGCAGGGACTTGGACAGGGTGTCGCGCCGGGCGAGGGTCAGCAGGCGTGGACTGAGCTGCCACCGGGTCACGGCACCGTTCGACGTCTGCGCCCAACCTTCCTGCTCGAGGGTCCGGAGTAGGCGCTGCACGGTCGACTTGGGCAGTTCGAGTATGCGGGAGAGTTCGCCGACGCCGATCGGCCGGTCCTGTGCGGTTAAGGCCTCAAGGACCCGGAGGCCCCGGATGAGGGTCTGGGTTCCGGGCTGGCCGGTTGGCTGCGGCGCCGGCTCGGCGGCGGGGTCGGTCGTGGTCATCGACGTCCTGGTGCTGAGGGTGCGGTCACGTGTCTGGCGGAGGTCCACCGTGGATCTGCTGTGCCAACCGTATCACTCTTCGGCACGAATGTGCTCCGCAGGTCGTTGCTATCGCGAAGACCGTAGCCAGGGCGTGGTTCTGGAAATCGAAAAGCCCGCGTCGAAGGGTTGACAGGGGCCAGTTCTGCGCGAAAACTGCCAGTACTGCAAGGTGGCATGAGCGTGCCACTCAATGACACGGGAGCGTCGTCGATGACATCCTCGGATCCAGCGTCCTGGCCGCTGATACCGCGCAACAACTCCTTCGAGGACCACTTCGTCGGGCGGGTGTTCGAGCATCACTGGGGTCGCACGGTCCACGGCTCGGACAACATCGCGTTCACGACGCAGACGCTGGCGTTCAACCCGGTGTATTTCAACCGGGACGCCGCGGTCGCAGATGGACACGCGGACGAGGTGGTCAACCCGCTCCTGGTCTTCGCGGTCGTCTTCGGCCTGAGCGTGGAGGACCTCAGTGAGGCGGGCGGCCCGTTCCTCGGTGCCCGCGACATCCGCTATCTGAGGGACGTGCACCCCGCCGAGACGCTCTACGCCTCGAGCACCGTGATCGAGGCACGCGAGTCGGACTCCCGGCCCGACATGGGAATCGTCACGTGGCGGACCGTCGGCCGGGTTGCGGCGGGCGATCCGGTCATCGAGTTCCGGCGGACCAATCTCGTCCGCAAGCGGATCGACGGGCGTGACCTCGCGAAGGTGCCCGACGGATACGCGGAGGACTTCCGGGTGGGCGACCGCTTCCGGCACGCCCGCTCCCGTACCGTGACCGACCTCGACCTCAACGGGCTGACCCTGCTGGTGATGAACACCGCCGTCGGGCACTTCAGTGAGCAGGAGATGGCGGACACGCCCTTCGGTGAACGGATCAACTTCGGCGGCCTGACCCTCTCGCTCACCGTCGGGCTCGCGACCCAGGACACCACCGGACGGGCGGTCCGCGAGGTCGGCCTCGACGACGTCGCTTTCCCCGTCCCCGTCCGGCGTGGTGACACCATCAGCGCCGCCACCGAGGTTCTGGCCGTCGAACCGGCCGGTGCCGACGCCGACGTGACGTTCCGCCACCACGGCATCAACCAGCGCGGCGACATCGTCTGCCTGGCCACTCGCACGGTTCGGGTGCGCACGCGAGCGGCACACGCCGCGTCGCTCACACTCGCCCCCACCGCACCGACCGGAAGGTGAACGACCTCGTGACCACGACCCGCCCGATCCGTCCCCGTCGCTCGTGCCTCGCCGTTCCCGGCAGCAGCGAGAAGATGCTGAAGAAGGCCCAGGGGCTACCGGCCGACCAGGTGTTCCTCGACCTGGAGGACGCCGTCGCCCCCATCGCGAAGCCCGCCGCGCGTGCCTCCGTGGTGGAGGCGCTCAACCACGGGGACTGGTCCGGCAAGACGCGCGTGGTGCGCGTCAACGACGCCGACACCGAATGGGCGCACGAGGACGTCCTGCAGGTGGTCCGGGGTGCCGGCGCCAACCTGGACTGCATCATGCTGCCGAAGGTCGAACGGGTTGCGCACATCCACTGGCTGGATCTCCTGCTCACCCAGGTGGAGCGGGAGCTGGGCCTACCGGAGGGCAAGATCGGCATCGAGGCGCAGATCGAGGGGCCTGCGGGGCTCAGCGAGATCGAGGCCATCGCGACCGCTACCGCGAGGACCGAGACCCTGATCTTCGGGCCTGGGGACTTCATGGCCGCGATGAAGATGCCCGCGCTGACCATCGGTGCGCCGGGCGCGTCTGGGTACGACCCCTTCGACACCGTGCTGATGACGATCGCGATGACCGCGCGCAAACACGGCCTGCAGGCTATCGACGGGCCGTTTGCGCTGATCAAGGACCTGGACGGGTACCGGGCGTCCGCGGAGCGCGCCGCCGCGTACGGCTACGACGGCAAGTGGGTGCTGCACCCGGGGCAGATCGACGCGGCCAACGGCGTGTTCGCACCCAGCCAGGCTGACTATGACAAGGCCGAGCTGATCATCGAGGCGTACGCGCATCACACGTCGAAGGATGGTGGCGCTCTGGGGGCGGTGATGCTCGGCGACGAAATGATCGACGAGGCCAGCCGCAAGCTCGCGCTTGTCACCGCCGAGCGCGGCCGTCTGCTGGAGATGGAACGGACCACCAAGTTCACCCCCGAGTCCGCGTGACCGACGACAACCGTCTCACCGGCGTTCGACGAGGAGCGAGGCAATGACAGTGAGGTTCGACCACTGGATCGGTGGCCAGAGCACACCCGCCGGTGGTGACGGGCGCCTGAAGACCCGCAGTCCCGCGGACGGGAGCGAGGTCGCCGACATCGCGCTGGGCACGAAGGACGACGTGGGTAAGGCCGTCGCCGCCGCCTCGGCTGCCGCGACGGGCTGGCGGCGCCGCAAGCCCATCGAGCGGGGCCGGCTCCTCCTGCGGCTCGCCGCGGCCATTCACGAGCACGCCGACGAGCTGGCTGTGCTGGAGTCGGGGGAGACCGGCAAGTCCATCGCCCAGGCGACCGCGGAGATGATGGGCTCGGCCGCCTACTTCGAGTTCTACGGCGGCCTGGTGAATTCGCTGCAGGGCGACACCATCGACGTCGGTCCGGGCTTCCACACCTACACGCTGAACGAGCCGTTCGGTGTCGTCGGTGTGATCACCCCGTGGAACGGACCCTTGAACCAGGCCTCGCGCGGCGTGGCTCCCGCCTTGGCAGCAGGGAACGTCGTGGTGCTGAAGCCGTCGGAGTTCACCTCGGCCACCAGCCTGGTGCTCGGCCGGCTGGCCACCGAGGTGGGCTTCCCGGACGGTGTCCTGAACGTGGTGACCGGCGACGCCCAGGGCGCCGGCGTCGCACTGGTCGAGCACCCCGATGTCCGGAAGATCGCCTTCACCGGCTCGGTCCGGGCCGGGCGTGAGATCGGCCGGATCGCCGCCGACCGGATCATCCCGCTGACGCTGGAGCTGGGTGGGAAGTCCGCGAACATCGTCTTCGCCGATGCCGACCTCGATCGGGCGGTCCAGGGCTCGCTGACCGCGTTCACGGCGAACGCCGGGCAGATCTGTTCGTCCGGTACGCGTCTGCTGGTGCAAGGCTCGATCCACGACGAGTTCGTCGAACGGCTCGTGAGCGCCAGCCGCTCGGTGCGGGTTGGCGACACCCTCGGTCCGATGACCACGAAGGCGCAGTACGAAAAGGTTCTCGAGTACTTCGACATCGCCGTGACGGACGGGGCGCGGGCCAGGACGGGCGGGCGGGCGCTGCCCGAGGCCGAACGCGGGAAGGGTTACTACGTGCCCGCGACGATCTACACCGGCGTCGACAACTCGATGCGGATCGCGCGGGAAGAGGTGTTCGGACCGGTCCTGGCGGTGATCCGGTTCGACGAGGAGGACGAAGCCGTCTCCATCGCCAACGACAGCGACTACGGCCTCGCCGCCGGGCTCTGGACTCAGGACGTCTCCCGGGCGCTGCGCGTGGCCGAACAGCTCGAGGCGGGTCAGGTCTACGTGAACACGTGGTCGGCCGGGATCGAGGCGCCGTTCGGCGGTTACAAGCAGAGCGGTTACGGCCGGGAGAAGGGCGTCCAGGCGTTGCACCACTACACGCAGACCAAGAGCGTGACGGTGGCGCTGTGAACGCGGACGGAACGAGGAAGGTGCGATGAGCCTGTTGACCCCCGGCCAGGAAAAGATCCGGGACGAGGCCCGCGAATTCACGACTGCGGAACTCCTGCCCGTCGCCAACGAGCTGGACCCGCGACGCGCGGACGTCCCGTGGTCGATCGTCGACCGGATGGGCGAGCTCGGCTACTTCGGGATCATGATCGACCGCGAGTACGGCGGTCTGGGCCTTGGCATGACCGAGTACTGCCTGGTCACCGAAGAGCTCTCGCGAGGCTGGATGAGCGCGGCGAGCATCATCGCCCGGGGCAACGGCACCGGAGCCGGTGTGTCCGACGCGGCCCGGCGTGCGGACATCCTGTGCCGTCAGGCCACCGGCCAGTGGATCTCGGCCGCCGCCTTCAGTGAGCCGGAAGCCGGTTCGGACGTCGCCGCCGTCTCTACTCGCGCCGAGCGACGAGGAGACGTGTACGTGCTCAACGGGGAGAAACGCTGGTGCGGCTGGGCATTGGCGGCGGACGCGATCCTGGTCCTCGCGCGGACCGCTCCCGGCCGCCGGGAAGGCCTCGACTTCTTCCTGGTGGAGAAGGAGCGCGGCAAGTTCCCCGACGGGATCACCGGTACCCCGATCCCGAAGATCGGCTACCACGGCATCACGTCGTGGCAGCTGACGATCACCGACCTCGAGGTGCCAGCCGGGAACATCGTGTCCGGTCCGGACGGTTCGGCGGGGGACGGCTTCGGGCAGTTCGCAGCCTTGCTCGACTGGGGCCGTCTGCACACCGCGGCCCGCGCTGTCGGCGCCGCTCGCGGCGCCCTCGAGGACGCCACGGCTTACGCCAAGCAGCGCGCGCAGTTCGGCAGGCCCATCTCCTCGTTCCAGGGCATCAAGTTCCGGCTCGCGGACATGGCGACCCAGGTCGCCGCGGCCCGCGCGCTCTACCTGGACGCCGCCGCCCGTTACGACGCGGGCCTCGATTGCCGCCAGGAATGCTCGATGGCGAAGCTGTTCGCCAGCGAGATGGCCGAGAAGGTGACCAGCTCGGCCATGCAGGTGCTGGGCGGCAACGGCTACACCACCGAGCACGCCGTCGAACGGCACTGGCGCGACGCGCGCCTCACCCAGATCTTCGAGGGCACCTCGGAGATCCAGCGCACCATCATCGCCCAGCACTTGTTGCGCGAGAAATAGTCCAGCCCACACCGGAAAGGAACGCCAATGACCGCCGTTTCTCTCAACCTCTCGTCGCTGCAGGGCGAACTCAGCCGAGATCCGGAGTTCCTGCTGCACATCCGCCATTTCACGGCCCGGATCAAGGTCGTTATCGGCGAGCGGCAGTCCTTCATGATCTCAGTTGTGGACGGGAGCCTCGTCGGCATCGACCCCGTCGTGACGCCGTTCGACTCATACGACATCCAGCTCGCGGGATCCGACGAGCTGTGGGATCTGCTGCTCACCCCACAACCACCGGCGTTCTACCACGACTTCTACCCGGCGATGGTCCACCACGGCTTCCGCATCGAGGGTGACATGGAGATGATTATGGCCTTCTACCCGGCGATCCGCAGGCTCGGCGACATCTTCCGCGCCGTGGCGGGGTCGGAGGTGCCGGCATGAGCGGGCCCACGAGCGCGCCGGAGGCGCGGCACAGCCGGCTGGCCGATATCACCGGCCGCTACCTCTACCTCGATGTCCTGGGCGTCGAGTACCGGGTCTACTTCGAGGAGGCGGGCCATGGCGTTCCCGTGGTCCTCCAGCACACCGCGGGCTGCGACGGACGGCAGTGGCGGCATCTCCTCGAGGATCCCGACTTCACCTCCCGCTACCGCCTGATCGCCGTCGACCTCCCGTTCCACGGCCGTTCGCTGCCCCCCGTGTCGCAGCAGTGGTGGACCGAGGAGTACAAACTCCGCCTCGACTTCCTCCTCGCGTTCTACGCCGCGCTGGTCGAGGCGCTCGAGCTCGACCGGCCGGTGTACGCCGGTGTCTCGCTGGGCGGCCACCTCGCTCCCGACCTCGCGCTGCACCACCCGGGGCTCTTCCGGGCGGCGATCGGCTTCGGGGCCGCGATCGCCACGCACGGCGCGGACCGCTTCGCTGCCTGGTTCCACCACCCGCGGATCTCCAACGACTCCAAGCCCGCGATGATGTACACCGGGTGCGCCCCGCAGAGCCCCGAGGCCTACAAGCGCGAGACCGCCTACATCTACAGCCAGGGCGCGCCTCCGGTGCTCCGTGGCGATGTGCACTACTACTTCAGTGAGCACGACCTCACCGAGACGGCGAAGACGATCGACACGTCGCGGACGGCCCTGCACGTCGTCAGCACCGAGTACGACTGGCCGTCCCCGCCGGCCGGCAGCGCGGCGCTCGCCGCCGAGGTCGAGGGTGCCACGTACACCCACATCGACGGCGTCGGTCACTTCTCGATGTCGGAGAACCCCGAGGTGTTCAAGAAGCACTTCCTGCCGATCCTGGAACAGGCGGCCGCGCTGTGACCGGCGGTCCGCTCGACGGCGTCCGCGTCGTCGATCTCACCCACGCCCTGGCCGGCCCCTACACCTGCATGCTGCTCGCTGATCTCGGTGCCGACGTCCTCAAGGTCGAACCGCCCGCAGGAGACATGGCCCGGCGCTCCGGACCATTTCCGGCGGGCGACACGATGTGCGCGTTCGGCGGGTACTTCCAGAGTGTCAACCGGGGAAAACGCAGTATCGTCCTCGACCTGAAAACACGCGAAGGTGTCGTCGCGCTCCGGCAGTTGGTGGCAGAAGCGGATGTGCTGGTCGAGAACTTCACCCACGGGGTGATGGAGCGTCTGGGGCTGTCCTACGAAACGCTCGCAGCGGACAATCCCCGGCTGGTTTACGCCGCGGTGCGTGGCTTCGGTGACGTGAGGTCTGGAAAGAGCCCGTACCTGGAGTGGCCGGCGTTCGACGTCGTCGTGCAGGCGATGGCCGGGCTCATGGGCATCACCGGAACCGAGGACGGGGACCCGATCAAGGTCGGCCCGGGGATCGGCGACATCTACCCCGGCACCATGCTCGCCCTGGGCGTCACCTCGGCGCTCTACGAGGCCCGTGGCACGGGCCTGGGCCAGTTCGTCGACGTGGCGATGTACGACGCGATCCTCGCCCTGTGCGAACGCATCATCTATCAGCACACCTACACCGGCGCCGTGCCCAGACCCGAAGGCAACCGCCATCCGCTGCTCAGTCCGTTCGATATCCTGCCCGCCCAGGACGGCTGGGTCGCGATCGCCGCACCCGGTGACAACCGATGGCGCACCCTCTGCGACCTGATAGACAGGCCCGACCTCGGTGCCGACCCCGGGCTGGCCACCAACGTCCTTCGCGTCGCCCGGCGGGACGAGGTGTTCGAAGCCCTGGCCGGGTGGACGGCCGGCCGCACCAAGGACGAGATCCTCGGCGTGCTCGGAGGCCAGGTGCCAGTGGGTGCCGTGCGGGACGCCGCGGAGATCACGGCCGATCCGCACGTCGCCGCTCGCGACATGGTGATCCAGTTGGAACACCCCGGTGTCAGCGGCACCCTCGGAGTGGCCGGTCAGCCGTTGAAGTTCTCTCGGACCCCGGCGAGGCCGGACACGCGTGCACCCCTGCTCGACGAGCACGGAGCCGATGTCCGTGACGGACTCGCGCGCGGGCGGTCCGCATTCGCCAGGAGCGGGGTCGCGTCGTGAACGCCAACCGTTCGCCGGTGCCCCGGGAGGCCGGCACCACGTCCGACGACGAGCTCGTACTGGTGGAGGACCACGGCGACTGGGCGCTGATCACCCTCAACCGGCCACACAAACGCAACGCCATGAACAGGGCGGCGCAACGCCGCCTCCGCGAGGCGTTGCGCGAAGTCCACGAGAAGAAAGTCGTGGTCCTGACCGGAGTGGGAACGAGCTTCTGTTCCGGCATCGACCTCACCGAGGCGCCACCGGCGGCACAGCCGGGACGCCGGGCCAGCGCGAGCATCGGGAGCTGGGCGGAGTGCAACGAGGAGATCCGCAGGCATCCGGCCCTCTTCATCGCCGCGGTCAACGGGTTCGCACTGGGCGGAGGCTCGACGCTCGTGCACAACTGTGAACTGGCGATCGCCGCTGAGGCCGCCTCAATCGGTACACCCGAGATGGCGTTCGGTGCCTGGACGGCGTTGTCCGGTCCCTCGCTGATCAACAGAGTCCTGCCGAAGCATGCCGCCGAACTCATCTTCCTGGCGAAGCGGGTGGACGCCCGGACAGCCCTGCGCATGGGAATGGTCAACGAGGTGGTGGCCGACGACCAGCTCCTGCCAAGGGCGTTCGAGCTCGCCGAGCGCATCGCGACGTTCGACGCGACCACGCTGGACTGGGGAAAGCGCGCGTTCCGCGCGATGGTGAACGCCTCCTGGGAGGAGTCGATGGAACTGAGTCGCCGCACGGGTTCTGCCATCGCGGCGAGTCGCTCGCACGAGGCGAGTCCGCTCGATTGACGTGACACGCAGCAGGCGTGCCGCGGCCGCACCGACCCGGACACGGCAACTCCGTGACGGGATGCGCGGCGCATCACCACTGTGAGCCGAGGAATCAGAGGAATCATGGAGATCAACGAAGATCGCCTGCGGGAAGCGCTGAACGCCGACCCCGAGTTCCGACTCCAGGCGCGGTTCTGGAACACCCAGTTCCGCGTCGTGACAGATACCCAGAACCTGCTCGTGCGGCTCGTCGACGGAGAGGTGGTCACCGTCGACACGGCAGCCACCCCCTTCGACACCTGGGACTTCCAGCTCGCCGGGACCGACGAGCATTGGGGCGCGCTCCTGGCGCCGGTGCCGCCGCCCTTCTACCAGGACTATTACGCCGCGATGCTGTACCACGGTTTCCGGATCGAGGGGAACATGAAGATGATCATGGCCTACTACCCCGCCATCCGGCGGACGCGCGAGGTTCTCGCGCAGGTCGTGGCCGGGCAGGAGGTCGCGATATGAACCGCTTCGCCGGCGTGACGGGACGCTACGTCTACCTGACCGTGCAGGGTGTCGAGTACCGCGTCTACTTCGAGGAGGCGGGGTCCGGCACACCCGTGGTCCTGCAGCACACGGCCGGATGCGACAACCGGCAGTGGCGCCACCTCATGGAGGACACTGAGCTCGCCGGCCAGTTCCGGCTGATCGCGGCCGACCTGCCCTACCACGGCAAGTCGCTTCCCCCGGCCGGCGAGCAGTGGTGGACGACCGAGTACACCCTGACCGAGGAGTTTCTCCTCGCGTTCCACGTGGCGCTGGCCGACGCTCTTGAGCTGGAGCGGCCCATCTACATGGGTTGCTCGATGGGCGGGCACCTCGCGGCCGACATCGCGCTGAACCATCCCGGACGTTATCGCGCGGTGGTGGGCATCGAGGCCGCGCTGCACTCACACGGGATGGAGCGCATCCTTCCCTGGCTGTACCACCCGGAGATCGGCAACGACACCAAGCCCGCGATCATGTTCACCCTGTGCTCCCCGGAGAGTCCCGAAAGGTTCGTGCGCGAGACGGCCTGGGTCTACAGTCAGGGCGCCCCGCCGGTGTTCAAGGGCGACCTCGAGTACTACATGGTCGGCCACGACCTCACCGACACCGCGCGCAACATCGACACCTCCGCGATCGGCGTGTGGATCCTCAGCGCCGAGTACGACTGGTCGGCACCGCCGACGGCCGGTGCGCAGCTGGCGGCCGAGGTCGAGGGCTCACACTTCCTGCCGATGCCGGGCATGGGGCACTTTCCGATGTCGGAGAATCCGGAGCGGTTCAGGGAGATCATCCTGCCCATCCTGCGTGAGGCCGCGCTGCTGGGGCAGGAGGCCGTGGTCAGCGGATGACGGCGCCCTCCGCACCCGTCGCCATCCACCACGTCCGCGGACGTGGTGGATGGCGACGTCCATTGCTTGGCCGGCCGGGGGTTCCCGGTCACCAGGCCCGAGAGGAGCGAGCTTTGACGACCCGTACAGAAACCACCTCCGCGGGTACGGACCGCAGGATCGTCGGAGCCGGCGGTATCCGCCCGGACGGCACGCCGATCCTCACCATCTCCGTGTGCCCGCGCTGCACGCGACGGTGGTTCCCGCAACGCCAGATCTGCGCCGCCTGCGCTCACGACGAGCTTGATCACGTCGAGGCGGGGAGGGGTGGCATCGCGTACGCCTCGACCGTGGTCCGCATCGGCGCGCCCGGGTTCGCCACGCCCTACGTGCTGTCATACGTTGATGTCGACGGGGTCCGGGTGCTGACCCACACCGACCCCGCCGACCCGTCGAAGCCCGAGGCGCTGACCCCCGGCACGCGGGTGACCTTCACCGTGGGGCCCATCGGGACCACCGGCGAGGTCGAGCTGTGGTCCTACCGCGTCCGCGCCGCGGATGCGCCGGGGATCGACCGATGAGGCCGGTCTACGTGGTCGCCGCCGCGGTTGCCCCGTTCGGCAAGCAGCCCGACCGTTCCGCACCGGAACTCGGCGGCAGCGCCGCGGGAAACCTGTTGCGCGGCATCGGACTGTCGCCGGACTCCGTCGAGGCGGGCTTCGTCGGCTCCGTCTACGGCGGGTCTCTCCTCGCCCAGCGGGTGCTGCAGCGGGCCGGCATCTCAGGCCCGCCGGTGTTCACCGTCGAGAACGCGTGCGCCAGCAGCGGGGCCGCGGCCCACCTCGCCTGGCAGGCGATCGCAGCCGGTGTGTACGACTGCGTGCTGGTTGCCGGGGCCGAGAACCTGACCGCTTTCGGCAGTGGCGCCCTGCCACTGACCAGCGCCGACGTGGAGGTCGACCAGGGGCAGGTGATGCCCGCCGCCTATGCCATGCGAGCGCAGCGGTATCTGCACGAAACCGGTGCGACCGTTGCCGACCTCACCAACGTCACGGTCAAGAACCGCGGAAACGGGGCCCGCAACCCGCGCGCGCACTTCCAGAAGGAGGTCACGGCCGCGGATGCCGGCGCGTCCCGTCTGGTCGCTGATCCCTTGCGGCTGATGCACTGCTGTCCCAACACCGACGGCGCGGCCGCGGTGCTGCTCACCAGCGAGGGGTTCGCCCGCGACCTCGGGACGCCCCGCACCCTCATCCGGGCCAGCGTCATCCGGTCCGGGAGGTTTCACACCTCATTCCGGGACATGACCTGGCCGGAGATCACCGAGCGCTCCGCCAAGGCCGCCTACGACATGGCCGGGCTGGGCCCGGCGGACCTGGACGTCGTCGAGCTGCACGACGCGTTCGCCATCGCCGAGCTCCTGCACGCCGAGGCCCTCGGTCTCGCCGACCGCGGGACCGCCCACCGGGCGGTGGCGGGCGGGGAGTTCCACCGCGACGGCCGGGTCGCGGTCAGTCCCAGCGGTGGGCTGCTGTCCCGCGGCCACCCGGTCGGCGCCACCGGTGCCAGCCAGCTCGCCGAGGCGTACTGGCAGCTCACCGGTGCCGCGGGCGCCCTGCAGGTGCCCGGTGCGCAGGTCGCCCTCGCGCACACGACCGGCGGCGGCATCTACGGTGTCGACAACGGGGCTTGCTCCATCCACATCCTGACCGCGCAGGACTGACGAGCACGAGCGGGAGCTCATGGGTGCGAAGCCGACGAAATCCCCGTGGTACTCGGCGCTGTCGTTCGCCGCGCGTTCGAGGTTGGTTCCGTGGCTCCATCTCCTCGGTTCCAGTCGATGCTCGCCCCGGTGGCGCGACGCAGGTTCCGTGTGGTGCCGCGGCGGTGCTGAGGGCGACGACCGGGTCGAGCAGCCGGTAGGGGTGCGCGCCGGTGACGACCAGGCCGTCGACACCACGCTTCGACCGCTACCGCCAGCGCGCCCCCCGCCGCCCTGGTCGCGCGGACGGAACGGACTGGCGGGGGCAGCCTTCGATCAGGCCGGCCCGAACCGATCGGCGAGGCCCTCGGCCACCGCGCGCAGCGCGTGTTCGGGAAGGGCGGGCAACAGCACACGCGCTACGCCCAGCTTCTCGAATCGTTCGGACAGTTCCGACAGATCGTCGAAGGCGTTCTGGAAACCGTCGGCAGCCGGGTCGAGCGCGGCGGGCTCACCGGCGTAGGAAACCGTGATCTCGATGGCGTCCGGGTCCCCGCCGGCCGCCTGGCTTTCGGTGCGGAGGATTTCGAGAAGCGGCGCCAGCTCGGCGGGTGTCTTCGCGGCGGGGAAGAACCCGTCGCCGAGCCGGGCCGCGCGCCGGGCCGCGCGCGGGGTGTTGCCCGAGACCACCACGGGCACGGAGCCGCCGGTGGGGTGGGGGAGGCTGATCGCGTTGTCGAAATCGACATGTCCGTTGTGGACGGTTGCCCGGGTGTCGCGCCAGAGTGCGCGCAGCGCCTCGACGTAGTCGTCGAGCCGGCGGCCGCGATCGGACCAGGGCACGCCGACTGCCTGGTACTCCTCTTCGAGCCAGCCGATGCCAACGCCGAGCAGCACGCGCCCGGCGCTGAGCGCGTCCAGGGACGCGACTTGCTTGGCCAGCACCACCGGGTTGCGCAACGGCGGGATCGCCACACCCGTGGCCAGCTTGATCCGCACGGTGACCGCAGCGGCGAAGGTGAGCCAGACGAGTGGGTCGGCGACGTCGAACTCCTCCTGTCCGCCCATGACCTTGCCGGACTCGTCGTAGGGATAGCCGGTCTCGTATCCCGAGGGCAGGACGATGCGGTCCACGGCCCAGAGTGATTCGAGGCCGAGTTCCTCGGCCAGAACCGCGATGTGGCGGGCACCGGCGGCGCCGGCTCCGGTGAATAGGTTGACACCGAACAGTCCGAACTGCACAGTCACGCTCCGATCTCGATGAGGACCTTGCTGAACTGGCGGTTTGACTCGGCGCAGGTGGGCCGTCCATGGCGTCGGGGCCGTCGAGCCCCGGTCGGTCCTGGGGTGGGGCCGACGGCGCGAGGACGACGTGATCACCTCCGTCAGGCCGCCGCTGAGCACAAGGCCGCCGTAGGCGCGAAGTAGGCGACCCATGCCGCCGCGGCTGTCTGGGCGTCCAGTCCCGGGCAGGCGGGCACGATCTCCAGCGCGTACTCGCGACGGCGCAGCACCTCGGGGTCGCCGGGCTCATCGAGCGCGTCAAGGGGATTCCTTCAGTGTGCGACCGCACTGATCACGGCCGATCCTCGGCGAGTGCCGAACGTCTTGTCGCGGACCCCTTCGGGGTTTCGAACAGGATCGCTTAGCTGCCACTGCCGGCGTTCGCGCCGAGCACGTCGAGTCAGCCGGCTTGGCGTTGCGGCCACAGTGGACGGATCTGCGTCCCGCCACCGCCGTGGCCGTGTCCGGCGAACGCCGGTGCACGCGGATCAGGCGCCGTCCGCCCGCTCTTGAGGACGGCCGCGATCCGCGCCAAGGGATCCGGCTCCCGGCGCGTCGGAGGGGTCTGTGGGTTTCTCCGTGGCCACGGCGGCCCAGAACGCCGGGCCGCCGTGGTGGCGCGGAAAGCCGTAGCCGAGGGTCATCAGCAGATCCACATCGGATGCGCGAGTGGCGATGCCCGCGTCCACCAGACGGGTAGCTTCGTTCGCCATCGCGAGGACGGCGCGGCGGACGATCTCCTCGTCGGTGAATGGCCGGCGGGCTCCGCCGTCGACGACCACGCCGTTGCCCTCGAACGGTCCCGTCGCCATGCCGAACGCGCGCAGTGCACGGTTGATCTGGTCTCCGGGCGCGCCCTCGGCCAGCATGTTGTCGCACTGGGTGCGGTAGGCGCGCCACACCCGGCCGCCGAGGGAGCCGGCCCCCGCGGCGCTTACCACCGGCACCTTTCCCATCGCCCGGATCAGGTCGACCGCCCGCGCGATCGTGGCCGGGCTGGTTCGAGCGCCGCGGACGACCTCGACGACTCCGGTTGCGTGGACGGGCGGGACGAAGTGCATGCCGACGACCCGGCTCGGCTCGGGCACCTCGCCCGCCAGTTCGTCGAGGCCGAGGTCGCACGGGTGGGACGCGATGACCGTGTGGGTCGGCAGGAGCTCTCCTAGATCGTGGAGGACCCGCTTCTTCACGGCGCCCAGGTCGTCCACGATCGAGTCGATCACGAGCCCGCAGTGCGAAGCGTCACCGAGCTCGGTGGTCGTGGTGATCGAACCGGTTCGCTGCCCGGCTTCTGGTGCGGTGGTACCCCGGTCCCGCCCTTCGCGGGAGGTGTCGACCAGAACGACCGAATGGCCCGTGCGGAGGAGGGTCCGCGCGATGCCCACGCCCTGGGCTCCGGCCCCGATCACGGCGATCGGCTGTGTGTGCCCGGTGGATGTCCGGTGCCACCGGTGTTCGCGCGTCGCGGAGCGCTCGGCGAAGAAAAGGTGGCGCAGGGCGCGGGCTTCCCCGCTCGTGCGCAGCCTGTCGAACTCGGCTCGCTCGTGCGCGAGTGCGATGCGGGCCGGGACCGCTCCGGACATGAGCACCGCCCCCGTCGCCGCCACCACCTGCGGTCGTCCCTCACCTGCCGCCAGAGCGCGACGCACCGCTTCTTCTACCGAGCCAGGCGGATCGGCGACCACGGGGCGGTCGAGAAGGTTGCGTTTCACCGCGGTGCGCGCGAACGCCATCGCCGCGCCCAGGAGGTCCTCCTCCGCCAGCGCATCCACGATACCGGCCTCCCGAGCCTGCCCGGCGGCCAACCGCTCACCGGAACACACGAGGTGCAGCGCCCGGGCCATCCCGACGAGCCGGGGCAGGCGCTGGGTGCCGCCGGCGCCGGGCAACATGCCGAGACCGACCTCGGGCAGGCCGACGCTCGTCGAGCGCGCGGCCACCCGGGCATCGCAGGCGAGGGCAAGTTCGAAGCCGCCGCCGAGGACCGGGCCGGCCATCGCGGCCACCACCGGCTTGGCGCAGACCTCGATCGCCGCGGTGACCTCGGGCAGCTGGGGCCGGGGAAGCGGACCGTCGAACTCGCGGAGATCCGATCCGGTCACGAACGTGTTCCCGGTGCCGATGAGGACGACCGAGGTGACCGCGTCATCGCGCGCCGCGGCACGGACCGCGCTCAGCAGTCCGGCCCGCACCGCGGCCGTGCTGGCGTTGACAGGAGGGTTGTCGATGCGGACCACGGCCACGCCATCCATCACCTGATAGCTGATCGGTCCTGATACGTCCCGTGACTCTGTCTTCAGCGCAGACTCCCTTGTCATCCTTGGTTGACGAACTTGATCCGCTGGAACGCCCGCAGGCCCTCGATCCCGCCCTCGGAGCCGAGACCGCTTTCGCCGACACCGCCGAACGGCGTCTCGGGAAGAGACGCCTGCCATCGGTTGACCGATACCGAACCGGCGTTCAGCGCGTCGGTGAGGCGGTGCACCGCGGCCAGGTCGTTCGACCAGACGTAAGCCGCCAAGCCGAACGGCAACCGGTTCGCCGAGTCGATGGCGGCGCCGAGGTCGGTGAACGGGGTGGCAGCCGCCATCGGACCGAAAGGCTCGGTGTTCGCGATCGCGGCGTCGTCCCCGGCGCCGGCCAGCAGCGTCGGACGCCAGAAGAAGCCGGGCCGGTCGACCGTGGTTCCCCCTGCGGCGACCCGCAGGCCACGGCGCGTGGCGTCCTCGGTGAGCCGCGCCATCGCCTCGATCCGGCCGGCTGTCGCGACCGGTCCCATGTCGACCTGCTCGTCGAAGGGGTCGCCGACCCGCATCGCCTCCGCCCGCTCGGCGAATCGTGCCACGAACTCCTCGTAGATCGTGTGGTGCACGTAGAACCGGCTGGGTGACGTGCAGACCTGACCGGAGTTGCGCATGGTCGCGATCACCGCCGTGTCGGCCACACCGGCTGGATCGGCGTCGGCGAGGACGAACACCGGCGCGTACCCGCCCAGCTCCATGATCATCTGGGTCACCGTGGACGCTCCCTGCGCCAGAAGTTGCTTGCCGACCGCGGTCGACCCGGTGAACGTGGAGCCCTTGATGACAGGGGAGTTCAGCAGCCTCCGGCTGACCTCCGCCGGCTCGCCGAACACGACGTTGAGCACGCCCGGGGGCAGCCCCGCGTCCTCGAACGCGTGCACCAGGTGAAGCGCTGGTGAGGGTGTCTCCTCAGCGGGTTTGAGCACGATGGTGCATCCGGCGGCGAGCGCTCCGCTGATCTTGCGCGCCGGCGTGATCACCGGTGCGTTCCAGGGGGCGAATCCGGCGATCGGACCGAGCGGCTCCAGGCGGGTGCTCAGCACCGCACCGGGTTCGCGGCCCGGGATGACCCGCCCGTAGGTCCGCCGCCCCTCCTCGGCGGCCCACTCGATGTGCTCGGCCGCAGTGCGCACCTCCACCCGTGCCTCGCGCAGGGGTTTGCCCAGTTCCAGGCTGATCGCCGCGGTGATCTCCGCCGACCGTTCACGCACCAGCGCGGCAGCCGTGCGCAGGATCTCGCCACGGCGCAGTGGTGAGGTGTTCCGCCAGCGCAGGGAGGCGTCGTGGGCGGCGTCGAGGGCGGCATCGAGATCCCGCCCGGCCAGCAGAGGCAGGTCACCGACAGCCTGCCCGGTCGCGGGATTGGTCACCGCCACCGATGTTGTGCCGGTGCCGTGGGTCCATGTCCCGCCGATGTAGGACGCCAGGTCGGGGGTGCTCATCGCCCCGCCACCGCGATCTCGTCGAGCACGGGCCCGAGATGCGTCATGAACGCGGTGTGGTCCTCGCTCATCGGGAAGTGCCCGAGGCCCTCCATGATCACTACGGTCGCCCCGGGAACCGCCTTGGCGACGGCGAGAGTGTCCTCGGGCAGGCACGAGTAGTCGTACTCGCCGGTCAAGAGGTAGAGGGGGCAGCGTCCGGTGTCGATCGCGGCGAGCTGGCCGGGGCTGTCCGCCTCGTCCTTGTAGAAGTGCAAGTCGCCCTTGAAGACCCCAGGTCCTCCCTGTGCGTAGTGCCAGAGCGTTTCGGCGCGGTCCTGTGGGGAAGCGGCAGGACCGACGAGGCCGGACACGACCGCGGCGCACACCTCGCCACCGTGGACGTCGGGGCGGTGCAGGTAGTCGCGGTCGTAGTAGGGCGCGACGGCCGCTCCTGACTGCAGGCCGATCGCCGCTCGAAAACGATCAGGGTGCTCGCGCGCCAGCCTGAGCACGATGCGGCCGCCGATCGAACAGCCCATCACCACGGGCCGGTCGAGACCGAGCGCGTCACTCACCCCGAGCACCATCGCGGTGTAGTCGTCGGAGGTGAGCTCGTACTCGACGTCGCGCCAGTCGGCGGGCACCGATGACCGGCCGTGCCAGGGCATGTCGAAGGCGATCACCCGGAACCGTGACGTGACCTGCGGATCGTTGAGCAGGTGGCGGTACTGCCTGCTGTCGGATCCCGCGGTGTGCAGGCACAGCAACGGAACGGGCCCGTCGCCGGCTTCCTCGACGTGGATCCGGAAGCGGCCGCCGGGAAGGTCCATGTGGACGTAGCGTCCGACGATCGGCTCCACGAACGCGGTCATGCGGCACTCCTCACGGCCGGCCTCGGCTTTTCCAGCAGATCCTTGAAATAGCGCAGGTGGGACATGAACAGATGCACGTCTCCTTCGACCCGCAGGGTGCGCCGCCTCAGCAGGGCCATCAGGTCGTGATGACCAGGCCGTGGCCGGGCTTCCCAGAACGCCGTCCACTCCGCCGCCGAGGCGGCGAAGCGCAGGCGCGTGGCGGGCATGACCAACGGCCCGTAGCGGGCGCTCTCCACCCGTCCTCGCGAGATGTCGAGGAACCACTGTTCATCGCCGACATCGATCCGCACCGCCCCGCTCACCAGGCGCCCCCGCCGCACGAGCGCGGGGTCGGCATTCACGAGCTCTTGCAGTCTCGCGGGCGTCATTGCCCCTCCTTCGATCCTCCGGTGCGCACGCGGACCACCGCGTCCACCGCCGTCACTCCGTCACCGGCCCGGGCGACCAGGACCGGGTTCAGTTCCGCTTCCAGGACATCCTCGCTGCCGGCCAGAGCGGACAACCGCACCACCAGGTCCACGAGAGCGTCGAGATCACCCTCCGGCGCGCCGCGGAACCCACGCAGCGCCTGCAGTGAGGTCACTTCGTCGAGCATTTCACGGGCGGTCGCCGGATCGACCGGTGCCATGCGCACCGCGCGATCACGGTGCAGTTCGGCCAGTACACCCCCGGCCGCGACGAGAACGAGCGGCCCGACCTGAGGATCCACCCGGTACCCGACGAGAACTTCGCCCAGTGCCGGGACCATGCGCTGCACCAGGACCCGGTCGAGCTCCACGCCGGTCAGCGCGACCGCGTCGCGGATCCGGGCGGCCGCGGCTGCGACCTCGTCCGGCCCGCTGACACCGAGTACGACTCCGCCGGCGTCGGACTTGTGGGGTAGGTCCGCGGACAGCGCCTTGACCGCCACCGGGTACCGCAGCCCGTCGGGCACCGGTCCGCGCACCGGCATCACCACGTACGGGGCGACCGGGACATCCAGGTCGGCCAGCCTGCGGTAGGAATTCGCCTCGTCCAGCAGGTGCGCCGGCGCGTGGTCCGGGCGCCCGGTGCGGGTCTGCCGGGGTGCCGGGCGGGACAGCGCCGCGGCGACGACGTCGGCGCACGACTCGGGAGTGCGGAAGGCCGGCACGTCGGCCGCGGCCAGCATGGACAGGGCCTGCGGAGCGCTGGGCACGACGAACGCGGCCAGCGGGACGCCAGGGGCGGCGCGTTCGACCAGCGGCGCGACCGCGAGTTCGGGCTGCGACCGGGCGGAGCTGCCGACCACCGTGACGAGAAGGTCGAACTCCGGCGCGCTGCCGAGAACGTCAACCGCCGTGCCCATGATCTCCGGCCGGGTTCCGGCCAGAGTCAGGTCCACAATGGCACCCGGCTCGGCCTCGACCCCGGCCGCGGCGAGGCGGCGCCGGGTGTCGTCCGAGGGAGCTGCGACCTCAACGCCCCGGAGGCCGAGCTGGTCGACCACCATGGCCGCGCCGCCGCCGGTGGTGGTCAGCACACCGACTCGGCGCGCGGGGGCACCCCGCTCCCGGGGCCGCACCCTGCGCAGCAGGGGGAGTACCTCCAGCAGTCCGTCCAGTGTGGAGACGCGGGCGATGCCGCAGTCGGCGAGGAAGGCATCCGCGACATCGTCCTCGCCGGCCAGAGCGCCGGTGTGCGACTGCGCGAGCTCGGCGGCGACCGCGGACCGGCCCAGTTTGTAGGCGACAACGGGCTTCCCGCGATCCGCGGCGGCCCGGGCGAACTGCCGTAACCGGCCGGCGTGTCGCAGCGATTCCAGGAACAGCAGGTAACCGGTCACTTCGTCGTCGCCGACCGTCGACTCGCAGACTTCGCCCAGTGACAGGTCGGTTTCCCCACCGGTGGAGACCATGCGGGCGAAACCCAGACCGCGGTCGCGACCCCGGGACAACAGCGCACCCAGCAGGCTGCCCGACTGCGACGCCACCATGATCCCGCCACGCGGTACGTCCGGTTCGCTGAACGCCGCGTTGGCCGTGAGGGCGAGGCGGGCATGCGGGTTGACGACACCGAGACTGTTCGGCCCGAGTACCCGCACCCCGTAGGCCAGTGCCACCTCTCGGAGCGCTCGTTCGCGAGCGGCCCCGTCCACGCCGCTTTCGGCGAAGCCGCCGGTGAGCACGGTGACGACGCGGACACCGGCACGGCCGCACTGCTCCACCGTGTCGACGACGGCCGCTGTGGGAGTCATCAGGAACGCGTGCTCGGGAACCTCGGGCAGCTCGTCGAGCGCCCGGTACACCGGCTCGCCGTTGATCATCCCGCCACGCCGGTTGACGGGGTAGACGGAGCCGGGGAACTCATCCCGGCGCAGGTAGCCCAAGGGGCGAGAGGAGGCCTTGACCGGATCCGAGCTGGCGCCGACGAGCGCGACACTGCGCGGCGCGAACAACGCCTGCGCGAGGGGGTGATCGGTCAGCGGAGCTCGTTCCACCGCCGTCATCGGCCGGACCGCTGACTGAACCGGCGCCCCAGAACTTCCTCGGCGATCCGGTTTTTCAGGATCTCGAGCGAGCCGCCGGCGATCATCCAACCGCGGGTGCGCCGCAGGCAGTACTCGACCAGGCTCTCCTTGCTGTAGCCCATGGCACCCATGAGCTGTACGGCCTCGTTCGCGGCGCGGAAACCGGCCTCGTTGGCGGCGAGTTTGGCGACCGCCGTGTCGTAGGCGGTCGGCAGCCCGCCCCCGGCGGGCTGTGCCGCACGGGCCAGGAGCATCTGCGCCGAGTCGAGGGCGACGGCCACTTCCGCGACCTTCCACTGCAGTCCTTGGAACTCGGCCAGAGGGCGGCCGAACTGGACACGTCCCAAAATGTGTTCCCTGGCCGTGTCGAAAGCGAGCCGACCGAGGGCCAGCGACCTGGCCGCGTTGCCGAGACGCTCCACGTTGAAGCCGCTGATCTGCTTCTTGAACCCGCCCGCGCCGAGCAGGACGTTGTCCTTCGGGATGCGGCAGCCGTCGAAGTACAGCTGCGCCCACCGTTCGCCGCTCATGTACTCCGATGGCTCGCCGTGGCTCAGGCCGGGGGTGCCCCGTTCCACGAGAACGGAACCGATGCCACCTACGCCCGGTCCGAACCGGACGTAGACGAGGAAGAGGTCGGCGTCGACGCTGTGGGTGGACCAGATTTTCGTCCCGTCGAGGACGTAGTGGTCCCCGTCCTCCCGCGCGGTCGTCGTCAGGTCGGTGACCGCGGATCCGGCCTCGGGCTCGCTCATGCCGAGTGCGATCAGCGCGCGGCCGGCCAGTAGGCCGGGTAGCCAGCGGCGCTTCTGGTCCGCGGTGGCGTATTCGGCGAAGGTCCGGAGTGGACCGAAGTTGCCCGCCTGGACGATGTCCGCGCTCTTGGGGCAGACCGCGCCGACCTCCTGGATGGCGATGATCGCGTCGATGAGGGACCCACCCTGGCCCCCGTCGGTTTCCGGGAGAGCGAGGCCGAGCAGTCCCTGGCCGGCCAACAGCTCGGCCACGTCCCAGGGGAACGCCGGATCGTGCGCTCTGGTCAGCGCGCCGTCCGCCAGATGCTTCCTGGCGAAGGCCCGCACGGACTGCGCGAAGTCCTGTTGCGCTTCGTCGAGCTCGGTGAACACACCTACTCCTCGGGTGGGGCTCTTGTATGTCATGCCATGCACCTGTATACAGGTTTCAGCTCTCCGGTTCAACGGTTCAAAGGACAACGATGCCCGTGATCCCCGCCTCAAGCCGACGCGTCGCCGTCGCCTCCCTGATCGGGTCCACTGTGGAGTGGTACGACTTCTTCATCTACGGCACCGCCGCGGCCCTGGTCTTCGATCAGCTGTTCTTCCCCGATTTCTCCCCGGTCGTCGGCACCTTGCTGAGCTTCGCGACCTTCGCCGTGGGCTGGCTGGCACGCCCGCTGGGCGGCATCATCGCCGGGCACTTCGGTGACCGGATCGGCCGCAAGCAGATGCTCGTGGTTTCGCTGCTCCTGATGGGCCTGTCGACGACACTCGTCGGCGCGCTGCCGACTTTCGCCGACATCGGGGTCGCCGCCCCGATCGCTCTGGTCACCCTGCGAGTCCTGCAGGGGTTCGCGGTGGGGGGTGAGTACGGCGGCGGCGTCGTGATGGCTTTCGAGCACAGCCCCGCCGGGCGTCGCGGGTTGTGGGCCTGCTGGCCGCAAATGGGAGTGCCGCTCGGCCTGATCGCCGGGGTGGTGGTCTTCCTCGCGATCGGCGGTCTGCCGGACGAGCAGTTCCTGAGCTGGGGCTGGAGGATTCCGTTCCTGGTGAGCATCGTGCTGGTGGTGGTGGGACTGTTCATCCGCCTCGGTGTCACCGAGAGCAAGGTCTTCACGGAGGCGAAGGCGGCGGGTGAGGTGGCCCGGACGCCACTGGCCGAGACCGTCCGGCGGCATCCCCGCCAGGTCGTTCTGCTGATCCTGGCGCACATGGGCCCGAACACCTTCTTCTACACCTTCGCCACCTTCGTCCTGTCGTACGCGACGGCGACCCTCGGCTTCGACCGCACCACCGTCCTCCTGGCGGTCGCGATCGGTGCCGCTGTCGAGGTGGTGGCCATGCCCGTGTTCGCGGCCCTGTCCGACCGGGTCGGACGGCGGCCGATCTACATCGGCGGCTTGCTGGCTCTGGCTGTCACGGCCGTGCCGTTCTTCTGGCTGCTCGACCAGCGCTCCGGGCTCCTGCTCACCGTTGCGATGGCGGTGTCCTTCGGTATCGCGCACGGCGCGGTTTACGGCACCCAGCCGAGTTTCTTTTCGGAACTGTTCCCGGCGCGGGTCCGTTACACCGGGCTGTCCCTCGGTGTCCAGGTCGCCGGGGCGCTCTTCGGTGGGCCGCTGCCGATGATCGCCACCGCGTTGGTGTCGGCTCAGTCCGGCCGCCCGTGGGCGTTCGCCGGGTACATGATCGCAACAGCTCTGATCAGTGCAATCGCCGCACGCTTCGCCCCGGACGCGGTGACCGCCGAGCGGAGGGAAGAGCGTCCGCGTGCAGTCGATGCGCACGCCTGAGCGGCACCTCGGCGGCGCTACACTCGCCGCGGAGGTGACGATGACAGCGAGTGAGCAGGCCGACGAGTCGAGGCGGCCCCTGCACGACAGGATCTGTGAGGATCTCCTGTCCGGCCGGCTCACTGCCGATGACCGGCTTTCCGAGCACGCGCTCAGTGCTCGCTACGGGGTCAGCCGGACCCCGGTTCGCGAAGCCCTGGTGCGTCTGGAACAGGATGGGCTGATCGAGCGCAATGGCACCACAGCGCGGTTGCGGACGAGGACTCCCGAGGAGATCAACGACATCTACCGCGCGCGGACCTGGCTCGAGCAGGCGATCGCCGAGGATGCCGCCGAGCGTCGTGGTGAGCTGGACCTGTTGCGGATGGAGCAGTTGCTCGAGGCCGAGGGGCGGCTCGACGCGGCCGTGGTGGAGCCCGGTGATCTGATGCGAGCGAACCGGGCGTTTCACGACGCGCTCGCCGTGGCCGCGCACAACGTCGCACTCGCCGACCTTCAAGCGCGGCTGACGATGCAGGTCGCGAGACTGCCCGCGACGACGCTCAGCGTTCCGGGCCGGTGGCAGGTCGCGCACGAACAGCACCTGGCGATCCTCGAGCACGTTCGCGCCGGCAACCGCACCGAAGCCGGCCTGATCGCCAGACAGCACATGTCCGATGCCCGCGACATCCGGCTGGCGCTGTCATTGCGCGACGGCTGAGTGCCGGCCCCGCGCGGGACCGTCGCGCGCTCCGAAGCCGGTGCCGGTTCCTAGGAGTGGCGCACCCAGGAAGCCGTGTCCTTCCACGGAACCGTCCGCCACGGGAGTCTCGAGGTACCGGCACACCGGCCGGGAGACTCACAGGGAGACGACCGCTCATGCAGCTCGACTCGTACCGCACCCTCGGCCGTTCCGGCCTTCGTGTCAGCCCGCTCGCGCTGGGTGCCATGACCTTCGACGACGGCAGCTGGGGTTCGGCGCCGGAGGAGTCGTTCACGATCCTGGACCGCTACCTCGACGCGGGCGGTAACTTCGTGGACACCGCGAACCAGTACAACGGTGGCGCGTCCGAGGAAACGCTGGGCGCCTACTTCACCCGCAACGCCGGCAAGCGGGACCGGATCGTGCTGGCGACCAAGTTCGGCGGCACCCTGTTCCCCGACGACCCGAACGCCGGTGGCGCGGGTCGCAAGGCGATCATGTCCCAGCTCGAGGGGTCGCTGCGCAGGCTGGGCACGGATTACGTCGACGTGTACTGGATGCACCAGTGGGACCGGCACACCCCGGTGGAGGAAACGCTGTCCACCCTGGACGGTCTCGTGCGAGCGGGCAAGGTTCGCGCGATCGGGCTGTCCAACACGCCGGCCTGGTGGATCGCGCAGGCGGTGACGACGGCTTCGCTGCGCGGCTGGGAGAACGTCGCGGCCTTGCAGGTCGAATATTCGCTGCTGGCCCGCACCGTGGAGGGTGACCAGTTCGGCGCTGCCCGCGCGTTCGGCCTCGGAATCACCCCGTGGAGCCCGCTGGCCAGCGGCGTGCTGTCGGGCAAGTACTCGCGGGAGACCACCCGTGTGGCCGACTCCGGCCGCTCCGGCTACGCCGCGCCGATGCTGACGGAGAAGACCTTCACCCTGCTCGACGCGCTGGCGAGGATCGCGGCTGAACTCGGCACCACGGTCGCGGCGGTGGCGCTGGCGTGGGTGCGGCAGCAGCGGGAGGTGACCTCGGTCCTGGTCGGAGCCCGAACGCTGCGCCAGCTCGAGGACAACCTCGCCTCGATCGAGGTCACGTTGTCGGCCGGGCACCTCGCCGAACTCGGTGCGCTCACCACACCCCAGCTGGACTACCCGTACCCCTTCCTCGACGCGGTCGGGGTCGGCTACCAGCAGGGCAGCACGACCATCAACGGCCTGTCCTCGAAGGAGTTCCAGCGGGCATGAACCGCACCGTGCCGGTGCCCGTGGCTACCATCACGGGTATGCCCGCAGCCTCGGCCGGTCCCCTCGGCGAATTCCTCCGCGCGCACCGCGCCCGGCTTGATCCCGCCGACGCGGGGCTCGCCGCCGCGGGCGGGAGCCGCCGGGTGGCGGGGTTGCGGCGGGAAGAGGTGGCGGTCCTGGCCGGCGTCAGCGCCGACTACTACGCCCGCCTCGAACAGGGCCGCGAGCGCAACCCCTCGGCGCAGGTCCTGGCCTCCATCGGCCAGGCCCTGCGCCTGAGCGCCGACGGCAGGGAACACCTGTTCCGGCTCGCCGGCCTGAACCCGCGGCTGGGGCCGGACGGCGGACGTGACCAGGTCCATCCGTCGCTGCTGCAACTGCTCGACGCGTTCCCGGCCTCGGCCGCCTACGTCCTGGGCCCCTCCTTCGACGTCCTGGCGGCCAACACCCTGGCCTCGGCGCTGCTGGCCCCGTTCGGCGAGATGCGCAACATGGTGCGGATCCTGTTCACCCACCCCGCGGCCAGGACCGTGTTCGTCGACTGGACCGTCGTCGTGCGGGCCACGGTTCACGCCCTGCGCCTCAGCGCCGGCCGGTTTCCCGGCGATCCCGAGATCGGCGACCTCGTGGACGAACTGCTGCAGGTCTCGCCGGAGTTCTCGCAGCTGTGGCACGACCAGTCGGTGGGCGCGCTGGAGCGGGCGGTCAAGGTGTTCACCCACCCCGACGCGGGGCGCGTGGAGCTGACCTACCAGACCTTCGATGTCCATGACGCACCCGGCCAGCAGTTGCTCGTCGGTACCGCCGAGCCCGGCAGCCGCAGCGCGGAGGCGCTGACCTACCTGGCTTCTCTGCACCCGGCGACCTGATCGCCGGCCCTCGACGGAGGCCCCTCATGCCCTTTGCCGACGAACTGATCGGCGCCCACACCGTCCGTGCCCTCGTCACGGCCCTGCGGACCGTCTCGCCCCGGGCGCGACTGTCCGCGCTCCGGGCGGCCGAAACCGCTCTGGCGCCGCTCGCGCTGCGGGAACGCAGCGACCTGATGCGGGACGCGCTGCTCGACGACCTGCCGGGGGACTACGCCTCGTTCGCGGCGACCATGCGTGCCGCGGCCGTCCAGGCGCGGTCCTTCACCGGCTGGCTGATCTGGCCGGTCACCAGCGCCGTCGCGGCCAAGGCCATCGAGCAGGGCGGCACGGAAGCGTTCGATGACGCTCTCGCGCTGCTGGCCGAACTGACCCCCCGGCTGTCCTCGGAGTTCGCGTTGCGCGCCCTGCTCAACCACGACCTCGAACGGGCGCTGGGTACGATCCGCACCTGGACCGGTTCGGACAGCGAGGACGTGCGCCGCCTCGCGTCCGAGGGCACCCGTCCACTGCTGCCGTGGGCGGTCCGGGTGCCGGGCATCCTGGCCGCACCCAAGTCCACCCTGCCGATCCTCGACGCGCTCTACCTGGACGACAGCGAGTACGTGCGGCGGTCGGTCGCCAACCACCTCAACGACATCAGCCGCCGGGAACCGGACCTCGTCGTGGCGACCGCGACCGAGTGGATGGCGGCCTCCGACGACAACACACCGCGTCTCGTGCGGCACGGCCTGCGCACGCTCGTCAAGCAGGGGCACCCCGGTGCGCTGGCGTTGCAGGGTTTCGCCCCGGCACGCCTGGAGGTGGCCGGCCCGCTGCTCACCGCGGACACCGTGGTGATCGGGGAGACCCTGACCTTCACGGCGGTGGTGCGCAACCTCGAACCCGCGCCCGCACGCCTGGCGATCGACTACGTCGTGCACCACCGCAAGGCCAACGGCAGCCTGACCGGCAAGACCTTCAAGCTGACCACCCGGACGCTGGAGCCCGGCGAGACCTGCGAAATCCGCCGGGAGCACTCGTTCAAGGTGCTGACCACCCGGCGCTACCACCCGGGGCAGCACGCCCTGGAACTGCAGATCAACGGGGTGCGCTCCGGCCGGGCCGAGTTCGTCCTGCTGGCCGCCTGATCGCCTCAGCGCCGGGCCGCGTCGATCACCGCGCGCCCGGCGCCGATCAGCGTCTCGGCGCGCGGGGCCGACGAAGAGCCGAGGTAACCGCCGACCATCGCGCCGTCGCGCAGCATGAGGAGCCGGTCGACGACCTGGGGTGAATCCACGACCCCGAGTTCGGCGATCAGGTCGGTCAGAACTCCGGCGAACCAGTCACGGTGGGCGACGATGGCGCGCCGGACGGGATGGCCGGGGTCGGCGTACTCGGCGGCGGCGTTGATGAACGGGCAGCCGCGGAACCCGGACGCGCAGCTGGTGTCCGCGACCGCCTGCGCGATGGCGACGAGTGCCGCGCAGGCGTCATCCGCGTGCGTGGACCGCAGGTGCTCGACCACACCGCGCTCGACCGCCGACCGGCCGTCGAGGTAGGCGAGCACCAGGTCGTCCTTCGTGGGGAAGTGGCGGTAGAAGGTGACTTTGCTGACCTCGGCCGCCGCGATGATCCGGTCGGCGCTGACCGCGCGGATGCCCTCCGCGTAGAAGAACTCGTCGGCCGCGGCCAGAATCCGCTCCCGCACCGGTGAGGGGCGCACTGTCGCCTCCCGTGTCGCCGCCCGCGCCATCGCACTCCCTTTCTCGCCCGTTTCCGTCCCGAGGTTAGCGCCCGCCGCCAAGGAGGAGATCGTGCTACGTTGTAGACGTACTAGTTAGTCTACCTGTTGGAGGTGACACCGGTGAAGTTCGGACATCGACTCAGGCCGGTCGCGGCCACGGTCGCGCTCGGGGCGGCCGCCGTGCTCGCGCTCGGCGTCGTTCCGTCCTCGGCGACCGAGACCACGGAGGTCCAGGGACGCGACAGCGCCAAGCCCACGGTCGTGCTGGTGCACGGCGCCTTCGCCGACGCCGCCGGCTGGGACGGGGTGATCGGCGAGTTGCAGCGTGACGGCTATCCGGTGCTCGCCGTGGCGAACCCCTTGCGTGGTCTCGCCGCCGACTCGGCTTACCTGCGCAGCGTCCTCGACACCGTGCCGGGTCCGGTGGTCCTGGTCGGCCACTCCTACGGCGGCGCGGTCATCACCAACGCCGCGACCGGCTCGGCGAACGTCACAGCGCTCGTCTACACCGCCGCGTTCGCCCCGGACGCGGGCGAAAACCTCAACCAGTTCTCCGACCCCGCGCGGTACCCGGGAAGTGAGCTCACCCCGGACGCGCTGGTCATCCGCCCGTACCCCGGCGGGATCGACGCCACCATCGATCCGGCTCGGTTCCGCGACATCTTCGCCGCCGATCTGCCGCGGCCGGAGGTCGTGAAGATGGCCGCGCGGCAGCGCCCGGTGTCCGTGGCCGCGCTCGGGGAGCCCTCCGGTGCTCCGGCCTGGAAGACCATCCCCAGCTGGTATCTGGTGTCCACACAGGACAAGGCGATCTCGCCGGTGGCGCAGCGGTTCTTCGCCCAGCGCGCCGGGGCGCACACCGTGGAGATCAGGGCCTCCCACGTCGGATACATCTCGCACCCGGACATCACGTCCCGGCTGATCGAATCCGCCGCCCGTTCCGCCCGCTGAAACCGACCGTACAAGGAGAAAACATGTCCGACACCCTCTACACCGGAATCGCGACCTCGACCGGCGACGGCAGGGCGGGAGGACGGGCCCGGACCAACGACGGGCTTCTCGACCTCTCGCTGGCGATCCCCAAGGAGATGGGCGGCCCCGGCGGCGCGACCAACCCCGAGCAGTTGTTCGCGGCAGGCTGGGCCTCGTGCTTCCACTCCGCGCTGAAGGCGGTTGCCGCGCAGCGGAAGGTGCGCGTTGCCGACTCCGCCGTGGTCGCCGAAGTCCGGGTGCATCCGACACCGCAGGGCGGCTTCAGCCTCAGTGCCGCTCTGCACGTCGAGCTGTCCGGAGTGGACCAGAGCACGGCGGACCAGCTCGTCGAAGCGGCCCACGCGGTGTGTCCCTACTCCAACGCCACTCGCGGCAACATCCCGGTCACGGTCGACGCCACCGTCGCCTAGCGATCCGGCCGGGGCGGCGAATCCGCCGCCCCGGCCACGGTGTTGCTGTCCGCCAGCGCGAGGGCACGGCGCCGGACCTCTTCCCGGACGGAGCCGGGCGCGAGCACGGTCAGCGGGGTGCCCAACCGCACCAGGTAGATTGCCAGGGACTCCGTGTCCTGGCCGCCGACCTCCACGATCGTGGAGTCCGGTCCGTCCACCCGGTGCACGCCGGCGGTGGGTGGAACCAGGCGCATCGCGTCGGCCAGGGGCAGCGGCAGGCGCACCGTGGCGTAGAGGGGGTAATCGCTGGTGAGCATCTCGGCGACGAACCGCGCCGCGTCCGGCGGATCGTCGAAGCTCACCGCGCGACCGGTCGGGCGGGCCTCGACCACCCGGTCCGCGCGGAAGGTCCGCCACGTGTCCCTGGCGACGTCGCGGGCCACCAGGTACCACCGGTTGCCGGTGAACACCAGGCGGTACGGGTCGACCTCGCGCACGCTGTCGACGCCCCGCATGTTCCGGTAGGCGAGTTCGATCCGCTCGCAGCGGCGGCAGACCCGCGCCAGCCCGGCCAGCATGCCCGGGGAGAGGGGCTGACCGCAGACCCGCGTGGTGTGCTCGAAGACGTCGTCCATGGCGCCGAGCCGGGAGGCCACGCGCGCGGGCAGCAGCTGGCGCAGTTTCAGGAATGCGGACAGTGCGGCCTGGTCGTCCCCGATCACCCCGGTCTGCGCCGCCTCGCGCAAGGCCACGCTGACCGCGAGCGACTCCTCGTCGTCGAGCACCAGCGGTACCTGCTTGCCGCCGTCGGACAGCCGGTAGCCGCCCCAGCGGCCCGGGTCGGACGTCACGTCGTACCCGAGCTCCCGCAGCCGCGCGATGTCGCGGCGAACGGTTCGCTCCGTGATGCTCATCCGCCGCGCGAGCTCGCCAGCGGTCCAGCTGGGACGCGACGACAACAGCGACAGCAGGTGCAGCAGCCGCGAGGAAGTACTGATCACACCTGGTCGAACTCAGTCCGGCGCGGCGTTGTTCCACCTGCGGAACACGTCGCCCCGGCCGTCCGGGGCGAAGGTCAGGGTCCACAGGTTGCCGAACACGCCGAACTCCGGGTAGGTGCCGAGACCGCGAACCGCCGCGGTGCCTCCGGTGATCATCAGGACGTCCCAGGCGAACGTCCAGCCGTTGCACTGCCAGTCAGCGCGGTCCTGCCGGCCTTCGATGATGTCGTCCCGGCCGATCCAGTGTGTCTCGTACGGCCATTCGTGGTACTCGGCGCCGCTGGTGAACAACGCTGCGAGGTCGTTCCGGTCGCTCGTCGTCCAGGCGTGGACGCAGCGCTCGATCCAGCTGTCGACGTCTGCGCGGCTCGGCATCACGTCGTCTCCTTTCACCCCGCGCCGGAGTGGCGCGGTTCCACGGATCGATCCTCGTGGCCGCCGTCCGCGCCGGGAAGGCACGCGCTTCCCGGGAGTGCCACACCCAGGAAGCGCGCCTCCGGCTCAGAGGTCGACGATCCTGGTGTCGGCGATGCCGGCCGCCAGGCCCGCGCCGTAGACCGAGGCCGGGCTCTGGAAGCCGACGGCGAAGTGCCCGCCGAGGACCCGCCGGGCGATCTCCACGGAACTCAACTGGGTGAACGTGTAGCCGGTCGGCGTGTCGATCAACGACCGCGCCACCTGCCCGCCGCGCCCGGTCACCTCGGCCAGCGCCAGGTAGCGGCCCCGGGCGCGTTCCTCGGCGGTGGGGCCCGCGACGGAGTCGTCCACGTCCGGGAAGCCTCCATCCGTGCCGAGGAAGACCTCGATGTTCCCGATGCCCGTCGACCTGGCGCCGGTGATCAGGTCCCCCATCGGGGCGGGCACGCAGTTCTCCGGGCCGTTGCCGAAGTCGAACGCCCTGGTTTCGGCCGCATCGAGCTGCGTGAGTTCGCCGTTCCGGCGCACCAGGGCACCCAGTTCTTCGATTCCGGCCGAGCTCGCGAGTGAGCCACGGGAGAACCCGCCGGTCACGCGCAGCGCGACGGTGAGCTTCTCGGCACCGGGAACCCGGCGGGCGGTGTGCAGGGCGAGGCAGTCGCTGGGAACCACGTCCCAGCCGACACCCGACATCACCATGACGCTCGCGCGTGCCGCTGCGTCCCCTTTGGACTCGGCCAGGGCGAAGGTGGTGAACTCGGCGGTCGTGTCGAGGTAGTGCACGCCGGATTCGATGGACGCGTCCATCAGATGACGAGCGGTGTGCCGGAACGGACCGGCGACGTTGAGCAGGCAGTCGGCGTCCGTCAACGCATCGCGCGCGGCGGGAGCGTCGTCGACTTCGAACGCCCGGCCGTCGACGCCCAGGGCGCCCGCCAGCGCGCCCACCCGCCCTGGATCGCGGCCGCCCACGACGACATCGAGGCCGATTTCCACGGCTCGCGCCACGACGAGCCGGCCGGTGTACCCGGTCGCGCCGTAGATGAGGAGTCGTCCGCTCATGGTGGGTTTCCCTTCTTCCCGGATGTCGCCGCCACCGTAGGAGGGGACCAGGTCAGGTCCGGTCCGGGAACGGGCGCCTGCGTTGTGATCCGGCGGACATCCGATCGTGGGTTACCAGGACCGGAACCGACCGGGTTCGCGGCTAGCGTCGCGGGCGAACCCGAGAGGAGCTTCACCATGGCTGATCACGAAGTCCGCGACGACGCCGGGCTCGGCGAGGCGAACACCCGCGCGCTGCAGGTGCGCGGTCTGTACGAGCAGATCGAACAGCGTCTGCTGGGCAGGACGTGGACCCTGCCCGAGCTCGCCGTGGGGTTCACCAACGACGCCGCCTACGTCGGCCGCCTGGTGCTCGCGGCCGAGCGCACGTGGGACATCGACGGCGACGTGGACGCCGAGCTGCGGCACAAGCTGGCCGAGTGCCTGTGGTGGGTGTTCGTGCTCGCCGACCGCCTCGGCGTGGACATGCCGGAGGCCTACGAGGCCACCATGGAACGCATTCGGGGTGGCCTGGAACGAAGCATCCGCAACGCCTGATCTGAGAACCCGCTGGGCGGCACCACCGGACCGGGCGGACCTGTGAGCTGCTGGAGTGGATGGTCTCCGGTCGCCTGGGCGACCCGGTTGATCGTGGCGCCGGGTCCGGGCAGTTCGAGCCCGTGCCACCGGGCTCGCCGCACGAGGTGTGGATGCGCCCGGCACGGGCGGAAGACGGCGGGCGCGTACTTTTCCTGGTTGAGCCGGATGGCGTCGTTTCTGATCACGAGACCGAGGCTGCCCGCGAGCTCATCTGCCGTAGCGGGGGCGCCGTAGGTCAGCACCTCGGCCTTGGCGCATTGCCGTCCCCGTCCGGCCCGGTCACACGCGCGAGATGAGTCGTCAGTGCCGCGAAACTCGAGCAGGGCCGGATCGGGCCGGTTCCCGAGGAGTTGCTCAGCGCCGTCGCGAAATGCGTCGCGGTTCGACGATCTGGAACGGTGGCCCGGAGACCGGTGCACGGAGCACCAGGAAGTCCTCGGGGAGTACGACGGACAACTCCAGAGCAGCAAGGAAAACAGCCGGCGATCCGGCGCGCGCCGCGGACGTGATCACGCGGCACGGATGTCGCAGCCGCCGGAGCGCCTCAGCACTGCGACCGATGTTCCGCCCTGCCCCGGACCCTCAGCCGGCGGGTGCGACTGCCACCCAGTCACGCAGGATGGTGCGGAGTCCTTCCTGCGGGCTGCCCTCCGAGAACGGGTCGAGGTGGATCTCGTGGTGCGGTCCGCTGCGCTTGAGACCGTTGCGGTCCGCGAACTCACCCAGCCGGCGGAGCGTGTCGTACTCCTCGGCGAACGGTCCGTGGTGCGTGACCTGGACCACGGTGCCCCCTGCCGTGCTCCACAGTTCCGGTTCGGTTCCGGCGGTCCGCGCCGGCACATCCAGGTTCCGGCGCGCGGTGGCGAGGTCGTCGCTGGTTACGTCGTCGGGCACCTGGACCAGCACGCGGAAGTGCAGGTGTTCGAGGGGGGCGGCGGAGTAGAAGTCGGCGATGCCGACGTGCCCGTGGATCTCCTCGTCGTACCAGTACGCGATCTCCGTGCTGTCCTCGGGCATCCACGCGGCGTCCGGCCGGACCCGGCGGAGCTCCCGGGCCGCGCCTTCGGCGAGGGATTTGCGGGCGTAGAAAGCGCCGGTGCCGGGACGACCGTCGCCGCGCACGGAGAGGTACCGCGACGCCTCGATCCGTGCGATCTCCGGTTCGTCGGAGGCTGTGAAGTGATCGGTGGGCTGGTTCATGTCGTGCTTCCCTTCGTCATCGGTTGACGACATCGACGTTAGGCTGGGTTCAGGACAGATCCCGCCCGGAATCGTCGTGGAGCGTGAGCACGGTGCGCGCGTGCTCGACGACCGCGTGCCGGACTTCCTGCGGGCCGATGACCCGGAGTGGGACGCCGAGCCGGATGAGGTAGGCGGACAGCCAGGGCGCGCTGGGGCCGCCGATCCGGGAGATCGTCAGCCGCTCGCCCGCGGCGTGGTGCTCGGCGACGGTGGCCGGCACGATCGCTTGCACCTCCTCCAGCGGGAGCGGGAACTCGACTTCGGCGTGGACCTCGTAGGGCGTACTCGTGATGGCGGCGTCGACGAGCGCGGCCGCGTCGGCGACCCGCCGGTCCGGCGCGGCGCGGCCGGTGACGGCGATGTCGCGGGCACGATCCACGCGGAAGGTGCGCCAGTCGTTCCGGTCGCGGTCCCAGGCGACGAGGTACCAGCGGTGCGCGCTGCGAACCAGCCGCTGAGGCTCCACGTCGCGCAGGGTTTCGACATCGCGGCGGTCCAGGTAGGACAGCCGTACCCGGGCACCTTCGCGGCAGGCGTTGGCCAGGCCCAGCAGTACCTGCGGATCAGCGTGCCCCCAGCGCGCCGGCCCGCGCTGCCCGGCGTGCTCGACCGTAGCGTCCAATGCGCGCAGCCGGTCGCCGACCCGGCGGGGCAATGATTGCTGAAGCTTGATCAGCGCCGTCAGCGCCGGTTCTCCCGCACTGGCGGGACCCTCCCACGCCGCTTGCCGCAGCGCGATGGCGACCGCCAGCGCCTCCTCGTCATCGAGGCTCAGCGGTGGCATCCGCGAACCTGCGCCCAGCCGGTACCCGCCGAAGGGCCCCGGAGCGGATTCGATGCCGTAGCCGAGTTCGCGCAGTTTGGCGATGTCGCGGCGCACCGTGCGTTCGTGCACGTCCAGACGGTGGGCGAGCTCGTCGCTCGTCCACTCCGGACGGGTCGACAACACCGACAGCAGGCGCAGCAGTCGGGCGGAGGCGCTGATCACAGGAACCAGCCTACGGCCGATTCCGGGCCGGGCCTGTCCGGAACCGGCCCTAACGTCGTCCCCAGGATCACGGACACGGCGCCGCCGGTGCCGTAAGACGGGGAGGAACGATCATGGGACAACTGGACGGCAGGACGGCCGTGGTCACGGGCGGCAGCGCCGGAATCGGACTGGCAGCGGCCAAACGGTTCGCCGCCGAAGGCGCGCACGTGTACGTGACCGGGCGGCGCGCGCCGGCGCTGGCGTCCGCCGTCGGGGAGATCGGGCCGCGCGCCACCGCGTTCCAAGGTGACGTGTCGGAGATCGCCGACCTCGACCGGCTGGCCGCGACGATCTCGGCGACGGGGGAGCGGATCGACGTGTTGCTGGCCAACGCGGGCGGTGGCTCCTTCCGCACGCTGGAGAACGTCACCGAGGAGCACTTCGACGAGATCTTCCGGACGAACGTGCGCGGTCTGGTGTTCACCGTGCAGAAACTGCTGCCCCTGCTGGTGGACGGCGCTTCGGTGATCCTCACCGGTTCCACGGCGGCGTTCACCGGAACCCCTTCCTTCGGTGTGTACGGGGCGTCCAAGGGCGCGGTGCACGCCATCGCCCGCGTGTGGGCGAACGAACTCAGCGACCGCCGCATCCGGGTCAACACCCTGGTGCCCGGATACATCGAGACCCCGGGGATCCTCGCCGGCGCGGGTGAGGACCAAGCCGCGAAGGACGAGGCGCGCCGCCAGTTGAGCGCGGGTGTGCCGCTCGGGAGACTCGGCAGTGCCGATGAGGCCGCCGACGCAGCGCTGTTCCTGGCCGGCGACCAGAGCACCTTCATGACGGGTGCGGAACTCGTCGTGGACGGAGGGGAAAGCCGGCGCCGCTGACGAACCGCGATCACCGGCGCTCGGCTGGTGGACGTGATGGTGGTGGCCGGTACCAGCCCGCGGACTGGACATCGCAGGGCTGGGATCCGGGAGCCCCCGCGCGGGCGGTCCTGGTCAAGGCCCGGGCCGAAGGGCAGGCCACCGGCCGCCGCTACCCCGGCGACGCGACGATGGCCTGTCCGGCACCCATCCACCGAGGGCGGGTAGCCGCACGCGGCCCACCACGGCACGCTCCACACCGTGGAGCTTCTCGTGGGATCCACACACAGCGCAAGGTGGCTGACGGCTTCCGTGCCGGGTCAGCTCATGCACGCGGGAAAGTAACCCCGGTGGTCGCGTAACAAATGGCGTCTTGTGGGAGTAATGCGGTGGCTCCGGTTCGTCAGCTGTCGCCGTCTGGCAAACCGCCATTGCGTTGTGGTGATGACTGCCGGTGTCGCGCATCGGCCGCGTTGATGGTCACCGGCCCCTGGGGTTAGGGTGGCGCGACCGCAGGAGCTGGCCGGGACGGTGACATCGTGGATCGTGAGCAGCTGTATCGGCTCGACCTCAACCTGCTGCTGGCGTTCGACGCGTTGATGGCCGAGTGCAGTGTCACGAGGGCGGCCGAGCGGATGTCGGTCGGGCAGCCGGCGATGAGCGCGTCGTTGTCCCGGCTGCGGCGGTTCTTCGACGACCCGCTCCTGGTCCGGGAGGACAGGTCGCTCGTGCCGACCACCCGGGCGCTGCAGCTGATCGAGCCTCTCCGTGACGCGCTGGACTTGGTCGAGTCGACGATCCGGTCCGGTCGGCGGTTCGATCCTGGGGCCGATCACCGCCAGTTCACGCTGATGGCCAGCGACTACGTCTTGTTGATCCTGCTCGGACCGCTGCTGGCCGAGCTCGAGGTCGAGGCGCCGAACCTGCGCTTCACCGTCCGCCCGATCGCGGCGGATTTCGGCGAGCAGGTCAGCCGCTCGCAGCTGGATCTGCTGATCTTTCCCGACGAACTGGTGCCTGAGGACCTTCAGGCGAGCTCGGAGAAGCTGTTCACCGATCGGCTGGTGTGCGCTGTCGACCGCGACCATCCGGAGATCGGGGAACGGATCACCGAGGAGCAGTTCCGGACATTGCCCTACGTGTCCTTCGCCGGGACCTCGTTGCGCACGATCAGCGAACTGCGGTTCCGCGAGCTGGGCATCGATCGTCCGATCGAGATCGGCACGCAGAGTTTCGTGATCCAGCCGTTCATGCTCCGCGGCACCCGGCTCATGGCGCTGCTGCACGAGCGGCTCGGCCGGTACTTTGCCGAGCGGGCCGGGATCCGGTTGCTCGATCCGCCGTTCACGATCGGCACGATGACCGAGTCGATGTTCTGGTCGCCGCGCGCCGAGACGGACCCTGCCCACCGGTGGCTGCGCAACCGAGTCGCACGGGCGGCCGCCGCGTTGCAGCCCTGAGCCATCCATCGATGTCAATGATGATTCACATCGATATCCATCGCTATCAGTGCGGCGGTTGGCGCGGTTAGCGTGTGCGGAGGCTGACCGCACAACGAAGTGAGAACATCAATGGCTCAGGCAGCGAAGTCACCGCTGACCCACGTTCGCCACGTGGGTCTCGGTGTCCCGGATTTCCGGGAAGCAGTCGAATTCTACCGTTCCGCATGGGGCCTGCAGGTCGTCGACGAGGACTCCGATGTGGTGTTCTTCGGTACCCCTGCCAATCCCGAGGCCTACATCGTGCGCGTCCGCAAGGACCCCGCGAAGCGTGTGGACCTGATCGCGTTCGCCGCGGAGAGCGCGTCGGCGGTGGACGAGCTGGCGCAGCGGCTGGGGTCGGCCGGCATCACCCTGGTGCGGGAGCCCGACAAGCTCGGCACGCCCGGTGGCGGTTACGGGTTCCGGTTCTTCGACCCGGACGGCCGTCTCATCGAGGTCTCCAGTGACGTCGCACCACGTCCGTGGCGGGCGCTGGAGCCGCGGGAATCGGTTCCGCAGAAGCTCAGTCACGTGGTCGTCAACTCGCCCGATGTCGTGGCGACCAAGCGGTTCTACGAGACGCATCTGGGTTTCCGCTTGTCGGACTGGCTGGAAGACAAGATGTGTTTCATGCGCGTCCGGTCCGATCACCACATTCTCGCGATCGCTCAGGGCCCGCACACCTCGTTGAACCATGTGTCCTTCGAGATGCGCGGTCTCGACGAGTTCATGCGCGGGACAGGGCGGCTCATCCGGCAGGGCCGCGATCCCGTGTGGGGGCCGGGCCGGCACAGTGCGGGAGACAACACCTTCTCCTATTTCACCGACCCCGTCGGCAATGTCGTGGAATACACCACCGAGCTCGAACGAATCGACGACGACGAGGCCTGGGAACCACGCACGTTCTCCGCGGCCCCGGAAGTCGCCGACCAGTGGGGCACCGGCGGCCCCTTCGAACCGATGATCCCGGCCATGCACAACTCCCCTGACCAGGGGCTGTGGACCCCTGCACCGCTGTGAACAGGAACGGATGACTGTCATGACGAAAGCTCTCATCGTCGGCGGTGGAATCAGCGGGCTGGCTACGGCAATGGTGTTGTCGCGCCAGGGCATCGAGGTCGATCTGGTCGAACGGCAGCCCCAGGTCGAAGCGCTCGGCAGCGGTATCACGTTGATCGCACCCGCGCTGCGCGCACTCGACCGGCTCGGTGTGTACGCGGACTGCGTCGGCCAGGGGTACGGCGTCACCGACTTCGAGATCTACGAGGTCGACGGCACCTTGGCCGAACGGTTCCCGCTGCCGTCGCCGGTCGGCACCGACCAGCCGGGGTTGCTGGGCATGATGCGCCCGACCCTGCACACGATCCTGCTCGACCACGCGACGAACGAAGGCACAGTCGTGCGCACCGGCGTCGCGCCGGTCCACATCGAACAGCGCCCGAGCGCGGCCGACGTCACCTTCAACAACGGAGAGCACGGCCACTACGATCTGGTCATCGGCGCCGACGGCATCAGGTCCACCGTCCGCGAGCTGCTCTTCGAGCCGCTGACCCCGCGACCCCTGGGGCAAGGCATCTTCCGGGTGGTGCTGCCCCGGCCGGCCGAGGTGACCGCGGAAGTGCAGTTCCACCCAGCCGGCGATGTCACGGTGGGATTCACGCCCACCGCGCCGGACCGGATGTACATGTACTGCCTGTTCCCGATCGACGACGGCTACCGGCCGGAGAAGGAGGAGCTGGTCGATCTCGTCCGGGCACGGATCGCACCGTTCGGCGGCGTGGTGGCGGAAATCCGGGACGCCGTCAAGGACGTGGACCAGATCCACTACACCAGGTTCGAGACCGTCCTCGCGCCGGACCCGTGGTTCCGGGGCCGGACGGTCCTCCTCGGCGATGCGGCGCACTGCACCACACCGCACCTGGCCGCGGGAGCGGCGATGTGCCTGGAGGACGCGGTCGTGCTCGGTGAGGAACTGGCCGCCGCGGCGACGGTCGACGACGCTTTGCGCGCCTACTGCACGCGCCGCTTCGACCGCTGCAAGTACGTGGTCGAGACCGCGTCCCTGCTGAGCCACTGGCAGACCCACCCCGACACGCCAGGGGCCGACCACTCGCGCGTCATGGGCGAGGCGTTCGAGCGACTGGCCGGCCCGTTCTGATCGAAGGAATTCCGATGGGTACCGAATATGTCGACGATGACACACGCCTGTTGCACCAGTACATCGACAAGTGCTCGAACTGGGGTCGCTGGGGACCCGATGATCAGCTCGGTGCGCTCAACCTGGTCGGCCCGGAGGAGGTCCGCCGCGCCGCCGCGCTGGTGCGCAAAGGGATTCCGATCTCGCTGACCCTGCCCTACGACCAGGCCGGGCCACAACCCGGCGGTTTCCGCGACAACCCACAGCTGCTGGTCACCGCTTCCGGTACCGATCATGTGTCCGGGGCGCAGGATCAGCTGCCGGGCGGGTTCGGCCCGGCGAGGGGCTTCGGGTTCTCCGACGACGTGCTCGTCATGCCGACGCAGTGCGGCACGCAATGGGACTCGCTGTCGCACATCTTCTGGGAAGGCAAGATGTGGAACGGGCGCTCGGCCGGACAGGTCACCAGCGGCGGCGCCGCGGCCAACGGCATCGAGAACTACACCGGCCGCGTCGTGATGCGCGGGGTGCTGGTGGATCTGCCGGCCCACCGGGGAGTCGAATCGCTGGAGCCGGGCGAGCCGATCACACCCGATGCGATCGAGGAGGTGCTCGCGGCGCACGACGTCACCGTGCGCCCGGGAGACGCCCTCCTCGTGCGTACCGGGTTCATGGCCGCGCGCCGGGGTCACTGGGGTGACTACGCCGGTGGCCCGGCGCCAGGGCTGTCACTGCACACGGCGCCATGGCTGCGTGAGCACGACATCGCGGCCGTCGCCACCGACACCTGGGGCGTGGAGGTACGGCCCAACGAGATCGGATACTTCCAACCCCTGCACATCGTCTCGCTCGTGCACGGCGGCATCGCTTTCGGGGAGATGTTCGACCTCGACGCGCTCGCCGCGGACTGCGCCGCGGACGGCGTGCACGAGTTCATGTTCGTGGCCTCGCCCTTGCCGATCACCGGTGGCTCCGGTGCCCCGGTGAGCGCGGTGGCGATCAAGTAACAGACGAAAGGCACGCAGTGTACGAACCGTTCCCGGACAAGTACGTGTGGAACCTCTCCGTCGGGATCGCTCTGGCCGTCGGCGGTCTGATCGGTGAGGTGGACCGCGCCTGCCGCCCGCTGCACGACCTGGCCACTGACGACGACGACGAGGCGACACAGGCGTTCTTCCGTTCCTGGTCCGCTGTGGCCGACAACCTCGTGGAACTGGCCGAAGAGGATGAAAAACGCGGCCGGCGGCGCAGTGCCGGACAGAAGTACGGACGCGCCGCCGTGTACTACCAGACCGCCGAACGCATGCAGGCTCATTCCTTCGAGCCCCGCAAAGTCGCCTACCGCAACGCATTGGACTCCTTCGCCCGCTACCTGGAACTGACCGACCAGCCGGCCGAACGGGTCGAGATCCCCTACGGTGGCGCCAGCCTGCCGGGCATCCTGGTCCGCCCGGACACCCCGGACCCGGTTCCGTGCGTGCTGTTCTTCAACGGTCTGGACAGCACGAAGGAGCAGCTGTACGGCAGCGGCACGGCGGAGGAACTGCGTCGCCGTGGCATCGCCACCCTCATGGTCGACACGCCCGGCGCCGGCGAGGCGTTGCGCCTGCGCGGCCTGACGGCCGTTCCGGAGACCGAGCAGTGGGCGGCGGCGTGCATCGATTATCTCGCCACCCGGCCGGATGTCGACGAGGACATGGTCGGCATGCTCGCCTGGTCGCTCGGGGGCTACTACGGCCCCCGAGCGACCGCGTTCGAACCGCGCATCCGGTTCGGTGTCGCGTGGGGATCCAACTACGACTGGGGCCAGGTGCAGCTGCGGCGACTGGAGAACCAGGGCGACCGGCCGGTCCCGCACTACTGGGAACACGTGAAGTGGGTGTGGGGCTGTCACGACCTGGACGAGTTTCTCGCCCTGGCACCGAAGATCACGCTGCGCGGCATCATGGACCGGGTCACCGTGCCCTTCCTCGTCGTCCACGGCGAAAACGACCGGCAGATCCCGGTCCACTACGCCAACGACCTCTTCCACGACCTCGTCAACTCTCCCAAGCGCGAGCTGAAGATCTTCACCGACCGTGAGGGAGGCGTCGAGCACTGCAGCATCGACAACCTGCCCGTGGTCCGGGATTACATCTGCGACTGGATCGGCGAGACGGTGACGGAACTGAAAGGGCAACGATGAAGATCAGCGTGGATCGGCAACGCTGTGAAGGTTACGGCATCTGCGCCGAAACGGCGCCGCATCTGATGCACCTCGACGACGAAGGAGAACTCGTCCTCGATATCGAAGAGCTACGGCCGGAGCACGCGCCGGATGCCTCCTCCGCCGCACGTGTCTGCCCCGTCGCCGCGCTCAGGATCCGCGATGACAGCTAGTGCGACCAGGCTGCGCCACATCGCGGTCGTCGGTGCGTCGCTGGCCGGCACGCTCGTCGCCGACACCCTGCGCAGGAACGGGTACGACGGGCGAATTACCCTGCTCGGGGCCGAGCCGCATGCCGCATACAGCCGTCCCGCGTTGTCGAAAGGCGTTCTCGCGGGCACCGAGGAACCCGGCGACATCGCGCTGCAACCGCTGGGCGGCGACATCGACCAGCGCCTGAACACCCGGGTGGTCGCCACGGACCTCGAAGCGCGCCGGCTCGTGCTCGACGACGGCGACGACCTCGCGTTCGACGGGCTCGCGATCACGACCGGCGCTCGCCCTCGGCGGCTCGCCGATCTCGGTGCCGCCGAACCCGGCGCCCGGGAAACGACCTTCCGCGACCTCGATGACGCGCTGTGGCTGGCCCGCGAGCTGCGGGGACGCTGCCGGGTCGTGATCGTCGGCGCGGGCATACTCGGCATGGAGCTCGCGTCCGCGTGCGTCGATCACGGCGCCGAGGTGACGGTCATCGACCGGCAGCCGCCACTGCTCGGACAGCTGGGCGAGTACCTCGCCAACCTCGTCGCGGCGGCCGCCCGGCGAGCCGGCGTCCGGTTCGTGTGTCACCCCTCGGTCCGGCTCCGGGGCGAAACCTCACCGATCGTCGAACTCGGCGACGGGCGTCAGTTCGAAGGCGACATCGTCCTCAGCGCTGTCGGCTGCACACCGAACGTCGAGTGGCTCGCCGCTACCGGCCTCCCCGCCGGAGGTGGTGTTCAGGTGGATACGCGGGGACGTGTCCGCGAGAACATCGTCGCCGCGGGTGATGTCGCCGCTTTCCCCGCCGATGGTGGACACCGGCGCACTCCACTGTGGAACAGTGCCCTCGAACAAGCGCGTACCGCGGCCGCCGCCCTCCTGCGCGGAGACGCGGCTCCGCCGTTGACCCCCGCGGGATACTTCTGGACCGAACAGTTCGGTTTGACCATCAAGGTCTGCGGAAAGCTACCGGCGGCGGGCACCCCGGCCATTCTCGACGGCACATCCGGCACTTCGGAGCTGCTCCTGCAGTGGCGGGACGAGCGCTCCGCCACAACGGCCGCCGCGGTGAACACCCGAGTCCCCATCGGCAAACTTCGGGCACTGGCCCGCGAGTCCTGACCATTCCACCTTGGAGAGACCAATGACGATCGCTCCCGCCCCGCACACCGATATCGATCTGTTCTCGGACACGGTCCTCACGGATCCCTACCCCGCCTACGCCGCGTTGCGTGCCTCGGGCGCCGCCGTGTACCTGGACAAGACCGACGCGTGGGCATTGCCGCGGTACGAACACATCCGCGCCGCCCTGCACGACTGGGAAACGTTCTCCTCGGACGCCGGCGTCGGGCTGAACGACGTGGTGAACGGCTTCCTCGTCGGCACGGTGCTCGGTACCGACCCGCCGCAGCACGACACGCTCCGCTCCGTGCTCTCCGAGCAGCTGGCACCCCGCGCCCTGCGGAAGGTCAAGGACGACATCGAAGCGAGCGCCGACAAACTCGTGGACGCACTGGTCACGCGTGGCGAGTTCGACGCCGTGACCGACCTCGCGGCGGCGTTGCCGCTGTCGGTGGTGTTCGACCTCATCGGCCTGCCCGAGCACGCGCGTGAGGACATGCTCCGCTGGGCAGACGGCACATTCACGGTCTTCGGTCCCATGAACGAGCGCACCGAGAAGGGCCTCGGGGTCATCCAGGAGATGTTCGCGTGGCTCGGCACGTTGCGCGCCGAGGACCTGAAACCCGGCAGCATGGGCCGTGCGATCTTCGACGCGGCCGCCGCCGGAAAGATCGGCCAGGACTCGTGCGTTCCGTTGCTCGCCGCATACACCACCGCCGGCATGGACACCACGATCAACGCCATCGCCAATTCGATACAGCTCTTCGCGACCCACCCGGATCAATGGGATGCCCTCCGTGCGAATCCCGACTTCATTCCCAGTGCGTTCAACGAAGTCCTTCGTTATGACGCACCCGTCCAAGCGTTCGCCCGGAAGCTCACGCGGGACGTGACCATCGACGACACGCACATCCCGTCCGGCGCCCAGGTCGTCCTGCTCTACGGATCCGGTAACCGCGATGAACGCCAGTACCCGGACCCCGACAGTTTCGACATCCAGCGCAATCCGGTCGACCACCTGACGTTCGGCTACGGCACGCACACCTGTGCGGGACAGGCGCTCGCGAAGATCGAAGCACACGCGATACTGCGTGCCCTCATCGCGCGGGTACGACGCATCCATGTCGGCGAGCCGGCACGGCACCTGAACAACGTGATTCGTGGCCTGGAATCACTGCCCGTGGTTCACCTCGACATCGATGGCTAGAAGGAGCAAGGCGTCAGTGGCGATCAAGAAACCCGGCTGGGTCCCGACCACGACCGGAGCCGAGAAGGCGCGCATCACCGCGTTCGCGCGGGCGGCCGGCTCACGGACCGGTCTGCCGCTCGACGAGGACTACCGGAGCCTGTGGAAGTGGTCAGTGGACGACCCACAGGAGTTCTGGGCGCTCGTGTGGGACTACTTCGGACTGCCGGAGCGGCCTGCCGGCGGACCGGTACTCGTCGGGGATCGCATGCCGGACGTCGCCTGGTTCCCGGGCGCGGAGCTCAATTTCGCGGCCGAGGTTCTCCAGCGGCGACAGGCGGATGCGGTCGCGGTGGTGACCATCGACGAGCGGTTCGTTCCCGTCGAGCTGACGTGGGGAGAGCTGAGGCGGCAGGTGGCGTCGGTCGCCGCGACGCTGCGGGAGCTCGGCGTCACCCGTGGCGACCGGGTGGTGGGGTATCTGCCCAACGGCGTGGAGGCGGTCGTCGCTCTGCTGGCGACCGCCAGCCTCGGCGCTGTGTGGAGCCTGTGCGGTCTCGACTACGCCGCCGACGCGGCCGTGGCCCGGCTGAGTCAGCTCGATCCGGCTGTGCTGATCGCGGGCGCGACATATGTGAACGCGGGCCGGTTGATCGACCGCGGTGCCGACGTCGAAAAGCTGCGTGCCTCGTTGCCATCGCTGCGGGCGACGATCACGCTCGACGGGCAGGCGGGCACGCTCGCGTGGGACTCCGCTGCCGGAACGGCGGACGCGCCCTTCGAACCCGTCCCCGTGTCGTTCGACCATCCGCTGTGGGTGCTGTTCTCGTCCGGGACGACCGGGCGCCCCAAGGGGATCGTCCACGGCCACGGCGGGGTGACCCTCGAGTCGCGCAAGATCGGTGGCCTGCACCTGAACCTGCGTGCGGGGGACCGGGTCTTCTGGCACACCACGCCGAGCTGGATGATGTGGAACTTCCTCGTCGGCACGCTGCTGCTCGGCACGACCATCGTGTGTTTCGAAGGCAATCCCGGCCACCCGGACACCGGGACGCTGTGGCGGCTGGCCGAACAACTCGACCTCACCCTGCTCGGCACCAGCCCCGCGTACCTGGCCGCCTGCCGGAAGAACGACACCGGCCCGGCCGGCCGGCGGTTCGGTTCGCTCACCACGGTCGGCGTCACTGGCTCGACGTTCCCCGCGGACCTGCAGAGCTGGCTGTCCTGCCAGTTGGGGCCGCACGTGCAGGTTGCCTCGATGAGCGGGGGAACCGATGTGTGCACGGCCTTCGCCGGCCCCGCCCCCAACGTCCAAGCGCGGGCAGGCGAGCTTTCCGCGCCATGTCTGGGCGTGGCGCTCGACTGCTACGACGACCGGGGCCGGCCGGTCCGGGACGAGGTCGGCGAGCTCGTGGTGCGTGCTCCGATGCCGTCGATGCCGCTCGGTTTCTGGGACGACCACGGCAAGCGCCGTTTTCGCGCCGCCTATTTCGAGCACTTCCCGGGAGTCTGGCGGCACGGTGACTGGGTGACGATCACCGGCCGCGGTTCTGTCGTGATCCACGGGCGGTCGGACGCGACGCTCAACCGTCACGGCATCCGCATGGGCAGCGCGGACATCACGGATCCGGTCGAGTCCCTTCCGCAGGTGGCCGAGGCGCTCGTCATCGGGGTCGAGGAGGGCAACGGTGGTTACTACATGCCGATGTTCGTCCGACTCGCCGAGGGTTACCAGCTCGACCAGCAGCTGATCGACGAGATCCGGGCCACCATCCGCACCCGGACCTCGCCGCGCCACGTCCCGGACGAGATCATCGCTGTTCCAGGCATCCCGCACACGCGAACGGGGAAGAAGCTGGAAGTTCCGCTCAAGCGGCTGTTCCGGGGAGAGGACGCGGAATCCGTTCTGGACCCGGCCAGTGTCGACGACCCCGGGCTTGTCGCCTGGTACTCCCGGTTCGCCAGCGGGCGTAGAGCACACGTGGACGGGATCCACGAGTAACGGTCGCGCGATTCGCGGGCGTCGGGTATCCGGCAAACGAGGGAAGGTGCGTCGTGCCGTTCAAGGCCGAGGGCCAGTATGGACGGCCTCGGGTGGCGCAGTAAACCGCGCCGGCCACCAGCCCGGTCCGCCCCTTCATCGCGGGGCAGCACGGGCGCGTTCCACCCGGGTTGAAGGCCGAAGCGCACCGGCGTCCTTGCTCGCTGGTTCCCGACGCCCGCGGGGACAGCTTGTGCCTGTTCGCCAGGGCGGCGAAACCGGGCGGGTCCGTGGGCGCCACGAACCCGCGCCCCCCACGGACCCGTTCTTGATCCACATCTTGCGGCCGTCGATCACCCAGTCCGAGCCGTCGCGCCGGACGCGGGTGCGCATGTTGCCGGGATCGCAGCCGTGGTCGGGTTCGGTCAGGCCGAAGCCGTCGATGGCCTCGCCCGCCGCCATCGACGGCAGCCACCGCTGCTGCTGCTCCACTGAGCCCCACCGCCAGATCGCGAACATCGCCAGCGCGACACGAGCGAGCGCAGCCCGGAGTCCGACGCCTCCAGTTCCAGGCACGCGAGGCCGTATCCGGTCGCGGACATGCCGGCGCAGCCGTAGCCCTCCAGGTGCATGCCGAGCACGCCGAGGCTGCCGCGGATGTCGGCGATCTCTCCGCGCTCGAACCAGCCAGCGACGAACGGGTCCACCCGCTCCTCGCACAGGCGGCGCACCGAACCTGCGACGGTCTTCTCGTCGGCCGTGAGCAGGTCCGCAAGACCGCCGGGGTCGCGCGGGTCCAGGGGCGGCTGGGTGGTCGTGCTCACCGTGTCGTCTCCTCTGCCAGCCGGCGGCGGATCTCGTCGGTGTGCTGCCCCAGGTGGGGCGGCGCTGTGTAGCGGGTGACCGGGGTGGCCGAACAGATCATGGGGTGCCGGATCTGCGGCGGGGCGCAGCTGTCCACCGCGACGGTCGGCTCCAGGCCGGGGGGAAGCGGCCAGAGCGAGGCCGCAGGCGAGGTCGCCGACCTGTCCGCCGGCACGCCCGCTTCGGCGAGCCGCGCGCTCCACGTGTCCACGGTGTCCCGGGCCGGCCGCTCCTCGAGGGCGTGCCGCAGCGCGTGCCTGTTCCGCACCCGTGCCTCGTTCGTAGCGAAACGGGAGTCCCGCGGCTCCCAGCGTCCTGAGTGCCGCTGGCGTCGTGTTCGGTGAAGCGCGCCGGGTGCCCGGAAGGGTGGACCGGGCCCGATCAGGCCCGGTCCACGGCTGTGTCGAGCTCCGCGGGGCCGCCGGGTCAAGAGCGGAGATCGCGGCAGCGGTGTCTCGAACCCCCGTCGCGGACGATCATGTCCTCGATGACCAGGCTTGGCCGCGTCGATCGGCGCCGAAGGGTCTGCGAGCCCCACAGTCATCGCCGCCGGCCTCGAGACCGTCGTACCGCCCACCCCCACGGCAACGACTCGGCCTCGTGGACGACACAGCCGTCGGCGACATGCCGGCGGACTGTCTTCTCGATGGCATCGGGGCCGGTCGAACCGAAGGCGGCGTATACCTGACGCACCCATTCTGCTCCGGACGTTGGCACTTCCAGCATGGCGTCCGATGTCGTCATGACTCCTCCTGCGGTTGACCAGACTGGCACGCGGCGAGCCCGGAGTGAGGCTGTGGACCAGCCGAACACGGCGTCCGGGTTTCCCCGAGCGAGCAGCGTTCGTGACAGCCGAACCTCGCTGCCGTCGACCGCGGGCGGAAGGTTCACCGCAGCAACGTCCTGTGCCGCAACGAGAATCCGCTCGGTGTGCCCGTCCCGCCCGGATGCGGCGCGGTACGTGGCCGCATCCGACCTCAGCCGGCGTGCTCCGCCGTGACGTGCAGGGACGTCGGGATGAGCGGTCCTACCGGCTTGGTCTTCGTCGCCTCGACCAGGAGGGCGGCGAACTCCGCCGGTTTGCTCAGCCACGGCGAGTGGCCCGTGTCGATCTCCAGCGGGACGACTCCCAGGCGCTTCGCTTGCAGGTGCGCGAGTGCGGGGAAGCAGGTCGTGTCACGCGAGCCCATGATGAAGCTCCGGGAGAGATCTTCCTGCTTCCAGAAGTTCGGGACGAAGACCGGAACGGACAAGGGGGCCAACGGTTCCGGGGTGAGCTTCGAGTAGGCCCAGTCGACCTGCTCCTCCGAGCAGTCGTTGAAGAAGGCCATCACCGCGCCCGGCCGCTCGAAGTAGAACGCCTCGTTGCCTTCGGTCAGCTTGAGGTAAGTGTCCAAAGGTGACTCTGCGGCCACGGGTGACTCCGAGCTGGCGCCGAGGCTCGTCGACGTGGTCTCGTAAGGGAGAGGCTTGCCCTCGACCGGGAGGATCCCCGCCACATAACAGATGTGCGAGACGAGGTCGGGCCGCTCGTTAGCGGCGATGGTGGCGACCACGCACCCGGAAGAATGCCCGACGAGCACGTCGCCAGGCTGCATGAGCTCGATGACGGCGTCACGGTAGCCATCAAGTGTTGCCACTTCGTTGAGCCGGGCACCGTGGCCGGGGAGCTCCACGGCCACGAACTCGTGACCCAGCTTCGCCATCTCCGGCTTGACGAGGTCCCAGGTCCATGCTCCGTGGCAACCGCCATGAACAGCGAGGAAGCGCATGAGAACACCTTTCGACTGAAGCTTCAGGCTCCCGGTGAGGAGCGTCATGGAGTTTGTGCGGGCAGTCAGGAGACTTCCTGCTGCTCCAGTGGGTCGTTGCCGTCCCGGCGTTGCACGGTGAAGGTGGCCGGCGGGTCGAACGGCGAGTCGCCGGAGGTGACGAACTACTACAACACCGAAACCAACCACTACGGCGCCAACAACGGCACCACGGGCGTCGCCTACACCCGCGGCGGCACGCTCGACCACATCGACTACGGCCTGCGCAACGAGAACGGCACCATCTACGCCAACCCCGCGTCCGATCAGGTCCGATTCGCCACCGCCGAGCGCTGCATCCCTTCCGGCGCCATCACCTGCGATCCGGCACAGTTCACCACGGACAACGCGAAGTCCTGGCCGGACACCCCCCAGGACCAGCAATGTCTACCCGGCGCGGTCTGCAACAACCACGCCCCGACGTTCTGGTCGACCAAGCGACTGACCAACATCACCACGCAGTACTACAACGGCTCCGGCTACACGAAGGTCGACTCCTACGACCTGGCACAGCAGTTCTCCGAATCCGGTGACCCCGCACTGTGGCTCAACTCCATCACCCGCACCGGATACACCGCGACCGGCAGCTCGATCGCCCTGCCGCCGGTCACCTTCGCGGGACAGATGATGGACAACCGGGTCGCCGGGTACAACAACCAGCCGCCCATGATCCGCTGGCGGCTCACGAACATCACCGCGGAAACCGGCCAAGCCATCCAGGTGGCATACAGCCAGCCGGAGTGCACGCCCACCAACGTCCCACCCGATCCGGCGCAGAACACCAAAAGGTGCTTCCCGGTCTACTGGACCTTCCCCTATCAGACCGACCCCACCCTCGACTACTTCCACAAGTACCTCACCACCAGCGTCCAAGTGCAGGAACCACACGCACTGTCTCCCACTCAGCGCACCAGCTACACCTACGTCGGCACCCCGGCTTGGCACTTCGACGACAACGAGGTCGTCAAGCCCGCCAACCGCACCTACGGCCAGTTTCGCGGCTACGGCCAGGTCGACGTCAGCACCGGCAGCTCGGCCAACAACACCAACGGCCGCGCCGACGTCCTCACCCTGACCAGGACGACCTACTTCCGCGGTATGAACGGCGACACGCTGCCTAACGGCACCCGGGTCGCCTCTGTCACCAACTCACTCGGCGAGTCAATCCCGGACGACAACGCGTTCGCGAGCATGACTCGGGAAGTGCAAACCTTCAACGGCATCAACGGCCCGCGGCTCTCGAGCACGATCACCGACCCGGTCAAGATCGGAACGACCGCTACTCGCGGGCGTGCGGGCCTCAACGCGCTGACCGCCACGCTCGTGGGAGTGAGCAAGACTCGCTCGTTGACCGATCTCGCGGCCGGCGGAGTGCGAACCGCCAGCACGACCTACCAGTTCGACAGCGCCGGACGCGAGATCAGGAAGACCGACTCCGGAGACGGCGTCCCGGACGTCTGCACCAGCACCAGATACGCCGACAACACCACTTCCTGGATCCGCACTCGCGTCGCCGAGACCATCACCTCGCAGCAGGTGTGCCCACCCCCTGGCGCGACACCCGCTCCGATCCTCTCCGACGTCCGAACGTTCTACGACAACGCCGCCACACTCGGGACCCTGACCGGCCCAGGCGACCCCACCCGACTCGACACGGCGACCGTGAACAACAACGGTGCGCTGACCTTCGCCACCACCGGCACCGGAACGTTCGACAGCTCGGGCCGTCCCCTCACCACGACCGACGGCCTCAATCGCACCACCAAACTCACCTACACGCCCACGAGCGGAGGAGTGCTCACCCAAACCGCAAGCACCAATGCACTCAACCAGACCAGCACCACGACGATCGACCCAGGCCGTGGAGTCACCACGGCGACCGTCGACATCGCGAACCACCGCACGGACGCGACCTACGACGCCCTCGGCCGATTGACCGCGGTGTGGCTTCCAGGCCACTCGAAGGCCGCCAACGCCCCGGCCTCCTCCAGCTACGCCTACCAGCTGGCGCCGAACGCACCGCTTGCGGTGACCACCAATACCCTCATCTTCAACGGCACGACCCACAACTACCTGACCTCGATCGGCATCTACGACGCGATCGGGCAACTTCGACAGGTGCAAACCGCGGCCGAAGGCGGCGGGCGCACCGTCACCGACACCTTCTACGACTCCCACGGCTGGACCGTCACCACCAACGACCGCTACTACACCGATGGGGCCCCGTCGACCACACTGATCTCGGTTGCTGACTCTGCCGTGAACAGCCGCACGATCAACAGCTACGACGGTGCGGGACGGGTCGTCGACATGGCGGCGTACAACGGCCTCAACGCGACGTGGCACACCAGGTCGGTCTACGGCGGAGACCGCACCACCATGTTCCCACCGCCAGGCGGCGTCACTACTGCAACGCTCACAGACGTCCGAGGCAACACGGTCGAAACGCGCCAGTACACGGCACCGCCGACGGTGAACGGAAGCGTTGTATCCGGTGGGGCGTATCAGTCGACGCTGCACGCCTACACGCCACTGGGACAGCTCGCAAAGATCACCGATCCCGGTGGCAACGTCTGGACCACCAGCTACGACCTCCTCGGCAACAAGATCCAAGCCACCGATCCGGCCACCGGCACCACGAAGTACACCTACGACATCGCCAACCAGGTGACAACCACGACCGACAGTCGTGGCCAGACGCTCGCGTTCACCTACGACAATGTCGGCCGGAAGACTGCCGAGTACTCGGGGTCTCTGGCCGGCACCAAGCTCTCCTCCTGGGTCTATGACACGGTGCAGAAGGGCAAGCTCACTTACTCCACGCGGTACACCCCGCAGGGCAACTACCTCGTCGGTTACGGCGGATACGACGGGCAAGGCAACCCGACGAGTATGAGCGTCCAGGTTCCCGCCTCCGAGACAGGGCTGGCTGGCACCTACACGACCCGCTTCGAGTGGAACGACCCAGGCAAACTCGCCTCGATGCTGCCCGCCCCCGGAGGCGGACTGCCCGGCGAGTGGATCGGCACCGCCTACGACTCCCTCGGCAAGCCCAGCTCGAGCATCGGCTACAACAGCTACGTCGAATCCGCCGCCTACACACCGTATGGCGAGCCACTTCGCTACAACCTCGGCCTGTTCAGCAGCAGTAGTGCCCTCACCTACGACTACGACCCGCAAACCCGGCGCCTGACCCACGCCAACTTCTCGGCCCAGCTCGCCACGCCGCAACTCGACGACGTCCAGTACTTCTATGACCCGTTCGGAAACCCGACTCGCTCGGTCAACGTCCAGGGGGGCGCCGGATCACCGGCGAGGACCCAGTGCTACGGATACGACAGCCTCGACCGGCTGAACCAGGCATGGACGGCCACTGACAACTGCGCCGCCGCGCCGAACGCCAGCAACGTCGGAGGAGCCAACCCCTACTGGCTGTCCTGGACCTTCGACCCGACCGGGTTGCGCACTACGCAGGTCAAGCACGCCGTACCAGGAACCACGGGTGACACCACAACCACCTACAACTATCCAGGCCCGGATGCAGCGCAGCGCTCCTCGCTGACCTCGACAGCAACGACCGGACCCGACGCCGCTAGTTCCACGAGCTACACCTACGACTCGGCCGGCAACACGCTGACCAGAGCTCTGCCAAACGGGAACCAGACGCTCACCTGGAGCGAGGAGAACCGCCTCGCCACCGTCACCACCCCTGCCGGCAATACCTCCTACGTCTACGACGCGGACGGCAACGAACTCATCCGCCGGGACCCCGGCTCCACGACACTGTTCCTCCCAGGCCAGGAACTGACCTATAAAGCAGCCACCGGAACCGTCACCGGCACCCGGTACTACACCTTCAACGGCCAAATCGTCGCCATGCGCGTCGGAGGTGCCGACCCCGTGTACCTGGCGGGCGATCCGCACGGCACCGTGCAGGTCGTCTACACCCCCAGCACAGGAACCGTCACCAGGCGGGCTCAGGACCCGTACGGCAACCCGCTCGGCCCAGTCACCACCACAACCAGCGCCGGAACCACGGCGCCCGGAACCTGGCCGGACAACCACGGCTTCCTCGGCAAGTCAGAATCTGCTGCAACCGGCCTCACCGATGTCGGCGCTCGAGCGTACGACCCCACAATTGGGCGATTCATCTCCGTCGATCCCCTGCTGACCTTAAGCGAGTCGCAAGCGGTCAACGGCTACACCTACGCCGCCGGAAATCCCACTCTGAAGAGCGACCCCACGGGCCTCGAACCCCTTGTCCTTCCTCCTGGGATGAAGGGCGGCGAGTGCGACCTCCAGTGCCGTAATGGAGGCTACGGGGCTTCCCCGGGCGACAGCGCCAAGTGGCCGGACTATGTGCAGGAGAAGGCTAACGAAGACGCGCGAAACAAGTGGATTGATCACCATGCTCCGCCCGGGTCGGACGAGACGACGTTGGAGGCTGATCTTCAATCGGTACTTGAGAACACCTCTGCCGATTGGTGGGAGCCCCACTACATCCAGGGTAAGGATGGTGATTGGATAGACTATTGCTTCGGTCGTGCCGGATGTGAAGAGGCTCTGGAGTACCTTCGAGATTCGCACGATGTGGCAGGGGCCAAGTATATCGCCGCAACCTACTGTGCCTTTAATATGGAAATATGTGAGCGCAAATCGCAAATTGCGATCGTCGGCGAGCAGTTGCTCAGCATGGTTCCCTCGTTATTCTCAGGTGGTGCCGCTTTTGCTTCGGCAGGAGGGAAGGCGGCCGCCGCCGGTCGGTCAACTAATCTTGCCGAGGATGTCGGTGGTCCGCCTGGGATCGCCAAACTTCCCCCAGAGCAGCAGCGATCAGTACGATCTCTTCAGCGCCAAGTCGACGAGCATCGACAAAAACTGGACGACTACCGGGCTGACCCCGACGCCTTCGACAATCTCGGCTTCTTGAAGAACGCCCCTAGTCCCGAAATTCGAAATCGGATCATCAATGGTAGAATTAATCACCTGGAGACCGAGATTAGAGGTTTTCAAAGGCAAATCGACGACCTTCTGGGGGGGGGAACTAGTTGAACGAGGCGAACCAGTTGTTTATTTCGGTGCTTGAACTTCGCGCTTTGTGTGATCGCTTGCTGAAGCATTTGTCCGAACTTGAGGGTGAAGGTGTACAGGTCGAACGTGATTACTTTTGGTCGATTCCCGACGAAGATCTGTACGATGTGTACTCCGAACCGGAAACGTTCACGGTCGGACAGGTTTCGGAGTCAATCGGTCATCTGAGGGCTCTGCTTGCGGATGAGTCCATTCAGCCGACTAGGCATATCGTTTGGTTGGCCGACGTTCTTCGTGCGATCGGAACTCCTGCGGCCAGGCGTGCAATCGAATGAAGTTGTTGCGGAGTCAGAACGGTGATCAACCTCCAGTTGGCTTAATGTGTCAAGCGAGCCGGTTCGAATCCCGGATTCGCTCGCGGGATTCGCCTTGGGGAGCACGGTGGGGGAGCAAGTCGGGAGCAGCATCGCGCGCCGAGCGAGCCGGAACTGGCCTCACCCGACCTGAACCACGGTGCTGGCCTGGCGAAGTCGTATTTCTGCTAGTCGGCTCGGTATCGCTCTACATAGTTCACACCCAGGAGGTCACGAGGCCCGTGAGCTAGGCGAGTGGGTGTGGTTCTCCGGTGAGGGCAGCGAGTGCGGCGGCGACCTCGTGGATGCTGGCTCGGATGTACGTGGTTGTGGTTCCGGCGTCGTCGTGTTGGTTGATGTGTCCGGCGTAGGCGCGGGCGATGGCGTAGCCGAAGTTGCGTTCGACCCAGGTGAGTGTGGTGTGGCGGAGCCAGTGGGTGGAGATTTGCTGGGTGGCGACCCAGGGGAGGTGTTTGCCGATTCGGGTCCAGAGGTGGTCGTAGCGTCTGGTGGTGATGGGCCGGCCGTCGGTGTAGCGGAGGAGTTGCCCGTCGCGTGGGGCGTGGCGTTGGTTGGCGTGGTGCCGAAGGTGGGTCATCAGGGTTGGTGACACCGGTTGCCAGCGGACGGTTTCACCTTTCTCGCGCAGGAAGATGAGGCATTGGTCGGGGTCGAGGTCTTGGGGGCGGAGGGCGAGTGCGCCGCCGCGGCGGCAGGCGGTTTCGGTGTGCAGGCGCAGGATCAGGCTGTCGAGTGCGGGGTCGTTGCCGGTGGTGGCGGCGACGTGGTTGATCTCGGCGAGGCGGGTGTCGGCGACGGCGCGGCGGGTGGAGGGCAGGCGGCGGGGCTTGGCGACCTTGCTGGCCGGGTTGTCGGCCGGATCGATCAGCCGGTCGTCTTCGGCGTGGCGGTAGAGGCAGCGCAGCGCGGCGATGAGGTGTTCGCCGGCGCTGCGTCCGCCGCGGGCATTGCGCCGCGGGACTACGTTGATCTTGACGTGTTCGACGAGTTGCTTGATCTCTGATGGAGTGGGTTCGTCGAGACGGCGGTGTCCCCAGTGGGCGTCGATGCGGTTCCAGTAGGAGCCGTAGACGCGGCGGGTGCCATCGGTGACGGCGGCTGAGACGATCGGGATGTACTCGGCGAATGTGGGCACGGGTGGCCGGGCGGCGGGCGCTGCGAGGAGGTCCTCGGGGGACAGGCCCATGCGGGTCAGCAGCAGGCGCGCGGCGTCCAGGTCGGCTGAGGAGGGTGTCGTCATGCGGGATCACCGCCCAGTGCTTCGTTGTGGCGCTGGGTGAGTAGGTCGTCGAGCGCTGCGGGCGGGTGGACGATGAGCAGGTCCTGCTCGGGGTCGGCCGCGAGGAGGACTCGGTCACCGGGGCCCAGGCGGCAGCGGTGCCGGAGGGTGGCGGGCAGGCGGAGGTTCCCCTGCCTGGTCACGCTGAACACACCATGGTCGTCACGGCGGATGAGGAGGAGGCCGCGCGCTTCGCGGATGTCCAGGCGGGTGCCCGGCGTCCACGAGAGTGCGGTCAGCACGGTCCGGTCGGCCACGCGGCCGCGGCAGTCCACGGCCGCCATCCCGTAGACGACGCTGCTCGTGCGAGGCGCCGCGATCGCCGGAAGTGGCAGCGTTCGACGGGCGGTCCTGATGCCGACAGCGGTATGACCATCGCGCGGAGAAGGAGTAGCCGGTATGACCGGCTTGATCACGGCGCCGGTCACGAGGACCGCCGCCGGGAGACACACAGACGCGGCCTACACGCCGCAGTCAGGTGTTGGAGTGCGCTCTGGCACTGGTACGTCAGATGTGGCAGATCTGCCACGAAACTGTGTCCGAGGGGGGACTTGAACCCCCACGCCCGTTAAGGGCACTAGCACCTCAAGCTAGCGCGTCTGCCATTCCGCCACTCGGACCTGCTCTTCTGTTGTGGGGACAAGAGTAGCCCATCCTCGCGCGCTCATGGATGGGGGGTGGGTTACTGGCGGTGACGGGGTGTGCGCTATATGGGCCGGATGTGACCCTGGGTGAGGACGACATGGTGGTCAGCGTGGCGGCGGAAATTCGCCGGACGACGAACCGTTGAGTGGTTAGCTTGCGCGAGTGGATTCTGGAACGGACAGGCGGGCGATGCTCGCCGCGGGGACGGCCGTCGTGTTGTGGGCGTCGGCGTTTGTGGCGATTCGGGCGGCGGGGGAGTACTTCGCGCCGGGGGCTCTGGCGTTGGGCAGGCTTGCCTCGGGGGCGGTGGCCTTGCTCGTCGTGTTGGTCGTGCGGGGGGAAGGGGTGCCGAAGAGGGGGGCGTGGCCGGGGATCGTCGTCTCGGGGGTGTTGTGGTTCGGGGCCTACATGGTGGCGCTGAACTGGGGTGAACAGCTCGTGGACGCGGGGACGGCGGCGATGGTGGTGAACGTCGGGCCCATCCTCATCGCCCTGCTCGGCGGGTGGGTGCTGCGCGAGGGGTTTCCGCGGCGGCTGCTGGCGGGGCTCGGCGTGTCGTTCGCCGGGGCCGTCGTCGTCGGGGTGTCGATGTCCGGGAAGGGGCAGGCGCCCGTGCTGGGCGTCCTGCTCTGCCTGCTGGCGGCGGTCACCTACGCGGGCGGTGTAGTGAGCCAGAAGCCGGCGCTGAAGCACGCCTCGGCGTTGCAGGTCACCACTTTCGGGTGCCTCGTCGGGGCGGTCGCGTGCCTGCCGTTCACCGGGCAGCTCGTCAGCGACCTGCGCGACGCGCCTGCCTCGGCCACATTGAGCATGCTCTACCTCGGCCTGTTCCCGACCGCGCTGGCGTTCACCACCTGGGCCTACGCGCTGGCGCGCACGACCGCGGGGAAGATGGGCTCGACGACCTACGCGGTGCCGGCGATCGTGGTGCTGATGTCGTGGGCCGTGCTCGGCGAGGTGCCGGCCTGGTTGTCGCTGGTGGGCGGGGTGTTGTGCCTGGCCGGGGTCGCTGTTTCCCGGACCCGCCGGAAACGGGCCCCGGAGCACGAGCGGCAACGGTTGTGAAACGGTTCGGGGTGGGTATCCCGTTCGGTATGACGGACGTTTCGGACCGCGACACCCGCCTCGACGACGACCACCCGACGGCCCGGAACTACGACCGGGCCACGGTCGAGGCGGTCGGCAAGCTGACCGAGGCACTGGAGACCCTGGAGGTGGCGCGCGGGCACCTCTACCAGTTCCACCGCATGACGGGCACCACCGACTTCGCGGTGGGCGAAGCCGTCGACCTGCTGCGGGAGGCCGGGCACGACGACCTGGCCGACCGCATCGCGCGCGAACTGGTGGGACGCAACGTCCTGCCGGGACGGTGGACGTTCCAGGTGGTCGAGGACTTCGACGACACCTACTACCAGCCCTTCCGCGCGTTCGAGCGGCAGGCGCGCGAGCTGACGGGCGGCGAGCGGCACCTGCTGGAGGCGGAGCTCAAACGCGAACGACGGTCGCGGGGGGTGGCCGGGCACGAGGCGACGCCGGACGAGCAGGTGCGGTGAATGCAGACGTTCCTGCCCTACCCGGGGTTCGCCGAGACCGCGCACGTGCTCGACACGCGGCGCCTGGGCAAGCAGCGGGTCGAGACGCTGCAGGTGCTGCGGGCGCTCACGGTGCCGGGCTACGGATGGCGGCACCACCCCGCGGCGAAGATGTGGACCGGGTACGAGGAGGCGCTGACCCGCTACGGCCTGGAGGTGTGCCGGGTGTGGTGCGAGGCCGGGCGGAGCGACACGTGCGCGGTGAAACTGACCGGTGAGCTCGGGGCGGCGGTGGGCGTGGAGGAGCCGCGCGACGAGGCAGCGCTTCGGGAGGCGGGGGAATTGCCGCCGTGGCTGGGGGACCCGGACTTCCACCGCAGCCACCAGTCGGCGTTGCTGCGCAAGGATCCGGCGTTCTACGGGCGCTGGTTCTCAGGCGTGCCGGACGACCTGCCCTACGTGTGGCCCGCGTCGGACCGGCCCTCGCGGGTGCGGTCCGGGCAGCGTTGAACCTACCTCCGCGGCCATCCCTCGCTGCGCAGCCGGTAGCGCCGCTCCGCGTAGGCGAGGTCGTCCTTCCACAGGCGGGCGGCGGTATGGCGCATCAGGGGGCGGAGCACTGGAGCGGCGGCGCGTGCCACGGCGAAACCGGGACGCGAGGACGCGGCCACCACTGCTTCGATCACCGCGGTCCGGGGGCGGCCGTCGCGGCCGGGGCCCAGCGGCGTGGCGTGGGTTTCCACGACGCTGCCGACGCCCTCGCCGTCGGTGATGCGCATGACGATCGTGCGCGGATCAGGGCAGGTGAACTCCGCTTCGACGGGCACGCCCAGGGAGGGGGCGACCCGGAAGGTCACCGACACCAGGAAACGGTCGTCCTCCTCGGCGACATCGACCTCGTCCGGGGCGGAGAGCACCGTGAGCCGGGTGAAGGAGTACGGGTGGAACCACGAGCCGTGCCACGGATCGAGGCGGTTCGCGATGATGTCGCGTGGTTCGCAGACGCCGTCGAGACGCGCCACCGAGTCCACCCCTCCAGTGGGCCGCGCGGGGACGACTGGTTCCGGCAGCGGTTCCTCGCCACCGAGGCGGTCCAGGCGCACCCACGCCAGCACGCCGTCGTCGAAGGCGGGGTGGCAGGCACGGCCGTCGACGCGCAGCCCGTGCCACCGGCACAGCAGCCCGTCGCCGTCGACGGAACCGAGTGCCATCGGGGCGCCCAGGTGCGGGCACGCGCCCGGGGCGACCAGCAGCGAGCCCGCGGGGTCCCGCCAGGCGACCAGTTCCACACCGGCGACCGAGAACCCGTAGGGCCGGTCGGCGCGCACGTCGCGGCTCGCGGTGAAGACGAACCAGTTTCCCGACGGCCTGGCTTCGGCGCGTTTCAACGCGGCTTCGATCAGCGAAGGCTTGGCGTCGCGATAGGTCGGTTCCTGGCGCGCCCACGGCAGGCGCGGGACCGGCTGCAACGGCCAGGTCCTCGGCCAGCGGTCACGCAACGGCATCGTCACCCTCCCAGCGAAGCCAGTGCCCGCAGCGGCGCGAACCGCCCGCGAACGGGCACGGTGGTCAGTTCGTGTCCGGCCAGGCCCCAGCGCGCGAGCAGGCAGTTCGCGGCGTGCCAGCCGGTCGCGGCCGCGCGTTCCATCAGCGCGACCGGCAGATCGATGCGGATGCCGTCTCCGGCGAGCACCAGACCGTCGAACGGGGTGCGCACGCGGGGGCGGCGGGCGAAGTCGCCGACGCCGAACAGCGGGCAGTCCTGCCGCCACTGCGACAGCGAGCCGACGATCCGGGCCGAGGCGGTCTCCGGGTAGAGCTGGTGCAGGCGGTCCACGAGCTGCGTGCGCACCACCGGTTCCTCGTCGGCCGCGGCGTAGGCGTGCAGTTCCACGACGGAGCCCGGCCAGGAGGCGGCCTCGCGTTCGTAGCGGTCCAGGACACTGACGTTGTCCAGCGGGCCGAGCCCGCCGGTGGCCAGGAACGCCGGGCGCCCGGACGCGACGGGGCGGTCCAGCCACAGCCGGTGCACCAGGAACGGTGGCGCGGTCCGCAGTCCGAGCACGCGGGAGCGCCAGTCCGCGTCGTCCAGGCCCGGGGAGTCGCGCACGATGGCTTGCAGCCCCGCCACATCGGGCGCGAGGACGACGCCGTCGGCGACCAGATCGTCCACCACCCACCGTGAGCCGTCGCGGTCCACCCGCTCCACCGGGGTCCCGGTCCGGAACCGCACCCCGAGCCGCACCAGGTAGTCACGCAGCGGCTCCCACAGCGCGGTGTCGTAGGCCGAGTCGGGCACGTCGAACACGAGCCCTTCGGACGAGCCGAGGAAGTAGAGGTGGAACATCGTGGCGAGCTCGGCGGCCGACATGTCCGAGGGCGGCGCGAAGAAGCTGCGGGAGAACACCTCGAAGGCCAGATGCCGCGCGGCGGGAGGGAAGTTGATGCGTTCCAGGAACGCCTGCGCGTCCACCTGGTCGAGCAGCTCGTAGGTGCGCGGGACGGACACCGCGGCGAGGGGAGCGGCGGCGCGGGCGTTGAGGCGGAGCAGGTCGGTGACCCGGAACGTGGGGCTGCGCAACGCGAACAGCAGCGCGTTCCACGGCGGAGCGGAAGGCAGTCCGCGGAAGGTGTCCCGGCGGCCCTCGGCGTCGATGAGCGGGTAGTCCTCGACCGGCGTGAGCCGCCGCAGGTCCGGGTCGGCGCGCCGCAGCAGGGCGCGCAGGTTGTAGTACTGCCGGAAGAACGCGTGGAAGCCGCGGCTCATCGACACGGTGCTGCCGTCGGCCAGCTCGTCGGTCCAGGCCGCGACCCGTCCGCCCAGCACGTCGCAGCTTTCCACCACGGTCACCGCAACGCCGCGCTCGGCCAGTCCGGTGGCCGCGGTGAGGCCCGCGATCCCGCCGCCCACGACGACGACCGAACGGGGAACCTGGGGGGACAGCCCGCCGGAGGGGGCTCGGTGGCGGACGGCGCGGCGGTCGGTCACGCGGTCTCCCCGGGGTTGGTGGCGAGGAAGGTGTGCACGACGCCGCGCTGCCAGCCGGTCATGGTTTCGCTGTGAACGGCGGTGAACCCGGCTTCGGTGAGGCGGTGGCGGAAGCGGGTGGCGCCGTCGAAGGTCGTGACGCTGCGCCACAGGTGCCGGTAGAGGGTGGCGTCCCCGGTGGTGACGCGGCCGGCGGGGATGATGATGCTCCAGCACACCGCGGTCCACACCAGACGGGCCGTCACCGAATCACGGACCGAGTACTCGTGTGCCGCGAACGTCCCGCCCGGTTTCAGCAGCGCCCGCAGGGCACGCAGCTGGGCGTCGGGATCGGCGAGGTTGCGGATCAGGTAGGCGGCGAAGATCCCGTCGAACGGACCCGAAACACCGGACGCCGCAAGGTCTTCGACGGTGGTGTGGACGAAGTGGACGGTCGGCGGCCAGGACTTGCGCCGGGCCTGGGCGAGCATCGCGGCGGAGGCGTCGAAGGCGACGATCTCGGCGTGCGGGGCGGCCGCGAGCAGGGCGGCGGTGGAGGCGCCGGTGCCGCATCCGGCGTCGAGCAGGCGCAGGCCGCGGCCCTCGCCCGGCAACCGCATCCGGCGGGCCGAGAGCCGCAGGTGCTCGTGGTAGCCGGGGTTGGCGCCGACGAGCCGGTCGTAGGCGGCGGCGCCGGTGTCGAAGGCGCCGGGCACGGCCGCGCGGGCCAGGCCGGTGCGGTGCAGAGTCATGCGGCGTCCTTCCGCACGCGGGTGTGCCGCTCCCACCGCAGCAGCACGGCGGTGACCAGCGCGAACCCGAACAGGAAGTCCTCGACCGGGATGTCCCACGGGAAGCGGAGACCGCTGGTGTGCTCGGGCGCGTAGAGCACGATGGGCGCGCTGAGCTTGGTGAGCCAGCCATCGACCGGGATCTGGAAGCCGACGACGATCGCCATCGAGATCCAGTACGCGGGTTTGCGGAACAGCCCGGTACGCAGGATCGCCAGCTCCCACACGCAGACGGCGACGACCGCGAGCACCGCGGGCAGCGTGTACCCCAGCCCGGTCACCGGCGCACCTTCCGCAGCGCCGTCAGTCGCCCGAGCATCGCCTGCACGCATCCATAGGTCAGCACCCCGCACACCGGGATGACCAGGAAGAACAGCAGTTCCTCCAGCGGGATCGCGAACGGCAGCCGGACCCCGGTGACGAACCGCGGCTCGTACCACCAGACGTGGCCGGCGATGGCGATCGCGTCCCACACCAGGAACACCAGCGCCACCGGCAGCACCGCGCGCGCCAGCGCCACCGGCCGCCGGTACACGCGGGCGCCGAGGAACTCCAGCGGCAGGGTGATCAGCAGGCACCCCGCCAGCACGAACAGGTACTGGAAGTGGTCCATCACGCCGCCCTCTCCATCACGCCGCCCTCTCCATCACGCCCACCTCTCCGTCGCGGCCGGGGCCAGGCCGTCCGCGCGCCTGCCCCGTCTGGCCCACATCGCCCTCGCCAGCCCGGACGCCGCCAGCTGCGCGCGGCGGGCCCGGCCGACCCTGGCCCGGTGGCTGAACACGGCGAACCCGGCGGCCTCGATCCGGTCCAGGATCTCCGAGTACAGCACCAGCGCGGTCGCGATGCACGGCCGCGACGCCGGGTGCAGCCGGTCGATGCCGTCGCGGGCGTAGGCGTAGATGCGGCGGGTGGTGGCGTGCTGCGCGGCGAGCGCGGACCGGACGCGGGTGTCGGTGTGCCGGTTGCGATGGCACCACAGCAGCAGGTCGCGGTCGACGCCGAACGCCGCCAGCTCGTCGGCGGGCAGGTAGACGCGGCCGCGGTCGAGGTCTTCGCCGATGTCGCGCAGGAAGTTGGTCAGCTGGAAGGCCTTGCCCAGCGCGGCCGCGTAGGGCGCGGCCTCGCCCGGTTCGCCGACCGTGCCCAGCACGGGCAGCATCTGCAGTCCGATGACCTCGGCCGAGCCGTGGACGTAGGTCTCCAGTGCCTCCCGGTCCGGGTACTCCGAGACCGTGAGGTCCATCCGCATCGAGTCGAGGAACGCGGTGAACAGGTCGCGCCGGATGCCGTAGCGCCCGGCGGTGTCGACGACCGCGGCGAGGACCGGATCGTCGCTGTGGCCGCTGTCCAGGCCGGCGAACAGCTTCGCGGACAGCGCTTCCAGGCGTGCCGCCGGGTCGCTGCCCGGGGGAGCGGAATCCACGATGTCGTCGGCGAAGCGGGCGAACCCGTAGAGCGCGTGCACGGCCGGGCGCTGCGCCTTGGTCAGCAGCCGCGTGGCCAGGTAGTAGGTGCGGCCGTGCTCGGCGTTGAGGCGGCGGCAGCGGACGTAGGCCTCACGCAGGCGCGGTTCGGTGATGCCCGCGGCGTCGAGTGCACCGGTCATCGCGCCGCCACCGTGCCGGTGATGCGGTCGGCGGCCAGGCGCCCGGAGATCAGCGCGGTCGGCACACCGACACCGGGTGTGGTGCTGCCTCCGGCCAGCACCGCGTTCTCGGTGCCACGCACCAGATTGCGTGGCCGGAACGGCCCGGTCTGCGCGACGGTGTGGGCCAGCGCGAACGGGGTGCCGGCGAACAGGCCCTGGCGGGCCCAGTCGGCGGGAGTCACGACGTGACGGGCCTCGATCGCACTGTCGAGCCCGGGCAGCAGCCGCTTCGTGACGTGCTCGACGATCTCGTCGGCGTAGGCGCCGCCGAGGCGATCCCAGTCGAGGGGGCCGCGCGCGAGGTTCGGCGCGGGCGCCAGGACGTAGAGGAGTTCGCGCCCGTCCGGGGCGAGCGCGGGATCGGTGGCCGTCGGCCGGGTCACCAGCAGTGAGGGGTCGCTCATCAGCCGTCCTTCGCGGATCAGCTCGCGGAACGTCCGCCGCCACTCCGCGCCGAAGGAAATGGTGTGGTGCGCCGTGTCGAGCTCGCCCCGGACGCCGAGGTGCAGGACGACGGCCGAGGGCGCGGGCCGCAACGGCACCGGCCGTCGTGGGGCGCGGCCGAGGAGGTCGTAGGCCGCGGGCAGCTCGGTGGTGAGCACGACGGCGTCCGCGCGCAGGCTGCCGCCGGTGGTGCGCACTCTCCTGATGCGCGCGCCGGACCGCTCCAGCTCGGTGACCTCCTCGCCGTAGCGGAACTCCACTCCGGCATCGGCCGCCGCCGAGGCCAGCGCGTCGGGCAGCGCGCGCATCCCGCCGCGAGGGAAGAACACGCCCGCGACGGTGTCCATGTAGGCGATGATCGCGTAGACCGCCAGCGCGCGCTGCGGTGACTGCCCCGCGTAGAGGGACTGGAAGGAGAACACGCGGCGCAGGCGCTCGTCGCGCAGGAACCGGCCGATCCTGCGGTCCAGCGGCCCGAACGCGCCCATCGCCACGAGCCGGGCGAGGTGGGGGGTGACCAGTGCCAGTGGCGAGTCGAAGTTGGCGCCGACGAACCGGTCGAACTCGGTGCGGTAGAGGCCGGTGAGCCAGGCCCGCAGCCGCCGGTATCCCTCCGCTTCGGACGGTCCGGCGAAGGCGCGGACGGCCTCGGTCATGGCTTCGGGGTCGCTGTGCACGTCGAGGGCGCTGCCGTCGGCGAAGCGTGCCCGGTAGGCGGGGGCGAGCGGGACGAGGTCCAGCCGGTTCGCCACGCTGTCGCCGACCGCGGCGAGGGTTTCGTCGACCAGATCGGGCATGGTCAGCACGGTCGGGCCGGTGTCGAACCGGTAGCCGTCGAGGTCGAGTCGTCCGGCGCGGCCGCCGGGCACCGGTTCGCGTTCGACGACCGTCACCCGCCTGCCCCGTCCGGCCAGGTGCAGGGCCGCGGCCAGCCCGGAGAGCCCCGCCCCGACGACGACGATCTCCTCCGCCGGGCCTGTCACGGTCCGCATCCCGCCACCCCTCACTCGACCGGTCCCGGATAACCACTTCGGGTCCGGTTAAAACGTTGCATGAGCGTTGCGTAGTTGTCTACCCGGCGGGCCTGGCCGCCCGCGGACTAGCGTAGGCGAGGACGGGCGTACGGACCGGGACGAGGAGGACGCGGTGGCAGACCTGCTGGGCGGAGCACGGGACCCGCGGAAACGGCTGCGCGAGCTGATCGCGGCGCCGGGACCGCTGGTGGCGCCCGGGGCCTACGACGCGCTCACGGCCCGCCTGATCGAGCAGGCCGGGTTCGACGTGGTCTACATGACCGGCTTCGGTGCCACCGCCTCGCTCATCGGGCGGCCGGATGTCGGCCTGCTGACCGGCACCGAAATGATCGACAACGCGCGCCGCATCGTGTCCGCGGTGGACGTCCCGGTGATCGCCGACGCCGACACCGGGTACGGCAACGCCCTCAACGTGGTGCGCACGGTGCGGGCCTACGAGCAGGCCGGCGTGGCGGGCGTCCACCTGGAGGACCAGGTCAGCCCCAAGAAGTGCGGGCACCTCAGCGGCAAGGCGGTCATCCCGCGCGAGGAGATGGTGGGCAAGCTGGAGGCGGCGGTGGCCGCCCGTCGCGATCCGGACTTCGTGCTCATCGCCCGCACCGACGCGGCGGCCGTGCACGGGCTGGACGACGCGATCGAACGCGCCCGCGCCTACGCCGGGGCCGGTGCCGACGTGCTGTTCGTCGAGGCGCCCACCAGCGAGGAGGACATCGCCACGGTCGCCTCCGCGCTGTCGGGTGTGGCGCCGCTGGTGTTCAACTGGGCCGAGGGCGGCCGCACCCCGCCGCTGTCCCTCGACCGCATCGGCGAGCTGGGGTTCTCGGTCGTGGTCTACCCGATCGGCGCGCTGCTCGCCGCGACCGCGGGCGTCCGCGCCCTGCTGGAGACCGTGCGCAGGGACGGGACGCCCGCGGCCGCGCTGCCGGGGCTGCCTTCGTTCGGCGAGTTCACCGACCTCATCGGACTGCCCGAGATCACCACGCTGGAGCGGCGGTTCTCCGGGGAGTCCGGTTAGGACACCTGCGGGACGCCGTCCGAGAACTCCAGGTTCAGGCCGAACAGGCCGCGCTGGGTGCGCTGGCCGTCGAGCCAGCCGTGGAAGTAGATGCGCCCGCCCACGACATCGGCGCCACCGGGGCCTTCGGTCGCCCCGCTCAGCGACTCCGTGGTCATCAGCGGCTGGTCGGCCTTGGTGTAGGGGCCGGTGAGCGAGGACGCCGTGGCGTAACGCGTCTGGTAGGTGGCGTTGCGGAAGTCGTCGGCGGAGTAGAACAGCACGAACCGGTCGCCGCGCTGGCTGATCACCGGCGCCTCGACGATGCCGTTCTCCTCGGGCCGGTCCGCGCGCAGGATCTCGGTGCGCGCGCCGTCGGTGGCGGTGCCGTCCTGCGTCATCTTCTGCGCGAAGATCGCCGACGCGCCGCCGCCCGGGTGCTCGCCCTTGTAGAGCAGGTACCGGGTGCCGTCGTGGGTCTGGAAGGTCTGCGCGTCGATGTTGCCCTGGTCCCCGGGGGCGCAGATCAGTGGCCCGTCGCCGGCGGGCTGGTAGGGGCCGGCGATCGAGGAGGCGACGGCGGTGCCGATGCAACGGTGGCGGTCCGCTTTGGACACCGCCGCGTAGTACATCAGGTAGGTGCCGTCCGCGCGCCGGGTCACGTCCGGTGCCCAGTAGCCGCCCGCGGTGTCCACCCAGGACGGGTCCGCGGCGAGCGCGTCGCCGGTGACCTGCCACGGGCCGTCCGCGTCGTTGGCGGCGGCCACCGGCACCCGGCCGGACCCGCTGGAGGTGGAGAACGCGTGGTAGCCGGTGCCGGTCCTGAGGACATCGGGGTCGGGGAAGTCCTGGTCGAGCAGTGCGCGCGGCGCGGGCGCGCCCTGCGCGACGGCGCCCGGCAGCAGGGCCGAGGAGAGCAGGATTCCCAGACAGGTCAACGCTCTCGCCGTCCTGGCGCGTCGCGGGGCGGGGGCCGGGTCGTCGGGTCCGTGGGCTCCGGTGATCTTGCCTGCCGTACTCACGGCGCAGGGGTAGCCCGGGGCGCGCGGCACTAATCTCCTTCCTTCGTGCCGCGCCGGAATGCGGTTACAGTGCTCTGTGTGGTGATCACGGGGGAGTCGCGGACACTGGGCCTGGTGATCCATCCGACCAGGTCGGTGGACTCGTCGGTGCGGACAGTCACCGAGTACGCGCGGGAGCACGGTGTCGAGGTGATCGTGCGCACCGCCGACGCCGCGCGCGTGCCCGAGGTGACGGCGGTGTCCGAAGCGGACTTCGTCGCCCGCGTCGGCGCCGTGCTCAGCCTCGGCGGCGACGGCACGATGCTCGGCGCGATGCGGCTGGTGACGCAGCGGCCGGTGCCGGTGCTCGGGGTCAACCACGGGCACCTCGGCTTCCTCGTGGAGATCGCGCCCCCGCAGCTGCCGGACGCGCTGGACCGGCTCGTCCGCGGCGAGTACACGATCGAACCGCACAGCTGCTTGGTGGCCACTGTGGACCGGGCGCCGCTGGCGACCGGAGCCGGGTTCAACGACGTGGTGCTGGCGCGGATGGGCCGCTCCGGCGCGGTGTCGGTGGACCTCGTGGTCAACGGGCGGCAGTACGGCTACTACCGCTGCGACGCGCTGATCGTCGCCACGCCGACCGGGTCGACGGCCTACAACTACGCGGCGGGCGGGCCGGTGCTGTCGCCGTCCGCGCCGGCGATCGCGGTCACTCCGGTCGCGCCGATGGCGGGCATCGGCCGCAGCATCGTGCTCGGACCGCAGGACGAGGTCCGGCTGCACGTGGCGGACGACAGCGTGCCGGTCGGCGTCGAGGTCGACGGGACGGCCGCGGGCGCGCTCGGACCGGACGGGGTGCTGACCACCGCGTTGCGCCCGGACGCGGCGCAGGTGGTGCGGCTGGCGGCGGGGGAGCACGCCAGCCGCAGCCGGGTGAAGCTGAGCCTGCTCGACCTGCCGCTGCGCCCCGGCCAGCTGATCGAGCTGATCCCGGAGAACCTGCGGCGCCGCCTCGACCCCTGACGGGAACGCGGGACTCGCGGGCGGGAGCGGGGGACTCGCGTGGCTGAATGTGCGGGTGGAGGCTGGCGGCCACGCGCCGGACCGGCTTACCGTGGCTTCCCGGGGGCGCGGGAAAGGGGAGCACGGGTATGGCCGTCCACCAGCCCTCCGGGGCGTTCCGGATCAGCTTCGGCCAGGGCATGGCCGGTGAGCTGCGGCGGGTGACCGGGCGGTGGTGGCTGGTCGCCGCGCTCGGCGTGGCCACCACGGTTCTCGGGGTATTGCTGCTGGCCAACCTGGCCGCCGCGGTCGGGACTCTCGCGGTGCTCGTCGCGATCGCGTTGTTCGTGGAGGGCATCGACGAGATCGCGACGGCCGAGCGGCACCGCACCCGCTGGCCGTCCTACCTGCTGGGCGCGGTGTGGATCGTCGTCGGGGTGATCGCGCTCGCCTGGCCCGGCATCACACTGCTGACACTGGCCGTGGTGGTCGGCATCGGATTCGTCGTCGCCGGGATCGGGCAGATCGGGGCGACGGTCACCTGGCGGCGGAACCTGCCGGTGTGGGGACTGTGGCTCGCGATGGGCGTGGTGACATTGGCGATCGGGGTGCTCGCCCTGGTCTGGCCCGGCATCACCATCCTGACCCTGGCCCTCTGGCTGGGCGTGGCGCTGGTGGTCCGCGGCGTCGGCGCGCTGTGGTTCGGGCTCCAGCTGCGGCGCGCGCACCGCGCCGTCGAAGCCTGACTCACTCGACCTGCCGGTAGCGCGCGATGTAGCGCTCCCGCACGTCCCGCTCGGCCTCCTCCTTCGCCGCGCGGCGCACCGCGCGGCCGGTGCCGTACGGGTAGCCGTGCTTGCGGAGCTTGTTCTCGCAGCTCTCCTCGCTGTAGACCAGCGAGTAGAAGAACCCGACGAGACCGGCCATCAGCACCAGGCTCAGCCGCAGCGTGAGCGGGCCGGGCAGCAGCAGCCACACCAGCATCAACGGCAGGAGCAGCACGGACGCCCGCCCGGCGTGCCGCCAGATCCAGGTGCGGGCGGTCACGTCGTGCAGGACCCACGAGCGGTGCGCCTCCGGCAGGCGCCCGCCGAGGGCGTACCAGAGCCACTGAATCGGATTGGGGCGTCGGCGATCGGTCACGGGTCCAGCGTACGCTAATGATTAGTGCACGAAATATCAGCACGGCAACCACGGGAGTAGGCTCACCGCATGACCGGGATCGACCTGGGTGAAGACCCGCTGGCGCTGGACCGGCAGGTGTGCTTCGCCCTGTCCGTGGCCTCCCGCAGCGTCATCGGCATCTACCGGCCGCTGCTCAAGCCCTACGGGCTCACGCACCCGCAGTACCTGGTGCTGCTCGCCCTGTGGGACCGCGCGCCCCGCTCGGTGAAGGATCTGTCCGAGACGCTGCGCGCGGAACCCGCCACCCTGTCCCCGCTGCTCAAGCGGCTGGAGGCGCTGGGCTACCTGACCCGGGCGCGCAACCGCTCCGACGAGCGCGCCCTGATGGTCGACCTGACCGGCTCGGGCCGCGCGCTGCGCGCCCAGGCCGAGAAGATCCCCTACCAGGTGGTGGAGACGCTCGGCATGGACCTGGCCGAGCTGGAGCAGTTGCACGCCGCGCTCGGCCGCGTCATCGAGGCGACCGGCAAGCTCGGCTGAGCGCCGCGCGGAACCACCCGACCGTCGTCTCCAGTGCGGTCTCCAACGGCGTGTGCCGGACGCCGAAGGTCTGCTCGAACAGCCGCGAATCGACCACCTGGTCCTCGGTGTGCTGGTAGAACAGTTCGGCGAACTCGGCCATGAAGACCTCATCGAACGGCCCGAACGGCCTGGCCTCGGTCAGCACGCGCACCCTCGGCTCCTGGCCGGTGATCTTGGCCAGCAGCTCGTGGATGTGCCGGGTGGTGACCGCGGGCGCGACCGGCAGGTGCCAGACGCGACCGTCGGCGTCCGGGTGCTCGCCCAGCGTGGCCAGGCCGGCCGCTACGTCACCGATGAACGAGTAGCTGTGCAGCCGGTCGACGTCGCCGATCCCGATCACCTCGCCGCCCGCCAGCAGGGCGGGGAAGGCGGTCGCGCCGAGCGAGGAGTTGAACACCCCGGGCCCGAAGAAGTCGGCGGCGCGCCCCAGCGACACGCGTGCACGGCCGGAGCGATGCGCCTCGAGGTAGTTCGCGTCCAGTTCGGCGCGCATCCTGCCCTTGCGGTTCGTCGCCGCCCACGGGGTCTCCTCGGTCATCACGGCACCGCCGGTCGGGCCGTAGGGGTAGAGGGTGTCGAGCACGACGAGCCGCCCGCCGGCCGCGTCGAGGATGGCGTCCTGGATGCGCGGCATCAGCTCCACCTGCTGGTGGTAGGCGACGTTGACGCAGTGGTAGACCACGTCCGCGCCGCCGGTGACGGCCGCGAGCCGGTCGCGGTCGAGCACGTCGACGGCGACTCTGTCCACTCCGGGCAGTGCGGGGCCTTCGCCGGAGCGGTTGGCCAGGCGCACCTCGTGGCCGCGGCCGGCCAGCTCCGTGGCCAGTGCCGTCCCGGCCGGTCCCGATCCCAGAACCACCTGAGCCATGACGTCCTCCTGCTTCACGTGTGAGTTACATCCTCTAACAAAAGAGACACTAGCTCACTAAAGCGGGAAGGTAAAGTTATCCGCGCAGGTAGCGGGTCAGCATCCCGACCAGCTCGTTTTCCAGCCGCCCGGTGTCGATCGGCTCCGGGGCGGCGACGAGCTGGTGGACGACGAGTTCGACCGTGGAGACGGCGAGCTTGGCCGCGGTGTCGGTGTCGGCGACCCGGACCTCGGGGTGCGCGTCCAGCAGTTCCCGGATGAACTCGACCCGTTCCTGGTAATTCCGCCGGATCTGGTCCAGCAGCTGCGGTGCCCGCGGCCCCTGTTCGGCCATCACGCGCAACAGGTGCGGATCCTCGACGTGGTTGCCGATCGCCGTGTGCACCATGACGCGGATCATCTCCTCGAGTGCGCCGGGCAGGCCCTCGCGCCGGAACCGGTCGGTCGCGGCCATGCCGCCGTCGAGGTGCCGCGTCAGCAGTTCGAGCAGGATCGCGTCCTTGTTCGGGAAGTACTGGTACAGCGAGCCGATGGAGATCCGGGCCCGCTCGGCGATCCGGTTGGTGGTGCCCGCGGCGTACCCGTGCTCGGTGAAAACGTGAGCAGCGGCGGTGAGGATGCGCTCCCGCGTGAGCTCGGCGCGGACCTGCCGTGGTTGTTTGCGCGGGTGGAGCCGACGTTCGTCCGATGTCAGGAGGGCCTCCGGGGAACGGGCGCGAAAGCGAGTAGCGCGCGAAGCGAATAATTGCTCATAATTGTGTCACGACCTGCGGTGATGCGATCGGCGGGGATCGCCCGCACCCGATATCGAACGAACAGGAGCGCCTCATGACGCATGCCCGCACGCGCCCGCGGAGGCTCGCCTTCGAGGAGGTCCGTGCCCGGCTCGGGGAGCCCGACGCCCTCGTCCGCGGCAAGGTCGGCGACCGCCTCGCCTCCTACCACCACCGCTTCATCGCCCATTCCCCGTTCCTGACGATGGCCACCGCCGACGCGGCGGGCCGCGTCGACTGCACGCCCCGGGGCGACTACCCGGGGTTCGCGAAGGTGCTGGACGAGCGCACGCTCGCGATCCCCGACCGTCCCGGCAACAAGCTCGCCGACTCCTTCTCGAACCTGGCGGAGAACGACGGGATCGGCCTGCTGTTCCTCGTCCCGGGGCACCGGGAGACGTTGCGGGTCAACGGCCGCGCCTATCCCACCGACGAACCCGACGTGCTGGCCCGGATGCAGACCGAGGCGCGGGAGGCGGAACTGGCGCTGGTGGTGGAGGTCGAGGAGGTGTACTTCCACTGTGGACGCGCGCTCATCCGGTCGCGGCTGTGGGATCCGGCGAGCCAGGCACTGGCCGCCGAGCTGCCGTCCGCGGGCGAGATCGCGGCCGCGCAGATGGGCGGCGGTATCGATCCGGCCGCACTGGAAGGCGCTCTCGAAGCCGGCTACCGCCAGCTGTACTGAAACCGGGGAATCCATGCAACCGACCATTCTCGACCACGTGGACCGGGTCGCGCGGGACGTGGTCTCCCTCGTCCTGCGCGCCGAGCGCGGTCCGCTGGCGCCCTGGGAACCCGGGGCGCACATCGACCTCATCCTGCCGAACTGGCTGACCCGGCAGTACTCGCTGTGCGGGGAGCCGGACGATCGCGAGCGCTACCGCATCGCGGTGCGCCACGAGCGGCTCAGCCGGGGCGGCTCGGACTACATCCACCGGTTCCTGCGCCGGGGCCACCCGATCGAGGTCTCCGCGCCCCGCAACAACTTCCCGCTCCGGCCCGCGCCGGAGTTCCTGTTCCTCGCCGGAGGCATCGGGATCACGCCGATCCTGCCGATGCTGCGGGCCGCGATCGCGGCGGGTGCGGTGGCGACGCTGGTCTACGTGGGACGCTCGCTCGCCACCATGCCCTTCACCGCGCAGCTGCGGGCCACGTATGGGGGCCGGGTGCGACTGGTCGCCACCGAGCACGAGGGCAGGCCCGATTTCACCGCGCTGGCCGCGGAACTGCCTCCGCGGGCGCTGGTCTACTGTTGCGGGCCGTCCGCGATGCTCGACGCGGCGGAGGCCGTCTTTCCCGCCGGGCGCGTGCACGTGGAGCGTTTCCGCCCGCCGGTGAAGGACTTCGGACCGCCCAGGGCGTTCGAGGCCGTCTGTGCCCGAAGTGGACGGACGATTCAGGTTCCGCCCGGGGAGACCCTGCTGGGTGCCCTCGGGCACGCCGGAATCGCGGTGCCCTCCGGCTGCCGGGAAGGGGTATGCGGCAGTTGCGAAATCACCGTCGTCGAGGGAGAACCCGAGCACCGGGACCACCTCGGTGCGCCGCCCGGCCGGATGTACTCGTGCGTGTCCCGCGCGTGCTCGCCCCGCCTCGTCCTGGACCTGTGAAAGCGGAGAAGCGATGCTGCCCAAGGTCATGCTGCTGCCGACATCGCGAAGTCCGTGGGCGCGCGACCACACGATCCGGTGGGGAGCTTCGACATGGGCACGAGCTACCTGCCGCCCCCGGCACGAGGTGTTCCCCCACCTGGGTGGTGGGGGAGTCGAAGCTCGTCACCGGGCTGCGGCGGCACCGGGTGAACGACCGTGGCGTGCCGAATCGGGACATCACGTTCACCGGGTACTGGCGGCAGGGCAGGTCGAGCCCCGGCCGAGGTTCAGCGGCCGCCGCGGCGCCGTCCGGCCCGGGAACCGGCCGAGAACGCGGCAGCGCCGGAGCGGCGCTGGGGCGCGCCGGCGCCCTGCTGCGGTTCGGTGCCGCGCTGCGGCTGGCGTGGGGAGTCGGTGCGGCTCTGCCGGTTCGCGGACTGACCGGCGGCCCGGCTGCGTTGCCGTGAGGGCTGGGAGGTGTCCGTGCCGCGGCGCTGCTGCCGTTGCGGTTCGGAGCGGCGCGCGCCGGTTCCGGGCTTCTGCTGCCGCTGCGCGCCGCCGCGGCCCCCGTTCCCGCCGCCGCGGGCGGGCGGGGTCACGAACGTGCGCTCGCCCGGGGCGAGCTCGGTGAGCAGGGGGTGGCCGGGCGCCAGCCGGGTGGTGATCGGGCTGATCCCGGCCTTGCGGGTGAGGTCGCGGACGTCGGCGACCTGCTCGTCGGTCATCAGGGTGATCACGGTGCCCTCCGCACCGGCCCGCGCGGTGCGGCCCGAGCGGTGCAGGTAGGCCTTGTGCTCGACCGGCGGGTCGGCGTGGATCACGCGCGCGACGTCGTCGACGTGGATGCCGCGTGCCGCGATGTCGGTGGCCACCAGCGTGGTGGCACTGCCGTCGGAGAACGCGGCCAGGTTGCGGGTGCGCGCGGTCTGCCCGAGGTTGCCGTGCAGCTCGACCGCGGGGACGCCGGACGCGACGAGCTGACGGGTCAGCGCCTTGGCCCGGTGCTTGGTGCGCGTGAACACGACGGTGCGGCCCGGCGCGGCGACCAGCTCCACCAGCACGCCCAGCCGGGTCTCGCGCTCGACGTGCAGCACGTGGTGCTCCATCGTCGCGACGGGGGACTGCGCCGAGTCGACGCTGTGCGTGACCGGATCGGTGAGAAAGCGCTTCACGAGCACGTCCACGCCCGCGTCGAGCGTGGCCGAGAACAACAGCCGCTGCCCGCCGCGCGGGGTGCGGTCGAGCAGCCGCCGCACCACCGGCAGGAACCCGAGGTCGGCCATGTGATCGGCCTCGTCGAGCACCGTGATCTCCACGGCGTCGAGGTGCACGTGACCACTCGCGAGGTGGTCGGCGAGCCTGCCCGGGCACGCGACCAGCACGTCGACACCCGCGCGCAGCCCGGTGATCTGCGGGTTGGGGCTGACGCCGCCGAACACCGTCATGGTGCGCAGCGACAACGCCTTGGCCAGCGGCGCCATCGCGGCGTCGATCTGGGCCGCCAGTTCCCGCGTCGGCGCGAGGATCAGCGCGCGGGGACGGCCGGGACGGCGGCTCCCGCCCGCCGCGGCGAGCCGGGTCAGCACCGGGAGCACGAACGCGTAGGTCTTGCCGGATCCGGTGCGGCCCCGGCCGAGCACGTCCCGCCCGGCCAGGGAGTGCGGCAGTGTCGCGGCCTGGATCGGGAACGGCGCCTCGATGCCGCGGGCGGCGAGGGCGGTGGTGAGTGCCCGCGGAACGCCGAGCTCGGCGAACGAGGGCAGGGTGGGAACAGTCAAGAACACTCTCTCTCAAAGGTCACGAGGTCGTCCTGCCCGGCGCTGACCGTTGCGCGGTCGCGGCACGTGGTGGCCGACACGAAAACGCGGCCCGAGGCAGAACAGTGCGGACCGCGATCTTCACTGTACCCGACGGCGGGCCTCTCAGCCCAGCGCGGCGGTGAGATCGAAGGCCGCGATGCGGTACAACCCACGCGCGGAGTGAGGGGTCGCGGCGCTCCGGCGTCACCGCAGCGCCGCGCCACCCTGAGGATGCTCAGCGGGCCTGGAGTGCCTTCTTCAGCACCGCGACGGCCTGGTTGATCGCGGCGTCGGCGGCGTTGGTGCCCCGCAGCGCGTTGAGCATCACGAAGTCGTGGATGACGCCCTGGTAGCGCACCGCGGTGACCGCGACACCGGCCTGGCGCAGCTTGTTCGCGTACGCCTCGCCCTCGTCGCGCAGGACGTCGGCCTCGGCGGTGATGACGAGCGCGGGCGGCAGCCCGGCCAGGTCGTCCAGGCTCGCGCGCAGCGGCGACGCGGTGATCTCCGCGCGCTGCGCCGGGTCGGTCGTGTACTGGTCCCAGAACCACTTCATGCCGTCGAGGGCGAGGAAGTAGCCGGTGGCGAACTGCCGGTAGGAGCCGGTGTCGAAGTTCGCGTCGGTCACCGGGTAGAACAGCACCTGCTGCCGGAAGGTGACGTCGCCGCGCTGCTTGGCCAGCAGCGTGAGCGCCGCGGTCAGGTTCCCACCGACCGAGTCACCGGCGACGGCGAGGCGGCTCGCGTCCAGGTTGTGCTCGGCGCCGTGCGTCACGATCCACCGCGCCGCCGCGTAGCTCTGCTCCAGCGCGACCGGGTAACGGGCCTCGGGGGAGCGGTCGTAGTCGGGGAAGACGACGGCCGCGCCGGCGCCGGTGGCGATCTCGCGGATCAGGCGGTCGTGGGTGTGGGCGTTGCCGAAGACCCAGCCCGCGCCGTGGATGTACAGGACGACCGGCAGCGTGCCGGTGGCGCCCGCGGGGCGGACGATGCGCAGGCGCACCTGCCCGGTCGGGCCGCCCTCGATGGTGAGGTCTTCGAGGTCGGCGTCCGGCTTGGCGATCTCGGACGACTGGACCTCGTCGACCGCCTTGCGTCCCTCCTCGGGCGGCAGCTGGAACAGGTACGGCGGGTTGTCCGTGGCTTCGGCGAAAGCCTGCGCGGCGGGCTCCAGAGCCAGATTGTGCGGGTTGGCGGTCATGACGTGTGCTCCTGCGAGTTCCGGTGGACCGGATCGGCCCGTTCGATTGCATCCAACCAAATTGTGCACAACTTAATTGCTTGTTATGGGATGTGTCACGTCCGGATGGTGTGGCAACCATCCGTGCGAGACGATGGAGTGTCATCCAGGTGCCGGAGGAGGACCCATGGCCGACACGGCCGCGCCGCGGCTCGATGATCAGGTGTGCTTCGCGCTCTACGCCGCCTCCCGGGCGGTGACCTCGCTGTACCGGCCGATGCTGGACGAGCTCGGGCTGACCTATCCGCAGTACCTGGTGATGCTGGCGTTGTGGGAGCACGGTGAGCTGTCGGTCAAGGACCTCGGGCAGGCGCTGTCGCTGGACTCGGGAACGCTCTCGCCGCTGCTGAAGCGGCTGGAAAAGCTCGAACTGGTGCGCCGCGAGCGCCGTGCGGACGACGAGCGGTCGGTGTGCATCCGGCTGACGAGCAAGGGTGACGAGCTGCGCGTGAAGGCCGTTCCGCTGCCCGGCGTGATCGGTGACGCGATGGGCCTGCCCGTTCGCGAGCTGGAGGAGCTGCGGGTCACGCTGCGGGGGCTGACCGAGTCGGTGAACGCCTACCGCGCATCCCATCCCGGCGTATAACGACCTATACGGCGCGGCGCGGGCGCGTGCGCCCCGGTGGTCCCGGCCCCTAATCTGCGGGGGAAGGCTCCGACGGGAAGGATTCTCACGTGCTCGACCTCCTGGTGCGCAACGTCCGTGCGCTGACCGTGTCCGACGACCGTCCCCGCGCACACACCGTGGGGGTGCTGCACGGGCGCATCGTCGGCGTCGACGAGGAGGTCGACGGCCTGTCCGCGCGGACGGTGGTCGACGGCGACGGCGCGGTGCTGACGCCCGGATTCGCCGACGCGCACAACCACATGGTCTGGTACGGCCTCTCGCTCGCCGAGACGGACCTGTCGGGGTGCGCCAGCCTGGACGAGCTGTACGACACGGTCGCCGCGCGCGCCGCCGAGCTGCCCTCGGACGGGTGGGTGATCGGCTCGAAGTACGACGACTTCGTGCTCGGCGGCCACCCGGACCGGGCCGCGCTGGACCGTGCGGGCGGCGGGCGGCCGGTGTGGCTCAAGCACCGCTCGGCCCACATGTGCACGGTCAGCTCGGAGATCCTGCGGCAGGCCGGGGTGCTCGACGGGTCGGCGAAGGTGCCCGAGGGCGGTGTCGTGTCCCGTGACGACGACGGCGCGCCGACCGGGCTGCTGGCCGAGCAGGCGCAGCAGCTGGTGGACGCGCTCGTGAAGCCCTACCCGGTGGAGCAGCTGGCGGAGGCGATCGAGCGGGCCGCGAAGGTCTACGTCTCGGAAGGGCTGACGTCGGTGACCGAGGCCGGGATCGGCGGCGGCTGGATCGGGCACAGCCCGGCCGAGGCGACGGCCTACCACCTGGCGCGGGCTCGCGGCGTGCTGCCGGTGCGGGTCGAGCTGATGCCGGCCAGCGAGGTGCTGCACCCGCTCGGCGGCAATCCCGCCGACACCGGGTCGATCGGCGTCGATCTGGGGCTGCGCAGCGGTTTCGGTGACGAGTTCCTGCGCCTGGGCCCGATGAAGATCTTCACCGACGGTGCGCTGAGCAGCCGCACCGCCGCGCTCACCGAGCCGTTCTGCTCGCACGGCGGCCTCGGCGTGCTGCAGGACGATCCGAAGGTGCTGCGGGACACGATCGTCGCCGCGCACCGCAGTGGATGGCGGGTGGCCGCGCACGCGATCGGCGACCGCGCGATCGACCTGACGCTGGACGCGTTCGAGGAGGCGCAGCGCCAGCTGCCGCGGCCGGACGCGCGGCACCGCATCGAGCACGCCGCGATGGTCCGGCCCGACCAGATGGCGCGCCTGGTGGCGCTGAACGTGATCCCGGTGCCGCAGGCGCGGTTCCTGTACGAGATCGGGGACACGATGGCCGAGGCGCTGGGCGAGGCGCGGGTGCCGTGGCTGTACCGGCAGAAGTCCTTTGTGGACGCCGGACTGCGGGTGCCGGGGAGCTCGGACCGTCCGTGCGTGGGGGTCGGCGCGCCACTGGCGGGGCTGCGGTCGATGGTCGAGCGGACCACCAGCGCGGGCGTGGTGCTCAGCCCGGACGAGCGGGTGGACGCCGGGGAAGCGCTGCGGGCCTGTACGGTGCACCCGGCGTGGGCGTCGCACCAGGAGAACGAACGCGGACGACTGGCCGCCGGACTGTGGGCGGACATGGTGCTCCTCGACGACGATCCGACCACCGTGCCCAGTGAGCGCATCAGCGAGATCGGCGTGCTGGCGACCTTCGTCGGCGGCCGGTGCGTGCACGGGGCCGAAAACCTGAACGCGACCGGCCCGGTACCGGTTCCCCCAACGCCACGTCCGTAGCGTTGAACGCCACCAATGCCGGGATCAGCATGCCTGCGGCAGCTGCCCGTTCTCCTCGGCTCGCGCCCAGTTCGCCAGGCGCGGTGCCGCGGCCGCGTAGAAGTCGGGGTCCAGACCCATCCCGGTGTGCGTGCTGTGGACTTCGACGCACTCCGCCCACGGGTCCAGGCACAGCTCCCACGGCGCGATCGAGTCCTCGCGCGAATACACCGCCAGCGCAGGGACATCCGCGGGTAGCGGCGCGGCGAGCGCCTCGATGTTCTCGTGGTAGCAGGAACCGGTGAAGCAGTCGAGGTCCATCAGGCCGGGAACGCCCAAAGTGGACAGACGGGCGAGAAGGCGGGCCACGCGCACGACCTTCGGATGCGCGCCCAGCGGGTCGAGCACCGGGCTGCCCAGCATCACCAGGCCACGCACCAGGTCCGGGCGGCGCAGCGCGGTGAGCCGGGCCAGCCACCCGCCGCGGCTCTGCCCGACGAGGACGACGCGGCGGCCGGTGTCTTCGGCGTGCCGCTCCAGGCGCACGACGATCCGGTCGACCAGTTCGGTGGTGCACCCGACGTTGAGGCCGATGCGTGCCCCGGTCGGGCGGTAGCCGCGCGCCCGGAGCCACGCGCCGGCCAGTGTCAGGCTGCGGTCACCGAAACCGAATCCCGGGATCAGCAGGACGCCCTGCCCGGCGCCCTCCTCCGGATCCCCGGCTCGCCACACCGGATGGCGGAGCAGGCGCGGGATGTCCAGCATCGCGAAGAGCAGGTGTTCGCGCGTGGCCGTGCGGATCGTTTCGCCCACTTCGCGAGCGGGCTGGAGCAGCGTCATCATGTGCGGCCTCCTCGCTGGTGAAGAGACCTGTGATCTACCCGGAAACCGCCGGGTCTAATCGGGAGGTGCGCTCAACCGGGCCGGTGGCGGAGGTCGCCGGGGGCGAACTCACTCCGGTGGTCCAGTCCACGGGGTGGAGTCGCGTGCCGCGCCCGAGCGCAGGTACCGGGCCGGGGTGGTGCCCGTCCACCGGCGGAACGCGTAGATGAAGCTCGACGCCTCCGCATACCCCAGCCGCAGCGCCACGTCCTCCACCGACAGCGCGCCGGTCGCCAGCATCTCCTCGGCCAGCGCCTGACGGACCTCGTCGAGCAGCCCGCGGAAACTCGTGCCGGCGTCCTCCAGCCTGCGCCGCAGCGTGCGGGTGCTGACGTTGAGTTCCCGTGCGACGTCGGCCATCTCGGCCGCGCCGCCGACGCGGATCAGTTTGTCCCGCACCTGGTGCGCGATGCCGGAGCGGGCACGGCGGCGGCTGACCAGGTCGCGGCACTGCGCCTCGCACAACGCCACCGTGTGTTCGCTGGCCTGGGGAAGCGGTTGCCGCAGCGACGCCGGGTCGATCGAGGCGAAGTGGCCGGATGCGCCGAAACGCGGGCGTACCCCGAAGATCCCGGTGTAGCGGTCCGCGTCGCGGGGCTCGGGGAAGGGGAAGTCCAGGCGCCGCACGGTCAGTCCGCCCGGCAGCAGGTCGGTCATCACCGTCTGGATGGCGCTGACGTCGCGTTCCAGCAGGAACCGGCGCACGTCGTGGGGCAGGCGGTCGTCGCGCAGCTCGAACCGCAGCTCCTCGTGACTCAGTTCGACGACGGGCAGGCAGAAAATGAAGCTGAGGTCGAGGTAGCGCAACGCGAACGTGATCGCGTCGCGCAGGGTCGGGCTGCTGATGCAGGCGAACCCGAACACGCCGAACGTGGTCACGCGGTAGCGGACACCGGCGTCCAGGCCCAGGCCCGGCGGGTCGCCGAGCTCCCGGACGAGGTTGCGCGCGACGGTGAGTTCCTGGTGCGCGTCCACCTGGGCCGACGGGTCGTCGAGGCGGGCGGGCGGCAGCCCGGTGCCGCGCAGCAGTGCGTCCCGGCCGACCCCGCGTTCGGCGCCGAAGCGCACGAGGAGCGCGATGCTGGCGACGCCGCGGGGGAAGTCCCAGTCGCGGACGGCGACCGGCAGCTGCTGGGTCATGGCCGGAAGTATGGATTCCGCCGGCCGGGAACTCGCACGCGGGTGGCCGGAAATCTCGATTTCCTGGCCGGTGCTCTCTGTGTCCGGGTGACCGCCAGCACTTACCGTGGAGTAGGCACCACTCACCGAGGAGCAGCATGGCACCCACCACCGAGCGCCGAAGGCCGGCCGTCGTGATCATCGGCGCCGGCTTCGGTGGCCTGGCCGTCGCGACCGAGCTCGTCCGGGCCGGTTTCCACGACTTCACGATCCTGGAACGCGCCGGGGAGATCGGCGGGGTGTGGCGGGAGAACACCTATCCCGGCGCGGGCTGCGACATCCCGTCGCCGCTGTACTCGTTTTCGCACCGGCCCAACCCGGACTGGCCCATGCGGTTCTCGCTGCAGGCCGACATCAAGACCTACCTGGAGGAGGTGGCCCGCGAGTACGGGCTGACCGGGCGGATCCGGTTCGGCACCGGCGTCGCCTCGGCCGACTTCGACGAGTCCTCCTGCCGCTGGCGGGTGCGGACCGAGGCGGGCGAGGTGATCGAGGCCGACGTCCTGGTCCCCGCCGTCGGGCAGCTGTCCCGGCCCGCCCTGCCCGACATCCCCGGCCGCGAGTCCTTCCGCGGCCCCGCGTTCCATTCGGCGAGCTGGGACCACGACGTGGAGCTGGCGGGCAAGCGGGTCGCGGTCATCGGCACCGGGGCGAGCGCCATCCAGTTCGTGCCCGAGTTGCAGCGCGTCGCGAAGCACGTGACGGTTTTCCAGCGCTCCGCGCCGTGGATCGTGCCCAAGAACGACGTGGCCTACCGGCCGTGGCACCGCCGCCTGTTCCGGTGGTTGCCGGTCACGCAGAAGATCGAGCGGTTCCGCATCTGGCTGGTCTGCGAGTTCCTCTCGCTCGGGCTCGTCGACCTCCCGATCGTGCGCGCCTACCTCGGACGGCTGGGGCGCAGGCACCTGGAAAGGCAGGTGCCGGACCGGGAACTGCGGGCCAAGCTCACCCCCGGCTACGCGCCCGGCTGCAAGCGCGCCCTGTTCTCCAACGAGTACTACCCGGCCCTGACCCGGCCCAACGTGACCCTGGAGACCGAGAAGATCGTCGAGATCCTGCCCGAGGGCGTGCGCACGGCCGACGGCGTGGTGCACGAGGCCGACGTGCTGGTCTATGGCACCGGGTTCCAGGCCAGCGACTTCCTGGTCCCGATGACGGTGCGCGGCCGCGACGGGACCGGGCTGGCGGAGACCTGGCGGGACGGTGCCTGGGCCTACCTCGGCATCACGGTGCCGCGGTTTCCCAACCTGTTCCTCGTCTACGGGCCCAACACCAACCTCGGCGGCAACTCGATCGTCCACATGCTCGAATCGCAGGCCCGCTACATCGTGGGGGCGGTGCGGACGCTGGCGGGCAGGCCGGGCGTGGCCCTGGACGTGAAGCCGGAGGTGGCCGCCCGTTTCGACACGGTGCTGCAGCGGCGCCTCGGCCGTTCGGTGTGGACGCGGTGTTCGAGCTGGTACCGCAACGAGGCCGGCCGCATCGTGAACAACTGGCCGGGCACGGTCACCCAGTACCGCCTGCGGACCCGTGCCCTGGAACTCGGCGACTACCGCGCGATCGCGGGGGAGGACGGCGCATGAGCGGCGAGCTGGACTACGACGTCGTGGTGATCGGCTCCGGATTCGGGGGCAGCGTGAGCGCGCTGCGCCTGACCGAGAAGGGCTACCGGGTCGGCGTGCTGGAGGCGGGGCGGCGGTTCGCCGACGACGAGTTCGCCAGGACCTCGTGGCGTCTGCGCCGGTACCTGTGGGCGCCGCTGCTGGGCTGCTTCGGCATCCAGCGGCTGACGCTGCTGCGCAACACCTTCATCCTCAGCGGCAGCGGCGTCGGCGGTGGTTCGCTGGTCTACGCCAACACGTTGTACGAGCCACCGCAGCCGTTCTACGACGACCCGCAGTGGGCGCACATCACCGACTGGCGCGACGAGCTGGCCCCGTACTACGACCAGGCCAAGCGGATGCTCGGTGTCACCGGCTACCCGGGCACCTCGAAGGCCGACCGGGTGCTGCGCGCGGTCGCCGAGGACATGGGCATCGCCCACACCTTCCGCCCCACCCCGGTCGGCGTGCTGTTCGCGACCGGCGACCAGGAGCCCGGCCAGGAGGTGCCCGACCCGTTCTTCGGCGGCGCCGGGCCGCGGCGGCGGACGTGCACGCACTGCGGCTCGTGCATGACCGGATGCCGGCACAACGCCAAGAACACGCTGGTCAAGAACTACCTCTACCTCGCGGAGCGGGCGGGTGCGCGGGTGCATCCGCTGACCACCGTGGTCGACGTCCGGCCCCGCGCGGGTGGCGGTTACCGCGTCACCACGGTCCGGACGGGCGCGTGGGCACGCAGACGGCGGCAGACGTTCACGTGCGAGCAGGTGGTGTTCTCCGCGTCCGCGCTGGGCACGCAGCGGCTGCTGCACCGCCTGCGCGACCGCGGTTCGCTACCCGGACTGTCGGAACGGCTGGGCTACCTCTCGCGCACCAACTCCGAGTCGGTCCTGGCGGTGCGCTCGCGCCGCCGCGACGCCGACTACACCGACGGCGTCGCGATCACCTCCTCGGTCCACCCGGACGCGGTCACCCACATCGAACCGGTCCGCTACGGCAGGGGCAGCGGCCTGATGGGCCTGCTCGCCACCGTGCTGGTCGACGGCAAGGACGGGCACCGCCGCTGGGTCCTGGGGCTGCGCGAGCTGGCGCGGCACTGGCGTGAGCTGCTGTGGCTGCACAACCCGCGCCGGTGGTCACGGCAGATGATCGGTCTGCTGGTGATGCAGACACTGGACAACTCCGTCACCACCTACACCCGGCGCGGTGTGCTGGGCCGCCGCATGACCACGCGTCAGGGCGAGGGGGCGCCGAACCCGACGTGGATCCCGCCGGGACACGAGGTCGCGCGGCGGATGGCGGACAAGATCGACGGGGTGGCGCAGGGTGCCTGGACGGATCTGGCGAACATTCCGCTGACCGGGCACTTCATCGGCGGCTGCGCCATCGGCGACTCGCCGGAGACCGGCGTGGTCGACCCCTACCAGCGGCTGTGGGGCCACCCCGGGCTGCACGTCGTCGACGGGTCGGCGATCTCGGCGAACCTCGGCGTGAACCCGTCGTTGACCATCACCGCCCAGGCCGAGCGCGCGCTGGCGCTGTGGCCGAACAAGGGTGAGGCCGACCGGCGCCCGCCGCTGGGCGCCCCGTACGCCCGGCTGCGCCCGGTGGCGCCGAAGAACCCCGTCGTCCCGGAGGCGGCGCCCGGCGCGCTCCGCCTCCCTGTCACCCCGATCTGAGGACCGCCGATGTCCGGAGCCGGCTATCCGCCCGAACCGTGGGACCTGCGCGGCCAGATGCACGCCACCGCGTGGATCGTGCCCGCACGCGACCTGCCGGAGCTGCCGCCGGGCGTGCGGCCGCTGACCTTCGCGGGCCGGGCGCTCGTGGTCGCCGCGTGGGTCGACTACCGGCCGCCGGGCGTGCTGTCCTACCGCGAGCTGATGGTGACCGTGGTGCTGCGGGGCGGGCCGGCGGTGTCCATCCCGCACATCTGGGTCGACAGTCCCGCCTCGCTCGCCGGGGGCCGGGCGCTGTGGCACATCCCCAAGGAGCTCGCCGAGTTCACGATGTCCGACGAGCCGGACTTCGCCGCCGAAGCTCGCGAGGACGGGAACCTGCTGGCCGGGGCGGAGTTCCGGCACCGGCGGGCACTGCCCGTCCGGCTGCCGCTGGCCTTCTCGATCCTGCAGCGCGGCCCGAAGCGCAGCGGTGTGCGGGTGGCCGCGCGGCTCGGGGTGGCCCGATCGGCGTGGCGGGCCGGGGACGGCGGCCCGCTGGCGTTCCTCGGCGGCCGCCGTCCCCTCGTCAGCCTGGTCGCGCGCGACTTCCGGATGCGCTTCGGAGGACGGCCGGAGCGCGAATGACACGCCGGTGAGTCACACGGCCGGGCTAATTGCCCGATCTATCTCGGTCACGAGGGGTGTCTGCTTCTCTACCCGGTCAGGTGGTTTAGACGCCGTACAACCGGTCCGGGCTCGACCCGATCACCGGGAGTGAAAGCTTGTGTGCCGGAAACGAACGGATAATCGCAGCACATGCCGCACCGGGCGGCGAAAAGGTTGTTCGGATCAGATGAAACGTCGTTCGTCCGGGTGATGAGCGCACGGTCGCGCATTCGGACCCGGCCGCCCTTGCCGACTGCTAACGTCTGCCGTGCTCGCGACGGAAGTCTCGTCGCGGCAGAACTGTTTCCGAGTCGATGGGGAATGAAAAGGTGCTCAAGAAGTCCGCAATTGTTGCCGCCGCGGCGGCCGGTTTCATGATGATCGGTTCCCCGGCCTTCGCCGCTCAGGGTTCGTGGGACGAGGGTGGCGACACCGGCCAGCTGGGTCTGGTCAACGTCGATGACGTCCTCAACGACAACAACGTGGGGGTCTGCGACAACAACGTGAACGTCCTCGGTGTCCAGGTCGCCGACGCCCTCAACGGTGTCGGTCTGACGGTGCCGATCCTGACCGGCGCCTCCGAGGCCGACTCGGGTTCCGCTCCGGACACCTGCATCGCCGAAGCCGACAACTGATACCGGACCCGCACAGGGGTCCCGCACCGGAACGGCTCCGGCTCGGCCATCTGTCCCGTGCGGTCTGACTGCACTCCGGACGGTCCGGGACGGTTTTCTGGGTGAGAACTGGCCGATGCCGGCTGAAACGGGTGCGGACGGGAGTTACTGGTACTAACTCCCGTCCGCGCCCGGTGTTCTTCGGGTAGAACAACGACGAACACCCGTATTCGCTTGCGAATGCGGGTGTTTTGTCGTGTCCGGGATCCTACCGGCGGGCCGGGTATGGCGCGAGCCCGCGCGCCACGCCGTGTGCCTGCCTGGCGGCTGTTCCGCAAGGCCCAGGGCCGGAATCGCACGCTCGTAAGTCACTCGGCTGGGCTAAAGTTGGCCACGACCTTCCTCACCTTTCGTGTTCGGGGTTCTACCCGGTCAGGGTGTTTAGGCCGTGCGCCGCAGCGGCGAGGGAGAAGTGATCACCCTGGGTGAGAATCGCGCCGAGGGAAACAACCGGATAATCGCAGCGCATGCCACCCGTGGGTTCTCCGGAGGGATTTCGCTCGAACGAACCGTCGTTCGTCCGGGTGATGACGCGGCAGGTGTGGATGTGCTTTCGAGCAAACCGGCCTGCTGCTAATGTCTGGCGTGTTCGCGACGGAAGTTTTCGTCGCGGCGGAACTGTAAATCGAGTCGATGGGGAATACCAAGGTGCTCAAGAAGTCTGCAATTGTTGCCGCTGCGGCGGCCGGTTTCATGATGATCGGTTCCCCGGCGTTCGCTTCGCAGGGCGGTTCCTGGGACGACGGTGGCGACACCGGCCAGCTGGGCCTGATCAACGTCGACGACGTGCTGAACGACAACAACGTCGGTGTGTGCGACAACAACGTCAACGTGCTCGGTGTCCAGGTCGCCGACGCCCTCAACGGCCTCGGCGTGACGGTTCCGATCCTGACCGGCGCCTCGGACGCCGAGTCGGGTGCCGCTGCCGACACCTGCATCGCCGACGTCGACAACTGAGGTTCGGCGCCCGGGCCGGGTGCGGTACGGAATCACTGGTACTGATTCCGGTCCGCATCCGGGCTTCCCGGCCTGACACCCGCATCCGCCCCGGATGCGGGTGTTTTTTCTGCTCGTCAGGCGGGCTGGGGTGCGAGCCCGTCCGGTGCCCCGGCACCCTCGGTGACCGCTTCCGGCTCGGGTGCCTCGTGGGCGAGCACGTGCTTCCCGAGCTGGCGGCCCAGCTCGGCGTAGGCCGTGAACTTGCCGTCGTCGAAGAACTGGTCGCTCGTACCGTCGCGCGGGAACTCGGGATGGTGCGCGGCATAGGAAAGCAGTTCATACGGCAGGTCCCGCCAGAGCAGCGCCTTCGCCACGACCAGCCGCCCCGCACCGGCCTGTCCGCTTTCCGCCGGGTAATGGATGGTGCCGGTGATCAGCGGACTGTCCGACAACCGGCTGTTCAGGGCGCGGAGCGGGTGCTCGGGTTCGAGCGGTTCGGCGCCGCCCGGTTCGGCGCGCCACGGGTCGTCGAGTGTCACGCGCACCCCGAGTTCCTGCGCCGCCAACGCGAGTGCCGCGGCCAGTCCGCTCGCCGACGGTGGCTCGTCCGCGCCCGCGTCGATGCAGTAGATCGTCGTGCAGCGGCGGCGGAACAGCTCGACCAGGCCGAGGTTGTCGTAGTGCCCGCCGTCGGTGACGTGCAGCAGCCGGTCGGCGTGCGAGTGGATGCCGACTACCTCGCGCAGCAGGTAGGGCAGGCGGCGGGCGTGCGGCAGCGCCGGATACGCCCAGGCGGCCGGGTCCGCGCGGGGCGGGCGGCGCAGCAGGATGTCCGGGTTGGGCAGCCAGGTGCCCAGCCGTGCACCGGAGAGCGCGAGCAGGATCTGGTACCAGCGTGAGGCGCGGCCCATCGCGGAGGCGAACGCGGCGCCGCTGATCGCGACCGCGCCCTGCACCGTGAGGTCGCGCTGGAACCGTCCCGGCACCTCGGCCTGCAGCCTGCCGGTCTCGATCCAGCCGACATCCGGTCCACCGACCCAGCCGCTGCTCATCGTGTAGGACACGGCATTGAGGCCGGGGGAGGTGCGGCCTTCGCCGGTGAGGTTGGCGGCGGCGGCGAACACGACGCGCGGGAAGCCGTCGGCGCGGCCGTAGGTCGCCAGCGAACTGCGCTCGGTGCTCGGGTACGGCGCCGCGACGACCTGACCATCGGTGCGGCGCACGGCCCGCACGGCGAAGGTGCACGCCAGCCGTTCGCGGTAGAAGGGGTGCAGGCTCAGCGACGTCTCGTCGATCAGGCCGCCGAGAACCACCAGCACCACGACCAGGCCGAGCGCGGCCCACAGCAGGTCCGGCTCGCCGAGCGGGGTGATCGCCGCGGCGAACAGCAGCAGCCAGAACAGGGCGAGGATCGTGATCGTGATGATCACCAGCAGCCGTTGCAGGAGGCTGCTCGGCAGCGCGGCGGTGAGCGCGTCGAGGGAGTCCCTGGCCTTGAGGACCACCTTGCGGTTGCGCCAGCCGACGGTGGCGAGGGTGGACACGTAGGTCAGCAGCAGCGCGGCGAACGGGCTGCCCAGCGCGATCGTCGGCGGCGTCAGGGTGAGCAGGCGACCGGCCAGCCAGGCCAGTGCGGGAACCCCGAGCGTCAGCATCGCGATCAGGGCCGCGAGCAGCGCCAGCCTGCTGGAGGTCCGTCGGGCGATCTGGCGGAACAGCACGCGCGCGGGCGGGATCCAGCGTCCCACCAGCGACACCACGGCGGCGAACACCACGGTCAGGCCGAGCGAGATCAGCGCGCCGGTGCGGGGCGCCGGGTACCCGTCGGCGGGGAACACGGTGAGCGGGATGTGCCGGTACAGCCATCCGGTCGCCACGCCGAGCACGACCGCCGGGGCGAACACCAGGAACAGCGACAGCAGCAGCCCGCGCGCGAGCACGCCCAGCGCGGTGAGCAGCTCGGCCGGGGTGGTGGCCAGGTAGCTGACGTGCCTGCGGACGTGGTCCTCCTCGACACTGCCCGGTCCCAGCGCGGACTCAGGTGTCGAGACGGAGTCGCCGGGTGGCGGTTGGTTCGGGTCGCAGGCCGGGGTCAGCGCCTGGATCAGGGCGCCCGCGGTGTAGCCGCCGCCGGAGACCGAGACCAGGTACTGGGCGCCGAGCAGCTTCTCGCGCAGTGGCTGCAACGCGCCGAGCGCGACGCTCGCCGACCGGATCCCGCCGCCGGACAGGCAGAACCCGGTGCCGCCGACCGGTTCGCCCCCCGGCAGCCGGTACCCTTTGCGCCAGCGCGCGCCGGCGGGCTGTTCCCCGGCGCCTGCCGTGGTCACGGGGTCCACCGGCGCGAGTGCGGCCGAGCAGAGACCGTCCGGCGCGTCGCGCCGCACCGGCCGCGCGCACCGGATGAGCGTGAGGATCACCCCGTACGCCGCGAGCAGCGTGGCGGGCAGCAGGCCGGCGAACTTCGTGACCGCCGCCGCGGAGGCGAACTCCAGCACCACCGCGTCCGGATCCCGGGTGGCGGCCAGCAGCAGCACGTTCTCCAGGACATCGGAAACGACCGTGACCAGACCGGCGACCCGCGCGAAGCGGGCGATCTCGTGCATTGCGGTGCGCGGTTGCGACACCCACAACGCGGCCGTGGTCCCCAGCAGCACCGCGGTCCCGTATCCCGCGATCGCGGCGAAGTCCCAGCCGAGCGCGGCCGCGGTTCCCGGCGGGAACGGCACCGGCTGGTCGCCGCCGCCCAGTTCGATCGCCGGTACGCCGATCTCCGGCGCGAACGCCCGGTACAGCCCGATGCCCAGCCCGGCCAGCAGGACTGCGGCGACGGCGGTCAGCGCCGCCGTGCCCCGCCCCGGTGTTTCGCCTGCCCCGGGCAGCAGCTCACGCCAGCGCACCCTCGCCTCCCCAGCGGATCCGCACAGTACTGCGTGGAGTGTGGTGGTGACGTCGCGGTCTGTAAAGGCCGGCCGGGTGAACACCCCGCAACCGTTATCAGGCGGACAATCCGGACCCCGAGGAGATAGCGTCAGCAAGCGATGGACACCCACACCGAACCGGCCCTGATCGGCCGGGAGCACGCCAGCGGCCTGCTGCGCGCCGAGATCGGCCGCGCCGTGGACAGCCACGGCGGCCTGGTGCTGGTCACCGGTGAGCCCGGGATCGGCAAGACCACGCTGATCACCGGCGCGGCGGACGAAGCCCGCAGGCTCGGTGCGGTGGTGCTGGGCGGCGCGTGCTGGGACTCCGACACCGCGCCGGGCTACTGGCCTTGGGTGCAGGTGCTGCGCGGGCTGCGGCGCTCCGCGACGCCGGAGGAATGGGCCGTGATCGAGCGGGAAGCCGGGGGCGCGCTGGCGGTGCTGCTGGGTGAGGCGGACACGCGCGACGCCCCGGACGGGTTCCGCCTCTACGACGCCGTCACCAGCGCACTGGTCACCGCCTCGCACCGCAGGCCGGTCGTGGTGCTGCTGGACGACCTGCACTGGGCCGACACCGCGTCACTGAAACTGCTGGAGTTCGCGGCCGGGCACACCTGGTTCGAGCGGCTGCTGCTGGTCGGCACCTACCGCGACGCCGAGGTCGAGGTCGCCGACCACCCGCTGCGGCCGTTGCTGTCCTCGCTGGTGGCCAAGGCGCGGGCGGTCACGCTCACCGGCCTGGACCCGGACGAGGTCGGGCGGCTCATCGCGCGCACGGTCGGCGAGGCGCCGGGCGCGGACGTGATCGCCGAGATCCACCGGCGCACCGGCGGCAACCCGTTCTTCGTCGAGCAGGCCGCCCGGCTGTGGCGCGGCGGCGGCTCGGTCACCGCGATCGCGCCCGGGGTGCGGGACGCCGTGCGGCGACGGTTGTCGCTGCTGCCCGAGGCCGTGGCCGGTCTGCTGACCACGGCGGCGGTGCTGGGCCAGCAGTTCCACCGGCAGGTGCTCGCGGCGGTCGCGGCGATCCCGGTCGCCCAGGCCGATCGCCTGCTCGACCAGGCCGTGGCCGGGCGGCTGGTCACCGTGCGCGGCGGTGGCCGGTTCGCCTTCGCGCACGACCTGGTCCGCGAGACGCTGTACGACTCGCTGGGGGAGGCCGAGACCCGGCAGCGGCACGCCGCGGTGGTCGCCGCGCTCGACGCTCCGGCGCTGGCCGACCGGATCCTGCCCGCCGAAGCCGCGCGCCACGCTTACCAGGCCGGTCCGCTGGTGCCCGCCACCCGCGCGACGGACCTCATCCTCGCGGCGGGACGGGCCGCGTCCGGGCGCTTGGCGATCGAGGAGGCGATCGGTCACTTCCGGCGCGCGGCGGCCGTGGCCGAGGACCCGCGGCGGCGCGTGCTCGCTCTGCTGGAGCTGGGCAGCGAGGTGCACCATTCCGGTGATCCGGGCGAGGGCTGGGCGGTGTTCGACGAGGCGACGGAGCTGGCCAGGAACCTCGGCGAACCCGAACTGCTGGCCCGCGTGGCACTGACGGCCTACCGGTGGGGCGACGACGCGGAGCGCGCCGATCTGAAGGCCGGGCTCATCACCGAAGCGCACCGGGCGCTGATCGGCCCGGGGGAGGACCGCCCGGTGGAGGAGCGGGCCCGCGAGGTGATCGTCCAGCTGGGCATGCTCGCCCGCGAGGGTGGTGACGACGAGGCGCTCGGGTTCAGCCTGTCCACTTTGCACAACTCGATCTGGGGGCTGGGCACCGCCGCCGAGCGGGATGCGCTGATGGCGGAGCTGGCCGAGGTCGCCCACCGCAGCGGCGACACCGAGACCGAGCAGTACGCCACGTCCCTGCGCTGGGTCGCCCTGCTGGAGCTGGGCGATCCGCGTTACTTCGATCAGATGCTGCGCTTCGTCGCGATGACCGAGCACGGCGGGATGCGCCGGATGCAGTTCGGCGCGACGATCGACCAGAGCATCCTCGCGGCCTTCCGCGGCCGGTTCGCCGAGGCGACGGCACTGTTCGAGGAGGTGCTGAACTCGCCGGAACAGGAGCGGCACGCCCATTTCCGGCCGATGCTCAACCACCACCGGTGGTCGCTGCTGCTGCAACAGGGCCGGTTCGACGAGCTGGCGGAGCTGCACGCCTCGCTCGGCCCCGCCGACTACGCCTACGCCGGTCTGCTGGAAGCCCTCACCGCGATCGAGCGCGGCGACCCGGCCGCGGCGGCCCGGTACCTGGACAGCCTGGGGGAGTGCCCGCTGATCCCGCGCTCCTACCTGCCGATGGTGCTGCGGTTGCAGGCACAGACCGCGGCGGCCACCGGGGACCGCGCGCTGGCCGGGCGGACACGGGAGGCCCTGCTGCCCTACGACGGGCAGTGGCTGGTGGGGGTGTTCGGGTTCGAGATCGCCGGACCGGTCACGTTGTGGCTCGGCACACTGGCCGCGGCGGAACGGCACTGGGACGAGGCGCTGCAGCGCTACCTCGACGCCGAACGCTCCGCCGAGTCGCTGCGCGCGCGTCCGTGGGTGGTGCGGGCGCGGCTGGCGCGCGCCGCCGCCCTGCTGGACCGCGCCGCGCCCGGGGACGAGACCACCGCCTCCCGCCTGCTGGACGCGATCACGGCGGAGGCCGCCGAGCTGGACCTGCGGCAGGTGCCCGAACGGGTGCGCCGCCTGCGGTCGCGCGCCGAGGCGCCCGCGCTGTCCGGGGAGTTCCGGTTCACCGGCACGACGTGGGCGCTCGGTTTGGACGGCCGGACCGTGCACCTGCCCGACGCGAAAGGTCTGCGGGACCTGCACTTCCTGCTCGGCCACCCGGGCACCGACGTGCCCGCGGTCCGGCTGCTCGACCCGGCCGGCGGCGAGGTCGTGGTGGCCGCGCGGCGCCTCGGCGGTGACGACGTCCTCGACGAGACGGCGAAGACCGCCTACCGCCGCCGCCTCGCCGTGCTGGACGACGAGATCGACGGGGCGGCCGCCCGCGGCGACGACGAGAAGGCCGCCCGGCTCGACGCGGAGCGGGCGGCCCTGCTGGACGAACTGCGTGCCGCGGCCGGGCTGGGCGGGCGCACCCGGCGGCTCGGCGACGAGGCCGAGCGCGCCCGCAAGACGGTGACCGCCCGGATCCGCGACACGCTGCGCCGGCTCGACGATCGCCACCCCCAGCTCGCCGAGCACCTGCGGGCGACCGTCTCCACCGGCGCCGCCTGCCGCTACGCCCCCTGCAACGGCGTCACCTGGCGGCTCTGAGGATCACTTGCGGTTGTAGAGCCGCATCGTCCAGGTGCCGAACACGGTCAGCAGCGCGGCGCTGGCGATGAAGGTCCACAGGATGTCCGTGCCGTCCGGCACGCCCATCATGAGGCTGCGCACCGCGTCGGACAGGATCGTGATCGGGTTGACGTTCACGAACGCCCGCAGCCAGCCCGGCATGGTGACCGGGTCGACGAACACGCTGCTCAGGAACGTCAGCGGGAACAGCACCATCATGCTCACGCTCATCACCGACTTCTCGGTGCGCAGCATCAGCCCGAACATCGTCCAGATCCAGGAGAACGCGAACGAGAACACGATCAGCAACCCGACCCCGGCCAGTACACCGCCGACCCCGCCCGCCGGGCGGAACCCGAGGATGAGCCCGACCGCCAGGATGACCACCGAGGCCATGCTGTAGCGGACCACGTCGCCCAGCAGCGCGCCCACCAGCGCCGACGGCCGCCAGATCGGCAGCGTGCGGAAGCGGTCGAACACGCCCTTCTCGATGTCGATGTTGACACCCAGCCCGGTGTACATGGTGATCATCACGACGCTCATCACGAGGATGCCGGGCAGCAGGAACTGCAGGTACTGCGTGGTGGACCCGGCCAGCGCGCCGCCGAAGAGGTAGGTGAACATCAGCGTCATCATGATCGGGAACGCGGTGACGTCGAACAGCTGCTCGGGCACGTGCTTGATCTTGAGCATGGCCCGCCAGCCGAACGTCAGCGACGCCGACAGGGCGCTGGGCCGCCGCGGTTGCTCACCGGCGTCGAGCACGGCGTGCAGGCTTTCCGCCGCCGGGGTGTAGGTGGCGGTGGTCGGGTCGGTCGTGGTGGCGGTCATGCCACTGCCTCCTGTTCGGCCGGGTGGTCGGTCAGGGCCAGGAACACCTCGTCGAGGCTGGGCTGGCCGAGGGAGAAGTCGTCGACGGTGATGCCCGCCCGCGCGAGGTCGGCCAGCGCGCGGGCGGCGTGCTCGGCCGCGCTCAGGCCGGATTCGGCGCCGCCGATGCGCGCGGTCAGCGACACCGGATCGCCGCCGAGCTCCACAGTGGACGTCAGCGCGCGGGCCATGACCTGCTGTGCCTGTGCCCGCTGGGAGCCCTCCCGCAGGCGGACGTGGATCGAGCCCGCGCCCACCGACGCCTTGAGCTGGCCCGGTGTGCCTTCGGCGATGACCTTGCCGTGGTCGATCACCGCGATGCGGTCGGCCAGGTGGTCGGCCTCGTCGAGGTACTGGGTGGTTAGCAGCACGGTGGTGCCCTGGGCGACGATGATGCGCACGATGTCCCACACCTGGTTGCGGCTGCGCGGGTCGAGCCCGGTGGTCGGCTCGTCCAGGAACAACACGTCCGGGGTGCGCAGGATGCTCGCCGCGATGTCGATGCGACGGCGCATGCCGCCCGAGTAGTTCTTGACCTGCCTGCCGCCGGCGTCGGTCAGCCCGAACGCCTCCAGCAGCTGGCCGGCGCGCCCGCGCGCGGCGGGTTTGCGGTGGCCGAGCAGACGGCCCAGCAGCACCAGGTTCTCGATGCCGGTCAGGTCCTCGTCGATCGAGGCGTACTGGCCGGTGAGGCTGACCCGCTGCCGCACCGCGTCCGGTTCGCGCAGCACGTCGTGGCCGAACACCCTGGCCTCGCCGCCGTCGGGCCGCAGCAGGGTGGCCAGCACCCGCACCGCGGTGGTCTTGCCCGCGCCGTTGGGCCCGAGCACGCCGTAGACGGTGCCGGCCGGGACGGCGAGATCGACGCCGTCCACGGCCCGCGTCTTGCCGAACACCTTGACCAGCCCGGACGTCTCGATCGCCAGATCGGACATGATTCTTCCTTTCCTTGTCACGCCACGTAGGGACGGGCCCGGCGGGCGGCGCGCAGCGCGTGGCCCCACCAGACGAGCTGGTCGAGCATGGGGCCGACCGACTGCCGGGCGGCCTCGTCGCGCGGCCCGCCGTCGGGCCCGGTGTCGAAGAGGTTGAAGCTGACGGTGTTGCGCAGGGTCACGGTGTGCAGCTCGGTGAAGACCACCCGCAGCTGCTCGACCGCGTACAGCCCCGCGCACCGGCACCCGTAGGACACGAACGCCACCGGCTTGGCCTGCCACTCGTCGTAGGCGAAGTCGATCGCCTGCTTGAGTGAAGCCGGGAAGCTACGGTTGTACTCGGGCGTGACGACGACGAACGCGTCCGCCCGGTCGATCTCGCTGGTGAAGGCCGTCATCCCAGGAGTCGCGCGAGCCGGGTAGCGGGCCGGGAACTCGAAGTCGGCCAGATCGGCGACCGCGAGCTCCAGGTCGTCCCGTTCGCGCGCCTGCTTGGCGAACCACTGGCCGACCTGACGGCCCGCCCGGCCTTCCCGGGTGCTCCCGATCAGGGCCAGTACCTTCAGGACCTCGTCCATGGCCGCCCTCCTCTCTCGCGCTCGACCGGAAGGCGCGAGATCGCCCGCTGGACCGGATCTAGCGGGCGGCCCCGTGGAACTCGCGCGCACGTTCGGCGAGTCCCACGCTCCGCCGGGCGGGTCCCACCTTCCCGACGCCGAGTCCCACACTCGCACGCCACGCCCACGCGAAACCGCCACCCGGCGACGCACCGCGCCCCACCCCCGGACCACACCTCTCCCGAACCCGATCCCCAGCTACTTCGGTTGCCGAGCCATCGGGTCAAGCCACGCTTTCCCGGCTTGACGCGATGTCTGGGCAACCGAACACTGCAAGATCGGGTTCGGGAGGCCCCAATCCGCCGGGCGCGCCAGCGCCCACGGCCCGAGGCGTAGCGAAGCGAAGCCCGGCGCCGTAGATACCCGCGTAGCGCAAACCCACCCACCCCGGAAAGCAGAACTCGCGCGCGGGAGCGTGGGACTCGCGGGTGGCTACCGACCGGGACGTTCGGTCCTGCGGGGCTTCAAGGCACCCGGACGGGTGGTGTTCGGCCCGCTGTCGAAGACCCCGACGGGCAAGATCCGGAAGTACGTGCTGCTTGACCAGGCATGGTCCGGGCGGGACCGACGTATCCAATGAGTAACGGTGGGGGTTGGCGGTTCACGCGCCGGGGTAGCCGGTGACGGAACGGATCCGAAGCGGTGGGTGGGACACCGCGACGGGCGAACGCTAGGGCAGGGGTGGGCCGTCATGCTGTGGTTGATGTTGCTGGTTCCGATCGTGATCCTCGTGTTCACGGTGAGCCTGCAGAAGTTCGAGGCCGTGATGCTGGGCACCGACCCGTGGCGTGATCGCCGCCGCTATCGCTGAGGACATGACGGATGACCACGGTCTTCCTGGTCGACGACCACGAGGTGGTCCGGCGGGGCGTCGCCGAGCTGGTGGAGGCGGACCCGGAGATGACCGTGGTGGGGGAGGCCGCGACGGCCGCCGGGGCACTGACCCGGATCCCGGTGGTGCGGCCGGACGTGGCGGTGCTCGACCTGCGGCTGCCCGATGGCAGCGGTGTGGAGTTGTGCCGCGAGCTGCGGTCGCGGATGCCGGGCCTGCACTGCCTGGTTCTGACGTCCTACACCGACGAGCAGGCGATGCTGGACGCGATCCTCGCCGGCGCCGGTGGCTACGTCGTGAAGGACGTGCGGGGGATGGAACTCGTGTCGGCGGTGCGCCAGGTCGGGGCCGGGAAGTCCTTGCTGGACAACAGGGCGGCCTCGGCGTTGATGGCGCGGCTGCGCGCGGACGCCTCGCCCGCGGGGGAGGTCGCCCGGTTGACGGAACAGGAACGCAAGCTTCTCGACCTGATCGGGGAGGGCTTGACCAACCGCGAGATCGCCGACCGGATGTTCCTCGCGGAGAAGACCGTCAAGAACTACGTGTCGCGGCTGCTGCACAAGCTCGGCATGCAGCGCCGCACGCAGGCCGCGGTGCTGGCCACCAGCCTGCGCCGGGAGCGGCCGGGCCGCCGCTGAGACGCCCCGGCCGCCGCACGCTCAGCGCGCGTTGAACGTGTCCGGGTCCGGCCCGGTCCGCAGGCCCTTCTCCAGCTTCGCCAGCTCGGCCAGGTCGCTGCCGGCCAGCTCGAACCCGAACAGGTCCAGGTTCTCCTTGACCCGCGAGGGCGTCACCGACTTCGGGATGACGACGTTGCCCAGCTGCAGGTGCCAGCGCAGCACGATCTGGGCCGGAGTGCGGCCGTGCTTGTCGGCCAGCGCCTTGACCGACGGCTCGGCCAGCAGGTCGCCACCCTTGGCCAGCGGACTCCACGCCTCGGTGACGATGCCGTGCTCGGCGTGGTAGGCGCGCACCTCCTCCTGCTGCAGATAGGGGTGCAGTTCGACCTGGTTGACCGCGGGCACGATGTTGCTCTCCCGCGCCAGCCGGTCGAGGTGGTGCGGCTGGAAGTTGGACACGCCGATCGCGCGGACGCGGCTGTCGTCGTAGACCGTCTCCAGTGCCCGCCAGGTGTCGGCGTAGCGGTCGGCCTCCGGGACCGGCCAGTGGATCAGGTACAGGTCCAGGTACTCCAGGCCCAGTTCGGACAGGCTCTTGTCGAACCCGCGCAGCGTCTCGTCGTACCCCTGGTCGGAGTTCCACAGCTTGGTGGTGACGAAGAGTTCGTCGCGCGCGAGGCCGGAGTCCGCGATCGCGCGGCCCACGGCGGCTTCGTTGCCGTAGACGGTGGCGGTGTCGATGCTGCGGTAGCCGGCCTCCAGCGCGGTGGTGACGGCCCGGGTGGTCTCGTCCTCCGGGACCTGGAAGACCCCGAAGCCCACCTGCGGCATGTGCACGCCGTTGTTGAGCTCGACGGTGGGAATGGTGGTCATCGATTTCCTTTCGTTCGTCGGTCGGCGGCCCTGCTTCCTCAGCGGGTTGCCCACGACCGGACCCCCGCCAAACGGAACGAGGAGCCAGGTCACCGCGCCGGGGTAGACCCTACGACGAAGGAGCTCCGGACTGCTCGGAGACTGCGGCACTTCTACCGGCATCACCCCGGACTCAGCCCCGCGGGCGTCTCCGAGCCCGGGTGAACGGCGGTGTCCTCGCTCCCGTGCGCGGCGGGGGCGTTCCCGGCGAATGCCTCGGACACGCCCCGCAACGCGCTGGTGACCTCGCTGGGGATCACGAAGAACGTGTTGTTCGGCCCGTCGGCGAGTCGGGGCAGTGTCTGGAGGTACTGGTAGGCCAGCACCGCCGGATCGGGGTGGTTGCGGTGCACGGCCTGGAAGACGCGGTCGATCGCGTGCGCCTGACCCTCGGCGGCGAGGATCTGCGCACTCCGGTCGCCCTCGGCTCGCAGGACCGCGGCCTGCTTGTCACCTTCGGCGGTGAGGATCTGGGCCTGGCGCTTGCCTTCGGCGCCCAGGATGGCCGCGCGCTTGTCCCGTTCGGCGCGCATCTGCTTCTCCATCGCGTCCTTGATCGTCTCCGGCGGGTCGATGGCCTTGATCTCGACCCGGTTGACCCGCAGGCCCCACTTCCCGGTGGCGTCGTCGAGCACGCCACGGAGCTGGCTGTTGATCGCGTCGCGGGACGTGAGGGTCTTTTCCAGGTCCATCGAGCCGACCACGTTGCGCAGGGTGGTGACGCTGAGCTGCTCGACGGCCTGGAGGTACCCGGCGATCTCGTAGGCGGCCGCGCGCGGATCGGTGACCTGGAAGTACAGCACGATGTCGATCTCGACGACGAGGTTGTCCTCGGTGATCACCGGCTGGGGCGGGAAGGACACGACCTGTTCGCGCAGGTCGATCGCGCGGTGGACGCGGTCGACGTAGGGCAGCACGAAGTTGAGCCCGGGCCGCAGCGTCCGGTGGTAGCGGCCGAGCCGTTCGACGTTGCGGGCGCGTGCCTGCGGGACGATGCGCACCGCGCGGAACACGGTGAACACCGCCAGCAGGGCGACGAGCAGGGTGGCGATCAGAGCGGCGGTGATGTCCACGGTTCCTCCCTGGGGTGCACGAGGGCGGTGGTGCCCTGGATGCCGAGCACGTCGACGATCGTCCCGGCGCGGATCACGAGGGTGTCGTCGTAGGCGCGGGCCGACCACTCCTCACCGCCGATGCGGACCGTGCCGCCGACGGCGCTGATCTCGCCGGTGACCGCGGCCGGGCTGCCGATCAACGCGTCCACCCCGAACCGGGATGCCGGTGCCGCCCGCAGGTGACGCCGGGCCACGGGCGCGATCGCGGCCAGGCCCGCGGTGGCGGCCGCGACGAACACGACGAGCTGGAACGGCAGGGACAACCCGGCGGCGGCGGATCCCGCGGTGACCAGCGCGGCGCCGCCGAGCACACCGAGCGCCGCGGTCAGGCTGAAGATCTCGGCGATCCCCAGCGCGCAGGCGAAGACCAGCCAGGCGAGCCAGGCGTCCACGGTCAGCCCCCTTTCACGGTTCGATGAGACCGGCGCGGATGGCGTAGCGGGTGAGTTCGAGCCGGTCCTTGAGCCCGAGCTTGTGCAGCAGGTTGGCGCGGTGCCGTTCGACGGTCTTGACGCTGATGACGAGCAGGTCGGCGATCTGCCGGGAGGAGTGGCCCTCGGCGACGAGCTTGAGGATCTCCTCCTCCCGGTCGGTGATGGCCTTGGTGGGCAGTCCGTCACCGTCGCGGACGCGGGCGAGGTAGTCGCGGATGAGCGCGGTGACGGCGCCGGGGTAGAGGAACGGTTCACCACGCATCGCCGCCCGGCATGCTTCCAGGAGGTCCCGGTCGGCCACGGACTTGAGCACGTAACCGGAGGCGCCGACCTTGAGCGCCTCGAAGAAGAACTGCTCGTTGTCATACATCGTCAGGATGAGGATGCGCAGCTCCGGTTGCAGGCGGGACAGCTCACGGGCCGCCTGGAGGCCGGTCAGCCGGGGCATGGCGATGTCCAGGATGGCCAGATCGGGCCGTTCGCTGCGGGCCTTGTCGATGGCTTCGGAGCCGTCGCCCGCCTCGGCGACCACGGTCAGGTCCGGTTCGTTGTCCAGGATCAGCCGGACTCCCCGGCGCACCAGGACGTGGTCGTCGGCGAGCAGCACGCGGGTCGTCCTCATGCCGCGGCGCCCCGGAGGCGGGCGGGCACGCTCAGCAGCACCTCGGTGCCGCCCGACGGGGCGGGGCCGACGGCGAAGTCGGCACCGATGAGCAGGGCGCGTTCGCGCATACCGAGGATGCCGGCGCCTTCCGTCGTCCCGTCGAAGCCCCTGCCGTCGTCGCGGATGCGCAGCTCCACCCCGGAGGACGTGCGCTCGAGCGCGATCTCCAGGTGCCGCGCGCGGGCGTGCCGGGCGGTGTTGGTGATGGCCTCCTGCGCGACGCGGTAGAGGACCAGTTCGGCCTCCTCGCCGAGATCGGGCAGGTCGGTGTCGAACCGGCGGCGCACCGACAGCCCGCTGCGGTCGGGGATCTCGGTGACCAGCGCGGTGAGGGCACTGATCAGCCCCAGTTCCTCCAGGACCCCGGGACGCAACCGCCGGGCGATCCGCCGGATCTCGTCGAGGCTGCCGCGCGTGGTTTCCTGCACCTGGCGGAGGTCGTCGCGCACTCCCGGCGGCGCGTGGCCGGCGACCCGCTTGAGGTCGAGCAGGACCGCGGTGAGGGTCTGCCCGACCTCGTCGTGCAGCTCCTGCGCGATCCGGCGGCGTTCGTCCTCCTGCGCCGACAGGGCGCGGGCGGCGCTGCGGCCCCGCTCGGCTTCGAGGCGATCGAGCATGCTGTTGAACGTCGCGATCAGCTCGGCTATCCCGTCGTTGCCCGCGACGGCGGGACGGGGGCCGGGGCGCAGCAGGTCGGTGGTGGTCATCGCGCGCGTCAGCCGGTCCAGCGGGGCGAGCCCGACCCGCAGCAGGGCGGCGTTGGCGATGAGCATCGCGGCGAGCCCGCCGCCGAGGATCAGCGCTTCGGTGAACAACACCGGCGTGGAGACCGTGACCGGCCCGAGCAGCAGCAACATCGTCGCGGCGAGCAGCACCACCGCGTTGAGCAGGAAGATCCGCCAGAACAGGGACATGGCAGCCGGCCTCCTCCGGTGTCCGCCCGTGGTGCGGGCGTCCGCAGGTCTCCAGGCTGCCCGGTACCACGGGCGGCGTCCATCGGGGCGCGCACCCATTTCCGTCTGCATGGTCTTCCCCCGCGCGGATGGGTGTCGGACCCGATGGTGCCGCCGGGGTCCGCGGCCGAGACTCGGGACCACGTCGAGGACGGCCGAGGGGAACGAGGTGAGGGCCATGGTGGTCGATCCGCAGATGTGCGCCCCGCCGAGGAGCGGCGCCGGTGCCGGGACGGTCGGGCAACGGGGCCTGGAACGGGTTGGTGCCATGCGGGCGGGTGACATCGCGATCAGCGTGCCGACGGTGACCCTCGGCGATTCGGTGACGAAGGCGATCCAGGTGCTGGCGGTGAGCCGCCTGCCGGGTCTCGTCGTCGTCGACGACCGGTTGCGCCCGGAGATGGTGCTGCCGGGGACCCAGGTGCTGCGGCTCGCCGTTCCCGGGTCCTATCAGGACGATCCCGGTCTGACCCGCGCGGTGGACGAGGACCACGCCGACCGGTTCTGGCTGGAGCTGGCGCACCTGACCGTGCGGGACTGCGCCCCGCCCCGTCCGGCGAAACCCGTCACGGTGTCCGCGGACGCCACGTTGCTGGAGATCGCCGCGCTGATGGCCCGCCAGCACAGCCCGCTCGTCGCGGTCACCGGCCGCCGGGGAGTCCTGCTCGGCGCGGTGACCCTGGAGCGGTTGATCACCGGACTGGCGGTGTTCGGCACCGGCGGCTGAGCGGCTGCACCCCGCGGCCGCCGGCGTCCCGTGCGCCGCGGTTCATTCCTGCCCGGAGGTTGATGACGTGCGCCCGACCGCAGCACCACCCGCCGACCGCCGCGCCGTCACCGGCCGGTGCGGACCGCCGGGGAGCGGCCGGTGACCGCCGGTCTCGCCCTCGCGATCTTCGTCACCGCCTTCTTCTTCATCGCCACGGAGAGGGCCGACAAGGTCAAGGTGGTCCTCGTCGCCTCGGCACTGATGGCGGTGCTGCAACTGGTGCCGGGCAACGAGGTGTTCTTCTCCGAGCACGCGGGCATCGACTGGAACGTGATCTTCCTGCTGTTCGGGATGATGATCATCGTCGGCATCGTCAAGCAGACCGGGATCTTCGACTTCCTCGCGATCTGGGCGGCCAAGAAGGCCAGGGGAAAACCCTACCGGCTGATGGTGATGCTGATGGTCATCACCGCCATCGCCTCGCCGTTCCTGGACAACGTCACGACGATCATGCTGGTGGCCCCGGTGACGATCGTGGTGTGCAACCGGCTGGGCATCCCGGCCCAGCCCTATCTGATCGCCGAGGTGCTGGCGTCCAACATCGGCGGCGCGGCCACGCTGATCGGCGATCCGCCCAACATCATCATCGGCAGTCGCGCCGGCCTGACCTTCACCGATTTCCTGGTGCACATGACCCCCGTCGTCGTGGTCGTGTTCGTGGTGTTCGTGTTCCTGACCCGGGTCCTGTTCCGCGGGATGTTCCAGTACCACCCGGAGCAGGTCGCGAAGGTGATGGCGCTGCAGGAACGCCGCGCCGTCACCGATCCGGCGATGCTGCGCCGGTGCCTGGCCGTGTTCGCGCTGGTGATCGCGGGATTCAGCCTGCACACCGTGGTGCACCTGGACCCCGCGATCGTCGCCATGGTGGGGGCGGGGCTGATGCTCCTGGTCACCCGGGCCGACGTCGGTGAGGTGCTTCGCGAGGTCGAGTGGCGCACGCTGGTGTTCTTCATGGGACTGTTCGTGATGGTCGCCGGTCTCGTGCACACCGGGGTGATCGAGCGGGCGGGCAGCTGGGCGGTGCAGGGCTTCGGCGACAACTACTTCCTGGCGGCCACCGCGCTGCTGTTCGGGTCCAGTGTGCTGGGTGCCTTCTTCGACAACATCCCTTACGTGGCCACAATGAGCCCGGTGGTGGAGGGCATGGTGGCCGAGGTACCCGACGCGGCGACCGGGCAGGCACTGTGGTGGTCCTTCGCCCTCGGCGCGGATTTCGGCGGCAACGGCACCGCGGTGGCGGCCAGCGCGAACGTCGTGGCCCTGGGCATCGCGGCCCGCTCCGGCCACCGGATCTCCTTCTGGCAGTTCACCCGGTACGGGATCGTGGTCACGCTGCTCACCACCACCATGGCGTGGGCCTACGTCTGGTTGCGCTACTTCACCTGATCGCGCCACCGCCAACTCGCGCGCCACGCCCGCCCACCGCCACCCGGCGACGCACCGCGCCCCACCCCTGAACCAGCCCTCTCCCGCAACCCGATCCCCAGCCTCATCGGTTGCCGAGCCATCGGGTCAAGCCACGCTTTCCCGGCTTGACGCGATGTCTCGGCAACCGAACACTGAAAGATCGGGTTCGGGAGGGCACAATCCGCCGGGCGCGCCAGCGCCCAGGCGCCGGGGCGTAGCGAAGCGAAGCCGGCGCCTGCAGCCGCGCGCAGCGCAGAACCCGCGTAGCGAGACTTCGCCCCCCGAAAGCAGAACTCGCGCGCGGGAACGGGGAACTCGCGTACGAACCGGCTAGCATGATCGGATGAAGGTGCGGCACGCGGTGCGGGCGATCATGCTGGACGACGATGACCGGATCCTGTTGTGCCGCATGGCTCTCGGCCCGCCGGGTGCGTGCCTGTGGATCACGCCGGGCGGTGGCATCGAGGACGGCGAGTCGAAGTCGGAGGCGTTGCGCCGGGAGTTGCTGGAGGAGACCGGGTTCGTGCTCGGCAGTCTCATCCCGCCGCACGTGTGGCGACGTGAGGCTCCCGCGCCGCCGGGGATGATCGGTTACGACGCCACCGTCAGCGACTTCTTCCTCGTCCGGACGCAGGCTTTCACCCCACGCGGTGCACTGTCCGACGACGCGCTGGCCGCCGAGAACATCACCGGCTTCCGCTGGTGGCCGCCCGCCGAGATCGCGGCTTACGACGGTCCGGACGTGTTCTCGCCGCGCGATCTCGCGACGCCGCTGGCCGCGTTGCTCGCCGCGGGCGTGCCGGACACTCCGCTGCTGCTCGCGTCGTAACGGCGCGGCAGGAGCGCAAAATCGGAGAAGCGCCGGAGGCGACCGGGACTCTAGAGTTCGGACATGACGAACCAGATGATCTTCGTGAACCTGCCCGTCTCCGACCTCGACCGGGCCAAGAAGTTCTGGACCGAACTGGGGTATGAGTTCAACCCGCAGTTCACCGACGAGAACGCGGCCTGCCTGGTGTTCAGCGACACGATCTTCGCGATGCTGCTGAGAAACGAGTTCTTCACGACCTTCACCGACAAGCAGATCACCGACAGCGCGAAGACCGCCGAGGTGCTGCTGGGCCTGTCCGCGGACAGCCGCGAGGCCGTCGACGCGCTGGTGGACAAGGCGGTCGCCGCCGGGGGACGGGAGAGCCGCGACCCGATGGACCACGGGTTCATGTACCAGCGGTCGTTCGAGGACCCGGACGGCCACAACTGGGAGATCATGTGGATGGACCCCGCCAACGTCGAGGGCTGACCACACAGGCAAGCCGGGAAGTTCAGGCGGCGGTCGCGGTGGCGATCGTCGCCGCGAGTTCGCGGACACGGTCGCGGGCGGTGGCCATGGACGCCTCGTGCTTCGGGAGAAGCTCCGCCATGGACGGTGTGTGCGGGGCCATGGTCAGTTCGGGGATCACGGTGGTGACGTCGAGGCCCAGCTGACCCTCGTGTCCGAGCACCGCCTCCGTGGTGGGCACGACGTAGTCGAGGCCGTGGTTGGGCGCGCCGGGACCGTAGCTGCCGCCCCGGGCGGAGACCAGCACCGCCGGCCGCCCGGCAGCCGGGGATGGCTTGAAGGTGCGCCCGAAGACCATGATCTGGTCGAGCCAGGCCTTGAACACCGAGGGCATCGACAGGTTGTACATCGGCACCGTGAACAGGTACGCGGCGGCGCCGAGGAACTCCTCGATGAGCTCGTCCTGCACGGCAGCCGCGGCACGTTGCTCGTCGGTGTGCTCGGCGGGATCCGTGACCCGGGCCGTGATTCCGGCGGCACTGAGATGGGGCACGGGTGCCGCGGCGAGGTCGCGGTGGACGACCTTGCCGTCCCAGCCCGCGAGGAAGGACTGGGCGACCTGGCGCGAGACGGAGGCTTCGCCGAGCGCGGAGGAATCGATGTGCAGCAGATACGACATGGAGGGGTGATTCCTTTTCGGTAGGCTACATACTGGTAATGCGGTTGCAGACCGGTTGAGAGGCGGACGGGATGGCGTCAGCGCGGCAGATCGGTGGTCCGTGCCAGGCATGGCCGGAGGACGGCGCCTTCATCCGCGAGGTGCTCGATCGCATCGGTGACAAGTGGACCGTGTTGGTCGTCGGCACCCTGAGCTCCGGTTCGCTGCGCTACTCCGAACTGCAGGCGAGCATCCCGGGCATCTCGCAGCGGATGCTCACCCAGACTCTCAAGCACCTGGAGCGCGACGGGCTGATCACGCGGACCGCGCACGCCGAGGTTCCGCCGCGTGTGGAGTACGAGCTGACGGGTCTGGGGCGGTCCCTGCTGGACGCGGCGAGGGCGATGGCTGCTTGGGCGGCCGCCCATCACCGGGAGATCGCCACCAACCGGGCTGCCAGCGAGGTGACCGGAGTCGGCAGGCGCAGGGCCGCGGATGTGCCGAACGTGCTTGCGCTCAATCACGGTTCCCCACCTCACTGATGGTGCGTAACCCCATCATGGGTGAGTAGAGGAGACCTTACAAAAGGCACTGTGAAGTGCGTCAGCACCACCAGCACGCCCAGTGGGCGTATAACGTCATATACGGCACGGCGTACTACGTCAGCGCATCAGCCAGTTCACCGAAGCTCGTCACCGAAAGATCGGCTTCGACGTCGCGGTCGGCTTCCTGGTGCGGCCCCTTTTCCCGTGGCCGTTCCAGGAACGCGGTGCGCAGCCCGGCGGCGCGGGCGCCGTTGAGGTCCCAGCCGTGCGCGGCGACCATCAGCACCTCGTGCGGCGCCACGTCCAGCAGACCGGCCGCGGTGCGGTAGACCTCCGCGGCCGGCTTGTACGTGCGGGCCAGCTCGGCCGAGAGCACGCAGTCGAACGGCAGCGACGCGGCTTTGATCAGGTTCGTCATCAGGGCGAACCCGCCGTTGGACAGCGCCGCCACGACGTAGCGCGACCGCAGCCGCGCCAGGCCCTCGGCCGAGTCGGGCCAGGCGGGCAGCCGGTGCCAGGCGCGGACCAGCCGGGTCCGGGCGTCCTCGTCGAGGGACACGCCGTGTTCGCCGAGCAGGGCGTCCAGCGACTCGCGGTGCAGCGTGTCCAGGTAGGCCCAGTCCCGTTCACCGGTCTGGACCCGCCGCATCGACGGCAGGTACCGGCCGCGCCACGCGGAGGCGAACTCGCCCGCGTCCAGCGTTACGCCGTGTTCGCCGAACACGTCCGCCACCTGATCGCGCACCCCGCTGTACCAGTCCACAGTGGTGCCGAAGACGTCGCACGCGATCACCCTGATGCCTTCGCCGCTGAAGTCGCTCATGATCCCGATTCTGCCCCGCCTGCCCGCGGTCGCGCACGCACGTGCACCCGCTCGCCCTGCGGGCCGAACAGGCTGAGGATCTCCGCGGTCTCCGGGCCGGGGTTGCCGAACCAGTGCGGGGTGTGGGTGTCGAACTCGGCCGCCTCACCGGGGGTGAGGACGACGTCGTGCTCGCCGAGCACCAGCCGCAGGCGCCCGTTGAGGACGTAGAGCCATTCGTAGCCGTCGTGGATCTGCTGGTCGGGCTCCCGCGAGGGCCTGCCGGGCGGGTAGATCATCTTGTACGCCTGCAGCCCGCCGGGTCGCCGGGTCAGCGGCAGGATCGTGACGCCGCCGCGCACGATCGGGCGAGCGTGCACCCGCGGATCGCCGGTGGCCGGGGCGCCGACCAGCTCGTCGAGTGTGACCTGGTGGACCTTCGCCAGCGGCAGCAGCAGTTCCAGCGTCGGCCGCCTGCCGCCGGACTCCAGCCGGGACAGTGTGCTCACCGAGATCCCGGTGGCGGCGGCCAGCTGGGACAGCGTCACCCGCCGCTGCCGTCGCAGCGCCCGCAGCCGCGGCCCGACGGCGGCGAGCACTTCCGCCGGGATCTCCTCGTCGCTCATCCCGTCATCCTGCCGCAGCGGAAAACGGACCCGGTCACGACGCGTCAGCAGCGGGAACCCGTAACGGCGACCGGCGGCCGGGCGACTTCGACAGCATTCGCCCCCGGGGAAGGGATGGCGTGCCATGTGCGGAATCGTGGGGTACGTGGGACGGCGCCCTGCACTGCCGGTCCTGCTGGAGGGCCTGCGCAGGCTGGAGTACCGCGGCTACGACTCGGCGGGCGTCGCCCTCGCCCGCGACGGCAGGCTGCTGGTGCGCAAGGCCGCGGTGCGCGTCGCGGAGCTGACCCGGCTGACGGCGAACCTCGCGGGCAGCACCACCGGCATCGCGCACACCCGGTGGGCCACGCACGGTCCGGCCACGGCGGCCAACGCCCACCCGCACACCGACTCCGGGCGCCGGATCGCCGTGGTGCACAACGGGATCGTCGAGAACGCGACCGCCCTGCGCGCCCAGCTCGCGGCCTCCGGTGTCCGGCTGGTGTCCGACACCGACAGCGAGGTGCTCGCCCACTTGATCGCCGCCGCGGCCGATCGCGGCGGGACGCTCACCGAAGCCGTCGGTACCGGGCTGGCCGAGGTCGAGGGCACCTACGGGCTGCTGGTCCTGGACGCCGAACGCCCGGACGTGCTGGTCGCGGCGCGTCATGGCAGCCCGCTGGTGCTGGGACTGGGCGATCACGAGATGTTCGTGGCCTCCGACGTCGCCGCGCTCGTGCGGCACACCCAGCAGGTGATCTACCTCGAGGACGGTGAGCTGGCCACGATCCGCGCCGACGGGTACGAGACCGGCGGCGCCGATCGCGAACCGGTCGTCGTGGACGACCTGCCCGGCGACTACGAGCTGGGCGGGTACTGCGACTACATGGCGAAGGAGATCGCCGAGCAGCCCGAAGCGGCGCAGCGGGTGCTGCGCGGGCGCCTCGACGAACGCCTGGGCACCGCGAGGCTGGACGGTCTCCGGTTCACGGCGCGGGAACTGCGGGCCATCCGGCGGGTGAAGTTCCTGGGCTGCGGGTCGGCCTACTACGCCGGGCAGGTCGGCGCGGAACTGGTCGAGACGCTGGCGCGGGTCCCGGCGGACGCCGAACCGGCCGCCGAGTTCCGCTACCGCAACCCGGTGGTGGACCCGCACTGTCTCTACGTCGCCGTCAGCCAGTCCGGCGAAACCGCGGACACGCTGGCCACGGTGGAGGAGCTGCGGCGCAAGGGCGGGCGCGTGGTCGGCGCGGTGAACGTGGTCGGCTCGGCGATCGCCCGCGAGTGTGACAGCGGGGTGTTCCTGCACGCCGGTCCGGAGATTTCGGTGGCTTCGACGAAGGCGTTCACGAACATGACGTTGTCGTTCGCGTTGCTGGCCCTGACCCTGGGCCGGGTGCGGGACCTGTCGCTGGGGGAGGGCAGGCGGATCGCGGCGGCCCTGGCGGCGCTGCCCGGGCTGATCGGCCAGGTGCTGGACGGCGAGGACCGGATCGCGACGCTGGCCGGGCGGTTCGCCGACGCCGAGCACGTGTTCTTCCTGGGGCGGGTCCGGGGCTGGCCGGTCGCGCGCGAAGGGGCGCAGAAGCTCAAGGAGATCTCCTACGTGCACGCCGAGGCCTACCAGTCCTCGGAGCTCAAGCACGGGCCACTGGCGCTGGTCGACGCGGCGATGCCCAGCGTGGTGCTGGTGCCCGGCGACGAACTGACCGCCAAGAACACCGGCACGATCGAGCAGATCAAGGCACGCGGCGGGCCGGTCGTCGCCGTCACCACGACGGATCTGGTGCTGCCGCGCGCCGACGAGGTGGTCCGGATCCCGTCGGCGGGACCGGAACTGGACCCGATCCTGCTCACCATTCCGCTGCAGCTGCTGGCCTACCACGTGGCGTGCAAGCTCGGCCGCGACATCGACAAGCCGCGCAACCTCGCCAAGAGCGTCACCGTCGAATAGTTATCCTAGTGCTAGGATAACCAGCGTGACGCCCGCCGAGCTGACCCTGCTCGGCCTGCTCGTGGAACGGCCACGGCACGGCTACGAGCTGGAGGAGGTCATCACCGCTCGCGGCATGCGCGAGTGGACCGAGATCGGGTTCAGCTCCATCTACTACCTGCTGGGCCGGCTCCGCGACCGGGGCCTCATCGCCGAGGTGGACACCCCGCGGGCCGGGCGGGCCAGGGCACGCAAGGTGTTCGGGCCCACCGAGGAGGGGCGGCGGGTGTGCGCGGCCGAGGCCGAGGCGGCCGTCGCGGAGCTGCGGCCGGTGTTCCCGCCCGTCCTGGTCGGACTGGCCAGTCAGCCCGTCATCCCGCCGGAGCGCCTCCGCGCCGCACTGTCCGAACGCGCCTCGGCGCTGGAGGAGCGCGCCGACGCCGTGCGCCGCGCCGCGGAACAACCGGGCGCTCCCGCGTTCGTGCGCGCCATCTTCGACTTTTCCCTGCACCAGCTGGACGCCGAACGGCGGTGGCTGGCCGGCTACCGCTCCACACTGGACGAAGGAGACGCCTGACCGTGCGCCCCTACGACGTCAAACGCGAGCTGAACGCGCTCTACGCGCCGAAGAACACCGAGTGGGCGCTGGTCGAGGTGCCGGAGCAGCAGTTCCTCGCGATCGACGGCCATGGCGACCCCAACACCTCTCCCGACTACGCCCGCGCCGTGGAAGCGCTCTACGCGGTGGCCTACACGCTGAAGTTCGCGGTCAAACGTGGCGGCGGCCGGGAGTTCGTCGTGGCGCCACTGGAAGGGCTGTGGTGGGCCGACGACTACGCCGCCTTCACCCGGCGTGACAAGGACTCGTGGCACTGGACGATGCTGATCAGCCAGCCGCCATGGGTGGGCGCGGATCTCGTCGACGCAGCACGGGACACCGCGCTGGAGAAGAAAAAACTTCCCGCGATCGGTGGAATTCGCCTCCGCGCCCTGCGTGAAGGACGCAGCGCCCAGGTTCTGCACGTCGGCTCCTACGACGACGAAGGGCCGGTGCTGGCCGGGCTCGGTGCCTTTTTCGCCGGTCACGGCCTTCGCCACGGCGGTCTGCACCACGAGATCTACCTCAGCGATCCCCGCCGGACCGAGGCCGCGAGGCTGAAGACGGTGCTGCGTCAGCCCGCCGAACCGGCCTCCTGACCGCCGCGGGAGCATCGGCCTCGCCCACCGAGGACCAAGTGCTCTTCGCCGGGCCCCTCCCGGCCGCGATGCTGGTGGGGCGGCGACCGGCCCGCCCGGCTTGAGGAGAGCAGACATGAGGTTCGCGCACACCGGTGACACCGTGGTGGTGGGCGTCGACGGATCACCCGGCTCGCGGCGGGCCGTGGCGTGGGGTGCGGGCGAGGCGGCCCGGATGGCGCTGCGGCTGGTCCTGGCGCACGGCTTCGGGATTCCCGACGCGTTCGGGGAGGAGCTGCCCGGCGACCTGCTGTCCGCGCACCAGGCGCACGCGGACCGGGTACTGGCCGACGCGGGCCGGCTCGCGCGCCGCGCCGGCCCGCGGACCTCGATCACCGTGGAATCGAGCCCGGACGGCCCGATCCCGTTGCTGGTCAAGAAATCCGACACGGCGCGGATGCTGGTGCTGGGGTCGGCCGGGCGCAGCGCGTTGCGGGACCTGGCGATCGGGTCGACCGCGCTGGCGCTGGCCATGCACGGGCACTCACCGATCACCGTCGTCCGCGGGCCCGAACCCGCCGCCGGGACGCCGGTGGTGGTCGGGGTCGACGGGTACGCGCCCGCCGAGCCCGCGATCGAGCTGGCGTTCGAGGAGGCCGCCGCCCGCGCCGTCCCGCTCGTGGCGGTGCACGTGTGGAACGACTACGACCTGGCCGAGACATTCGGGTTCGCGCGCGACCCGTTCGGCACCGCGCCGCGCCAGGACGCCGAACGTGCGGTGCTGGACCGGTCGCTGGCGCCGTGGCGGGTCAAGTACCCCGAGGTCGCCGTGCGCCCGGTCGTCGGGCGGGACCAGCCCCGTGCCCGGCTGCTGGACTGGAGCGCCAGGGCGCAGCTGATGGTGGCGGGCAGCCGCGGCCGCGGCGGATTCCGCGGAATGCTGCTCGGGTCGACCACGCAGGCGCTGATCGACCACGCCCGCTGTCCCGTGCTGATCGCCCGTTCGCCACTGGATGAAGGACTTTCGCCCCCTTTACCCGGTGACGGTGCTCGCGTTCCCTGAGGAGGGCGCCTTTCTGCGCGGCGAGGAGTTTCGGAAATGAGATACGTTCCCCCCGGGCAGCCCGGCAGCGTGGTCGCGGTGCAGTCCTGCTACGACAATTTCGCCGGGGGGAAATGGCTGGCGCCGACCGAGGGCGGGTACCGGGAGGTGGTGGCCGCCGCGACCGGCCGACCGCTGTGCCGGGTCGCCGACTCCACCGCCGCCGACCTGGAACCGGCGCTGGACGCCGCGCACGCCGTGCATGCGGTCTGGAGCGAGAGTCCGCCTTCGTCCCGGGCGAAGGTGCTGGCCGCCGCGGCCGACGCGATCGAGGACAATGCCGAGATACTGGCGGTCGCCGAAAGCTGGGAGACCGGGCGCCCGATCCGGGAGGCGCTCGGGGTGGACATTCCGCTCGCCGCCGGCCACTTCCGGTATTTCGCGGAGGTGATCGGTGCGGAGGAAAGGACCGTTCCCGGAATCGGCGACGTCCTCGCCTACCAGTTCCGGGAACCGCTCGGCGTCGTCGCGCAGTTCCTGCCCGTGCGGTTTCCCGTGCTGCTGGCGGCCTGGAACCTGGCGCCCGCGCTGGCGGCGGGAAACTGCTCGGTCGTCAAGCCCGCCTCGGCCTCGTCCTGGTCGGTGCTGAAACTGGCCGAGGTGATCGGGGAAGTGCTGCCTCCGGGTGTGGTCAACGTCGTGACCGGGCGCGGCGAGGGCGTCGGGCGGGACCTGGCACGCAGCAGGCGGATCGCGAAGGTGGTGTTCAGCGGGGAAACCGGGACGGGGCAACGGATTCCGCGCTACGCCGCCCGCAGCCTCGTGCCGGTGGCGCTGGAGGTCGGGTCCCGCTCGCCCAGTGTGTTCTTCGACGACGTGCTCGCCGACGAGGACGACTTCCTCGACCAGGCCGTGGACGGGATCGTGGTGGCCGCCTCCGGCGAGGGCCTGGTGTGCAGGTGCCCGTCGCGGGCGCTGGTCCACGAGTCGGTGTGCGACGAGCTGGTCGGCCGCGCGCTGGAACGCATCGCCGAACTGGTCGTGGACGATCCGCTGGACACCGCGACGCGGGTGGGCCCGTGTGGCGGTGCCGAGCAACTGGCCAAAGTGGAGTCCTGTGTGGACCGTGGTCGCCAAGAGGGCGCCGGTGTCCTGATCGGTGGGCACCGGGTGGACGTCGGCGACGAATTCAGCGGCGGGTTCTTCTACGCGCCCACGGTGCTGCGCGGCCACCACCGGATGCGGGTCTTCCACGACGACCTGTGCGGACCGGTGCTGGCGGTGACGACCTTCACCGATGAGGAGGACGCGGTCGCTCTCGCCAACACCACACCCAACGGACCGGGCGCGGGCGTGTGGTCCCGCGACGGCGACCGCGCCTGCCGCGTCGGCCGCGCGGTGAAGGCCGGACGCGTCTGGACCAACTGCTGCCACCAGTATCCGGCCGGGACACGGCACGGCTGCACTCCGTCGACAGTGGTGGGCCGCGACGCCCACCGCCGGGTGCTGGACCAGTACAGCCGGATGAAGAGCCTGGTGGTCGGTCACCCCCGCACCGGCCCGCGCCCGCTGGCCGGATGAGGGACCGCCGGAGACGCCCGGGGCGCGGTCTCGATCACGTCGCGGCTGTCGGCCAGCGACGCTTCCGGCGCGGTGCGGCCGGTCGCCTCGAGGTAGGCGTCGACGAGCCGGTTGCCCACCGCGTATCCCGCTCCGGCAGGCAGCCCCACCGGGGTGCCGCCGTAACGGGCGGCGGTCCCGTCGCCGTGGATCCAGGCGGCGAAGTTCTCCATGCCGGTGACGTCGAGGCCGGAGACGACCCTTCGCGGCACCGCTGTTCGTCCCGGTCGAGTGGAAAACCGGAGCCCATCCGGTGCATTGCGCGGCGGGCTCCACCATGGACCGCAGCAGCCCGGGACGCTCCACCGGCGCGGCCGTCAGGATCTTCCGCATCGCGGGGCAGGTGTCCAGAACGGTGATCGTCATGGGGGGGACGGTAAAGTCTCCAGTGGCGGTCGACTCAAGGGTCACAGTGACGCGAGTTCCGGCTCCAGGTCGTCCAGTCCCAGCGTGCCGACCGACAACGCGGCCATGTGCCAGCTCTTGAGTTCGAAGTTGGGGTTGCGGGTGCGTGCCGCCGCGCGGCCGGCGAGCCAGGCGCGCTCGCCGAGCTTGTAGCTGATCGCCTGACCGGGTACGCCCAGGTAGCGCACGATCTCGCTGTCCAGGAAGGCCGACTCACGGGTGGTGTGGGCGCCGAAGAACGCCCGGCCGGTCTCGGCGTTCCAGTGCAGGCCGGGGCCCAGTCCGGCCTCCTCGGGGACGGGCAGCCGCAGGTGCATGCCGATGTCCACGATCAGCCGGATCACCCGCATCATCTGCGAGTCCAGGTAGCCCAGCCGGGCGCCCGGGTCGTCGAGGTAGCCCAGCTCGTCCATCAGCCGCTCGGCGTAGAGCGCCCACCCCTCGGTGGTCGCGCTCACCGAACCCGCGCTGGTCTGGAACAACGAAAGCCGGTCCGCGAGCGTCGCCCAGTGGGCGAACTGCAGGTGGTGGCCGGGCACGGACTCGTGGTACCAGGTGCTGACCAGCGTCCACAGCGGGAACCTCTCGCGTCCCAGCGTCGGCAGCCAGGTGCGGCCGGGCCGGGAGAAGTCCCGCGACGGGCGTGTGTAGTAGGGCGCGGCGGCGCTGCCGGGCGGGGCCAGGTGCGTCTCCAGCACCCGCACCGGGGGCGCGAGGTCGAAGTGCGTGCCGTCGAGATCGCTCATCGCCCGGTCGGTCAGGTCCTGCAGCCGGCGCCGGATCTGCTCCGCGCCGTCCACGGCGGGGCCCTCGCGGTCGAGGTGCGCCATGGCCTCCAGCACGGGCGCGCCGGGCAGCACCCGGCCGGCCTGCTCGCGGATCTGGGCCGCCAGCGTCCGGTACTCCTCCCAAGCCCAGGCCGTGGTGGCTTCGAGGTCGAGGTCGGCGCCGGTCCACTGGCGGGCCAGCAGCAGGTAGCGCTCCTCGCCGACGCCGTCGGGCGTGCCGTCGGCGCGCGGCAGGTACTCGCCGGTCAGGAACGCCGTCAGCGCGGTGAGCGCTTCCTGCGCGGCGGTCGTCGCCCGGTTCAGGTCCGCGCGCAGGGCGAGAGGCACGTCGGCCGCGGAGGCGAAGTCGGCGAACCAGCCCCGGCCGTCGCCCACGGCTGTCCACGCGCGCAGTTGCGCGGCCGCGGTTTCCACCTGGCGCGGCGCCGCGAAGAGCCCGCGCCGCACGCCCTCGCGCAGCGATTCGGTGTACCCGGCCAGCGCCTCCGGCACCCGCGCCGCGCGGCGGGCGACCGCCGCCCAGTCCTCGTCGGAGGCCGTGGGCATCATCTGGAACGTGCTCCGCAGGCCCTGCAGGGGGCCGAGGATGTTGCGCACCGGCCGCAGGTGCTCACCGGCTTCGCTGACCGCCAGCTGGGTTTCCAGGCGCTCGCGCAGCAGCCGCGCGCACCGGCGCTCGTCGTCTCCGTCGGGGTGCAGACCGTTCAGCCCGGCCAGGGTCGCCGTCGCCAGCTCGTCGCGGGCCTGCTGTCCGGCGGGGGAGAGGTCGGTGAGCCGGTCCTCGCCGGGGCTGATGCCGAGCGTGGTGCCCAGCTGCGGATCGAGGACGCAGAGGCGGGAAACATGGGAGTCCGCGAGATCACGAACGGCGGTGGTGGTGTCCGGCACGGCCGGAGTCTAGATCTAGGCTCGACGGTGCACGGCACGCACGCGGAACGGGGACAGGTGTGACAGCAGCTCAGGGCCACGACTTCACGTCGCTCTACCGGCACGGGTTCGTGCGGGTGGCCTCCGCCGTCCCGCGGGTCAGGGTCGCCGACCCGGAGTTCAACGCCGATGCCACGCTCGCGCTCGCCCGGCGGGCGGCCGCGGACGGGGTGGCGATCACGGTGTTCCCCGAACTGGGTTTCTCCGCCTACACCGCCGACGACCTGTTCCACCAGGACGCGCTGCAGGGCGCGGTGGACGACGCCGTGGCGCGTTTCGTGGCGGAGTCCGCGGACCTGCCGGGCGTGTTCGCGATCGGCGCGCCGCAGCGGATCGACGGGCGGCTGTTCAACTGCGGCATCGTGGTCCACCGCGGGCAGGTGCTGGGCGCGGTGCCCAAGAGCTACCTGCCGAGTTACCGCGAGTTCTACGAGAAGCGCCAGTTCGTCGCGGGCCGCGACGCGGTGTCGGAGCGGGTGCGCGTCGCCGGGCAGGACGTGCCCTTCGGCAGCGACCTGCTCTTCGCCGCGCCGAACGTGCCCGGCCTGGTGTTCCACGTGGAGATCTGCGAGGACGGCTGGGTGCCGCTCGCGCCCAGCGGGTTCGGCGCGCTGGCCGGGGCGACGGTGCTGCTGAACCTGTCGGCGAGCAACATCGTCATCGGCAAGGCCGGTTACCGGCGCACGCTGTGCACGAGCCATTCGGCACGCAACCTCGCCGCCTACGTGTACTCGGCCGCCGGGCCGGGGGAGTCCACCACGGACATGGCGTGGGACGGCCAGGTCGTGATCGCGGAGAACGGTTCGCTGCTGGCCGAGGGCGAGCGGTTCACCTCCGACCAGCTGGTGACCGCGGACATCGACCTGGAGCGGCTGGCCGCGGACCGGTTGCGCACCACCAGTTTCAGCGACAATGCCCACGACCACCGGGAGCGCCTCAAACGGTTCCGGCGCGTCGACTTCGAGCTGGAGCTGCCGCCGGGGCCGGTGGAGCTGCGCCGGGAGATCCAGCGCTTCCCGTACGTGCCGGCGAACGCGGCCGACCGCAACGAGCGCTGCGCCGAGGTGCACCACATCCAGGTGCAGGGCCTGACCCAGCGCCTGGCGGCCACCGGGATCGAGAAGGTCGTCATCGGCGTGTCCGGCGGGCTGGACTCGACGCAGGCGCTGATCGTGGCCGCGCAGAGCATGGACCGGCTCGGCCTGCCGCGGGAGAACGTGCTGGCCTACACGATGCCCGGGTTCGCCACCACGAACCACACGCTGACCAACGCGCACAAGCTGATGCAGGCGCTGGGCACGTCCGCGCACGAGATCGACATCCGGCCCTCGGCGAAGCAGATGCTGGCCGATCTCGGGCACCCGGCCGCCGACGGCTCACCGGTGTATGACGTGACGTTCGAGAACGTGCAGGCGGGGGAGCGGACCTCGCACCTGTTCCGGCTGGCCAACCATCACGGCGCGCTGGTGGTGGGCACCGGTGACCTCAGTGAGCAGGCGCTGGGCTGGGCCACCTACGGCGTGGGCGACCAGATGTCGCACTACAACGTCAACGCCTCGGTGCCCAAGACGCTGATCCGCTACCTGATCGCGTGGGAGGTGGCGACCGGGCAGCTGGGCGAGGGCGCCGACGAGGTGCTGCGGTCCATCCTGGCCACCGAGATCTCACCGGAGCTGGTGCCGGGGGACGGCCCGGATTCGGGCCCGTCGCAGAGTTCCGAGGCGAAGGTCGGGCCCTACGAGCTCCAGGATTTCCACCTGTACTACCTGCTGCGTTTCGGGTACCGGCCCAGCCGGATCGCCTACCTGGCGCGGCACGCCTGGGGTGACGTGGCCGCCGGGCGCTGGCCGGACCTGGTCCCGGAGGACGAGCGCACCAGCTACGACCTGCCGACGATCAAGAAGTGGCTGCGGGAGTTCCTGTGGCGGTTCATCCAGACCAGCCAGTTCAAGCGCTCCGCGATGCCCAACGCGCCGAAGGTCGGCTCGGGCGGCTCACTCTCGCCCCGCGGCGACTGGCGCGCGCCCAGCGACGCCAGCGCCCGCGCCTGGCTCGACGAACTGGAGACCAACGTCCCGGGCTGAGTCAGTTGGCCAGTGGTCCCGAGAACGTGAACTGGGTGTCGATGTCGGAGGCGACGGCTTCGAGCAGTTCCTCGGTGAGGTCGCTCAGTGCCCGCGCGAGGGCCAGCTCGGCCGCGATGTCGGGCAGGTGCTGCCCGCGCGGCCCGTTCCGGACCAGGCCGATCCCGGTGAAGCGGGTGCCGTCGGCTCCGCCGAGCCGGATTTCGGCGCGCGTGACACCCCCGATCTCGTCCAGGCCGATGTCCATCTTCCACTGGCACGCTTGCCGCATCAACGCTCCTCGTTCGCCACTGGCCTCACTGTCCCCGTTGGCGTGGCCGCGACTCAAGGGCCGGAAGTCCCTAACCGGAGCGCTGGACGGCCCACGCCAGTACCAGACCACCCGAGTTGAGCACGAGGTGCACCAGCGCCGGGGCCAGGACTCCCCGTCCGGCGTAGCGCAGGGCGCACAAGGCGACCCCGGCCGCGCCGGCGGCCACCATCGCCGCCACGGACAGCACCGGGAGCGGGATCCCGCCCGCGGCCGCGTCGACGGCGGCGTTGCGGCGCAACGCGAGTGAGGGCAGCAGGTGCCACAGCCCGAACAACGCGGACGCGCCGAGGACGGGCCGCCAGCGCCACCGTTGGCCGCCGCCGAGGAGCGCGGGCAGGACACCGCGGAAGGCGATCTCCTCGACGAGCACCGTGCCCAGCGGGATGCGGACCAGCGCCAGCCACAGCAGGTCGCCGGGCGCGGGCTGCCCGACCCGGCCGTCCTGGAACAGCGTCCGCAGCCCGGGCACGGCCAGCGCGACCGCGAACCCGGTCGCGACCACGAGGCAGACGATCCCGCCCGTGCGCGCGGACCGGCGCCAGTGCCGCGCGGACAGTCCCATCTCGGCGGCCGCGAGCCCGGCGGCGCGGGCGAGTCCGATGAGCACAGCCGAGGTCACCACCCCGCACACCGGGTAGGCCCAGCCGGGCAGGACCCGGTTGGCGAGCGTGGTGGCGGCGGCGAGCACCGCCACGGAGCCGACGACGGCGGCACGGCCGGGCAGCCGGGGAGCGGTGCTGGTCTCACGCATCGTCACCAGTGTGCCCGTTGTCCGCGCGGCACAGGGACCAACGGCCCTTCACCGCAGGCCCGGCGGCGTGCACGCTGGAACCGGGGCCGACCGGGGAAGGTGCGGACATGGCTGGCGGAGCAGGCCCGGTGGTCGTGGGTGCCGGGTGCGAGCCGGACCCGGTCCACCGCGGGCTCGGGCCGGAACGGGCGGGCTGACGATGTCCGGCTCAGGGCTGCGCCGGTTCTGGCGGTTGCTCCGCCCGGAGGGCCCGCTGGCGCGCCCGTGGGACCGGTGGGAGGCCCGGCTGTTCCTGGTCGCGATCCTGCTGGCGCTGGTCGCGGTGCCGGTGTCCGTGCTGGTGGTGTCGCAGGTCTACGGCACACAGGCCTCGATCGCGCGGGCGCAGCAAACCGACCGGTCCCCGGTGATGGCGCTGGTGCTGGCCGAAGCCGGGACGTTCGTGGCGGGCGGACCGGTCTCGCAGGTGCAGGAGGTGCCCGCGCTGTGGGTCCTGCCGGACGGCACCGAGCGCACGGGCCCGATCGCCGTCGCGGCGGGCACGGACCGGGGTGCGCGGCTGCCGATCTGGGTGGACGGGGAGGGCGAGCCGGTCCCGCCGCCGCTGTCGATGTTCAACGCGCTGGGCATCGCGCTCAGTGTCGGATTGCTGCTGTGGCTCGGTGTGGTGCTGGTACTGGCGCTCGTCGTGCTCGGGGTGCACTGCGCGCTGGACCGCGCCCGTGCGGCGGCCTGGGCGCGGGAGTGGGAGAGGCTCGGTCAGGGAAGGAGCGGACGATGAGCGAGCTGGAAAACCGGAAGGCGGCCAGGGAGGCGCGGGTGACGGCGGCGTCCCGCACGGACCGGCACAGCACCGCGGAACTGGCCGAATCGGCGATGCGGAGGTACTTCGCCGAGGAGGCATACCGTGAACGGGACGACCGGGAGCGGCACGCGCGCGAACACCAAGATGTATAACGCCCTATACGGCCAGGCTTTGAAGGCGTTCAACACCTGTCCCGCAGGTCCCTGCCCTTCCGCAACTTCGTGGCAAGGACGGCCGCCTGCGTCCGCCGTTCCAGGCCGAGCTTGGTAAGCAGGCGGGACACGTAGTTCTTCACGGTCTTCTCCGCCAGGAACATCCGCTCGGCGATCTGGCGGTTGGTGAGGCCCTCGCCGATGAGGTCGAGCAGGTCTCGCTCGCGTTCGCTCAACGCGGCCAGCGGCCCGGTCTCGACCGCGTCGGCGCGCAGCTTCGCCATCAGCGTGGCCGCCGCGCGGGTGTCCAGCAGCGACCGGCCCGTCCCGATCTCGCGCACGGCGGAGACGAGCTGCAGCCCCTGGATGTCCTTGATGACGTACCCGCCCGCCCCGGCGAGGATGGCGTTGAGCATGGCCTCCTCGTCGGTGTAGGAGGTCAGGATCAGCACGTTCAGCTCGGGCAGGCGGGAGCGCAGCTCGCGGCACAGCTCGATGCCGTTGCCGTCGGGCAGGCGCACGTCCAGCACCGCGACGTCCGGCCGCAGCGCGAGAACGCGGGTCAGCGCCTGCGCGGCGGTCGACGCCTCACCGACCACCGTCAGGGCGGGATCGGCTTCGAGCAGGTCCGCGACGCCGCGCCGCACGACCTCGTGGTCGTCGACGAGGAACACCTTGATCACGCCGCCACCCCTTCCCGGACGGGACCCTCCCAGGCTACGGGCGGCCGGGCGTGCGCGACCGGGCCTTGGTCCCGAAAGCCGGGGACCGAGGTCACCGGTCCGGATCGTTCGGTCAGCCCAGCGGCGCCGACCAGGTCAGCCGGGTGCCTCCGGTTTCCAGCGCGGTCACCGTGCACTCGCCGCCTGCCTGGTGGGCGCGCTGGGCGAGGTTGTGCAGCCCGCTGCGGGCCACCGTGCCCGGGATGCCGCCGCCGTTGTCGAGTACTTCGATGACCAGGTCGTCGTCGACCGAGACGGTGATCGTCAGCGTGGTCGCGCGGGCGTGGCGGACCGCGTTGGACAGGGCCTCCCGCAGTACCGCTTCGGCATGCTCGGACAGGTCGCCGCCGACGACGCCGATCGGGCCGGACATGCGGACGGTGGTGCGCAGGCCGGTGTCGCCGGTGACCTCGGCGATGATTTCGTTGAGCCGCTTCCGCAGTTGCGTGGTGCCCTGCAGCCCGCCGTGCAGGTCGAAGATCGCGGTGCGGATCTCGGCGACGATGCTCTGCACGTCGTCGATCATGTCCGCCAGGCGCCGCTGGATCTCCGGATTGCGGCTGCGCATGTGGGTGCTCTGCAGCGCCAGGCCGTGGGCGAAGAGCCGCTGAATGACGTGGTCGTGCAGGTCGCGGGCGATGCGGTCGCGGTCGGAGACCACTTTCAGCTCGCTGATCGAGCGCTGGTCCTCTGCCAGCTGCAACGCCAGCGCGGCCTGGTCGGCGAACGCCGCGGCCAGGGGCAGCTGGGTGCTGTCGAACGGGTCCTGCCCGGTCCTGCGCAGCGTCACCAGCACCCCGGAGACGTCATCCCCGGACGCGCGCAGCGGGAGGACCAGCGCGGCGCCGAACTCGGACGACAGGTCGTAGGCCAGGTTCTCGACGAGCCGTGGCTGCGCGTCGGCGTAGGCGGCGCCGCAGCTGGAGCCCTCGACGGGGATTCCGCGGCCGATGAGCGGGTCGGCGTCGAGCCCGGCGCACACCGTGATGGTCAGGTGGGTGACGTCGGCGGGGGCGAGGTCCGGGTCGTCGGGCTGGGCGATGAAGGCGTAGTCGGCTCCGGCGAGGGCGAGCGCGCGGTTGGCGATCAGGTAGAGGACGTCGGTGGGGTCGGCGGCGGCGAGCAGTTCGGCGCGGATCTCGCTGGTGGCCTCCTGCCACTGCTGGCGGAGCTGGGCCTCTTCGTAGAGGCGGGCGTTTTCCACCGCGATACCGGCGGCCGCGGCCAGTGCCTGCACGACCACCTCGTCGTCTTCGGTGAAGGGCTGCCCGCCTTTCTTCTCGGTGAGGTACAGATTTCCGAATACCTCGTTGCGCACCCGGACCGGAACTCCGAGAAATGAGCGCATCGGGGGATGGTGTTCGGGAAATCCGGACGAGGCCATGTGCCGGGAAAGATCGTCGAGGCGAATCGGTTTCGGTTGCTGGATGAGCAGTCCGAGCAGTCCGTGTCCGGTGGGCAGTCTGCCGATGGCGCGGCGCGCCTGCTCGTCGATGCCTTCGTAGACGAACGACGAGAGCCCTTCGCGGTCCTGGTTGAGCACGCCGAGTGCGCCGTAGCGGCAGTCGACCAGGTTGATCGCGGCGTGCACGACGCGGCGCAGTGTCGCGTCCAGTTCGAGGCCGCCGGCGACGGCGAGCATCGCTTCGAGCAGTCCGTCCATCTGGTCGCGGGACTGGACCAATTGTTCGATGCGGTCCTGCACCTCGCGCAACAGTTCCCGCAATCGGAGCTGGGACAGCGTTTTCCGCAACCCCGTGACGGGATCGACGGAGTCGGAATCGCTGTTTCCCGGCATTCAGTCAGAGTGGCATGTCACCTGCCCGAACACCAGTGAAAAGCCCGTGCGCCGTGGGGCGATTTTCACCGCGGATAGGGCACAAAGGCCCCGTGCCCGGTGACGGCGTGCCCTCGTGTGGGGGAAGGCGCGGGAGAACAGTGGAGCGATCCCGGACCCGTCGTGGCAGGGGGCGCCCGATGTCTTTCGCGAGCCAGGACCCGGTGGGGGCCGCGCTCGGTGCCGCGATCCGCGCGCCGTCACCGCACAACACCCAGCCGTGGCGGTTCGAGGTGGACGGTGACCGGATCGAGGTGTTTCTCGATCAGGACCGCGTGCTGAAGGTGGCCGATCCCGAGGGCCGGGAGGCGCGGTTGGCGTGTGGCGCGGCGCTGTTGAACATGCGTCTCGCCGTGCGGGCGGTGGGCCGGACGCCGGTGGTGGGGCTGGTGCCGCGGGCGAACGAGCCTGCGCATCTGGCGACGGTGCGGGTGCGGGGCCGACGGAGGCCGAACCCCGACGACGTGGCGATGGCGCGGGCGATCGTCTACCGGCGGAGCAACCGGCGCGCGTTCACGGCCCGTGAGGTGCCGGTGTGGGTGCTGGAGGCGCTCGTGCGGGCGGCCGCGGAGGAGGGTGGTGCCCTGGTGCCCTTGACCGGCGGTGCGCGGCTGGCGGAGTTCGGGGGGTTACTGCGGGAGGCGGAGCGGGTGCAGCGCGACGATCCCGCGTACCAGGAGGAGCTGGCGCGGTGGACGGCGCTGGAGGGGGCACGGAAGGACGGGCTGCCTGCCGCGGCGGCGGTGATGGGGCCGGAGTGGCCGTTCGATCGCCGTCCGCTGGTGGCGGTGCTGTTGTCGGACACCGACGGCAGGGCGGCGCAGGTGCGGGCGGGTCAGGCGTTGCAGCGGGTGCTGTTGCGGGCGACGACGGCCGGGGTGAGCGTGTCGTTTCTCGCGCAGCCGGTGGAGGTGCCCGCGTTACGGGGCGAGGTGGCGCGGCTGGTCGCGGCGCCGGGGTGTCCGCAGGTGGTGCTGCGGTTCGGGTACGGGTTCGCGGCACCGGCGACGCGGCGGCGGCCGGTGGCGGCGGTGACGCATTACACCGGCGGTGGTTAGGCAGGGCCGCGGTGGGGCATCTGTGCGGCATGGCCCGCGAAGACTCCCTTCCGACGTTGCGCAGCCTCGCGGATCTGGCGCAGCTGCTGATTCCCGGCGCGGTCGTCTATGTGCGGTACTCACCGGGCCCGGAGTCCGACGTGGGGCATCCGAGCACCGATCACGAGAGCGGGCTGCGGATGCCGGGGGTGTCGGTGAACCCGCTGAACCCACCGGGCTGGTGGTCGCTGCCGGTGGAGGACTGGCTGGCGCGCCGGATCTGCCAGTACCTGCACCAGCAGCGGGAGGGGGCGCGCCCGTGGGTGCTGGGCGGGACGGAGGTGGATTTCGGGCCGGACAACGAGCCGTTGCTGGTGGATGTCGAGCCGATCGCGTGGATCGCGGACGAGCTGGTGACCGAGGCCCGCGAGCGCTACCACTCCCGGCTGGACGCGGGGGCTTCGACGCACGAGGATTGATCTCGCGGGTTTGCCCGCCGCGGTGGCGGGGAAAGCGGGCGGCAGGAGGTGGCGATGGGCGTGGGCGACTGGGTGCGGTCGTGGCCGGTGCTGCGGCAGTTGAGCGGTGCCGACCCGCTGGGCCGGGGCAGTGCGGCGCAGTCCGCGCGGTCGAAGTCCCTGGAGCCCCGCACCGCCTCGGCGGACCGGGTGGTGCATTCGGTGTGCCCGTACTGCGCGGTCGGGTGTTCGCAGAAGGTGTTCGTGAAGGACGAGCAGGTCGTCCAGATCGAGGGCAACCCGGATTCGCCGATCTCGCGGGGGCGGTTGTGCCCGAAGGGGTCGGCGAGCAAGCAGCTGGTGACCGGGCCGCAGCGGCAGGAGAAGGTGCTCTACCGCGCCCCGTACGGCACGCAGTGGCAGGAGCTGGACCTGTCGGCGGCGATGGACATGGTCGCCGACCGGGTGCTGGACGCGCGGCGCAGGGGCTGGCAGGACACCGACGAGCACGGTCATCCGCTGCGCCGGACCATGGGGCTGGCGAGCCTGGGCGGGGCGACGCTGGACAACGAAGAGAACTACCTGATCAAGAAGCTGTTCACGGCGATGGGTGCGATCCAGATCGAGAACCAGGCCCGTATTTGACACTCCGCCACGGTTCCCGGTCTGGGAGCCTCCTTCGGTCGCGGTGGCGCGACGGACTACCAGCAGGACCTGATCAACGCCGACTGCGTGATCATCATGGGCTCGAACATGGCCGAGGCCCATCCGGTGGGTTTCCAGTGGGTCGTGGAAGCCAAGGCGCGGGGCGCCAAGGTGTTCCACATCGATCCGCGGTTCACGCGGACGAGCGCGATGGCCGACCGGCACGTGCCGTTGCGGGCGGGGACGGACATCGCGTTCCTGGGCGGGGTGATCAACCACATCCTGTCCAACGGGCTGGAGTTCCGGGAGTACGTGCAGGCTTACACGAACGCGCCGTTCCTGGTGCGGGAGGATTTCGCCGACACCGAGGACCTGGACGGGTTGTTCAGCGGGTACGACCCGGAGTCGGCGTCCTACGATCCGGGGAGCTGGCACTACGAGAGCGTGCCGCCGCGGGAGGGCCGGGGCGAGCGGGCGAAGGAGCAGTCGGCGCCGGACCAGCACGGCTCGGGTGGGCCGCCGCTGGAGGGCGGGGCCGACGAGATCGCCGCTGATCCGTCGCTGGAGCATCCGCGGTGCGTGTTCCAGATCCTCAAGCGGCATTTCGCGCGGTACACGCCGGAGATGGTGGAGCGGGTGTGTGGTGTGCCGCGGGAGCTGTTCGACGAGGTGTGCCGGGCGTGGACGGCGAACTCTGGGCGGGAGCGGACGGCGGCGCTGGTGTACAGCGTGGGGTGGACGCAGCATTCGATGGGTGCCCAGTACATCCGGGCCGGGTCGATCATCCAGTTGCTGCTGGGCAACATCGGCCGTCCGGGTGGCGGGGTGTTCGCGTTGCGGGGGCACGCCTCGATCCAGGGGTCGACGGACATCCCGACGTTGTTCAACCTGCTGCCCGGGTACCTGCCGATGGCGGACACCTCGCACGAGGGCATCGGCGGCTATCTGGACCTGGTGCGGGGTGACCGGCAGAAGGGGTTCTGGCGCAACGCCGACGCCTATCTGGTGTCGCTGCTCAAGGAGTACTGGGGCGAGCACGCCACGGCCGAGAACGACTGGTGTTTCGACTACCTGCCGCGGATCAACGGCGATCACGGCACCTACCGCACGGTCATGGACATGATCGACGGGAAGGTGTTCGGGTACTTCCTGCTGGGGCAGAACCCGGCGGTGGGGTCGGCGAACGGGCGGTTGCAGCGGCTGGGGATGGCGAACCTGGACTGGCTGGTGGTGCGCGACCTGGCGATGATCGAGAGCGCGACGTTCTGGAAGGACTCGCCGGAGATCGAGACCGGGGAGATCGCGCCGGAGCGGTGCCGCACGGAGGTGTTCTTCTTCCCGGCGGCCTCGCACGTGGAGAAGTCGGGCACGTTCACGCAGACGCAGCGGATGTTGCAGTGGCGGGACAAGGCGGTGGAGCCCAAGGGGGACCAGCGCAGCGAGCTGTGGTTCTTCTACCACCTGGGCCGGATCCTGAAGGAGAAGCTGGCCGGTTCGGCCGATGAGCGGGATCGTCCGCTGCTGGACCTGTGGTGGGACTACCGGATGGAGCACGGTGACGAGCCCTCGGGTGCGGACGTGCTGCGCCGGATCAGCGGGGTGGACCTGGGCGAGGACCGGGCGCTGAACGGGTACCTGGAGCTCAAGGCCGATGGCAGCACGGCGTGCGGGTGCTGGATCTACAGCGGGGTGTACGCCGATGAGGTGAACCAGGCGGCGCGCCGCAAGCCGCACGACGAGCAGGGGCCGTATGAGTCGGAGTGGGGCTGGACGTGGCCGCTGAACCGGCGGGTGCTCTACAACCGGGCCTCGGCCGATCCGTGGGGGCGGCCGTGGAGTGAGCGCAAGAAGCTGGTGTGGTGGGACGCGGAGAAGGGTGAGTGGACCGGGTACGACGTGCCGGACTTCGAGAAGAACAAACCGCCGGACTTCGTGCCGGAGCCGGGCGCGGTCGGGCCGGACGCGTTGCACGGCGACGACCCGTTCATCATGCAGGCGGACGGCAAGGGCTGGCTGTTCGCGCCGAACGGGGTGCTGGACGGGCCGTTGCCGACGCACTACGAGCCGCACGAGTCGCCGGTGCGCAACGCCCTGTACGGGCAGCAGGGCAATCCGGCGCGCAAGGTGTACGCGCGGGTGGACAACCCGTCGAACCCGTCGCCGCCGGAGGCGCACGGTGAGGTGTTCCCGTTCGTGTTCACCGCGTCGCGGCTGACCGAGCACCACACGGCGGGCGGGATGAGCCGTCAGCTGCCGTATCTGGCGGAGTTGCAGCCGGCGTTGTTCGTGGAGGTGTCGCCGGAGCTGGCGGCCGAGCGGGATCTGGTGCACCTGGACTGGGCGCATGTGGTGACGAGCCGGTCGGCGGTGGACGCGCGGGTGTTCGTGACCGAGCGGATGCGGCCGCTGCGGATCTCCGACCGGGTGGTGCACCAGGTGTGGATGCCTTATCACTGGGGGCACACCGGGCTGGTGGACGGTGACGTGGTCAACGATCTGCTCGGGGTGGTGGCCGATCCGAACGTGTTCATCCAGGAGAGCAAGGTGGCGACCTGCGATGTGCGACCGGGGCGGCGGCCGCGTGGCCCGGCGCTGCTGGCTTACCTGGAGGAGTACCGGGGGCGAGCGGGGATCACGGTGGAGACCGGGACGCGGATCGACACGGCCGACGGTGCGGAGGAGCGGTGATGGCGAACAGCTTCTACGGTCCGCTCGACGATCCCGCCGGTGAGGCGGGTTACCGGGAGCATCCACCGCGGGTGGGGTTTTTCACCGACACGTCGGTGTGCATCGGGTGCAAGGCGTGCGAGGTGGCGTGCAAGGAGTGGAACGGGGTTCCCGACGACGGGTTCGATCTGCTGGGGATGTCGTTCGACAACACCGGTGAGCTGGGCGCGAACTCGTGGCGGCACGTGGCGTTCGTGGAGCAGGAGCGGCCGGGGGCGGACTCGCCGGAGCCGGTGGATCTGGGGCTGCCCGCGTTCGACCTGCCCGGCGCGGACGGGGACGCGGGGACGCGCACCGATTTCCGGTGGTTGATGAGTTCGGACGTGTGCAAGCACTGCACGCACGCCGGATGCCTGGACGTGTGTCCGACGGGGGCGTTGTTCCGCACCGAGTTCGGGTCGGTGGTGGTGCAGCCGGACATCTGCAACGGGTGCGGCTACTGCGTGTCCGGCTGCCCGTACGGGGTGATCCAGCGGCGCGAGGACGACGGCCGCGCCTGGAAGTGCACGCTGTGTTACGACCGGCTGCGGGACGGGCAGGAGCCGGCGTGCGCGAAGGCGTGCCCGACCGACTCGATCCAGTTCGGGCCGCTGGACGAGCTGCGGGACAGGGCGGCGCGGCGGGTGGACGCCCTGCACGGGGCGGGCGTGACCGAGGCGCGGCTCTACGGTGAGAACCCTGATGACGGGGTGGGCGGTGACGGGGCGTTCTTCCTGTTGCTGGACGAGCCCGAGGTGTACGGTCTGCCGCCGGATCCGGTGGTGCCGACGCGGCACGCGGGGTCGATGTGGAAGTACGCGGGCATGGCCGCGTCGGCGTTCGCGGCCGCCGCGGTGTCGGTCTTCTTCGGACGGGGCAGGTGATGAAGGAACAGCTCGCGGTGCCGCAGGCGGAGTTCCGGTCCTACTACGGGCGGCCGGTGCTCAAGCCGCCGGTGTGGGAGTGGAAGATCGCGGCTTACCTGTTCACCGGCGGGTTGTCGGCCGGGTCGGCGATGCTGGGTGCCGGGGCCGATCTGACCGGGCGCCCGGCGCTGCGGCGGGTGGGCCGGGCCGGGGCGCTGGGCGCGCTGGGGGCGAGCCTGTACCTGCTGGTAGCCGATCTCGGGCGGCCGGAACGGTTCCTGCACATGTTGCGGGTGGCCAAGCCGAGTTCGCCGATGAGCGTCGGCACCTGGATCCTGGTCGCCTACGGGCCGGGTGCGGGTGTGGCCGGGGTGGCGGAGATGGTGCCATCACGGTGGTGGGCGGGGCGGTTGCTGCGCCGGCTGGCCCGGCCGGGTGGGCTGGCGGCGGCGGCGATCGCGCCCGCGGTGGCCTCCTACACGTCGGTGTTGTTGTCGCAGACGGCGGTTCCGGCGTGGCAGGACGCGCACCGGCAGCTGCCGTTCGTGTTCACCGGGTCGGCCGCGGCCAGCGGCGCCGGGCTGGGACTGGTGTTCGCGCCGGTCGGGGAGGCCGGGCCCGCCCGGCGGCTGGCGGTCATCGGGGCGGCGGCCGAGGTGGCCGGGTCGAAGGTGATCGACCAGCGGCTGGGGCTGACCTCGCAGGCCTACACCACGGGCAAGGCGCACCGGCTGCGGAAGTGGTCGGAGTACCTGACGCTGGGCGGCGCCGCGGGCGCGCTGCTCGCCGCCCCACGCGGCCGTGCCGCGGCGGTGGTTTCCGGGCTGGCGCTGCTGGCGGGCAGCGTGCTGCAGCGGTTCGGGGTGTTCGAGGCCGGGGTGGCGTCCACGAAGGACCCGAAGTACGTGGTGGTGCCGCAGCGGGAACGGGTCAGCCGGGGCTGAGCATCGGGCCGAGTGCGAGGCTGTCGCCGCGGGCCAGCAGGCGCACGTCGGTCGCCGGGTGATGGCGCGCCTCGTGCAGGAAGTTCGACACCGGTGAGGTGAACTTGCCGTAGTCGTCGAAGTGGACGGGCACCACGTGGCCGGGCCTGATCAGGTCCAGCATCCGCCCGCCCTGGCGGTCGTCCATGGTGACGAGGACGCCGAGCACGCGGGTGCCGCCCAGGTGGAGCACCGCCAGGTCGATCTCGGGGTAGCGGCGGCGGATCTCGGCGAGCTCGTCGTGCATGATCGTGTCGCCGCTGACGTAGATCCGCAGCGTCGCCGCGCCGGGATGGGCGCTGAATTCCCAGATGCTGCCCATCACCGGCGGCAGGATCCGGTTCAACGGGCCGCGGGAGTGCCGGGCCGGGACCGCGGTGACGGTGAGCTTCGCCGCGCCGTCGGTGAAGGTTTCGCTGTGCCAGGTGTCCAGGGCGACGGTGGACCGGAAGCCGTGTTTGGACAGCCGGGTCGCGGCGTGACCGGTGGTCAGGATCGGCACGTCCGCGGGCAGGTCCCGGCGGGCGACGCGGTCGAAGTGGTCGCCGTGCAGGTGGGACAGCACCACCCCGTCCAGCGGGGGCAGGTCGGCGACCTGGGCGGCCGGTTCGGTTCGGCGGCGGGAGACCAGGCCCTGACCGAAGTAGGACCACTGGCCGCGGTGCAGGAAGTTCGGGTCGGTCAGGAGGGTGAACGGTCCGAGCCGGACGAGGGTGGTGGCGGTGCCGATGAAGGTGAGCGAGTCGGCGGGGAACATCGACGGTCCTTCGGCTGGGCGATCCGGTCCCTGCCCGGGCTACCCACCGCTGCCCCGATGATGCGCGGAACCGGTCAGCCCGCGGTGCGGAGCGCGGTGACGGCCAGTGTCGTCAGTGGCACCGTGAACCCGCCGCCGATCGCGTCGATCGCCGCGCCGACGCCGGTCAGCACCTCGGCCCGCTGCTGCGGCGGGAGCGGGGTCAGTCCACCGGTGGTGGACATCTGGTCGAGCCATTCGTCGCGGGAATAGGTTCGCTCGGCGTCGAAGCGCCACTGCTCCGGCTCGGCGAACGCGCCGGATTCGCGGATCTGTCCGGCGACCGTGGCGAGGCCGGCGCGGTAGGTCTCCACCGGGTCGGTGTGCGCGCCGGGGTTCACCGGGGAGCCGGGTACCACGCGCCGGATCGCCGCGCCGAGGGCTTCCATCACCTCGGGTGGCGCCTGGAAGGCGTGGGCGAACACCGCGAACCGGCCGCCGGGGCGCAGCACCCGCGCGACCTTGGCCAGGCCGGCGACCGGATCCACCCAGTGCCAGGACTGCGCGGCGATGACCGCGTCGAACGTCCGTCCGGTGGGGTCCCAGTCCTCGAACGTCGCGACCTCGGTCTCGACGCCGCTGCCGCGGGCGAACCCGGCCATGCGGGCGTCGGGTTCGACGCCGAGCACCCTGGCGCCCGCGGTCTGGAACTGGCGGGCGGCGATGCCGGTGCCGCACCCGACGTCGAGCACGTCGGTACCGGTGACGCGGTCGATCAGGGCTTGCGGGTACGGGGGCCGGGCGCGGTCGTAGAGGGCGGCGTCGGTTCCGAAGGACTCGGCCATCCGGCGGGCCTCATGCGGTAAAATGGGCATGCGCCCACGCTAATGGGCATGCGCCCACTACGTCAACGCACGGAGGTGACCGAGTGCCCACGGGGGTGCACATCCGCGACGCCCGCCGCCAGTTGTTCGACGCCGCGGAGCGGATCCTGCTGCGGGAGGGCCCGGCCGCGCTGACCAGCCGCGCGGTCACGGCCGAGGCCGGTTGCGCCAAGGGAGTGCTGCACCGGCACTTCGCCGACTTCGACGACTTCCTCGCCGAACTGGTGCGCGAACGCGTCGCACGGCTCGAAGACCAGGCCGCCGCGCTGCACGGAACGGCAGGCACCGGCAGTGTGATCGCCAACCTCACCGACGCGCTGATCGAGTTGTTCGACCCGGTCGCGGTGGGCGTCGTCGGGCTGGTCATCTTCCGGGACGAGCTGCGCGCGCGGCTGCGCCAGGCGTGGCCGGGCATCCCGGTCCTGACCGAAGCGGCCGCCATGATCGCCGCCTACCTGACCGACGAATGCGAACTGGGCCGCCTCGCCGCCGACACCGACGCCGGTTCCCTGGCCCTCGCCCTGATCGGGTCCGGTCACCTCCTCTTCGCCGACCGCGCCAGCGGGCCGCCCGGCTTCGCGGCGGTCGAGCAGGTGGTGAGCGCGGTGCTCGCGGACGTCGTGGGACGCCGGCTGTTGTGAGAGTGCCGCGACGCGGGTTCTGCGCTGCGCGCGGCTGAGGGCGCCGGCTTCGCTTCGCTACACCCCGGCGCTGGTGGTGGGCCGCGTTGCCGGGTGTGGCGTTGGTGCGTAGGGCTGCTTGCGGTGGATGGTCGACTCGCGGTCCGAAACGTGGGACTCGCCGAAGGTGCGCGTCAGCCGATCTCGCGTAGGTGGTGCTGGAAAGCGGTGTCGGCCGCCCGCAACGGCATGCCGAGTGCATGGCTGTAGGTGCGTGCCCAGGCCAGCCGCCGCTGCAGTTCCTCGCCGTCGGGCGTGTAGCGGGCGCCGGCGGCGGCGCGGTAGGTCGTCGCGGCCTGCTCGGCGGCGGTTTCGGCCTGGCGGTGGGCCTGCGCGGCCAGCCTGCGGCGGTGCTTGTCGGCGGCGGTGAGGGTTTCCTCGGCCAGCAACTGCGCCTGCGACAGCAGGGAAACGGCCAGCTCGTCGACGACCGCAGCGCCCTCCGTGGGCTCGCGCGGGCTGCGGGCCCGCAGTCGCGCCACTTCCGCACGCAGGCGCGTCGCCTCGCGGTCGCGCGCGGTGATCTCCTCGGCGACGCGACGCTGGAACGCGCGCACGTCCTCGCGGTCGAAACCGCGCCGGTACCGCCGCGCACGGCGGAACAGGCGGCCCCGCACCCGGTCGGCGGTCAGCTCGGCCCGCGGACCGGAATCCCCGTCGCCCAAGGGAAGCCGCACGCTCTGCCGACCGCGGCCGCGCACCTCGGCGTTGGTCATCACCTCGGCGACCACGGCGTAGGCGCCGGTCCAGTCCGCCGCCAGCTCCGGGGTCCACTCGTCACCCAGGAACCGTTCCAGCGTGGCCAGCAGCGCCTGGCCGACCAGCGGGTAGAACTCCGGCAGCACGCCGGACTCGCGGTGCGCCCGCCCGAGCCGCCGCAGGGAGGGGACCGCGGCGTCGAGGTCGTCCACCCGCGACACGATGTCGCCCAGCGCCGCGACGAACCGGCCCCGCTGCTCGGTCAGCGACACCTCGAACAACTCCCGCAGCGCCGGGCGCAGCAGGAACAACGTGGCGTAGAACGACAGCGCGAACTCGTCGCCGCGCTCGGCGACCGTGGACCAGCTCGCCCGGAGACGCGCGACGTCCACGGCGGTCAACGCGCCTGCCCGGTCGTGACCGGGCTTTCCCGGTCGGTGCAGGTCATCGCGCCCGTCCTTCCCTCGCCGAATGGCAGGAGCCAGGGCATGGGTCGAAGTGACGTGCGTGGCGGTGCGGGTAGCGGAGCCAGCGCACGGCCCACGGCAAGCGGCTCCGCCACTTCGACACAGACCCTAGGACGGGCCACCGGCCCAGGGAAGTGTTTTCCAGAGTGGAAAAAAGGTTTCGGAAACCACGGGAGGGCCGGTGCCGGATCGCGGGGACCCGGCACCGGCGGCGCAGGTCAGCGGCCCCGGTACCGCAGGCCGTACCCGTAGGGGAACAGCGGGTCCTGACCGTCGCCGACGTTGATCGGCTGCTGCCCGGCACTCCGCATCCACGTCACCGGCAGCTTCCCGGTCGGGTTGTAGTCACCGAAGAGCACGTCGGCCACGCCGCCGCCCTCGGTGCCCGGCAGCCACGACGCCAGCAGCGCGTCCCAGCCCGGCAGTTCCGTGGCGATGTCCAGCGGGCGGCCGGACACCAGCACGACCACGACCGGCACCCCGGAGTCCTTGAGGCGCTGCAGGGTCGCCAGATCCTCGGCGTCCAGCCCCATCCCCGCCGGCCGGTCGCCCATGAACTCGGCGTAGGGCGTCTCGCCGACCACCGCGACCGCGACGTCGTAGTTCCCGTCGATGCCGGTGCCGTCCCGGCTGTAGGTCACCGCGCTGGAGCGCGCCTTGTCGCGGATCCCTTGCAGGATCGTGGTTCCGGGCGTGATCGGGCCACTGGAACCCTGCCAGCTGATCGTCCAGCCGCCGCTCTGGTTGCCGATGTCGTCGGCGTTCTTGCCCGCCACGAAGATCTTCTGGCCGCGCTTGTCCAGTGGCAGCACGCCGCCGTCGTTCTTGAGCAGCACCTGCGATTCACGCACCGCCTGCCGGGCCAGCGCCCGGTGTGCCTGGCTGCCGACCGTGCCGGTGAGCCGCCGGTCGGTGAAGGGCCGCTCGAACAGGCCGAGCTGGAACTTCTTGGTCAGGATGCGGCGGTTGGCGTCGTCGATCCGGCTCATCGGGATACCGCCGGATTCGACCTCGGCGCGCAGGATGCCGAGGAACTTCACGTAGTCGTAGGGCACCATCACCATGTCCACGCCCGCGTTGATCGAGGCGCGCACTTCCTCGGCGGTGAATCCGTCCTGCCCGTCGATCTTGTCGATGCCCTGCCAGTCCGAGATCACGAAGCCGGAGAAGCCCAGTTCCTTCTTGAGCACGTCGGTGATCAGGTATCCGTTGGCGTGCATCTTCACGCCGTTCCAGCTGCTGAAAGAAATCATCACCGACCCGACACCGCGTCGCACCGCGGCCTGGAACGGCGCCAGGTGGAGGGCGCGCAGCTGCGCCTCGGTGAGTTCGGTGTCGCCCTGGTCGACACCACCGGTGGTGCCGCCGTCGCCGACGTAGTGCTTGGCCGTGGCGAGCACGGATCCCTTGCTGGACAACGACCTGCCCTGCAGGCCGTCGATGATCGTGGACATCGACGAGACCAGCTCCGGGGTTTCGCCGAAGGACTCGTAGGTGCGGCCCCAGCGGTCGTTGCGCGCCACGCACAGACAGGGCGCGAAGTCCCAGTCGACGCCGGTCCCGGCGACCTCTTCGGCGACCGCGTCACCGATCCGTTCGACCAGACGCGGATCACGGGTGGCGCCCAGTCCGATGTTGTGCGGGAAGATCGTGGCGCCGTGGACGTTGTTGTGGCCGTGCACCGCGTCCACGCCGTAGATGATCGGGATGTGCAGGGGAGAGGTCAGCGCGGCGCGCTGGAACCCGTCGTACATGTCGGCCCAGGACCGGGCCGTGTTCGGGGTGGGGACGGAACCACCGCCGGAGAGCAGCGACCCGAGCCGGTAGGTGGCGATGTCGGCGGGGTCGGTGATGGCGGCGCGTTCGGCCTGCGTCATCTGGCCGAGCTTGTCGTCGAGGCTCATGCGGGACATCAGGTCGTGCACCCGCACGGCGACCGGCTGGGACGCGTCGAGGTAGGCGGGCCCGTGGTGGGCGGGAGCGGCCGCCACGGAGGTCGCGCCGGACACGAGCGCGACGGTGGCGGTGAGTGCGGCGAAAAGGGATCTCCGGCGAACTGGTCGGGGTCTCATCCGTGGTCCTCCTTGACACATCGGATTTGTTGCCGCGAGCAACTTAAACCGGGTGTAACGTAGCCCACACCTCTCCTGGAGGTCCAGACCTCTGTTCGGCCCACGACGTTCGTCGGTAGGTTGGCGGACATGGCAAGGCCGAACAGCACCGTCGTCGTGCTCGCCGGTGCCGGAGCGGGGGAGATCCTGGCCCGGCTCGACGGGCTGGCGAACGTGCGTGTGGCGCGGTCCGGGGACCCGGCCGTCCTGGCCGGGCAGGGGCCCTATGTCCTGCACGGGCACGACCCACTGGCGGCGGTCGGCGAGGCGTGGGCGGGGTTCTTCGACCGGCAGGCCGAGCCGGGCGCGCTCGAGGTGGCGATCGAAACCACGCTGACGGGCCTGCGCGGGGGAAGCGCGCTGCTGCCCGACTACTACCTGGTGCTCGACCCGGAATCCCTGTCCGCGACCGCAAAACACTGGTGGCTGGGTGTTCTCGCGGGCGCGGCGCCCAGCCGCGTGGTGCCGGTCGCCCCGAGCGCCGCGGCGGTGCGGGAAGCGCTGTCCCGGCTCCCCGCCGGCCGGTGGTGGCCCGACGACCTCGACACGTGGTTGCGCGACCTGGTCCGGACGGTGCCCGACCAGGTCGCGCTGCCGCGCGCCTGAGTCAGGCGCGAGCCGCCACCGCGGGACGGAACCAGCTCCGGAGCGCCGTGCGGAGTTCCTCCCGGTCCTCATCGCCCGGCCGGGGCCGGTCGCTGGCCCAGGCGAGGTAGCCGTCCGGGCGGATCAGCAGGGCCGTGAGCGGCGTGGTCCGGGAGCGTCCTCGGACGACCTCGACCTGCCCGTCCCAGCCGGACAGCGCATCCGCCAGCGCGCCGTCCTCGGTCAAGTCCAGCAGCAGCGGCCGGGCCGTTCTGGTCAGCTCCGCCAGCCGGACGGTCCCGGCGCCGGTGTCCACCTCGACCGCGGGCGCGAACCGGCCCACCAGCGGGTGCGCTTCGCCCAGCTCGTAGCGGACGTCTGCACCCGCGGTGAGCGCCGCGAGGCGCCGCACGGTGTCCGGGTCGCCGAGCAGCTCGCCGAACACCGCGCGCAGCCCGGTGACGTCGCCGCCGGGAGCGATCAGGGCCGATTGGGCCTGGGCGTTGAGCACCATGCGGGAGGCGGCGGCCCGGCGCTCGGTCTCGTAGGTCTCCAGCAGACCGGGCGCGGCCCTGCCGCCGAGCTCGGCGGCGAGCTTCCAGCCGAGGTTGACCGCGTCCTGCAGGCCCAGGTTGAGGCCGGGCCCGCCGCCGGTGGCCGAATACACGTGGGCGGCGTCGCCGATCAGGAACACCCGCCGGTCGGCGAACCGGTCGGCGACCCGGGTGTTGCCGCCGCTGAGCCTGCGCAGCGCGTGTGGTCCCGCACCGTCGGGCGGCCCGAACGGCACATCGGTGCCGAGCACACGACGCACGCTCTCCCGCAACTCCGCGAGACTCATCGGCTCGCTCGCGGGCGGCTGGTCCCATTCCGTGGTGGTGACCAGCGGCGGATGCCCCGGCATCGGCGCGTAGGAGAACCCGCCCTGCTCGGTGCGGTGCGGCAGGAACGGCGCGACGGTGCCGTAGCCGGGCACGGTGAGCGCGCCGGTACCGGGGTCGACCCAGTCCGCCGGCAGGGCCACATGCGCCGTGCGTACGGTCATCCGGTCGTAGGTGACACCGGGAAAACCGATGCCGGCCAGCTTGCGCGTGACGCTGTGCGCCCCGTCCGCGCCGACGAGGTAGCGGGCCCGCAACCGGTAGGTCCCGTCCGGGCCGTCGATGTCGACGGTCACCGCGTCCGCGTCCTGCGCCAGAGCGGTGACTTCGTGACCGCGCCGGACCTCGACGCCGAGCTCGGCGGCACGTTCGTCCAGGACCTGCACGATCCGGTGCTGCGGCACCGGCAGGGTGTAGAGCGGGCTGTCCTCCAGGAGGCCCAGGTTCAGGCCCAGTGCGCCGAACATGAAGTAGCCGGAGTTCGGCTGGGGCGGTTCGGCGCTGCCGCTGAGCCGCTCGTGCAGGCCCCGCTGGTCGAGCACCCGCACGACCTGGCCGAGCAGTCCGTTCGCCTTCGGCTCCGCGCTCGGCTCGGGCAGTCTTTCCAGCACGATCGGCCGCACACCGGCCAGGGCCAGTTCGCAGGCCAGCATCAGCCCGTTCGGGCCGCCGCCGACGATGACGACATCGGTGAGCATGGGATCTCCTCGGTTCGCAGGGGAAGGTAGCGCCACGCTAGCCAGAAAAGTGCGTGCACGCAAATTTGCGTGAACGCAGGAAAGCTGGGACGCTGGACCGGTGACGACACGACGCACCGGACTGCGTGAAGAGAAGAAGCAGGCCACGCGGCAGGCCCTGCGCGAGGCGGCGTTGCGGCTGGCGCTGGGATCGGGACCGGACGACGTGCGCGTCGACGACATCGCCGAGGCGGCCGGTGTCTCCCCGCGGACCTACAACAACTACTTCTCCAGCCGGGAAGAAGCCATCGTCGCCGCGGTCACCGGCGAACGGGAGGCGCGGGTCGCGGCCGCGGTGATCGCCCGCCCGGACAGCGTCCGCCTCGCCGACGCGGTCATCGAGGCGGTCGTCGAGCAGTACACCAGCGCCGGTGACCCCGGCCGCGACGCGATGACGCTGATCACGACCCATCCGGCGCTGCGCGAGGCGTTCGTCCGCACCACCACCGCGATCGAGCACCCGCTGGCCGACGCGATCACCCAGCGCGGCATCGACCCGGACACCGCGGGCGTGCTCGCCGCGGGCGTGACCGCCGCTGTCCGGGTGGCGCTCGAACGGTGGCTGCGACCGGCACCCGCCGCCCACGGCCTCGTCGTACCGGCCGGTGCGCTGCCGGACCTGCTGCGCGGCGCGCTGGAAACACTGGCACCCGCGCTCGAAGCCGCGGAAGCCCGGACGTGAACCCGGGCGGCGACACGACAACGGGCGGCCCGGATCACCGGACCGCCCGCTCGGGACAAGGATTCAACCCTTGCGCTCCAGCACGACCACCGGGATCTCCCGCGGGGTCTTCTTCTGGTACTCGTCGTAGTCCGGCCACACCTCGGTCATCTTCGCCCACATCGCGGGCTTCTCCCCGGCCGTGGCGACGCGCGCGGTGGCCGGGAAACGGTCGCCCTTGATCTGCACCTCGACGTTCGGGTCGGCCTGCAGGTTGACGAACCACGCCGGTGGCGCGTCCGCGCCGCCCTTGGACGCCACCACCAGGTAGTCACCCTCGTGTTCGCGGAAGATCAGGGCGTGCGTCCGCTGCTGCCCGGACTTGCGGCCCTTGGTGAACAGGATCAGGATCGTGGTCCCGTTGCGCCAGGTGTAGCCGTCCTCGCCGTTGGTTTCGAGGTAACGCTCGACGTGCGGATCGCCGTGCAGATCGGTAGCAGAACTCATGCCCCGACGGTACCCGCGGACAGGCGCGCCCTAACCGCACCAGTCGCGGATCACCTCATCGGTGTCCGCACCCGGCGTCGCGGGCGGTTTCGGCTCCGCGACGGCCGTGCGGGAGAACCGAGGCGCGGGCGCGGCCTGGACCGCGCCGTTGATCTCACGCAGCGAACCGCGCGCGGCCAGGTGCTCGTCACGGGACGCCTCGGCCAGCGACAGCACCGGCGTCACGCACGCGTCGGTCCCGTCGAACACCTCCGCCCACTCGTCGCGGGTGCGTGCGGCGATGACCTCGGTGAACCGCTCGCGCAGCTTCGGCCAGCCGTCCCGGTCGCCCTGCGCGGGCAGGTGCTCACCGTCCAGGCCCAGGCCTTTGAGCAGTTCGGCGTAGAACTGCGGCTCCAGCGCACCCAGCGCGATGTACCCGCCGTCGGCGCAGCGGTAGGTGTCGTAGTAGGGGCAGCCGGTGTCGAGGAGGTTGGTGCCGGGCTCGTCGGCCCACGCGCCCTGCGCGCGCATCGCCCACACCATCTGCATCAGCACGCTCGCGCCGTCGACCATCGCCGCGTCGACCACCTGGCCCCGGCCCGAACCGGCCCGCTCCACCAGCGCCGCCAGCACCCCGGTGACCAGGAACATCGAGCCGCCACCGAAGTCGCCCACCAGGTTCAGCGGCGGCACCGGCTTGCCCGCCGCGTCCCGCACCGCGTGCAGGGCACCGGTGAGGGAGATGTAGTTGATGTCGTGCCCCGCGCGCGAGGCCCGCGGACCGTCCTGGCCCCAGCCGGTCATCCGCCCGTACACCAGGCGCGGGTTGCGGGCGAGACAGTCCTCCGGGCCGACGCCCAGCCGTTCGGCCACCCCGGGGCGGAACCCCTCCAGCAGCACGTCGGCCTTGTCCACCAGCCGCCCGACCAGCTCCCGGCCCTCGGCGGTCTTCAGATCGGCCGCCACCGAACGGCGGCCGCGCAACAGGTGATCCCGCGCCCGCGCGGGCAGCACCTGCAACCCGCCGGAGGGCCGCTCGACGCGCACCACGTCCGCCCCGAGGTCGGCCAGCACCATCGCGGCATGCGGCCCCGGTCCGATTCCCGCCAGCTCCAGCACCCTGATCCCGGCCAGCGGCCCCATCGGCACTCCCTCGTCCTCGTCGTGCAGGTGCCCCGGATTCTGCCAGCCCGCGGCGCCGCGCGGCTGTGGCCCGACACATACCGGGACCGTGCGCGAAACCAGGCGCATCATGGAGTCAGGGCACCCGGCCGGGGCGCCCGCCGTGGGTGAGGGAGCCGCCATGCCCTACCAAGACCTCGGAGCCTTCGTCTGGCCCATCCTGGTGCTGATCTGGGTCCTGGCCGCGTCCTACTCCCGCGCCGCCATGCACCGCCGCTGGCACGCCCGCACGCATCCCGCGCCGCACCGCCCGCCCTCCCGGCCCGTCGACGCGCCGGAAGCGGCCGAATCGCTGCGTGCCCTGTGGGACAAGGCCCGCGCCCGCTACGACCGGGTCGCGGGGGAGTACGGCCGCTACGAGTCCGATCCGGGACAGGTGCTGCGGCGGCCCGCGCTGGCCGATCCCGCCGTGCCCTCGACCAGCCGGTTCATCGACGCCTTCCACGAGGCGATGGCCCTGCACACCGAGACCTACCCGCCTGCCGACCTGGCCAAGTCCTACGTCAGGGCCACCGAAAACGCCGAACAGACCTGGCGGGCGGCCTGTGAGGCGGCCGACAAACTGCGCGCGTCCCGCTTCACCGCCGACGAACGCGCCCTGATCAACCAGGGCATCAAACTCCTCGAACTCGCCGAGGGCGCCACCACCACGGCCGAGCAGGAAGCCGCACTCGCCGCCGCCCGGCAGGTGCTCGGCAGGCTCGAACGCAGCACCGGCACCCGGCTGGACTGGCGGGTGCCGCCTCCGGCCCGGCAGGCGATCGACCGGCACGGCACACCGGAACTGCCCCCGGCATGACGAACGGGGCCCGGCGCGTGCCGGGCCCCGTGTCCGCCGCTGCCTACTTGCGTGCCTGAGCCGACTTGCGGTTGTTGGCCTTCTGGATGGCCTTGACCAGGTCGTCCTTCTTCATCGAGGACCGGCCCTTGATGTCGAGCTTGCGGGCCACGTCCATCAGGTGCTGCTTGCTGGCCTTCGCGTCCACGCCGCCGGCCGTCTTCGTCGCCTTGCGGCCCGCGCCGCGACTCGCCTGCTTGTCCGAAGGGCCCTTCTTGCCCTTCTCCTCCCAGTGGTCGCCGACCTTCTCGAACGAGTGCTTCAGCGACGCGTACGCCGTCTGGTGCGCGCGGCGGCCCTCGCCGTAGGTCTCCACGGCCGAATCGTGGGTCTCGACCCACGTGTCCTGCGCCTTCTTCGACGACCGTTTCAGCGTGTCCGGCAGAACCTCACGTCCAGGCATCAGAGCACCTCCTGTCGTGTCTTGTGCCCGTGGAAGGGCTTCCCGTGACGGTTCGCGGTCAAACTTCTCCGTCCTCGACCCGCATCGCCTGCCCTTCGGCGCCGGTGGCGGGCCGCTGACGGCCACGGGCCTCGCCGATCTCGGTCGCCTCGGCATCGACCAGCTCGTTGGCGCGGTCCGGGGCGGCGAACTGGTCGCCCGGCGCCTCCGAGTCCGGTTCGACCGCCCGGTCCGGATCGGTGACCCGCCAGCTCACCGGGTCCTCCAGCGGCTTGCGCTCGACGTCCAGCTCCAGGTTCTCGTCCTGTTCGGAGCGCGGTCGGTCCTCCGGCATGGTTTCCCTCCTCAGCCCGGCATCGTCTCGCCGCCGAGCGCGGCGAGCACTTCACCGGTGTAGTAGGACGACAGCTGGTTCGCGGCGAAGAACACGTAGGACGGAGCCAGCTCGTCCGGCTGCGCCGCCCGCCCCATCGGCACCTGCTGCCCGAACTTCTCGACGTGACCGGCCGACAACGTCGCCGGGATCAGTGGTGTCCACACCGGACCCGGTGCCACCGCGTTGATCCGCACCCCGCGGTCGGCCAGCGCCTGCGCCATGGCGTAGGTCCAGGCGATCACCGCGCCCTTGGTCGCCGAGTAGTCGATGAGGGACTTGTTGCCCCGCAACCCGTTCACCGACGCGGTGTTCACGATGGAGGACCCATCGCCCAGGTGCGGCAGCGCCGCGTGCGTGACCCGGAAATAGCTGTGGATGTTGACGTCGAACGTGCGCATCCACTGCTCGTCGGTCAGGTCCTCGGGCGAGTCCAGTTCCTGCTGCGTGGCCACGTTGTTCACCAGCACGTCCAGACCGCCGAACGCGCGCACGGTCTCGTCCACGACCTTGCGGCACTGCTCCCGCGCGGCCAGGTCACCGGCCAGCAGCAGGCACTGGCGGCCCTCCTTGCGCACCAGGTCCGCGGTTTCCTCGGCGTCATCGTGTTCCTCCAGGTAGGCGACCGCGACGTCGGCGCCCTCCTTGGCGAACGCGATCGCCACGGCCCGGCCGATACCGGAGTCCCCGCCGGTCACCAGCGTGCGCCTGTCGCGCATCAGCCCGCGCCCGGTGTAGTCCTCCATCCGGTCCCGCGGCCGCGGGACCATGTCGCCCGTCACACCCGGCGGTTCCTGCTGCTGCGGTGGCTGTCCCATGCGCACGCTCCTTCCTCACCTGCCCGGGGTGTCCCCGCTGGCGTCCGCGCCAAACGCGACGGTTGGCGCCACGGGCCGCCGGGTACCGCAGTCCCATGAGCCTGCGCGTGGTCGTCACCGGAGCCAGTGGCAACGTCGGCACCAGCACCGTTCAGGCACTGAGCCGCGATCCCGGCGTGGCCTCGATCCTCGGCCTGGTCCGCCGCGAACCGGAATGGACCGCGCCGAAGCTGCAGTGGCGCGCCACCGACCTCGCCGAGGACCAGATCCGCCACCTCGTCCGCGGCGCCGACGTGGTGATCCATCTCGCCTGGCTGTTCCAGCCCACCCACGACCCCGCGGTCACCTGGCGGTCCAACGTGCTCGGCGCGATCCGCGTGTTCGAGGCCGCGGCCGGCGAACAGGTGCCCGCGCTGGTCTACTCGTCCTCGGTCGGGACCTACTCACCCGGCCCGAAGGACCGCCCCGTCACGGAAAGCTGGCCCACGCACGGCTGGCCCGGCGCCGCCTACCCCCGTGAGAAGGCGTACCTGGAGCGCTACCTCGACGGCTTCGAACAGGCCAACCCGGACCTGCGCGTGGTGCGCCTGCGACCGGGATTCGTCTTCAAACGGGAGGCCGCCTCCTCCCAGCGGCGCCTGTTCGGCGGCCCGTTCATCCCCGGCAGCCTCGCCCGGCCCTCCCGCATCCCGCTCATCCCGGACGTGCCGGGCCTGCGGCTGCAAACCGTGCATTCCGCCGACATCGGCGAGGCATTCCGGCTCGCCGCGCTCACCGACGTCCACGGTGCGTTCAACGTCGCCGCCGACCCGGTCATCGACCCGACCGCACTGGCCCGGCTGCTGCGCGCCCGCACCGTGCCCGTCCCGGCGTGGGCGCTGCGCGCCGCGGTCGCCGCGGGCTGGTACACCCACCTCGTGCCCGCCTCACCCGGCCTGCTCGACACGGTGCTGCGCCTGCCGATCATGGACACCACCCGCGCCCGCGACGAACTGGGCTGGATCCCGCGGCACACCGGCCTCGACGCGATCGCCGAGTTCCTCGCCGGGCTGCGCGAGGGCGCCGGCCTGCCCACCCCGCCGCTGGCACCGGATTCCGCCGCCACCCGCATCCAGGAGGTGGGCACCGGAATCGGCTCCCGGCCGTGAGCCGCGGGCGCGCCGTGATGGTAGGAATGGCGGCGTGAGCATCGAGACCGCGGCCGACGAAGCCGTCACGCTGACCAGCGAGCTGATCCGCATCGACACCACCAACACCGGCGACCCGGAGACGCTGGTGGGGGAGAAGGCGGCGGCGGAGTTCGTCGCGGAGAAGCTCACCGAGGTCGGCTACGACATCACCTACGTCGAATCCGGCGGCCGCGACCGCCACAACGTGTTCGCCCGCCTCGCCGGCGCCGACTCCAGCCGCGGCGCGCTGCTCGTGCACGGCCACCTCGACGTCGTGCCCGCCGACCCGTCGGAATGGTCGGTGCACCCGTTCTCCGGCGCGGTACAGGACGGCTACGTGTGGGGCCGCGGCGCGGTGGACATGAAGGACATGCTCGGCATCATGCTGGCGCTGGCGCGGCACTACAAGCGCGAGAACGTCGTCCCGCCGCGCGACATCATCTTCGCCTTCCTCGCCGACGAGGAAGCGGGCGGCAAGTACGGCGCCCAGTGGCTCGTGGAGAACCGGCGCGACCTGTTCGAGGGCGCCACCGAGGCCGTCAGCGAGGTCGGCGGCTTCTCCATCAACCTCTCCGACGACGCCCGCACCTACGTCGTGGAGACCGCGGAGAAGGGCATCCGGTGGATGAAGCTGCGCGTGCGCGGCACCGCCGGCCACGGCTCGATGATCCACCGCGACAACGCCGTCACCAAGCTCTCCGCCGCCGTTGCCCGCCTGGGCCAGCACCGGTTCCCGCTCGTGCTCACCGATTCGGTGCGCGAGTTCCTGGCCGGGGTCACCGAGATCACCGGGTGGGACTTTCCCGAGGACGACATCGACGGCGCGGTCGCCAAGCTGGGCAACATCTCCCGCATGATCGGCGCCACCCTGCGCGACACCGCCAACCCGACCATGCTCACCGCCGGGTACAAGTCCAACGTCATCCCCTCGGTCGCCGAGGCCGCCGTGGACTGCCGCATCCTGCCCGGCCGCATGGAGGCGTTCGACCGCGAACTCGACGAAATCCTCGGCCCGGACATCGAGAAGGAGTGGATGGAGCTGCCCCCGGTCGAAACGACCTTCGATGGCGCACTCGTCGACGCGATGACCGCCTCGATCGTCGCCGAGGACCCGGGCGCGAAGGTGCTGCCCTACATGCTCTCCGGCGGCACCGACGCCAAATCGTTCCAGACCCTGGGAATCCGCAACTTCGGGTTCGTCCCGCTCCAGCTTCCCGCCGACCTCGACTTCTCCGGCCTGTTCCACGGCGTCGACGAACGCGTCCCGGTGGAGGCCCTCAAGTTCGGCACCCGCGTGCTGGACCGGTTCTTCCGCGCCTCATGACCAGCGCGGCCCACTTCCGCACGGCGTCGCGCTCGCTGCCGGAGGCGGTGGAGGAAGGCGGCGCCTTCTCGGTGGGCGGAGCGGTGTTCGCCGCGCTCGAGGACCAGCACGTCCACCTGCGGCTGCCCACGGCGGAGGTGGACGAGGTCCTGTCGGGCCACCCGTCGGCGATCCGAACCCGCCACGGCGTGCGTGTGCCGTTGGACGGCATCAACGGGCAGCAGCTCAACCACTGGCTGCGACGCGCATGGCTCGCCCACGCCCCGGAGCCACTGGCCACACGGGAACGGGCCGCCCACTGCGCCGAGCCCGGTGACCTGCCCCGAACCATCGGCCGCCCCGCCACGCGCGCGCTGGCGAGCGCCGGCATCACCACGCTGGACGAGATCGCCGCCCTGACCGAGGCTGAGCTGCTGGCACTGCATGGCGTGGGCCCGAAAGCCGTGCGCATCCTCCGCGAGACCCTCGCCGAGACGGGCCGCTCCCTGGACGGTCAGAGGTAGTGCCGGAGGCCGGGGCGATCGATCCGCCCCGCCGCCCGGCAACGCAAGCCGACCGACTACCGGCCGCCCAAGCAACCAGCGGTCACCCCGCCGCGCGACAGCGCGGCTTCAAAGATCAAGGGATAGTCCTCGCCGGACAGGCAGACTCCGGGATGACCAGGGCTCCCGCAGTCCGTCTCACCTCGGGTGCATGGTTCGCTGGGTGCAGAGCACGGCGCTGGCGCGCCGCCGACCGAGTTCCTCGGGCGTCAGACCAGGACTTCGGGCAGGCCGGTGAGCGGCTGGCGCTTGCGGCGCAGCCACACCCGCCGCGTGCCGTCGGAGTAGAGCCGGACCGTCGACAGCTCCCACCCGCCGTACTCGGCGTTGATGGACAGCTGCGTGGCCGCGGCCCGCCGGGAAACGCCGGGTGGCAGCTGCAACCGGCGGTACTCCCAGTCCTCGTCGACCACCGCCTCCGGATGGTTCATGGCTGGATCACCTGGACCCCTTCTCCCGCCGCGGAGCCGACGAACACGCGCCCGCTCCGCTCCTCGACGGTAACCGAGTTCGGTTGCCGGACCGTCGGGAAACGGTACTTCTCGACCGGTTCGCCGCCGCGCACGTCGAACCCGACGACCTCGTTGCGCTCGGTGAGCGTCACCCACGCCAGCGCGCGCCGCGGGTCGTAGGCGAGGCCGTACGCCCCGCCGGGCACCGGGTACCGCTGCCGCAGCAACAGCGGACCGGTGGAAAACGCCAGAAGGGCACCCGCGCGTGTGTCGACGACGAGGACCCGGCCGAAGGAGTCGGCGACCGCGTTGGTCGCGCCGTCCCCGGCACGCAGACCCTCCGCCATCGTGCCGCCGTCCACGTCCACCGAGAACAACGCCGTGCGCAGCTCGTCCAGCACGACGGCGCTGCCGCCCGCCTCCAGCACGTCGTCGGCGCTGTAGAGCTGCCCCTGGATGGTCTTGGTGAACTGCCCGCCGGTGAACACGTCCACGGCCTTGCGGTCCCGCACCGCCACCAGCGTCCGCTCACCCTCGACGACCGCGCCCGCGGGCTGCCCGTCGACGGTGAGCGTGCTGACCTCGCCACCCGGCAACGTGATCCGCGCGACCTGCCCCGCCGTCGGCACCGTGGCCAGCAGCACCCCGCCGGACACCCGCAGCTGCGCGGCCCGCCCGGCCAGCGGCACCCGCACGGGCGCGGCCGCCAGGTCGTCGGCAGGGTAGAGCAGCACGGCGTCCGGTACGGCGACGGCGAGCGTCCCGGTAGCCGGATCGGCGGCGACGGCGGTGACCTCGCCCTGCGTGCCGACCACGGTGCCCGCCGGAGCGGCGGAGGGCCGCGGCGACACCGGCGCGGTCGCGGCGACCGGATCGGCGACCACCTGCAGCGTGTCGGTCGACTCGCCCGAACCGGACGAACACCCGCCGAGCACCAGCGCGCAGGCCAGCACCGCACCGGTGCCCACTGTGGCGGACCTGCGCACTAGACCTCCGGATCGCATGCCTACGTTGCCTCCAGCATCCCCTGAAAACCCCGCCGCGTCACGTGGCATCCACCTCACCGTCACTTCGTGCCCCGCTCGGGGTAACCGAACTCGATACCGCTGACATCGGCCAGCGCCGAGGAGATCGCGATCGGCAGCGAGATCTCCTCCGCCGCCAGCGAACCGGTCAGCTGACCGGTGTCGCGCGCCCCCACCACCGGCGCGACCACACCCGGCCGGTCCCGCACCCACGCCAGCGCCACCACCAACGGAGACACGCCCAGGCCGTCGGCCGCGGTGGCCACCGCCTCGACGATCCGCGCCGCCCGCTCCGTGCGGTGCTGCTCGACGTACCCGGCGTACTCCGCCGACGCGCCCCGCGAATCAGCGGGCGTGCCGTGGCGGTACTTGCCGGTCAGGACACCGCGGCCGAGCGGCGCCCACGGCAGCACGCCCAGTCCGTGGTAGCGGGCGGCCGGGACCAGCTCCCGCTCCACCCCGCGCTCCACCAGCGAGTACTCGGCCTGCGTGGCGACGAGGGTGTTCGGCGCGCTCGCCGCCGCCGACGCCAGCTGCCAGCCGGCGTAGTTGCAGACCCCGGTGTAGCGGACCTTGCCCGAGGTCACCGCGTGCTCCAGCGCCGAGAGCGTCTCCTCCAGCGGCACCGTCTCGTCCCACGCGTGCAGCTGCCACAGGTCCAGGTGGTCGACCCCGAGCCGGCGCAGCGACCCCTCCAGCGCGGACAGCAGCGCACCGCGGGAGGCGCCGCCGCCGAACGGGCCGTCCGTGCGGCGCGCCACGGCCTTGGTGGCGACCACGATCTCGTCGCGCGGCACCAGGTCACCCAGCAGACCGCCGACGATGCGCTCGGCCTCACCATCCGCGTAGATGTCGGCGGTGTCGACCAGCGTCCCGCCCGCCTCGACGAACGCGACGAGCTGGCTGGCGGCCTCGTCGGCATCGGTCTCGGTGCCCCAGGACATCGTGCCGAGCGCCATCCGGGAGACCCGCAACCCCGACCTGCCGAGCTGTCGCTTCTGCATGCACGAAGAGTAACTGCGGCGGGGAGCGCCACCGTTGAGGGTGGTGGTGGGCGACGGCGGGAGTAGCTGCGGCGCGCAGCGCCACCGTTGAGGGTGGTGGTGGGCGACGGCGGGAGTAGCTGCGGCGCGCAGCGCCACCGTTGAGGGTGGTGGTGGGCGACGGCGGGAGTAGCTGCGGCGCGCAGCGCCACCGTTGAGGGTGGTGGTGGGCGACGGGCGGGGGTAGCGAAAGTTGTGTCAAGGGCTTGACGAAGGCGGCTCATCGAGTGATGTGGACCGCCGATAGCCTTCCCGCCGTGCGAACGCGACTGACTTCCTCGAAGGCCCGGTAGAGCATGGGCTGGTTCGAATCACTCGTCCTCGGCCTGGTCCAGGGCCTGACCGAGTTCCTGCCGATCTCCTCCAGCGCCCACCTGCGCATCACCGCCGCGCTCGCCGGCTGGGACGATCCGGGCGCGGCGTTCACCGCCGTCACCCAGATCGGCACCGAGCTGGCGGTGATCCTGTACTTCTCGAAGAAGATCGGCCGCATCCTGGCCGCCTGGTGGCGTTCGATCTTCGACCGGGAAGCCCGCCACGATCCGGACGCGCGGCTGGGCTGGCTGATCATCGTCGGGTCGCTGCCGATCGTGGTGCTGGGACTGCTGTTCCAGGACGCCATCGACCACGCCTTCCGTGACCTGCGGCTGACCGCCACGATGCTGATCGGGTTCGGCATCCTGCTGCTCATCGCCGACCGCGTCGGCCGCCAGTACCGCACGCTGGACCACCTCACCGTCCCGCACGGCCTGGGCTACGGCTTCGCTCAGGCGCTCGCGCTCATCCCGGGTGTGTCCCGCTCCGGCGGCACCGTCACCGCGGGCCTGCTGCTCGGCTACACCCGCGCCGAGGCCACCGAGTACGCGTTCCTGCTGGCCCTGCCCGCGGTGTTCGGTTCCGGCCTGTACAAGCTCACCGACATCGGCGGCGCGGACAGCCCGGAGTGGGGGCCGACGATCCTGGCCACCCTGGTCGCCTTCGGCGTCGGCTACGCCGTGATCGCGTGGCTGATGAACTTCATCAAGACCAAGAGCTACGTGCCGTTCGTGATCTACCGGATCGTGCTCGGCGCGCTGCTCATCGTGCTGGTCACCACCGGTGTCCTTGATCCGAACGCCGGTCCCGCCATGTAGGTTGGCGGCGTGGCTACCGTGATCCTGCTCCGGCACGGCCGCTCGACCGCGAACGGTTCGGGCGTGCTGGCCGGACGGACCCCCAAGGTCGGTCTCGACGACACCGGCCGCGCACAGGCCAAGGCGCTGGTCGACCGGCTGGCCGGGGTGCCGCTGGCCGAGGTCGTGGTCTCGCCGCTGCTGCGGTGCAAGAACACGGTGGCCCCGCTCGTCGCCGAGCGGGGCCTGACCCGCACCGTCGAACCCCGCCTGTCCGAAGTGGACTATGGCGAGTGGACGGGCCGCGAGTTGAAGAGCCTGGTCAAGGAACCGCTGTGGCGGGTCGTGCAGGCCCACCCGTCGGCCGCGGTGTTCCCCGGTGGCGAGGGGCTGGCCGGCATGCAGGCCCGCGCGGTGACCGCCGTGCGCGAGCACGACGCCCGCATCACCGCCGAGCACGGCGACCACGCCGTCTGGTTGCTGTGCAGCCACGGCGACGTGCTCAAGTCCATTCTCGCCGATGCGCTGGGCCAGCACCTGGACTCGTTCCAGCGGATCGTGGTCGACCCGGCGTCGGTGTCGGTCGTCCGCTACACCGAGGTGCGCCCGTTCGTGGTGCGGGTCAACGACCACAGCTCCGACCTGACCGGGGTGGTGCCGCCCGCGCCGAAGCGCGGTAGGAAGAAGAAGACGTCCTCCGACGCCGAGATCGGGGGGTCGACAGGACAGAAGGGCCGCGCTGGATGACACCGGACAACCCGTTCTCGCAGGCGAGCGACCTGCCCCACGGTCTGCCGCCGTTCGACCGGATCGCCGACGAGCACTTCGCGCCGGCGTTCGAGGCCGGTCTGGCCGAGCACGCGGCCGAGATCGAGGGCATCGCGTCCAGCCCGGAGCAGGCGACCTTCGACAACACCATCGTGGCGATGGACACCGCCGGCCGCCTGCTGCAGCGGGTGTCGTCGGTGTTTTTCAACCTGACCTCCTCCGACACCAACCCGGTGCGGCAGGAGCTGCAGGCCGAGATCGCGCCGAAGCTGGCCGCGCACTCCGACGCCATCCACCTGAACCCGGCCCTGTTCGCCCGCGTCCGCGACCTCTACGAGCGCCGCGACCAGCTCGGGCTGGACGAGGAGTCGGCATGGCTGCTGGAACGCACCTACACCGACTTCCAGCGCGCCGGGGCCGGTCTCGACGCCGCCCAGCAGGACAAGCTGCGCGCGCTCAACGAGGAACTGTCCACGCTGAGCACCCGGTTCCAGGAGAACCTGCTGCGCGACACCAACGATCTCGCGGTGCTCGTCGGCGACGCGAACGAGCTGACCGGGCTGTCCGGCGGGACCATCGCCGCCGCGCGCGAGGCAGCCGCCGCGCGCGGCGCGGAGGGCCAGTACCTGCTCACCCTGAACCTGCCCACCTCACAGCCGCTGCTGTCCTCGCTGGACAACCGTGAGCTGCGGGAGCGGCTGTTCACCGCGTCGATCTCGCGTGGCAACCGGGGCAACGACAACGACAACACCGCCGTGCTCGCGCGCACCGTCCAGCTGCGCGCCGAGCGGGCCGCGCTGCTGGGCCACCCCAACCACGCGGCGTACGTGATCTCCGACGAGACCGCCCGCACCGCCGAGGCCGCGGTCGGCCTGCTGGAGCGGCTGGCGCCGGTGGCGGTCGCCAACGCGCGCCACGACGCCGAAGAGCTGCAGGCCTACCTGGAGCAGGACCACCCGGGTGCCCGGCTGGAGCCGTGGGACTGGGCCTTCTACGCCGAGCGCGTCCGCAAGGCCAAGTTCGACCTCGACGACGCCACCCTGCGGCCCTACTTCGAACTGGACCGCGTGGTGCGCGACGGTGTCCTGTTCGCCGCGAGCCAGTTGTACGGGCTGAGCTTCACCGAACGGCACGACCTGCCCGTCTACCACCCCGACGTGCGGGTGTTCGAGGTCTTCGACGCCGACGGCACCGCGCTGGGCCTGTTCCTGGGCGACTACTACACCCGCGACTCCAAGCGCGGCGGCGCGTGGATGAACACCTTCGCCGACCAGTCCGGGCTGCTGGGCGAGACCCCGGTGGTCGTCAACAACCTCAACATCGCCAAGCCGCCGGCCGGAGAGCCGACGCTGTGCACCTTCGACGAGGTGGCCACGCTGTTCCACGAGTTCGGGCACGCGCTGCACGCGCTGGTCTCCGACGTGAAGTACCCGAAGTTCTCCGGCACCCAGGTGCCGCGCGACTTCGTGGAGTACCCGTCGCAGGTCAACGAGATGTGGATGCTGTGGCCGGAGGTGCTGGCCAACTACGCCAAGCACCACGAGACCGGTGAGCCGCTGCCGCGGCGCCTGGTGGAGAAGCTGGAGGAGTCCGCCCAGTACGGCCAGCCCTTCGCCACCACCGAGTACCTGGCGGCGTCGCTGCTGGACCAGGCATGGCACGGGCTGGGCACCGAGGACTCGATCGGCGATGTCGCCACATTCGAGGCCGCGGCGCTGGAGAAGGCCGGGGTCGCGGTTCCGTCGATCCCGCCGCGCTACCGCAGTACCTACTTCGCGCACGTGTTCAGCGGCGGCTACTCGGCCGGGTACTACTCCTACATCTGGAGCGAAGTGCTCGACGCCGACACCGTCGAGTGGTTCAAGGAGAACGGCGGGCTCAAGCGCGAGAACGGCGACCACTTCCGGCGCACCCTGCTCTCCCGCGGCGGCAGCGGCGACCCGATGGCGTTCTTCCGCACCTTCCGCGGCCGCGACCCCGAGATCGCGCCACTGCTGGCGCGGCGCGGTCTCACCGGCGCCTGATGGAGGTCGGCCCGGAACCGCAGTACGACGTCTTCGCCGACGAGTTCCTCGACCACGCGCGCGACGGGTTCTACAACGCCTACCTCGACCGGCCTGCCTGCCTGGACCTCCTGGGCGACGTGGCCGGCCGCCGGGTGCTGGACGCCGCCTGCGGTCCCGGGCTGTACGCGGCGGAGCTGGCCGCCCGCGGCGCGGACGTGACCGGCCTGGACATCAGTCCGCGCATGATCGAACTGGCCCGGGAACGCGTCCCCGGCGGCGAGTTCCGGGTCCACGACCTGGACTCGCCGCTGGACTGGCTGCCGGACGCGTCGGCGGACCTGGTGCTGTTCGCGCTCGCGCTGGAATACCTCGACGACCGGGTTTCGGCGCTGCGGGAGCTGCGGCGCGTGCTGCGGCCGGCCGGGGCGCTGGTGCTGTCGCGGCAGCACCCGACCGGTGACTGGCTGCGCCACGGCGGCAACTACTTCCAGCCGCGCGTGGTGGAGGAGGTCTGGAGCCGCGGCTGGCACCTCCGCTTCTGGCTGACCCCGCTGGAACAGACCTGCGACGAGCTTCGGACCGCCGGCTTCCTCATCGAGCGCCTGACCGAACCCCGCCCGGTCCCCGAAGCCGCCGCGCAGGACCCGGCCCGCTACGGACGACTGTCCACCGAACCGACGGGTTTCCTGGCGATCCGCGCGGTGCCCGATCCGCGGGGCTGACCGCGCCTCACTCCCGCAGCGGCCACACCTCGACCACGCCCTGGGCCACCGCGCACGGCGTGCCCGCCGCCATGCGGACGGCCTCGTCCAGGGAGTCCGCCTCGAAGATCCCGAACCCGGCGATGGGCAGGTCCGCACGCAGGAACGGGCCCGGCGTCACCTGAACGTCGGCGCCGTCGTGGTTGCGGACCTGCACCGGGGCGCCCGCGATGCCCACGACCGCGCCGCGCGCCCTCAGCTCCGCGTCGTGGTCGTGGGCCGCGTCGCGGACCGCCTGGTCGGTGCGCTCGTAGCCGGAGCTGTCGCCGTAGCCGATCGTGATGAACTTCGCCATCCGGGCAAGCTAGCCCCGTCAGCCGTTGTTGACGAGGTAACGGTTGCTGACGGCCCGGCATCATCGTTCGCGACTTTCGCCATGGTGCCGATCATGCCCTTGTCCGGCGACGGAGTTTCGCCTCCGGACACGACGGAGGGCCGGCTCCCGACAGGGGAACCGGCCCTCCACGGGAAACTCAGATCAGGCCGAGCTTCTTCACGGCCTCGCGCTCCTCGGCCAGCTCGCCGACCGACGCGTCGATGCGGCCGCGGGAGAACTCGGAGATCTCCAGGCCCTGCACGATCTCGTACTTGCCGCCCTTGCAGACGACCGGGAACGAGGAGATCAAGCCCTCCGGCACACCGTAGGAGCCGTCCGACGGGATCGCCATCGAGGTCCAGTCGCCCTCGGCGGTGCCCAGCACCCAGTCGTGGACGTGGTCGATGGCGGCGTTGGCGGCCGAGGCGGCCGAGGACGCGCCACGGGCCTCGATGATCTCGGCGCCGCGCTTGGCCACGCGCGGGATGAACTCCTCGGCCAGCCACTTCTCGTCGTTGACGGCCTCGGCGGCGTTGCGGCCCGCGACCTCGGCGTGGAAGATGTCCGGGTACTGGCTGGCCGAGTGGTTGCCCCAGATCGTCAGCTTCCTGACCTCGCCGACCGGCGCGTCCAGCTTCTTCGCCAGCTGGGCGACGGCGCGGTTGTGGTCCAGCCGGGTCATCGCGGTGAACCGCTCGGCCGGGACGTCGGGCGCGTGCGACTGCGCGATCAGCGCGTTGGTGTTGGCCGGGTTGCCCACCACCAGCACGCGGATGTCGTCGGCGGCACCGGCGTTGATCGCCTCACCCTGCGGCTTGAAAATGCCGCCGTTGGCCTCCAGCAGGTCCGCACGCTCCATGCCCTTGGTGCGCGGGCGCGCACCCACCAGCAGCGCGACGTTGGCACCGGCGAACGCCTGCTTCGCGTCGTCGAAGATGTCGATGCCCGCCAGCTGCGGGAACGCGCCGTCCTCCAGTTCGAGCGCGGTGCCCTCGGCCGCCTTGACCGCCTGCGGGATCTCCAGCAGCCGCAGCTTCACCGGCGTGTCCGGGCCGAGCAGCTGACCGGACGCGATGCGGAACAGCAGCGCGTAGCCGATCTGGCCGGCGGCGCCGGTGACGGTGACGTTGACGGGGGCTTGGGTCATTGCGTACTCCTGCGGACGGAATCTTGGCTTGTGCTGGTGACCCTATCGCCCTCTGCCTGCGCCGACGTGGTGCGTCGCCTCACGTTCTGCTGAACCGATCGAGTCGAATCCTGCACCGGCACCTCGAACGCCCTGCCCAGCGCGATGATCCCGGCCTCCATCCGGCCCAGGCTGGTGAGCACGGAGCGTGCCGTCGCATCGTCGTCCTCCCGGGTCTCCGGGGCACCGGTGTTGCGGATCAGCTTGCCCTTTTCGTCACCGTCGAGCGTGTCGCGCAGGACATCGATGTTGCGGCTGATCCGCTCGACCACCCCGGCCAGCCGGTCGTCGGCGGGCAGCAGGCCCGGTTCCGCGCGGGCGGCGATCTGGCGCGCCCGGAACCCGATCCGTTCCAGCGCGGAGAGCACGTACCAGCCGTAGTCGCGGCGGCTGGCGAGGCTGATCGGGTGCGTCAGCGGCTCGATCGTCCTGCGGACCTGCTCCACCTGCCGGTCCAGCTCCCGCGAGAGTTCGATCACGTTCACGTTCTCCCGCCCGGACAGCAGCGCCTCGGCTCCGTCCAGGAACTCGCACAGGTCGACCAGCGCCTCGTCGATGTCGGACACCATGACCGTGCGGGTGCGCACCGGCACGACGACGATCGCGGCCAGCAGCCCGGCCACGGCGCCGATCGCGGTCTCGGCGACCCGCAGCCACAGCACCTCGAAGCTGAACGTGCCGAGCAGGCTGTAGAGCAGGCCCAACATGCAGGTGATGAAGAACGCCATCAGCAGCTGCGACACCCGCGCCACGTACACCAGGCAGAACACGCACACCAGGATCAGCACGACGGTGGCCACGGTGTTGCCGGTGACCAGCAGCGCCAGCAGCATCCCGCCGAAGATCCCGCCCAGCGTGCCGGTGACCCGCCGGAACCCCTTCACGAACGTGGCGCCGGCGGTGCTGGTGTTGAGGAAGACGACGAACACCGTCAGCACCGCCCAGTACCAGCGGGCGTCGGAGATCAGCTCGCCGCCGAGCACCGCGAGCCCGCCGCCGACCATCGCCTGGATCGCGCTGCGGGTGCGGTTGTCGTAGGTGAAGACGTCCTGGTGCTCGCCGGACTCCCCGTGCTGCTCGGGCAGTTCGGTTTCGGCGGAGTAGTCCTTCTCGGCGACGCGCTGGGCGTTGACGTCGGCCAGGGCCAGCTCCGCGATCGCGCGCCGCACCTCGTCGCCGGGTTCGGCGCGGTCCTTGAGGCGGCTGCCGGCGACCAGCATCCGGCTGAACTCCTCGGTTTCGCTGATCACCGGCAGTTCCCGCACGTCGCTTTCGATCAGCGAGTCCAGCCGCAGCATGCTCGCCACCAGATCGTCGCGGACCTCGCCGGGCAGGTCGGCCTCCTCGATCGCGCGGCGCACGGTGATCGCGAGCCACTGGCAGGCCAGCTCGACCGCGAGCAGGCGGCGGCGCAGCAGCTGCATGCCGGTTTCGTCGAACTGGTCGCCGATGGTGTCCTCGATCATCAGGACGGCCTCGTGCAGGCGGGTGTCGGCCTTGCGCAGCTGGGTGATCCGCCATTCGCTGCCACCGCTGGCCAGTGACGCGGCCGCGGCCCGCACCACCGCCGAGATGCGGGCGCGAAAGGCGCGGCGGGCGCGCAGCAGCTCACCCTCGGGCCGCCGCCGCAGCACCACGAACCGCATCACCGCGTTGGCCGCCAGACCGACCGCCAGCGCCAGGATGTACTCCGGCAGCTGGGCGGGGCGGATCGCCAGGAACATGGCGAAGAAGAACATGAAGAACGACAGCGCCCCCATCGCGGTGCCGCGCGGCGCGAACCGCTGCGCGTAGACCGCGACGAAGATCAGCAGCACGAACAGGATGCTGTCCAGCGGGGGAGCGGTGGACCCGTACGCGGCGACGGTGAGCGCGGCCGCCCCGCACACCATCACCAGGACCAGCGTGATCGCCTGGTCCTTCGTGGTCTTGTCGTTGATGTTGAACGCGGCGTTCATGGCCGCGATCGAGGCCACCATGATCGTCGGGATCGGCCGCCCCAGCAGGAGCAGCACGACCATCGACAGCAGGATCCCGCCCACCGCGATCCCGGCCAGCCGCAACCGCACCAGCCCGGGGTCGGCGGCCACCAGCCGCTCCTGTGCCACTTTGACGAGCCTCATGCGTGGTTCCCCAGTAGTTCCCATTCGGTCAGCGCGGTGCGCCGCCCGGTCGCGGCGGTGATCCGCAGCCGGTAGGCGCGGTAGGTGCCGGGTTCGGCGATCGTGAACGGCCGGGTCTGCCGCCGCCACCGGAACCGCTCGCCGCGCCGTTCGTCCAGCCGCACCCACGTCTGGCCGTCGAGGCCCTCCAGCACCCAGTCACTCGGATCTCCGCCACGAGCGGCCGAGGTCAGGGTGTACATCTCGGCGCGCGCGCTCACCGGGCACTCGATCACGGGGGTGCGGGAGCGGAAGACGACCTGCGTGGCAGTGGTGTTCGCGAACAACTCGGCGACGTCGGTGCCGTCGTCGCTGGTGCCGGATGCGGTGACGTCGGTCAGCGGTGCCGCGTTCGGCGACGGTGGCGGGTCACCCCAGTCGGTGGGGGTGTCGCTGCCCTCGAACTCCAGGCGTGCGGCGCCGAACAGCTCCTCGTGCGACAGCCACGTCGAGCCGTGGGCCCTGCCGTCGATGGTCAGGCCGCGCACGTAGGGCTTGGCGCCGGGCGCGCTGATCACCACCGTCCGCCCGCCCTCCAGGTGCAGGGTGGCCTTCTCGAACAACGGCGCGGTCAGCACGTAACCCGGGTTGCCGACCGCCAGCGGGTAGAGACCGAGCGCGGCGAAGACGTACCACGCGGACATCTCACCGTTGTCCTCGTCACCGGGGTAGCCCTGGCCGATCTCGCTGCCGAGGTAGCAGCGGGTCAGCACCTCGCGCACGACCGCCTGCGTCTTCGCGGCCGCCCCGGCGTGGCAGTACATCCACGGGATGTGGTGGCTGGGCTGGTTGGAGTGCCCGTACTGGCCGAGCCGCACGTCGCGGGCCTCGGTCATCTCGTGGATGACCCCGCCGTAGGACCCCGGGGCACGCCCGGTCTCCGGCGTCGCGAAGAAAGTGTCCAGTGTGGACTCCAGTGCCGCGCGGCCGCCGAGCAGCCGTGCCAGTCCCGCGCCGTCGTGCGGCACCGAGAACGCGGTGTTCCAGCCGTTGGTCTCGGTGTAGTCGAAACCCCACAGCGCCGGGTCGTACTGCCCGGGCTCCCACCGCCACCGGCCGTCACGGTGACGGCCCTGGAAGAAACCCGTACGCGCGTCGAAGTGGTTCGCGTAGTGCGCCGCGCGCTGACGGAAGTAACGCGCGTTGTCGTGGTGCCCCAGCGCCTGCGCGAGCCCGGCGAGACCGAAGTCGTTGACGCAGCCCTCCAGCGCCCAGGACAGCCCTTCGGGTGTGGTCAGCGGCGTGAACCCGAGGAAGATCGACTCGCGCAGCCCCTGCCGCCCCACGCTGCGGCCGGGCGGGGTGACGGTGGCGTTGCGCAGGGCGGCTTCGTAGGCGGCGTGCACGTCGAAACCGCGCACCCCGCGCAGCCAGGCGTCGGCGAAGGCGACGTCGGAGCTGGTGCCGGTCATCAGGTTGGCGTAGCCGGGGGAGGACCAGCGCGAGATCCAGCCACCCTCCCGGAACTGCTGCACGAACCCCTCGATCAGCTCACCGCAGCGTCGCGGCGCGAGCAGCGCCAGCGCGGGCCACACCGTGCGGTAGGTGTCCCAGAACCCGTGGTTGACCGACATCGGCCCGTCGAGCACCTTGGCGCCGGTCCGGGTGCGGGTGCTCGGCCAGAAGCGCCGCCGCACCGGGCTGGCGTGCCGCACCCCGCGTGGCGTGTGTTCGTGCGCCGAGTTCGGGTAGAGGAACAGCCGGTACAGGCTGGAATAGAAGGTGGTCAGCTGATCCGGCGTCGCGCGCTCGATCTCGACCCGTCCGAGCAGGTCCTGCCACTGGGCCCGCGCCTGGTCACGTACCTCCTCGAAGGTGGTGCCCGCCGGGATTTCCTGGTCGAGGTTGCGCCGTGCCTGGGCCAGGCTGATCAGCGAGGTGGCGATCCGGAGGTGGACCACGGGCGCGTCGAACGACAGGTAGCCGGTGTTGGGCCACTTCAGGCGGCGCCCGCGGGTGGCCGGCCGGTCGAAGGTGCCGTAGACGAACATCCGTCGCGCGCCCACGGACAGGCGGCTGCGCGCCCAGGTGTGCCCGGTGACGACGCCGCGGGCCGGGTCGAGCCGGAGGCCGCCGCGCCGGTTGACGTTGTCGAAGAGAACCCAGCCGCCCTCGCCGGGGAAGGCGAACCGGACCAGCGCGGCGTGGTCGGCAGGCGCGAGGTCGACGGTGATGCCGTTGTCGCAGCGCACGCCGTAGTGGTGCGGCCGGTCGGTCTCGTTGTCGTGCGAGAACGCCAGCGCCCTCGCCTTGCGCCCGGTCCGAACTGGGCCGATTCCGGGCAGGAAGTGGAAGGGGTGCCGGTCGCCCATCCACGGGCTCGGCTGGTGGCTCACCGCGAGAGCCTGCAGCTCCGGCCGGTTGTCCGCGTTGTTGCGCCGGTGGTACTCGTAGATCCAGTTGGTGACCGAGGCGTCGGTGACCGGGGTCCAGAAGTTGAACCCGTGCGGCACGGCGGTGGCAGGGAAGGTGTTGCCGCGGGAGAACTCGTTGCTGGAGTGGGTGCCACGGGTGGTGCGAATCCAGTCGACCGCGTCACGTGGCCCGTGCGGCGGCAGGTCGGCGATCCGGAGGTCGTCGAGCCAGCCGGCGACCGGCTCACCCGGCGACGGCTCGACGGACAGCACGATCGACCGCGCCGTGCGCCCGGCGGCCTTCCCGAGTGAATGCCGGACCAGGTTCCACTGGTCGAGATACAACGTCTTCGACTCACCGGCGGAGACGGCCGAGCCGCCGATCACGGTGCCGTCGTCGAGCTCGACCGCCAGCGCCACGAACGTGCTCCGCCAGCTCGGGCCGGCGTCGGACTCCGGGAACACCACATAGGACAGTGCGGTGTCCGGGCCGATCGGGAAGTCCACTTCGAACAGCACGTGACGTGCGGGTTCGCTCGCCGTGTAGCGGGCGGCACGCAGGCCGGTGAACCCGGCTCGGGCCTTGGCCGCCGGCGCACGGTCCGGGCCCGCGCCGACGGCGACGACCGCACCGGCGCGGGGCCGCGGATCACCGTCCTCGAACGAGGAGAAGAAGTGGGTCCGGGTCACGTCGCCTACCGTAACCGGCCGCCCGGCTCACTTCCCGCCGAGCAGCTCCACCTCGGACAAACCGGGCGCGCCTCCCGCGCTGTCGGTGATCCGCAGCCGGTAGTGGGCGTACGCGCCGGGGGTGGCGATCTTGAATGCGCGGGTCTGCTGCCGCCACGGGAACGTCTGCCCGGACCGGGTGTCCAGCGTCGTCCAGGTCTGCCCGTCGGCCGAGCCCTCCAGCACCCAGCCCCGCGGATCACCGGCCTCCTTGGCGGAGGTGAGCGTGTAGAAGGTGGCGGTCACCGGGCCGGGCACCGGGCAGTCGACCGTGGTCAGCGGGCGGGCCTGGGTGGCGGAGGTGTCGTCGAACAATGGCGACGCGCCGGGCGTGGTGAGGTCAGCGGAGGGCTCCGGCACCTCGTCGCCCCGCGTGAGCGAGGGCGGTACGTCGGCGGCACCGGTGCCCCAGCGCGACGGGTCCGGGCCCATCGCGAAGTCCAGCGTGCCGCCCTTGGCCAGCACATCGTGCGGCAGCGACGTCGACGTCCACGGCTTGCCGTTGACCCGCAGCCCCTGCACGTAGACGTTGCGGGCATTGTTTCCCGGTGCGTTGATCACCAGGTCACGGCCGTTGCCCAGGTGCACGGTCGCCCTGGTGAACAGCGGCGACCCGACCGCGTACTCCGGGCTGCCCATCCGCAGCGGGTAGAACCCGAGCGCGCCGAAGACGTACCACGCCGACATTTCGCCGTTGTCCTCGTCCCCGGCGTAGCCCTGGCCCAGCTCACTGCCCACGTACAGCCGCGACAGCGCCTCCCGCACCCCGGCCTGCGTCTTCCACGGCTGCCCGGCGTAGTCGTACATGTAGAGGATGTGGTGGCTGGGCTGGTTGGAGTGCCCGTACTGGCCCATCCGCACGTCACGGGCCTCGCGCATCTCGTGGATCTGCCCGCCGTAGGAACCCGGGAAACCGGCGGTCTCCGGGGTGGCGAAGAACTGGTCCAGCTTGGCGCCCAGGGCCTCCCGCCCGCCGTAGAGGTTGGCCAGCCCCTGCCCGTCCTGCGGCACCGTGAAGGCCATGTTCCACCCGTTGGTCTCGGTGTAGTCATAGCCCCACACCCGCGGGTCGTAGCGGTCGGCCGGGACACGGAACGCGCCCGCCTCGTCGCGGCCCTGGAAGAACCCGGCGGCCGGGTCGAACAGGTGCACGTAGTTCTGCGCGCGGTTGCGGAAGTACTCGGCGTTCTCGGCGTATTCGCGGCGCCGCGGGTCGTCCGGCGCGGCTTCGTCGGCGAGCTTCCGGGCCAGGGTGGAGATGCCGAAGTCGTTGAGGTACCCCTCGATCGCCCAGGACATGCCCTCACCGGTCGAGGCCGGGGTGTAGCCGAGGAAGATCGACCGCTCCAGGCCCTTGCGGCCGACGCTCTCGTTGGGCGGCGCCACGGTGGCGTTCTTGATCGCCGCGTCGTAGGCGGCCTGGACGTCGAAGTTGCGGACGCCCTTGAGATAGGCGTCGGCGAAGGCCACGTCGGAGCTGGTGCCGGTCATCAGATTCGCGTAGCCGGGGGAGGACCAGCGCGCCACCCAGCCGCCGTCGCGGTACTGCTGCACGAACCCGTCGATCATCTTGCCCGCCATGTCCGGTGACAACAGCGAGTAGGCAGGCCAGGTGGTGCGGTAGGTGTCCCAGAACCCGTTGTTGACGTAGATCTCGCCGTCGACGATCTTCGAACCGGTCTGAGCCGGGGTGTCCGGGCCGGTCCTGGCCGCGACCGGGCTGGCGTAGGCGTGCCGCGGGCTGCGGGTGGTGCCGACGTTCTCGAACCCGGAGTTGGGGTAGAGGAACAGCCGGTACAGGTTCGAGTAGAGCGTGGTCAGCTGGTCCCGGCTCGCGCCATCCACCTCGATCACGCCCAGCGCGCGGTCCCAGGCGGCCCGCGCGGCATCCCGGACGGTGTCGAACGCGGTGCCCGCGGGGATTTCCTGGTCCAGGTTGCGTTTCGCCTGGTCGACGCTGATCAGCGAGGTCGCGATCCGCATCGTCACCGTCTTCGAGCGGGCCGGGTCGAACTTGAGGTAGCCGCGCACGTGGTCGCGGCCCTCGCCGGGCAGCAGGTCGCCCCCGGTGACCGGGCGGTCGAAGGTGGCGTGGACGAACATGCGGCCCGCGCCGGCGGAATTGCCGCTGCGCACGTCGGTGAAACCGGACAGCGTGCCGTTCTCCTGATCGAGCGTCAGGCCCCCGGCGTCGGTAATGTTGTCGAAGATCAGGTTCGCGTCGGACCCGGGGAAGGTGAACCGGAACAGCGCCGCGTGGTCGGTCGGGGTCAGTTCGGCGCGGACGCCGTTGTCGAAGTTCACGCCGTAGTAGTAGGGCTTCGCGGTCTCGTTCTCGTGCCGGAACGGCAGCGCCCGAGCCGCCCGGTTCCCATCCGGCACGCCGCCCGCGGCCGAGGGCATCACCTGGAAGGTCTGCCGGTCACCCATCCACGGGCTCGGCTCGTGGGACAGCGCCAGCGCCTGCATCGTCGGCACGTTCCGCGCGTTGTTGCCCTCCTGGTAGCGGTAGAGCCAGCTCATCGAGCCGGCGTCGGTGACCGGGGTCCAGAAGTTGAAGCCGTGCGGCACCGCGGTGGCGGGGAAGTTGTTGCCACGCGAGAACGTGCTGTTGGCGTTGGTGCCGCGGGTGGTCAGTACGTGATCGGACAGGTGCCCGGCGCGGGCCCGCGGGGCGGCCGGGCCGAGGGTGATGTCGTCGAACCAGCCGTTGAACCCGCCCGGCCCGTCCGGGTTGTCGTAGGCGACGAGGATCCGCGCGACGGTCTTGCCCCGGGCCACCTGGCCCAGGGCGCTGCGCACCAGGTTCCACTGGTTGGCGTAGAGCGACTTCGCCGCGCCCTGCCCGCGCGGGGTCACCGGGAAGCCGTACTGGTCGAGCGCGCCCAGGTCGGAGAGGTAGGTGCCGTCGGTGAAGGCCAGGTCCACCGCGACGTTGGTGCTGGGATATTTCAGATCCTCCCCGGTCAGCTCGGGGAAGACCTTGTAGGACAGCTCGGTGTCGGGCCGCACCGGGATGCGGACGTCGAACACCTTGTTCCACGAGTAGCCGTGCCGCGCGGTCTGGGTGCCGCCGTAGTGGAAGGCCCGCAGACCGGTGAACCCGGCGCGCGGCTTGCTGGTGTAGCCGCCGGGCGGGCCACTGTCCGGATAGGACCGCATGGTCGGCAGCGGCGGCGGGGCGGGCTGGTCGTCGGCCAGCAGCAACTCGGCCAGCTGCACGATGTCGGCACCGTGGTTGGCGGTGACGTCGAGCCGGTAGAAGCGGTGGGTGGCGGGGGAGCCGAGCCGGAACTCCCTGGCCTGGAGCCGGTCGTCGAACGCCTGCCCGGTCCGCGTGTCGAGTGTGGTCCAGGTGCTGCCGTCGTCGGAGCCCTGCAGGGTCCAGTCCCGCGGATCGCGTTCCGGGGCGTCGTCGGCCGAGGTCAGGCCGTAGCGGGTGATCGTGACCGGTTCGGCGAACTCGGCCTGCACCCAGCCGCTGGAAGCGAAGGCGAGCCATTTCGACTCCGGCCGCCCGTCGAGCACGTTCACCGCGACCTCCCCGCCCGCGGTGTTCTCGGCACTGGCGGTGGCGCCGGTGGCCTTGCCGCGCACGTCACCGGGGATGGCCGAGCCGTTGGCGCCGTTGACCCCCGACGCGCGCGGCCGCCCGTCCGGACCGGTCTCGACCGTGTCGGTCCAGTCCGGCTCGGGCTGACCGGCCTCGAACGACGAGGCGAACCCCGCCGGGGCCTGCGCGCCCGCCGTCGGCACGGTGATCATCCCCGTGATCAGCAGAGCAGCGGCCAGCGGAGCCCACGCGCGAATGGTTCGGACCATGACTCGCAGCGAAGCCCGCGGCTCCACCACCCGTCAAGGAGCCACGCCAAGCCTGACGCCAACCGGACAAGGAAGGGTGAACCTCCGTGCGCGATCAGCCGCCGGGGTTTAAGCGGCCACGGGGCCGGAGTCACTCCAGGTGGGTCAGGGCCGCGGCGGCGACCGACGCGCCTGCGGGACACGCCCCCTCCTGGGCGGCGCCCGGCTCCGGGATCGCGGTGGCACCGACCAGCTGGCCGACATCGTCCACCGCGACGAACGTGAAGCAGATGCGCTGGAACTCGGCCTGCACGGCGCTGTGCTGCCCGACCGGCACCTGCGACGTGCGCCCACCGCGGGTCATCGTCTGCGCGTAGGACAGCGGGACCGCCAGCCGCAGGCTCACGTTCTGGTCCCCGACCAGCCACCGGCACGAGGGCCCGTCCTCACCCGCCTCCTCCCGGCCCGGACCGGTGATACCGAGCGCGGCCAGGTCACGGTCGTCGAGCGCGCGACACGGTTGCTGCGCCAGTTCGGCCATGGGGTACTTGCTCAGCTGCGGCGAGGCCGAGGTCACCGGCGGCGGCTGCGGTGTCGTCGGTGTCGTCGGTGTTGGCGGTGTCGCCGGATCGTTCGAGCATCCGGCGAGCAGGACCGCAGCGCCGACGAGAGCGAGCGAGCACCGGTGGACATCGAGCCTCGGCATGCGGTCACGGTAGAGGCCCGGCGGCCGGATCCGCGTCGCGACGGCAGGTTGCGGCCACCGACGGCTCAGCAGTGCGTCAGGAAGTGCTCCAGCACCCGCTTGCCGAACCGCAGCCCCTCCAGCGGCACCCGCTCGTCCACGCCGTGCGCCATCGCCCGGTACGGGAAGCCCTCGGGCAGCCACAGCGGAGCGAAGCCGTAGCAGGCGATGCCCAGCGGACTGAACGCCTTGGCGTCGGTGCCACCGCCCATGCAGTAGGGCACCACCACCGCGTCCGGGTCCTGCGAGCGCAGCGCGGCGGCCATCGCCTCGAACCACGGCGAGTCCACGGGCGCCTGCACGGCGGGCTGGTGCGCCACGAACTCGCGGGTGACGTCCGGGCCGAGCAGGTCGTCCATCGTGGCCAGCAGCCCGTCCTCGGTGCCCGGCAGCGTGCGCGTGTCCACCTGGGCCTGCGCCAGGCTCGGGATCACGTTCACCTTGTACCCGGCGTCCAGCATCGTCGGCGTGGTGCTGTTGCGGATGGTCGGTTCCACGATCGAGGCCGCGGGCCCCAGCCGGGCCATCGTGCCCTCCACATCGGACAGATCGACCTCGACGCCGAGCGCCTCGCCGGTGCGCACCAGGAACGCCTCCACCGTCGGCGTCAGCGCCACCGGCCACTCGTGCGACGCGATCCGCTGCAGCGCCCCGATCAGCCGCACCACGGCGTTCTCGCGGTTGGGGCGCGAGCCGTGCCCGGCGCGGCCCCGCGCCGTGAGTCGCATGTGGGCGGTGCCGCGCTCGGCGGTCCCCACCGGGTAGAGGCGCTTGACCGAGCCGTCCGCCGCGGGAACGTGGTAGGTGTAGCCGCCGGACTCGCTGATCGCCGCCACGCAGCCGTCGAACAGCTCCCGGTGCTCCGAGACCAGCCAGTGCGCCCCGTACTCGCCGCGGTCCTCCTCGTCGGCCACGAACGCCAGCACCAGATCGCGGCGCGGCCGCAACCCGTCGGCCAGCGCGCACAGCACCATCGCGACGAAGTCCTTCATGTCCACCGCGCCCCGGCCCCACAGGAACCCGTCGCGGGCCTCGCCCGCGAACGGCGGCACCGTCCAGTCCGCGGCGTCGGCCGGCACCACGTCCAGGTGCCCCTGCACCAGCAACGCGGGCAGCGACGGGTCGGTACCCGGCACGTGTGCGACCACGTTGGTGCGCCGCGGCGCGGACTCCAGGATCAGCGGCTCGATCCCCGCCCCGGCGAGCACCCCCGCGACGAACTCCGCCGCGTCCCGCTCACCCTCGGCGTCGCCGTGGCCGCGATTGGTGGTGTCGAACCGCAGCAGCTGCGCGCACAGACTTTCGACGTTAGCCATACTTCCCCTGCACCGCGCCCGCGGCGATCGCCGTGACCACCTTGAACGCCTTCATCGCCTCGGTCATCGTGGCCGCGTCGAAGCCGACCCGGCGCACGCCGGCCTGCCCGACCGTCGGCACCACCGCGGCGGCCTGCGCCAGGTGGCTCGCGTCGAACTCGACCTCGATGCGGTGCGCGGCGGCCGTGCCCGGTGTCCGCACCGCACGGTCCATGCTCGCCCGTGCCGCCGTGCGCAGCATCTCGGCGGTCCTGGACGGGGGAAGGCAGATCGCGGCGTAGCGGCTCACGCACTCCTTCACCGCGACCAGTTCGGCGCCGGGCGCGTAGTCCGCCGCGTCCTCGCACGCCTTGTCGTCACCGGACACCAGCAGCACCGGCACCCCGTACTCGGCGGCCAGCGCGGCGTTGAGCCTGCCCTCGCTGGCAGGCACCCCGTCCAGCCACACCCCGGTGATCTGGTTCTCCAGGTAGGTGTGCGACAGGACCCCGTCGGCACCGGCACCGGCGTGGTAGCCGAGGAACACCACACCGTCCACACCCGAATCGATGCCCTGCATCATCGACAGCGGCTTGTGCCGCCCGGTCAGCATGCGGGCGCGCTCGTCGAGGTCTTCCAGCAGCAGGTTGCGCTGCGACGAGTGCGCCTCGTTGACCAGCACGTCCGTGGCGCCGCCCTCGTGCAGCCCGCGGATGACCGCGTTCACGTCGCCGGTGAACAGGCGGCGGAAGCGCTGCCACTGCTCGGTGCCCGGGACGACGTCGTCGGTCCAGGTGACACCGGTGGCGCCCTCCATGTCCGCCGAAACCATGATCCGCATGGTCCAGACCTTACGTCACGGGTCGGCAACACCCCCGGTGAGTCGTTGACTCCGTGTGCTTGGAAGTGGTTACTTTCCGGGATCCGAGAACCAGCCAGAGAGGTGGGACCTGTGGGGATGCGTTTCCCGAGACGAGGCCGCGCGGCGGTCGCGGTGGGCGTCGCGGCGCTCGTGGCGGGCCCGTTCGTGCCCGTCGCGCAGGCGCAGGAGCAGGGCCCGGTGCTGCGCGTGGCGCTGGTGCAGGAGATCGACCACCTGAACCCGTTCCTCGCCTCGTTCGCCTCCAGCACCATGGTCGGCCGGATGACCTGGGAGTTCCTGACCCTGCCCTCGGCCGAGGACAACACCCCCGCGCCCGGCCTGGCCGAATCCTGGACCACCTCACCGGACAAACTGACCTGGACCTACCAGATCCGCGACGGCGTGAAGTGGTCCGACGGGCAGCCGGTCACCGCCAAGGACGCGGCCTACACGTTCACCCGGATCATGACCGACGAGAACGCCCAGGAGGCCAACGGCACCTACGTCGAGAACTTCGAGTCGGTCACCGCCCCCGACGACCACACCCTGGTCATCAGGACCAAGACACCGCAGGCCAGCATGACCGCGCTGGACGTGCCGATCGTGCCCGAGCACATCTGGGCGAACCAGCCGGACATGGACAACCCGGCCACCGACGAGGTCCCGGTCGTCGGCGTCGGCGACGGCCCGTTCCTGATCACCGAGTACCGGCCGAACGAACTGGTGCGGCTCAAGGCCAACCCGGACTACTGGCGCGGGAAGTCGCAGGTCGGTGAGCTGCAGTTCATCACCTACAAGAGCGCCGAAGCCGCGGTCCACGCGCTGCAGAACAACGAGGTCGACTTCGTCAACCGGCTCACCTCGACCCAGTTCGACACCCTCAAGAACGCCGACGGCATCACCACCAACCAGGCCACCGGCCGCCGCTACCGCGAACTGATCCTCAACCACGGCGCCCAGACCCTGTCCCGCCAGCCCATCGGCGACGGCAACCCGGTGCTCAAGGACGTCCGCGTGCGGCAGGCCATCGCCCGTGCGCTGGACCCGCAGACCCTGGTGGACAAGGTGCTCGGCGGCTACGGCCAGACCGGCGGCGGCATCGTGCCCGCCTCGTTCCCCACCTACCACTGGGAACCGGCGGCGAACGAGCGCTACACGTTCGACACCGCGGCCGCCAACGCCCAGCTGGACCAGGCGGGCTATCCGCGCGGTGCCGAGGGCACCCGCATCGGCCCGGACGGCAAGCCGATCGAACTGCGGCTGCTGGGCCGCGCCAGCGAGGACTTCGCCCTGCGTGCCTCCGACTACGTGGTCAGCTGGCTCGGCGACATCGGCATCAAGGTGACCAAGCAGCTGGTCTCCGACAACGAGGTCGACGAACGCACCAACAACGGCGACTACGACCTCGCGTTCTCCGGCTGGGGCACCAACCCCGACCCGGACTACATCCTGTCCAAGCAGACCTGCGCCGCGCTGCCCGCCGTGCCGGGCAGCAGCAGTAGCACCGCGTTCTTCTGCGACCCCGAGTTCGACCGCCTCTACGCCGCGCAGAGCACCGAGTTCGACCAGGCCACGCGTGCCGACCTGGTCAAGCAGGCCCAGGCCCGCTACTACACGCAGGTGCCCAGCATCGTGCTGGACTACGACAACGTGCTGGAGGCCTACCGCTCCGACACCTTCGCGAACTTCCCGAAGCAGCCCGCGAACACCGGTCAGATCATGGAGCAGAGCGGTTACTGGGGCTTCTACGGCGCCACCCCGGCGCAGGGCGGTTCCGGTGGTGGCGGCGGCCTGTCCACCGGGGCGTGGATCGGCATCGGCGCCGGGATCGTGGTCGTCCTCGCCATCGCGGGCACCGCGGCCGGGCGGCGCCGCAAGTCCTCCGAGGACACGGAGTAGAGGTTGACGAACGCTGTTTCCACGGCCGCGGCGGAGCTCGACGAGCCCCGCCGCGGCACCGGCACCGCCCGGTTCCTGCTCGGCAAGACCGGGGAGGCGATCGCCAGCCTGCTGCTGGTGGTCGCCCTCGGGTTCCTGCTGTTCCGGATGATCCCCGGCGATCCGGTCACCACCCTGACCCGCGACCGGCCGACCAGTCCCGACCAGCTCGCGCTGCTGCGCGAACGCCTCGGCGTGGACAAGCCGCTGTACCAGCAGTTCTTCGACTACCTCGGCGGCCTGTTCCGCGGCGACCTGGGCAGCTCCTACGGCTACAACCGGCCGGTCGCGACGCTCATCGGCGAACGGATCGGGCCGACGCTGCTGCTGGTGGGCACGGCCACCGTGCTGGCCGTCGCGCTCGGGCTGTGGCTCGGCGTGCGGGCCGCGTGGCGGCGGGGCAGCGCCTTCGACCGCACCCAGACCGGACTCGCGCTGACCCTGTGGTCGATGCCCCAGTTCTGGCTGGGCCTGCTGCTGCTCGTCGCGACACAGGGCGTGTTCCCCAGTGGCGGTATGCGCTCCCCGGACACCCCGCCGGAGTTCTTCCCGCAACTGCTCGACGTCGCCCACCACCTCGCGCTGCCGTGCCTCACGCTGCTCGCCGTGATCTACGCCCAGTACATGCTGGTGATGCGCTCGTCGCTGCTGGGCGAGATGAACGCCGAATACCTGACCACCGCCCGCGCGAAGGGCCTGCGTGAGGACCTGGTGCGCCGCCGCCACGCGGTGCCCAACGCGCTGCTGCCCACCGTGACGCTGGTGTTCCTGCAGTTCGGCCTGGTGGTGTCCGGCACCGTCACGGTCGAGACCGTGTTCTCCTGGCCCGGGCTGGGCCTGCTCACCTACGAAGCGCTGCGGGTGCCGGACCTCCCGCTGCTGCAAGGAGTGTTCGTGGTCATGGCCGGGTCGGTCATCGTGATGAACCTGATCGCCGAGGTGCTCTACCGCGTCCTCGACCCGCGGGTGCGCGCCCAGTGACCGGCCCCGTCACCGCGCCCGCCGCGATCGTCTGGCAACGCCGCCGCGCCGCGGCCGCCGCCGTGTGGCGCGAGTTCGCCACCGACCGCGGCGGCCTGGCCGGTCTCGGCGTGCTCGTGCTCGTGGTGCTGCTGGCCGTGCTCGCCCCCGTGATCACCGACCCGGCCGGTCTCGACGTCGTCAACGCGCCAGGGAGACCCTTGCAGCCGCCCAGCGGCGAGTTCCCGCTCGGCACCGACATCGACGGCCGGTCGGTCCTGCTGCTCACCCTGTGGGGCGCGCGGGTGTCACTGCTGGTCGGGTTCGCCGCCACGATCCTGTCGGTGTTCATCGGCACCCTCGTCGGGATCCTCGCCGCGCACTTCGGCGGCTGGGTCTCCGGCCTGCTGATGCGGTTCACCGACTTCTTCCTCGTGCTGCCCTCGCTGGTGCTGGCGATCGCGCTGTCCACCGTCCTGCCGCACGGCGTGCCGACGATCATCGTCGCCGTCGGCGTCACCTCGTGGCCGACCACGGCACGGCTGGTGCGGGCACAGACGCTGACCATCGAGTCCCGCCCCTACATCGAACGCGCCCGCGCGCTGGGCGGCGGGCACGGCCACGTCATCGGCAAACACGTGCTGCCCGGCGTGCTGCCGCTGGTCCTGGCCAACACCACGCTCGTGGTGGGCAACTCGATCATCGCCGAGTCCACGCTGTCCTTCCTCGGGCTCGGCGATCCGACCGCGCCGTCGTGGGGCCAGATGCTGCAGCGTGCCCTGCAGTCCGGCGCGGTCACCGGGGGAGCGTGGTGGTACCTGGTGCCGCCCGGCCTGGCGATCGTGGTGATCGTGCTGTCGTTCACCCTCGCCGGCCGCGCGCTGGAGACCGTGCTCAACCCGCGGCTGAAAGGGGAGCACGCGTGAGCCCGCTGCTGGAACTGAAGGACCTCTCCGTTTCCTACGGCGACGTCGACGCCGTGCGCGGCGTCGACCTGACCGTGCGGGCGGGGGAGACGCTGGGCATCGCGGGGGAATCCGGATCGGGCAAGTCCACGGTCGCGATGAGCGTGCTGCGGCTGCTGCCCAAGTCGGCGAAGGTGACCGGTGAGATCCTGCTCGACGGCGAGGACGTCACCACGATGCGGTGGGGCCGCCTGCGCGCGGTGCGGTGGGCCGAGGCGTCGGTGGTGTTCCAGGGCGCGATGCACGCGCTCAACCCGGTCCGCACCATCGGCGACCAGATCGCCGAACCGATCCGCCTGCACGACTCCTCCACCGGGGACGTCGGCGAGCGGGTCGCCGAGCTGCTCGAATCGGTGGACCTCCCGGCCGCGCGCGCCGGGGCCTACCCGCACGAACTGTCCGGCGGGCAGAAGCAGCGCGTGATGATCGCGATGGCACTGGCCTGCCGCCCGCGGCTGATCATCGCCGACGAACCCACCACCGCGCTCGACGTGATCGTGCAGGCCCAGGTGCTGGACCTGCTCAGCCGCCTGGTCGCCGAACGCGGCCTCGGGCTGATCATGATCAGCCACGACCTGTCCGTGCTGGCCGCGACCTGCTCCCGCGTCGCCGTCATGTACCAGGGTGAAATCGTGGAGGAAGGCCCGTCCGGGAACGTGATGGGCGCGCCGGAGCACGAGCACACCCGGGCGCTGGCCGCCGCGTTCCCGACCGTCGGCGACCCGGCCGCCCGGTTCGCGCCCGCCACCACCGCGCCACTGCCCCCGGAACCCGACACCCCGCGCGAGCAGGACGTGCTGCTGGCCGCCGAAGACCTGCACGTCACCTTCCGCGACCGCCGCGGCGCCCGGATCGCCGCGGTCGGCGGCGTGGACCTGCAGGTGCGGCGCAACGAAATCGTCGCGCTCGTCGGCCAGTCCGGCTCCGGCAAGACGACCCTGGCCCGCACACTGCTGGGCCTGCAGAAACCGACCTCGGGCGTGGTCCGGTACGACGGCTCCCCGGTACCGGCTTCCGGCGCCGCGCTCAAGGCCTACCGCCGCCACGTCCAGCTCGTCCTGCAGGACCCGGCCAGCGCGCTCAATCCGCGCCACACCGTCTACGAGGCGGTCGCCGAGGGGCCCCGCATCCACCGCCTGCCCGGCGACGAACGCCAGATCGTGGTCGAGGCGCTGGAGGCCGCCGAACTCCGTCCGGCCGAGCAGTTCCTGCACCGGCTGCCGCACGAGCTCTCCGGCGGGCAGCGGCAGCGCGTCGTGATCGCCGGTGCGCTCGCCCTGCACCCCGGCGTGCTGGTGGCCGACGAACCGGTCGCCTCCCTGGACGCGTCCGTGCGCGGCGAGATCCTCGGCCTGCTGCTGCGCCTGCGGCGCGAACTCGGCCTTGCCGGGCTGGTCATCACCCATGACCTCGGGCTGGCCTGGAACATCGCCGACCGCGTCGCCGTGATGTACCGAGGTGAACTGGTCGAGGTCGGTACCGTCGAAGAGGTCCTGCTGCACCCGGAACACGACTACACGCGGTCCCTGCTCGCCGCACTGCCGGGCGGCACGTCGCGCCACGCTTTACCGTCGTGATCGGCCGGAAGTCAAGTGAAGATCAGGGAAAAGGCGGCGCCGCCGGGAACCCGGACGGGAACGGTGTGTAATCTCCGTGGACGAAATGGCGACCACGACTGACCCCGCTCCCGGGGCGCCCGCGCAGGCGCACCCGGCCGCGCGCGTGCGCGTGCCCTCGCGGTTCCCGTACCGCACCATCGCGATGGGCACGCTCGGCAGCACCCTGCTCCTGCTCGGCGCGCTCGGTGCGGGCGGCATCCTCATCCGCGACCCCGTCCTCGGGCACGGCCCGCTGTCCTGGGTCCGCTACGGCCACGGCCGGATGCTCGCCAACGCCGTGCTCTACGGCGGGTTCGCGCTCGTGGTGTGGGCGTGGGTCCGGCTGGGCCGCTACATGCTCGCCGGGCGCATCGGCAGCCGCCCGATCCTGGTCGCCGCCGCGTGCTGGATGGCGCCGCTGCTGATCTCGCCTCCGCTGTTCACCCGCGACGTGTTCTCCTACCTCGGCCAGGGTGCCCAGCTGCTGCACGGGCTCGACCCGTACGCGCACGGCCCCGCCGAGCTGGACGTGCTGCCGAACGTGGTGCAGAACGTGCACCCGGTGTGGCAGACCACCCCCGCCCCGTACGGGCCGTTGTTCCTGCTGATCGCCAAGGGCACCGTCGCGCTGACCGGCGACAACGTGATCGCCGGTGTCATCGTCACGCGCCTGGTGCTGCTGATCGGCCTGGTGATGATGCTGTGGGCGCTGCCGCGGCTGGTGCGCAGGCTCGGCGGGAAGCTGCCGATCACGGTGTGGCTCGCGGTCGCCAGCCCGATGACGGTCATCCACCTCGTCGGCGGCCCGCACAACGACCTGCTGATGCTCGGCTTCCTCACCATCGGCGTGGTCGCCGCGCTGGAACGCCACCACGCGGTCGCGGTCGTGCTGGTCACCATCGGCATGCTGATCAAGCCCACGGCGGCGGTCGCGCTGCCGTTCCTGGTGTGGGTGTGGGCCAACCACCTGCCCCACCCCGGCAAGGTCCGCAACTTCTTCCAGGCGGGCGCGATCTCGGTGGGCCTGTTCGGGGTCGTGTTCGTGCTCGGCACCTGGGTTTCGCTCGGATCGTTCAACCTGGGCTGGGTCACCGGCCTGCAAGCGCCGACGCTGGTGACGAACTGGCTCAACTTCCCGACCGGCATCGGGCAACTGGCCCACACGCTGGTCAACATCGTGATCACCGTGCCGGAGTCGCCGTTCGTCACGGTCGCCCGCGCGCTGGCGATGCTCACCCTGGCCGCGTTCATGGTGCGGCAGTGGTGGAAGGCGCGAAACGGCGGCAACGAGGCGATCTTCCGGATGGCGATGGCCCTGCTGGCCACGGCCATCCTCGCCCCGCCCACCCTGCCGTGGTACCTGACCTGGGGCTTCGTGATCGCCTCGGCCTTCCCGTGGCGGCGCAGGCACCTGGCCGTCGTGGTCGCCGTGGCGTCGTTCCTGGTGCTGGCCTACTACCCGACCGGCGAGCAGGCGCTCTACGACTGGTGGTTCGTCGTGGTGGTCCTGGCACTGTCGGTCTACGCGGCGGCGTCCCTGCTGCGGCCCGACCCGCTCGGACTGGTGGGCGCGTGGCGCAGGCAGCGCGAGGTGCCCGACTTCGTCGGCAAGGACTGACCCCGGGTCGCGCCACCGCCGAGTCGAACCCGACCGGTCCGGCGTGCACACCCGCCGATCGGTCAACGCGGCGGCCGCGGAGCGATCTCAGGTCCGGTCCAGGGCGTGGCGCAGCTGGGAGAGCCAGTCCAGGTGACCGCGGATCGCGGCGTGACCGTCCGGTGTCAGCCGGAACCAGGTCCGTGGCCGTCTGCCCACCGAACCCTTGCGCACTTCGAGGTAGCCCGCCTCCTCCAGCGTGCGGCTGTGTTTGGAGACCGCGGAATCACTCACGCCAAGCATGCTCCTGGCCGTGGCGAAGTCGACCCATTCCGCGCCCTGCAGCAACGCACACAGCGCCAGCCGGGGCCCGGCCTCGAAGATCGGGTCCCGGCCGGGACCGGGATTCGTCACGGCCTGACCCGGCCGGCTTCGATGTCCCGTCGCATTGCCGAACGGGTCTTGACCTCACTGACGAACACGGCGATCGCCACGAGCGGGAGCACCGCGAGCGCGATCCCACGCTGTCCGGCGTGGACGAGCGCGTAGATGCCGAAGAACCCGACCGTCGCGACGGAGACCGAGGTCAGCCAGATCGGCCAGGCGCTGGGGTAGGCGCTGATCCGCTTGCGGAGGTGGACCCCCGACCGGCGGCGCCGGCTACAGGAGTAGACCGCCGAGGCAATGGCCAGTGCCGCGAGCGCCCACGGCACGTACGGGGAATCACCCAGCCAAGTCGTCCAGATCGGGAGCCCGGCCAACACCACCAGGCCGACCCCGAAGAACACCCAGTAGGCGACGGGGAACTGGGCGTGGACCGCGAGACGGCGCCGCGCGTCGGCGACCTGGTCGAGTTCGGGTGTGTCGGACATCAAGTGACCTCCCATCCGCAAGAACTTTCTATACGGAAAGTGTATGCGAATCGAGAAGTGGATGCCAGCCGAGAGGGAGATGCCAGTTGCTCGCGGACACGCCGTGGAGTGACCGCGCCGTCAGTCGCCGCGTAGCTCGCCGCTCAGGGACATCGTGCCGCCGCCGTCGGAGCCTGCGCTCGCGCCGCTGGTCAGCGGACTGCCGTTCACCTCGATCGACGCCTGCAGCTCGTGTTCGCCCGCCGGCCGGATCAGCAGTTGCAGCTTCTGCGTGCCCTCGGCGGGCAGGGTGAACGTCTTCGTCCACGGCGGGGTCAGGTTGCTCTCCTGCAGCTCGGTGCTGCCGTCGGTGATGAACTTGATCCACGCGATCGGCCCGGAGCCGGTGACCTCATACACCACGGTGTTCGGGGTCGCCGGCTCGCCCGAGCAGGCCGCCGCCAGCACGAACACCGGGACGATCGCGGCCACACGCCAGGATGTCATGCACCGATCGTAGTGATCGCGTCACCGCCGGAGGTCGCGTTCGTCCGGTTCAGGCCACCCCGGCCCAGCCGCTCCACCGGGTCACGCGGGTGCGCACCACCGGACCCTCCGGCGGTCGCTCCGCGTACTGCGCGTACTTCGCGACCAGCGCATCCACCGGCCCTGGCTCCTCGATCGACGCGACACCGTCGGCCCGGACCCACCACAGCCGGGTCCAGTCCTCGTCATAGATGTCAGCCAGGAAGCTCACGGCCGGGTTGGCCGCGATGTTGGCCAGCCGCCGCAGGGCGTGCGTCGACTTCGGTTTGTGGTCGATCGCGAACACGATCCCGTCCCCGGACACCGCGAACGTCACCGGCACCAGATGCGGCTGCCCGTCCGCGGACACCGTCGCCAGCCGCGCCACCCGCGCCGCGGCGAACCGCGACCGGGCCTCCTCCCCGTCAAGGCGCATCGGCCACCACCCGCAGCTGCGCCGTGTCCAGCGCCGCCGCCACCCCCAGCGGCACCGTCAGGGACCCCGTCACGTGTCCGAACGGCACCCCGCCCAGCACCGGAACGCCCAGCGGCGCCAGCCGGTCCAGCATCAGCGCCCGCACCTCCGCCGGATCACCACACCGGGTCCACGTGCCCAGCACCACCCCGGCGACGCCGTCGAACCAGCCGGACCGCAGAAGCTGCGTCAGCATCCGGTCCAGCCGGTACACCGGTTCCGTCACATCCTCCAGCACCACGAGCGCACCGCGCGCGCTGCCCTGCTCGGGTGTGCCGACGCTGGAGGCCAGCAAGCTCAGGTTCCCGCCGAGGAGCCGTCCGCGGGCCGTTCCCGGGACCAGCGCGTCGGTGCCCGTCAGCGTGACCGGCCCCGGTTCGACCAGGGCCCGGCGCAACCCTGCACCGCCGGCGTCGTCCCAGAAGTCCCCGGCGGGCATGGGGGAGAACAACGTCGGCAGGCCCAGGTGCGCGTGGATCGCCGCGTGCAGGGCGGTCACGTCGCTGGACCCGGCGAACACCTTCGGGCCCGCGCCGCGCAACGCGGGCCAGTCCAGCACATCGAGCATCCGCTGCGTGCCGTAGCCGCCGCGCGCCGCGATCACGATACTCACGTCGGGGTCGAGCCACGCCTCGGTGAACAGCTTCGCCCGCACCGCGTCGGTGTCGGCGAGGTAGGGCGCGGCCCGCGAGCCCGGTGTCACCAGGTTCTTCACCCGCAGGCCCCAGCCATCGAGCGCCGCCAGCGCCCGGTCCAGCCGCTCCGGTGGCACCGGCCCGGCCGGTGCCACCAGGGCCACGGTGGTCACGACCGCAGCTCCAGCTTCGGCACCTCCGGCGTCGCGAACCCGAAGATCTGCCCGTAGAAGGACAACTCCGCCTCCAGTGCGGCGATCATCGTCTCCGCCCGCCGGAACCCGTGCTGCTCGCCCGCGAACGTCAGGTAGGCGTGCGGAATCCCGCTGCCAGCCAGCGAGCGCACGAACCGGTCGGCCTGGTCGGGCGGGCAGATCTGGTCGTCCAGGCCCTGCAACAGCAGCACCGGCCCGGCCAGGTCCCCGGCGTGCCGCAGCGGCGAGCGCTCCACGTACCGGTCCCGGGTTTCCGGCAGTGGTCCGACGAGCCCGAACACGTACTGGGACTCGAAATCGTGGGTCTCGCCGCCGTCGCCGGTCCACTCGGCCAGGTCGAGGATCGGGTACTTGATCGTCGCCGCGCGGTAGGTCGTCACGCTCGTCATCGAGGCGGCCGAGGTGTAGCCGCCCGCGCTCCCGCCGCGGATCCCGAGCCGCGCCGGGTCGGCGGTGCCCTCGGCCGCCAGCGCCTCGGCGACGGTGACGCAGTCCCGCACGTCGACCACGCCCCACTCCTCGCGCAGCCGCTCCCGGTAGCCACGGCCGTAACCGACCGAACCGCCGTAGTTGACCGCGACGATCCCGATCCCACGGCTGGTGAAATAGGCGAAGTCCAGGTCCAGGTCACCGAAGACGCGCCCGGTCGGCCCGCCGTGGACGTGCACCAGGTACGGCGGGCGCTCGCCCTCGGGCGCGGTGAAGCCGGGATTGGTCGGTGGGTAGACGAAGGCCGGGATCTCGACGCCGTCCCGGCCGGGGAACATCCGCTCCTGGGGCACCGGCAGGTAGTCGGCGGGCGGCAGCGGGTGTGTGGCCGTGGTCAGTTCGGTGATCGCGCCACTGGTCAGGTCGACGTGCACCACGGTGCTCTCGTGCCGGGGCCCGGACGCGATGCCGGCGACACCGTTGCCGAGCGGGGCCAGCGCGGGTGCCCAGCTGGTCAGGTGTTCCGCGACGGGCGTGACCGAGCCGGTGTTCTCGTCCAGCACGGCGAGGCGGCCGGAGTCCAGCACCGCGTGCCTGCCCGATCCCAGCGGCACGAACCAGTTCGAGCCGATCTTCCACAGCGGCCCGCCCAGTTCCCGTTCGGCCGGGGCGAGCGCGGTGCTCGTCCCGTCGAGGGAGATGCGGTGCAGGTTCCACCAGCCGTCCGGGTCCAGCAGCGCGAGCAGCGTGTCCGCGTCCTCCCACTCCAGCTGGCAGACCGACACGCCGTGACCTCCGGCGAGCACCTGGTGCGGGCCGAAACCGCCGTCCGGCCGCACTTCGGCGACGCACAGCTCGGTCTCGTCCCACGGCATGTGCGGGTGCTCCCAGCCCAGCCACGCGGCGTGCCGTCCGTCCGGGGAAAGCTGTGGCGCGGTGAGGAAGTGGTGGCTCGCGGCGAGCGAGACGACCTCACCGCCGCTCAGCGACACCAGATCGCGGCGGATGTCGGTGCGCGCCGGCCCGGTGCTCGTCTCGCGGACCGCCCACACTGCACCGTCCGGACCCTGCCGCAGGTCCCCGAACCGGACGCCCTGCGGCACAGCGGGTTCAGCTGTGAGCGGAACCACCTCGCCGCTGTCCAGGTGGCGGGCGTAGACGCGCTGGTCGTCCCAGTGGGTGAAGACCACCGTGTCCGCGGCGTCGCCGGTGACCAGCCAGGGGCGGCCGCCGTACTCGTGCACCCGGTTCCTGGCGTTCCACGGGGCGGGCAGCATCTCCTCGACCGCGCCGTCCTGACCTGCACGAACGAGGGCGAGCCTGCCGCCCTCGGCGGGGCGCGCCTCGGCCCACCAGACGGTGCCGCCGACGACGTCGAGCCACTGCGCGCCACCGCCCGCGGCGGCGACGTCGGCGGCGGAGACGGGTGAGGTCCAGGTGCCGTACGGCGCGGTTTCAGCCACCGACGCACTCTAACCAAGGAGCAAGCGGGGGCGGCGGATGCCGATCATGAAACTGTGGCATAGGGTCGGGGGTGCCATGGCTCGTGTAATCCACGTCTTCCGCCAGCCCGACCGGTTCGTCGCAGGGACCGTCGGGGAACCGGGCGACCGTACTTTCTATCTGCAGGCCACCCAGGACGTCCGCACGGTCAGCGTGACGATCGAGAAGCAGCAGGTGCAGGTGCTCGCCGAGCGCCTGTCCTCGCTGCTGGAGGAGATCGTCGCGCGCTTCGACGCCGAGGTGCCCGAAACCGTGCCGGACGACTTCGTCGACGTCGACCCGCTGGACGTTCCGGTGGAGGAGGAGTTCCGCGTCGGCACGATGGGCCTGGGCTGGGACGCCGAGACCAGCGCCGTCGTGATCGAGCTGCTCGCGATCACCGAGGGCGAGGTCGACGAGACGGTCGTGCTCGACGACACCGAGGAGGGCCCGGACGCGGTGCGCGTGTTCCTCAGCCCGGTCGCGGCACGCGCGTTCGCCGAGCGCGCGGACCGCGTGGTGCGTGCCGGCCGCAAACCGTGCCCGCTGTGCGGGGAGCCGCTCGACCCGGAGGGTCACATCTGCCCGCGGCAGAACGGGTACCGGCGCAACTCCGACCTCACCGACGAGAGCTGAGACCGTGGCCCCATCGGTCGGCCCGGCCGATCCCGGCGCCAGGGAGCTGCTGACCCGTGGCCGCCTGACCGTGGAAGGCCGTCTGGTCGACGCCTCGAACGTGACGCTGTTCTGCTCGATCGAGCTCGACGGATTGTCGGCGGAGGCGGTCTACAAGCCGGTGTCCGGGGAACGGCCGCTGTGGGACTTCCCGGACGGCACCCTCGCCGGGCGCGAGGTCGCCACCGCCGTGCTGGCCGAGTCCTCCGGGCTGGGCCGGGTGCCGCCGACCGTGCTGCGCGACGGCCCCTTCGGCGAGGGCATGGTCCAGTTGTGGGTGGAGACCACCGACGACGACCTGATCGACGTGCGGGCCCCGAAGGACGTGCCCGGCGACTGGCGGATCGTGCTGCACGCCCACGACCGGCTCGGTGAGCCCGCGGTGCTCGCGCACGCCGACCACCCGGGCATGCGGGACCTGGCCGTGCTGGACATCATCGCCAACAACACCGACCGCAAGGGCGGGCACATCCTGCCCGGTGCCGACGGCGCGGTGTACGGCGTCGACCACGGCATCTGCCTGCACGCCGAACCGAAGCTGCGCACCGTGCTGTGGGGCTGGGTGGGTGATCCGCTGCCGGAGGAGACGCTGGACAAGCTGCGTGCCCTGCCCGGCCGGATCGAGGGTGACCTGGGCGAGCGCCTGGCCCCGCACCTGACCAAACTGGAGATCAGCGCGGTCGCGGAGCGCGCCGAGATGCTCGTGGCCACCGGCGTGTTCCCGGAACCGGGCGACGACTGGCGGGCCATTCCCTGGCCGCTGTTCTGACCTTCCCCGCGCCTCTTGCGTAGCGTTGGGTGGTGGTTGCGCAGGCATGCCGGAAAGGGGAACAACGATGACCGAAGCGAACACCAGCGCCGCGGGTCCGTTGGTGACCAGCCAGGGAACCACCACGATCGCGAGCACGGTGGTGCAGAAGATCGCGGGTCTGGCCGCCCGCGAGATCCCTGGCGTGTACGACCTGGGAGGTGGTGCGGCGCGGGCGTTCGGCGTGCTGCGCGAGCGCATCCCGGGCGCCAGCGGCAGTGCCGGCCAGGGGGTGTCGGTCGAGGTCGGGGAGAAGCAGGCGGCCGTGGACCTGCAGCTCGTCGTCGAGTACGGCGTGTCCATCGCCGACCTGGCGCGGGCGGTGCGGGCCAATACGATCACCGCGATCGAGCAGATGACCGCGCTCGAAGTGGTCGAGGTCGACATCACCGTCAACGACGTGCACCTGCCGGGCGAGGACGAGGCGCCCGCCGAGGAGCAGCCCGCCCGGGTGGAGTGACCCCAGCGCGCGGGCGGTCAGGGCGTCGCGGAGTGGCGGTCGTAGGAACGGCGGGCCTCGGCGATCGTGCCGCGGTGCTTCTCCGCCCATGAGGTCAGTCCGACGAGCGTCTGGTGCAGCTCGCGGGCGATGTCGGTCAGCGTGTACTCCACGCGCGGCGGCACCGTCGGGTACACGGTGCGGACCAGCAGGCCGTCGCGTTCCAGTTTGCGCAGGGTCAGCGTCAGCATGCGGCGGCTGATGCCCTCGACCTCGCGCTCCAGTGCGGTGAAGCGGACCGGGCCGTGCGCGGCGGCGACCAGGATCCCGATCGCCCATTTGCCCGCGACGTGGTCGAGCACCTCGACGATCGGGCACGCCTCGGTGACCGGGGAAGCGGTGTCAGCCATGCCGCCATGGTTCCATGCGCGCCCCTCTGTTACCAGTCGTTCCCCATGGCGCCCGGTGGCGTGTCTCACAGGACCACAGCCGGGACCTGGAGAGGCACACCGGTGTTCCTCTGTGACAGGAAACTGCCTTCTTCCGGGCACGATCGTGGGCCCACATCATGGCCCCAGTTACATTTCGTGCCCCTATGGAGGTCAACGCCATGTCGCTCGATCAGCCGGCCGGACGGTCGCGGTGGATCGCGCTCGCCGTGCTGTCCGCGCAGACCCTGATGATCGTGCTCGACCAGACGATCGTGAACGTCGCCCTGCCCGCGATCCGCGACGACCTGGGTTTCACGCAGACGAACCTGTCCTGGGTCGTCAACGCCTACGCGATCCCGTTCGGCGGGCTGCTGCTGCTCGCCGGGCGCCTGGGCGACCTCGCCGGGCGACGGCGCGTCTTCCTCGCCGGGATGGGGGTGTTCACCCTGGCCTCATTGCTCGCCGGGCTGGCCTGGAACCCGGAAACCCTGCTGGCGGCGCGGTTCCTGCAGGGCGCCGGTGGCGCGGCATCGACCGCGGTCGCGCTGGGCATGGTGGTCCGGCTGTTCCCGGAACCGGCCGGGCGGGCCAGGGCGCTGGGCACGTTCAGCTTCGTGCAGGCCGCGGGCGGCTCGATCGGCAGCATGGCCGGCGGGGTGCTCACGCAGGCGCTGAGCTGGCACTGGATCTTCCTGATCAACCTGCCGATCGGCCTCCTCGCCGGGGTGGTCGCGCTGCGGGTGCTGGAGAACGACCGCGGCCTCGGCTTCCGCGCGGGCGCGGACTGGCTGGGCGCGGTGCTGGTGACCGCGGCGCTGATGCTCGGCGTGTACACGATCGTCGGCGTCGAGTCCCACGGTCTCGGGCAGACGCTCGGGACCGGCGCGGTGTCGCTGGTGCTGCTGGCCGCCTTCCTCGTCCGCCAGTCCCGGGCGCGCGACCCGCTGCTGCCGCTGCGGATCTTCGCCTCGCGCGGCCTGTCCGGCGCGAACCTGACGATGGCGCTGCTGGTGGCGGCGATGTTCGCGTTCCAGTTCCTCGTCGTGCTCTACCTGCGGCAGGTCCTGAACCTGAGCGCGCAGGCGACCGGGCTGGCGATGGTGCCGATCGCCGCGATGATCGCGCTGGTCTCGCTGGCCGTGTCGCCGCGGGTGAGCACGCGCTTCGGTGACTTCCGCGTCCTGCTGGCCGGGCTGGTCTCCATCGGCGGCGGGCTGGCCTGGCTGACCCGGGTGCCTGCCGATGGTTCCTACGCGGCCGACGTGCTCGCCCCGACCCTGGCCATGGGCCTCGGGTTCGGCCTGGCGATGCCCGCGCTGATGGGCCTGGGCATGCGGGACGCGCGGCCCGAGGACACCGGGCTCGCGTCCGGGCTGTTCAACACGACACAGCAGGTCGCGGGCGCGCTGGGCCTGTCGGTGCTGGCCGTGCTCGCCGCCACCCGCACCGGATCGCTCACCGGCGTGCCCGCCGCGGAGGCGCTCACCTCCGGCTACCGCCTCGCGTTCTGGGTGGGCACCGGGCTGGTCGCGGCGGCCTTCGTGGTCGCCGCGGTGATGCTGCGGCCCGGCGTGGCGGCGCGACGAACGGGTGAACCCGGCGCTACCGTGCCGGATCGTGCGCTCCCACAGCTATGACGACATCCTCGCCGGCCCGCGCAGACGCAAGATCCCCGAGGTCGTGGCGGAGCGCGGGTTGGTGGTCGAGGAACCGGGAAGCGGTTTCTGCGGCGCGGTGGTCCGGTTCGAGCGCGAGCTTGTCGTGCTCGAGGACCGCCACGGCAGGCACCGTGTCTTCCCGCTGGAGCCGGCCGGGTTCCTGATCGACGGCAAGCCGGTGACGCTGGTGCGGCCCCAAGCCGCCCCGCCGTCACCGGCTTCGGCGCGTTCGGCGTCGGGATCGGTGAAGGTGCAGGGGCTCCGGGCCCGTACCGCGCGCGATTCGCGGATCTGGGTCGAGGGCAAGCACGACGCCGAACTGGTCGAACGCGTGTGGGGCCACGACCTGCGGGTCGAGGGCGTCGTGGTGGAACCGCTCGACGGCGTCGACGTGCTGGCCGGGGCCATCGAGGACTTCGGCACCGGACCGGGGCGCCGGCTGGGCGTGCTGGTCGACCACCTGGTGCCGGGCAGCAAGGAGTCCCGCCTCGTGGAGGCCATCGGCGACGAGCACGTGCTGGTCACCGGCCACCCCTACGTCGACGTGTGGCAGGCGGTGAAACCGGCCGCGGTGGGGATCCGCGCGTGGCCCGTCGTGCCGCGTGGGACGCCGTGGAAGGAAGGCATTTGTGCCGCGCTCGGCTGGGGCGAGCCGTGGGAGGGGTGGCAGCGGGTGCTGGCCGGGGTGAGCAGCTTCCGTGGCCTGGAGACGCCGCTGATCGGGGCCGTCGAGCGGCTGATCGACTTCGTGACCGACACGGATGGCTGAACCCGGCAGGTCACACGAGGATCACTTCGGGTCGTCCGCTGGTCGCGAGTGGTCACTTTCTGCCACGATGGGTGCATGACACCGGCGCTCGTCTGGCTGATCGTCGCCATCGTGCTGATGGCAGCCGAAGTGCTGTCCGGCGACTTCTTCCTGCTGATGCTCGGCCTCGGCGCGCTCTTCGGCGCGGGCGCGGCTCTGATCACCGGGAACATCATCGTCGACGCGGTCGTCTTCGCCGTGGCCTCCGGCGCGCTGATCTTCCTGGCCAGGCCCGCGCTCAAGCGCCGGTTCCTGGCCGGGGCGGGACACCGCACCAACACGGAGGCGTTGATCGGGGCCAGGGCCGTGGTCGTGTCCGTTGTGGACGACCACGCCGGGCGTGTCAAACTGGCCGGCGACGTGTGGTCGGCACGATCGGTCGCCGACGGTCAGCGAATCGAACCCGGCACGACCGTGACCGTGGTAGAGATAGCGGGCGCCACGGCCGTGGTGGCGCCCGAGCCGTAACCACAACCTGAATACCGGGGAGAGCGACTTTGGGAACCGCAGCGATCATTGTTGTCGCGGTCATCGCCCTGTTCGTGATCGTGACGATCGCGAAGGCGATCATGGTGGTCCCGCAGGCCCAGGCCGCGGTGATCGAGCGGCTGGGCAGATTCAAGTCGGTCGCCTCGCCCGGCCTGAACTTCCTGGTGCCGTTTTTGGACAAGGTGCGGGCGCGCATCGACCTGCGCGAGCAGGTGGTGTCGTTCCCGCCGCAGCCGGTGATCACCGAGGACAACCTGACGGTGTCGATCGACACCGTCGTCTACTTCCAGGTCACCGACGCCCGCGCCGCGGTGTACGAGATCTCCAACTACATCGTCGGTGTCGAGCAGCTGACCACCACGACCCTGCGCAACGTGGTCGGCGGCATGACGCTGGAGTCGGCGCTGACCTCGCGCGACCAGATCAACAACCAGCTGCGCGGCGTGCTCGACGACGCCACCGGCCGGTGGGGCATCCGGGTGGCACGGGTCGAGCTCAAGGCGATCGACCCGCCGCCCTCCATCCAGGACTCGATGGAGAAGCAGATGCGCGCCGACCGGGAGAAGCGCGCGATGATCCTCAACGCCGAAGGTCAGCGGGAAGCGCAGATCAAGACGGCCGAGGGCCAGAAGCAGTCGCAGATCCTCGCGGCGGAGGGGTCCAAGCAGGCCACCATCATGGCGGCCGAGGCGGAGCGGCAGTCGCGGATCCTGCGGGCGCAGGGTGAACGGGCCGCCCGTTACCTGCAGGCGCAGGGGCAGGCGAAGGCGATCGAGAAGGTGTTCGCCGCGGTGAAGGCGGGCAAGCCGACGCCGGAGGTGCTGGCCTACCAGTACCTGCAGACGCTGCCGCAGATGGCGCAGGGCGACGCGAACAAGGTGTGGCTGGTGCCCAGCGACTACGGCAACGCGCTGCAGCAGTTCGCCCGCGCGTTCGCCAAGCAGGACGACGACGGCGTGTTCCGGTACGAGCCCGCCCCGGCCGACGGCGAGCCGCCCACCCTGGACGACGACGAGGTCGCCAGCTGGTTCGACACCTCCACCGACCCGCGCATCGCCGAGGCGGTGCGCGAGGCCGAAGCGGTGGCCCGCAAGGAGGTGCCCGGGCCGATGTCGCACTCGTCGCAGCCCCCGGTCCCGCCCGCGGCCAGCGCGCTGCGCGGCAACCCCGCCACCCCGGCGCCCGAGGAGGCGCAGGAGGCACCCGCCGCCGAACCGCCCGCACCGCAGGCGCAGCCGGAGCCGCCGGCGATCCAGGCCCCGGGGCCGACCCAGCAGTTCCCGCCCCCGGCCGGCGGACAGCAGGGCCAGCTGCCGACGCGCAATCCGGGCCAGCACTACGGCAATCCGCCGCGCGGCCAGTACCCGCCGCAGCAGCCGCCCTCGGCGCCGCCACAGCAGTAGGACCTGATGGAGGGGCCGCACCGGACCGGGTGCGGCCCCTCCGCCGTTTCGGCCCGAACGCGGAGCTCGCCGTCCTGAATGTTCAACCCGCGCGCCGGAAGGCGGGACTCGCGGGCTCGGCGAGTTCCACGTTCGTGCACGTGAGTTCCGCGCTCGTGACAGGCTGGGGGCATGAGTGGAGAGCGTGCCGGGCAGCGCCGCCGCATGGTGTGGGGGTCGGTGCTCGCGACGGTGCTGGCGCTGGCGATCCTCGTGCCGGGCTCGGTGGGGGTGCTGGGCGCGCAGGGGAACTGGCTGCCCTATGGCATCGCGGCCGCGGTGCTCGCCGGGATCGGCTGGTTCACCCTCCTCAGCGGCGATAGACCGCGTCGTCGGTGATGTCGGCGCGTGAGCGGTCCTTGAGCAGTGCCACGCAGATGATCGTGACCACCGACGAGAACACCACGTACGCCGAGATCGAGTACGGCGTGCCGGTCGCGTGCAGCAGCCACGTCGCCAGTAGCGGCGCGGGCCCGCCGGCGAACACCGACGCGAGCTGGTAGCCCAGTCCGGCGCCGCCGTAGCGCAGGTGGGTCGGGAAGCTTTCGCCGATCAGCGCCGCCTGCGGCCCGTACTGCATGGCGTGCGGGATCATCGACACGACGATCGCGACGAAGATGAGCACCGCGCCGCCGTTTTTGAGGATCGCGAAGTACGGGAACGCCAGCAGCCCGGTCAGGATCGAGCCGGTCAGGTAGATCCGCTTGCGTCCCAGCCGGTCCGACAGTTGCGAGAACCACAGGATCAGCGCCAGCTCCATCGCCGCGCCGAGCAGCACCGCGTTGAGCACGAAGGTCTTCGAGTAGTCGTGCTCGGCCACCACATAGACCAGGACGTAGCTGGTGTAGAGGTAGAAAGGCATCTGCTCGCTGAAGCGCAGCCCGGCCGAGAGCAGGATCTCCCGCCAGTGGTGCTTCACCGCGTCGGTCACGGGACTGCGCGACGTGCGCCGCTGCGACACGATCTTGGCGAACATGGGTGTTTCCAGGATCCGCAGCCGGATCACAAGTCCGACCGCGACGAGCAGCAGGCTCGCCAGGAACGGCAGCCGCCAGCCCCACGAGTCGAACGCCGCGTCGGAGAGCACCGCCGAGAGCAGGGTCATGCCGCCGGTGCCGAGCACCAGCCCGACCGGCACGCCGATCTGCGCGAAACTGCCCAGCAGGCCGCGTTTGCGCTGATCACCCCATTCCATCGCGAGCAGCACCGAGCCGCTCCACTCGCCGCCGATCGCGATGCCCTGGATCAGCCGCAGGGTCACCAGGATGATCGGCGCCGCGATCCCGATCGTGGCGGCGCCGGGCAGTACACCGACGACGCCGGAGGCGATGCCCATCATCAGCAGCGTCACCACGAGCGTGACCTTGCGGCCGATCCGGTCACCCCAGTACCCGAAGATCGCCGCGCCGATGGGGCGCGCGGCGAACCCGACGGCGTAGGTGGCGAAGGACTGCATCGCCCCGGCGTAGCTGGAGGAGGCGGGGAAGAACAGCTGCGGGAAGATCAGCGCCGCGGCCGTGTTGTAGAGGAAGAAGTCGTACCACTCGATGGTGGTGCCGATCGCGCTGGCGAACGCCGCGCGCCGCACCTGCGTGGACTTCTGGCTGGTCTGTGCCTGGAGAACGGTGTCCGCTTCGTTGCGTCCGAGAACCATGCCGCGAAAGCCCTTCTGTGACTGGCCTCACTTCGGGAGAACGATCCCTCAACCGAGTGACGATGTCCAGGGTCCGGCGGCGAATCACCGCCCGCGACCGCGTCCCGGAGATGCCCCACGGCGTTCTACGATGCGCCGGTGACCGAACCGAAGCCGCTGCGCGCCGACGCCCGTCGCAACCGGGCACGCGTGCTGGCCGCGGCCGAGACGGTGTTCGCGGCGAAGGGCACCGGCGCGCCGACCGAGGAGGTCGCGCGGGAGGCGGGCGTGGGCATCGGGACCGTGTTCCGGCACTTCCCGACCAAGGAGGCACTGCTGGAGGCGGTGCTGATGGAGCGGATGCGCCGGTTCGCCGAAGAGGCCCAGTCCTTCGCCGCGGCCGATGATCCGGAGAGCGCTTTCTTCGCGTTCCTCGGGCGGTGGGCGGAGATGGCGGCGGTGAAGAACGCCTACACCGACGCGCTGTCCGCCGCGGGCACCGAGGTGCCCCGCCTCGGCGAGGTCGGCGTGAAGGCACGAGACGCGCTGGGAGCGTTGCTGTCCAGGGCCCAGCGGACCGGCGCGGTGCGGGAGGACGTCGGGGTCGGCGAGCTGATCGCACTGATGGTCGGCGCGTCCCGGGCCGCCGAGCACCTCGGTGACGACGCCGCACTGCGCACCCGCACCCTGGCGATCGTCTTCGACGGGCTGCGCACCCGCTGACTCCTCACGCCCGCAGCGACTCGATCGCGGTGTCGATCGCGGCCACTGCCGCGGTCCGGTCGAGGCCTGCCCTCGACACGAGCGAGAGCCCTTGGACGATGTAGAGCAGCAACTGGGCTTGGGCCTCGGGCCGGGCGTTGCCGGTGACTTCCCCGGTGGCCTGTCCACGGCGGAGCGCGTCGGTGACGATCTCGGTGAACCGGCGGTAGGAGCGGGTGACGACTTCGGTGGCTTCGCTGTCGTGGGGGACGAGTTCGGCGGTGGTGTTGCCGACCAGGCAGCCGTGCGGGACGCCCACGTCGGAGATGAACTCCTCCAGGCGTGCCGGGTGGGTCAGGATCTCGCGCAACGCCGGGAGCAGCGGGGAGGTGTCCATCGCGGCGATCAGGTGACGCTCGTACACGTCCCAGTAGAGCCGGACGGCGTCGAGGTAGAAGCGGCGCTTGTCGCCGAAGGTCCTGTAGAGGCTGCCGCGCTCGACGCCCAGCGCGTCGACCAGGTCCTGGATGGATGTCGTCCCGTAGCCACGGGACCAGAACAGCTCGAGTGCGCGCGTCAGCGTCTGGTCCTTGTCGAACTCGCGGGGGCGTCCGGTGCGTGCCACGTATCCGACACTACGACTTCTTGACGATGCGTTCAAGAAGTCGTAGCTTCGATCACGTGACTTTTAGAACGCCTGCACAGAATTCAGCGATGGCCGCCGACCGCGATCTGAGGAGCGCAGTCAGGGGACGCCTCGCCGGAAAGCACGCACTGATCACCGGCGGAACGAGCGGCATCGGCCTCGCGACCGCCCGCGAGTTCCTCGCCGAAGGAGCCACTGTCGCGATCACCGGCCGCTCACCGGACAAACTGGCTGAGGCCGCCCGGCAACTGGAGGGTCCCCTGCTGCCCATCCTCAGCGATGCCGGCGACGTGCCCGGCCAGGCGGCGCTCGCGGCGCGGCTGCGGGCGGAGTGGCCCAAGCTCGACATCCTGATGAGCAACGCCGCCGACGTCACCCACCTCCCGATCGAGGAGTGGACCGAGGAGGCGTTCGACAGGCTGCTCGCGACCAACCTGAAGTCGCCGTTCTTCCTGATCAAACACCTGTTGCCGCTCTTCTCGCGGCGGGCCTCGGTCGTACTCGTCGGCTCGGTTTCCGCCTTCGTCGGGCACGAAGGCGCGACGGTCTACGGCGCGGCCAAGGCGGGCCTGCTGTCCTACGCCCGTGGGCTGACCTACGAGTTGACCGACCGGGGCATCCGGGTCAACGGACTGAGCCCGGGGCCGACGGTCACCAACGCGCTCTCCGCGCTCGGTGCCGAGCGCCAGGCCGCCGTCTACGAGGAGCTTCGGCGCACCGTGCCCCTCCACCGCTTGGGCTCGGCGACCGAGCTGGCGAAGGCAGCGGTCTACCTCGCCTCGGACGAGTCCGCCTACACCGCCGGCACGGTGCTGCGCGTGGACGGCGGCATCGGGGAACTCGCGTACTGAGCTATGACCGCACGCTGTCCAGGGGCGAGAGCTCGGGCCGTTTCGGGCTCAGCGTGTCGCCCGAGGACTCGCCGCGCAGCCGACGACCGATCCAGGGCAGGACGTGCTCGCGTCCCCACTGCAGGTTTTGCGCGCGCTGCCGCCGCGGGTCGATCACCTCGCGCGGGCCGAGCGCGGCGGGGGTGAGCCCGTGCTCCCGGCCGAGGACGTCCAGCACCGCGATCGCGACCTCGGTGTGGCCGAGCGCGTTGAGGTGCAGCCGGTCGGCCGACCACAGGCGCCGGTCCCGCAACTGCCGCATCGCCCACATGTCCACGACGCGGGCGCCGTGCCGGGCCGCGATGACCCTGGTGTGCTCGTTGTAGATCGCGGTGCGGCCGCGCAGCTTGCGGAACACCGGGTCCTCGACGCCGTCCACCCCGGTGAACAGCAGCACCGTCGCGCCGGTTTCGGCGAGCCGGCCGACCGCGGCGGCGAACCGGTCGGCCAGCGCGTCGATGCCGGCCTTCGGGCGGAGCAGATCGTTGCCCCCGGCGTAGATCGACACCAGGTCCGGGCGCAGCGCGAGCGCGGGTTCGAGCTGCTCGGCGAGCACCTGGTCGAGCAGCCGTCCCCGGATCGCGAGGTTGGCGTAGGTGAACTCGGGGTCGGCGGCGGCCAGCTGCTCGGCCACGCGGTCGGCCCAGCCGCGCACGCCGTTCGGGCGGGCGGGATCGTCGTCGCCGACGCCTTCGGTGAAGGAATCGCCGAGGGCCACGAAACGCTTGTACATGCCAAGCACTTTATGCAGTGTCACGGCGCGCCGAGGTGGCGGGTGCCGCCCTCGGCGATGGCGCGGAGTTTGTCCGGATTGGCCACGTTGTGGATGGTCCGGATGCGGCTCTTGGCGTCGAAGTCGAACGTGAGAGTGGCGATGACCCGGTCCGGCGCGCGGAAGACGAGACCCGGCGCGCCGTTGATCTCGGCGATCTCGGCGCGCATGTCGGCGGGATCGACGCCCTCGTAGGTGACGGTGCCGAGGGCGGCGAACCAGGCGGCCACCTTCGCCACGCCGACGACCGGTTTGAGGGCCTGGCGCACCTTGCCGCCGCCGTCGGTCCACACGGTGACGTCCGGCGACAGCAGTTCCATCAGCGCGTTGACGTCGCCACCGGTCGCGGCCGCGAAGAACCGCTCGGTGACCTCGCGCCGTTTCGCGGTGTCGGTGGTGAACCGGGGACGGCGGGCGGCCACGTGCTCGCGGGCGCGGTGCGCGGCCTGGCGCACGGCGGCTTCCGAGCGGCCCACCGCGTCGGCGATTTCGGCGTGGGTGAAGGCGAAGACCTCCTTGAGCACGAACACCGCGCGTTCCAGCGGGCTGAGCGTCTCCAGCACCACCAGCATCGCCATCGACACCGATTCGGCACCGGTGACGGCGTCGGCGGTGTCGCCGCTGGTGAGGACGGGCTCCGGCAGCCACGGGCCCACGTAGGTCTCTCGCTGGTGGCGGGTGGAACGCAGCCGCTCCAGCGCCAGATTGGTCACGATCCGCGCCAGGTACGCCTTCGGATCGGCCACCTGGGAACGGTCGTCGGCCGACCATTTGATCCAGGCGTCCTGCACGGCGTCCTCGGCGTCGGCCGCGCTGCCCAGGACGCGGTAGGCGACCGAGAACAGCAGGTTCCGGTGCTGGTGGAAGATCTCCTCGCTCATCGCGCCACCCGGGTGAAGCGGCCGCCGCGGGGCCAGAACGCACCCGAGGCGGGCATCTTCTTCATGCGGCCGTAGGTCGGCCACGGCGAGGCGGTCACCACTTCCTTGTACCGGACCGCGATGCGGCCGGTGAGGTGGATCCGACGGGGGCGGTCGTCGGGGTGGGTGAACTGCACGACGGCGTCGTGACGGCCCAGGCTCACCGGCGTGTGGTAGTAGCCGAAGCGAAACTCCTTGGGTCGCTTGCCTTTCCGGGCACGCAGGATCGACAGCGCCGCGTGCACGCCGGCCGGCATCCCGCTCTGGCAGGTGCCGTGCAGGGTGCCGTACCCCTGGCGGATCGCGGCCGCGTCACCCACGGCGTAGACGTCCGGATGCGACACCGACCGCAGCGTGGCGTCGGTGACGACACGGCCGCGTTCGTCCACCATCAGCCCCGCGGCCGCCGCCAGCGGTGCCACCCGCGTCCCGCTGGTCCACAGGACCACGTCGGCCGCCACGGTGCCGCCACCGGCCAGCTCGACCGCGTCCGGCAGGACCTTCACCACCTCGGCCCGGCGCACCTCGACGCCCAGCCGCTCCAGCGCCGCGTGCACATACGCCCTGGCCTTCGGGTTCATCGCCGCACCGGGTTCGCCGCGGCCCAGCAGCACGACGTGCAGCCCGGGGTGCCGCTCGGCGATCTCGGCAGCCGATTCGACACCGGTCAGCCCGGTACCGGCGACCACGACCGTGCCGTGGCGCAGACCCGCGAGCCGGGTGGCCAGCAGTTCGGCGTCCTGCGCGCTGTCGAGTGTGCGGGCGTGGGCGTCCGCGCCGGGCACGGTCGTGTCGGCCACGGCACCCAGGCCGTAGACGAGGGTGTCGTAGGGCAGGGTGGTCTCGTGGTCGATGCGCACCGTCTTCCCGTCCGGGTCGAGGGCGGTGACCCGACCGCGCACGAAGTGTGCGCCGGTGCCGTCCAGCAGGTCCGGGATGGTCAGCTCGGCGAGCTGCCGGCCGGTCGCCGCCATCGGCAGGCGCAGCCGCTCGGTGAACCGCTCCCGCGCGTTCACCACGGTCACCTCGATGTCGTCGCGGCGGGTGGTCCGGGCCGCCAGTTGCACCGCCGCCGCCATGCCCGCGTAACCCGCGCCCAGGACCAGAATCCGGTGAGTCATCGTGTCGCCTCCTCGTTCGGCTGTTGACGACCACGAGATGGACGGCGCGGGCTCGTTCGTGACATCGGGTGACGGGCGACACAGGCCGGCGTCTCAGGTCACCTTGAGGACGATCTTGCCCGGAGCGTGACCGTTCTCGACGGCGGCCAGCGCGGCCGGGGCTTCGGCGAGCGGATACACGGCGGTGATCACCGGCGTGAGGGCCCCGTCGAGTGCCAGCCGGGCGGCGCGCTCCAGGTTCCCACGGTCGAGGCGGCGCTCGACGAAACGACCGCCGATGTCCGGCACGGACTGATCACCGACGGCGATCACGGTGCGGATGTCCCGCGCCAGCGGAGCGACCGTCCGCAGCGAGGTACCGCCGACCAGGTCGACGATCCCGTCGAAGCCGTCCGGAACGACCTCGCGGGCGACGGCGACGACATCCTCGTCGGTGTAGTCGACGAACCGCGCCCCGACGGTCTCGGCGTACTCGCGCTTGGTGGTGCTCCCGGTCCCGATCACCCGAAGTCCGCGCTCGACGGCCAGCCGGGCGACGGCGAGGCCGACCCCGCCTCCGACGCCGTTGACCAGGAGCGTGGCACCGGCCGGGAGGTCGAGTTGGTCGAGCGCGTCCACCGCGGTCGTCCCGGCCACCGGCAGCGTCGCCGCCACGGTCGCGGACAGGCCCGCCGGGATGCGCGCGGAGTGTGGCGCGGACAGCACCGTCGTCTCGGCGTAGGTTCCGCCACCGGTGAGCGCGAAACCGAAAACCGCGTCACCCACCTCGATCCCGTCGACGTCCTCGCCCAGGGCCAGAACGGTTCCTGCCGCCTCCATACCCAGCACACGGGGAAACGGGCGGCCGCCGTCGAGTCCGGGGACCACACCCTCGCGCAGCAGGTGATCGAGCGGATTGACCCCGGCGACGGCGACCCGGATCAGCACCTCCCCGCGACCGGGGGCGGGATCGGGACGATCGAGGAGCTCCTGCACCTCGGCCCCGCCATACCTGTGGAAACTCCATGCCTGCGCCATCTTCAGCTGCCTCCTGGGTGACCGGCCCGGTTGTTCGGGCCTCTCCGGCCACCGTCCCCGCTCACACCGGTGTCAGGGGCAACCGGTTGAGGTGCGGGTCACAGCGTCAGGCGCGCGTCGGCACCGGGCCGGCCGTCAGTGTCGTCTGATGCCTGCTGTTGGCCCTGATGAGCGAGTCGAGCGCATCGCGGGTCTCGATCAGGTGCGCGATGTCGGCGTCGATCCGGTCGCGCTCGCGCGTCATCGCCGCGAAGGCCAGCTCGACGACGTTGCGGTCGCCGGGGGTCTCCACGCACGGCAGTACGGTCGCGATCACCCGGCTGGACAGGCCCGCGTCGAACAGCTGCTGGATGAGCGACACGCGCTCGACCTCGGCGTCGGAATAGTGACGCTGCCCGGTCTCGGAGCGGGAGCTGGTCAGCAGGCCCTGTTCTTCGTAGTACCGCAGTGAGCGCGGACTCACGCCCGTGCGCCGGGACAGTTCACCGATCCGCATTCCTGCGAGCCTACGCCCTTCTCACCCCTCCCCGCCGTCTCCGGACGCGCGGGCGCGGTGCCGCGCCACGTGCACACGCGTGGCGCAGCGGGTGGAGCAGAAGCGCCGCCGCCCGTTGCGGGAGGTGTCGACGAACACGGTGTCGCAGTCCGCGCTGGCACACACCCCCATCCTGCCGCCGTCCTCGCACAGCAGGTGGGCCAGTCCGCCCGCGGTGTAGGCGCGGACCCGGCGGCCCCGGTCATCCTCCTCGTAGGCGTAGTGCAGGTGCGCCGGGAGGCCGTCGTGGCGGGAGATGAACGGGCGGCACGCGGACTCCGCCAGCAGGGCGTTGACCAGGTCGATCCGGCGGTCCGGGTCGGGCTCGGCGAAGACCTCCCGCAGGCGGTGCCCCCACTCCCGCGTCCCGGCGGCCTCGGCGGCGCTGAGCCGGGTCAGTGACATGCCCGCGGCCCGCATCATCCGCACCAGATCGGCGGCGGACGCGCCGGGCATGTTGGCCAGACCGGCGGCGGCCTGGGCGCCGGCGCCGCCGTAAGGGTTGAAATGCACAAAGCCATTACAGCACGCTGGGGTCATGGACGACGAACGCTGCCCGAGATGTCAGTGGCCCCTGACCGAACTGCAGCGGAGCGGTTCGAGTCATCCGGCGTCGGCGGGCCGCGTGGACTACCGCCGGTGCGTGTGCGGAACGTGGCTGCTGGTCGTCAACGGCACGCTCACCGGGGCGACGCGGGGGCCTAAGATCGGGTGATGACGCGTGCGGTGGTGCTCGGCGGTGGCGGTGTGGCCGGAATAGCGTGGGAAACCGGTCTGCTGCACGGTTTGTCGGAGTCCGGAGTGGACGTTCTCGCCGCGGACCGGTTCGTCGGCACCTCGGCGGGCTCCACGGTGGCCGCGCAGATCACCAGCGGGACCGCGCTGGCCGACCTGTTCCGGCGGCAGGTCGACCCGGCGCTGCAGGCCCCGGAGATCCCCGCCGAGGTGGACGCCGACGTGCTGGCGGAACTGTTCGGCGAGAACGTGCCCGCCGCCGCCGACCCCGCTGCCGCGCGACGCCGGATCGGTGAGCTGGCGCTGTCGGCGCGCACGGTCACCGAGGCCGAGCGGATCAAGGTGATCGAGGCGCGCCTGCCGGTCCACGACTGGCCCGCGGCCGGTCTGCACATCGTCGCGGTGGACGCGGTCTCCGGCGCGGAACGGGTGTTCACGGCGGAGTCCGGGGTGTCGCTGGTGGACGCGGTCGCGGCGAGCTGCGCGGTGCCGGGCACCTGGCCGCCGGTGACGATCCACGATGCCCGCTACATCGACGGCGGGGTGCGCTCGGCGGAGAACGCCGACCTGGCCGCGGGTTTCGACCGGGTGCTGGTGCTGCAGGCGATGGAGGTTCCCGGCAACACCGACCTCGCCGTCCAGGTCGCCGAGCTGCGCGAGGACGGTGCGCACGTCCTGGTGGTCAAACCGGACGCGGCGGCGATCGAGGCGATCGGGCCGAACCCGCTGGACCCGGCGGTGCGCGAAGCAGCGGCACACGCCGGTCACGGCCAGGGCGCCCGCGCCGCTGCCGAGGTCGCCGTGCTGTGGGGTCACGGGGACCGGTAGCGGCGGCGCGGTCTACCTCGGTGCCCGGAAGCCGCCGATCTTCTCCTCCAGCAGTTCGGCCAGTCGCAGCGGGGTGCGGTCCTCGAACGCCGGACCGATGAGCTGCACTCCGACCGGCAGGCCCTCGGGGGACCGGCCGGCCGGGATGGCGGTGGCGGGCAGGCCGGGCATGGTGGCCAGACCGGCCCAGACGAGCTGGTCGAAGTACGGGTATTCGGCGCCGTCGATGTCGATGCCACGTTCCAGCGGGTTGGGGTGGTGGTCGTGCGGGAACGCGGGGGTCGGCGTGATCGGGCACACCACGGCGTCGAACCCGGCGAACAGCTGCCGCCAGCCGTGGCGGTGGAGTTCGCGACGGTGGTTCGCCTCGAGCCAGTCGCGGTGGCTGAACGCCGTGGCGCGCCGCCGCACGGCGTCGAGGCTCTCCTCGTCCGCGCTCAGGCCGGCGGCGCGATCCGGTCCGGTGGGAAAGCGCGCGACCGCCCCCGAAATCAGCAGCTGCATGAAGAGCGTCGCCGCGTCGGCGAGGTCGGGCAGCAGCGGAGTGTGCCGTTCGACGCGGGCGCCGCCGTCGGCAAGCGCGTCGGCCACCCGGTTCACGCCGGCCCGCACGGCGGCCCCGGTCGGGATGAGTGGATGCTGGTCGAGGAGAAGGACCCGGAAGTCGCTGAGCCGCTGGTGGCGCGCGGGCGGCAACCTCACGTGGTGCGCCTTGCCGGATGTCAGCGGGTCCGGTCCGGCCATGACGTCGAGCAGGAGCGTGAGGTCGCGGGCGGTGCGGGCCATCGGACCGACGACGGCGAGGTCGTGCTCGACCGGAAGTGCCGGCCCTGGCGGCGCGACCATGCCGCGGCTCGCCGCCAGACCGAGTGTCGGCTTGTGCGCGTAGATGCCGCAGAAATGCGCGGGAGTGCGCAGTGAGCCGGAGAGGTCGGAGCCGAGGGACAGTGCGCCGAATCCGGCCACCAGGGCCGCCGCTGATCCGCCGGAGGAGCCGCCCGCCGTGCGATCGGGATCCCACGGATTGGTGGTGGTGCCGTGGATTTCGTTGAAGGTCTGGATGTCCTGCAGGCCCAAGGGCACGTTCGTCTTGCCCAGCACCACCGCGCCGGCGGCCTTGATCCGCGACACCTGTACCGCGTCCTCGGACGGCACATGGTCGCGGTGCCACGGCATGCCCCAGGTCGTGGGCAGCCCAGCGATGTCGTAGGACTCCTTGACCGTCACCGGAACCCCGAGCAGCGGCCGGTCCTCGCCGCGGGCGCGTGCCTGGTCGGCCCGCCGCGCCGCGGCCCGGGCCCGGTCGAAGTCCGGCACGCAGATCGCGTTGATCACCTTGTCGTCCCGCTCGATACGGGCGATCGCCTCGTCGGTCAGCTCCACCGACGTCACCGCACCGGCATTCAAGGCGGCCACGAGTTCTTCGGCCGCCAGCACAGTCCATTCCATGAAATCGACCGTATCCGCGCCGGGACGAGGCCATAAAATGCCGGTTTGCACAACGGACAAAAGCCAGGCCGTGCTCGCCGCCGTGGACTCGGCGTCGGGGAAGCCCGTGGTAGTCGGGCACTCGGCGGCGTGCAGCCTGGCGTGGCTGGCCGCCGACGCGCGTCCGGGCAAGATCGCGAAAGCGGTTTTCGTCGGCGGGTTCCCGGCCGTCGACGGCAGGCCCTACGCCGATTTCTTCGAGCTGCGGGACGGCGTGATGCCCTTTCCCGGCTGGGGCCCGTTCCAGGGGCCGGACTCGGCCGGCCTCGACGAGCAGGCCCGCGACGCGATCGCCGCGGCCGCGGTGCCCGTGCCCGGCGGTGTCGCCACGGGTGTGGTGCGGCTGAGGGACGAGCGGCGCTTCGACGTGCCGGTCGTGGTCGTGTGCCCCGAGTTCAGCCCGGCCGAGGCACGGGAGTGGGTCAGCGCCGGTGACGTGCCCGAGCTCGCGAAGTGCCGCCACCTCGACTACGCCGACCTCGATTCCGGTCACTGGCCCATGTTCACCAGGCCGGCCGAACTCGCCGGCCTGCTCGCCGGCCTGCTCGCCGCGGCGGCCGAGGGGGTCAGCCCGGGAGGTGACGCCGCAACCACGCCGTGAGGCCGCGGATGGCGCCGTTGACGTACGCCCCGGCGGCGACTGCCGCGCTCGGCGAGGGCCACTACTGCACGGCCGGGTGATCTCGCGCTTGACCTTGACACTGTGACAAGGTCTTGACTGGGGCGCAGGAGGTGGTTCCCTTGAACGCGACACACCGGAACCCACAGGACACCAGGCTGCTCGACGCCCTGCGAGCCGGGAACTCCTCGACACGGCTGCAGGCCGCGCTGGCGGCGGGCACATGCCCCGACCCGGGCTTCGCCGAGGTGCTCGTGGCACGGTGCGCGGTCGAGCCGGACTTCTTCGTGCGCGACATGCTGACCTGGGCGCTGACCCGCCTCCCGCCGGAGGTCACGGTGCCCAGGCTCCGCGCGCAGCTGCGGTCGGCGACTGCCCAGGCGCGTAGTCAGGCCCTGCACACGTTGTCGAAGATCGGGGACCGGAGCGTGTGGCCCGCGATCACCCGGTCACTGCTGCACGACGCCGACGACGAGGTCGCGCGGAGTGCGTGGCGGGCCGCCGTCGTCCTCGTTCCCGCCGGACAGCGGGACGGGCTGGCCGCCGACCTGGCCGCCCAGCTCGGCCGCGGCGACCGGGACGTGCAGCTGAGCCTGTCCCGCGCGCTCGTCGCGCTCGGGGACGTGATCGAGCCTGCCGTGCGGTCCGGAGGGGCCAGTGCCGACCCGGCGGTGCGGGTGCATGCCCGTGCCACGCAGCGGCTTCTGCACGACCCGGAAGCCGGGTTCGACGCGGCGGTCGAGGAGGCGAAGCGCATCGCCGCGCTCGGTCCGGAACGGGTCGGGGGAGCGGCGTGCTGATCGGCGAGGTGGCCCGCCGCTCGGGCGTGAGCACGCGGATGCTGCGGCATTACGACACCCTCGGACTGGTGCGGCCCACCGGCCGCACCGTCGGCGGTTACCGCGAGTACTCCGACGAGGACATCCGCCGGATCTTCCACGTGGAGAGCCTGCGGTCGCTGGGGTTGTCGCTGCGGCAGATCGGGCGGGCGCTGGAGGACCCGGCTTTCGCGCCGCCCGTGCTGGTCGCCGACCTCATCCGGCGGAGCGAGGACAGGCTGCGGCGGGAGCAGGAGCTCCTCGATCGGCTGCGCACCGTGGACGCGTCGGAGCCCTCGGGCTGGCCGGACGTCCTGCGCATCGTCGAGCTGCTGCACGGGCTGAACTCGCCCAGCCCGGCCCACCGGCAGCGGGCCGTCCTGGCCCCGGCCGAGGACGTGCCGGTCCCCGCCGAGGTGCTGGCCGCGGCCGTCCTCGCCGAATCCGATCCGAACGTCGCGGGCGCCCTGCGGTGGGCGCTCGCGCGGGCGGGCGGCGACGGTGCGGCGAGCCTGGCCGCCGGGCTGCGGTCGGACGACCCCGACGTCCGGCGGCGCGCGGTCCTGGCCGTCGGCGAGATGCCCGGCGACGAGGCGACCACGATGCTCGCCGACGCGCTCGGCGACCCGGATCTCACGGTCCGGCGGCACGCCGCGCTGGCCTCGGGCAGGCGTGGCGTCGCCGCGGCCGTGCCGGTACTCGTCACCATGGTGGTCGAGGGCGCCAACGACGTCGAGGCGGCCGAGGTCCTGGGCGCGCTGTCCCTGGGCCCCGGTCGCGCCGCGGAGATCGTGAGCGCGCTGGGCGGTGAACTCGCCGCGGACTCCGCGGTGCGGATCCGCCTGGCCCAGGCGCTCGCCGAACTGCCGGACGCGCTCGGCGCGGACCTGCTGATGCAGCTGACCCGCGACGGCGACCCGGCGGTCGCCCTCATCGCCCGCGCGCTCGAACCGCGGGCCGAGGACTGAGCGGTCAGGGGCGGCCCGCGTGGGGCACGTCGACCCGGAAGGCGAGCAGGCTGGCTTCGCGCACGTTCTTGCGGGCGTGCTCGTTGAAGTCCGGCGCCGCGCACGCGTACAGGGTGCGGCCGTCGGCGCCGCCCAGCATGCACGCGAACACCCCGGTGCCGGGCCGGATCTCGTCGACGATTTCGCCGCCCTCCCGGACCCGCACGAGACGTCCGCCGATGCCGTCGGCGATCCACAGCGCGCCCTCGGCGTCGAGGCAGCAGCCGTCGGGGGCGATCACGAGCTGCGGCAGCGCCTTGTCCATGTCCCGCTCGGTGGGCGGCTCGCCGAACGCCGCCCACACGCGCCGGTTGGTCAGCGAGCCATCGGCGGCGAGGTCGAAGGCGGTGACCCGGTTGGCGAAGGTTTCGTCGACCAGCAGCACGCCGTCGTCGGTGATCACGCTGCCGTTGGGGAACAGCAGGTCCTCCGCGACCCGGGTGACCGTGCCGTCGGGATCGGCGCGCACGAGAGCGGCCGGGGCGACCGGGGCGTTGTGCATGAGGTCGAACCCGAAGTTGCCGACGTAGGCGCGGCCCTGGGCGTCGACGACCATGTCGTTGGCGTGGCCGGTCAGGTGCGCCGACAGGTCGGCGTGGGTGACGAGCGTGCCCTCGGGTTCGCGGCGCAGTAGCAGCCCGTCGCGCATCGACACGATCAGCAGACGCCCGTCGGGCAGCCAGCCGAGCCCGGACGGCTGCTGCGGCACCTCCGCCTCGACGCGCAGATCGGAACCGTCCTCGGTGCAGGAGTGCACGAGGTGGGTATAGAAGTCGGAAAAGAAGATCCGTCCCTCGTGCCAGCGCGGGCATTCGAGGTAGGAAAAGCCGTCCAGAACCGTTGTCGTCACCGTGCCTCCGCTCCCTGGCCCGTGGTGAGTCGACCGTAGCCAAAGCCGCCCGTGCGGTGTCAAGGAAGGCGGTGGCGGGCATCGGCGAGCAGCTGCGCCAGGGTGTGCACCGGGGAGGTTTCCAGCTTGTGCCGGTGCGCGTCGTAGTGGTCGCGGGTGGTGCGGATGTCCGCGTGTCCCAGCAGGTCCTGCACCTTCTGCACCGGCACGTCGTGGGCGAGCAGGAGCGTGCCGGTGGTGCGCCGGGCGGTGTGCGGGCTGATCGTGGCCGCGGCGGCGAGGCCCGCGGCTTCGGCCCGTTCCCGCAGCAGGTGCCAGACGTGGCGCTGGGAGAGCGCTTTCCCACCCGGTTTGGCGGGATCGTGCGGATGTGGGGTGGTCGCGACGAGTGGCCCCCGCAAGCGGTCCAGACCGGTGCCGGTGCGCGCGGCCCGCAGTTCGAGGTAGCGGCGCAGCGGGTGCAGGGCGGCCGGCACGAGGGGCACGAAGTCGCGGTGGCCGCCCTTGCCGGTGTAGCGCAGGATCGTGTGCCCGGCGTCGCTGTCGAGGTCGCCGATCTGCGCCGTGGTGACGGCCGAGACCCGGACGCCGGTGTAGAAGAGCAGCGCGACCACGGCCGCGTCCCGCCACGAGGCTTCGGTGCCGTTGCGCTGGGCGCGGTCTTCGACGTGGTTGAGCAGTGCGGCGGCGGAGTCGCGGTCGAGCGCGGGCAGCGGTGGCCGCTTGCCGGTTTTCGGGCGGTTGACGGCGGCGACCGGGTTGCGCTCGGTGAGGTCGTTGGACTGGAGATAGCGGTACCAGCTCGACACTCCGGCCAAGGTGCGCCCGACGGTCGAGGCTGAGGCGGGCCGCACGGTGCCGTCCCGCGCGGTGACCGTGAGGCCGTTCTTCCACGCGTCCACGTCCGCCCGGCGCGCGTGCAGGGGGTCGAGTCCGGTGCGGTCGCACCAGGACAGCCAGGCGGCGAGGTCCGCGTAGTAGGCGCGGCGGGTGTGCTCGGTCTTGTCCGTCTCCAGCCACAGCACCGTCACGTGACGAATCGCGTAGCGGTCCAGGGGGTCGGCCGGAGGGAGTGCCGGCAGCAGGTCCACGGCGCTCGCGAGCGTCTCCCGGAGGGTCGCCGGGGAGTCCGCGCGGACGGTCAGGGCTCGCGTCGTCGCCTCCAGGGCGGCGGGGTCGGTCATAACTGGCATTATCACCGATCCGCATAACGACACTGTTGAGCAGTTTCGCGTGTCGCTTATCTACTTTCGCTTCCGCGTACGCGATACTCAGATGGTGACGGATGACCTGGTGGAGGGCGCGATCTGCGCTCTGGACGGCTGCGAGAACCCTTTGCCGGCTCCAGCGGTGGACGAGAACGGGCGGCGCAAGGGCGGCCGGCCCTCGTCGTACTGCTCGAAGACGCACGCGGACGCGGCCTCCCGTGCGCGGCGGGCGCTGCAGACGGCGGCGACCGTGGAGCCGTTGACGGAGTTGCGGCGGGTGACCGAAGCGCTGGAGCCGGTGGTGGCGCCGCTTCTGGAGGCGTTGACGGCCATGCGATCCCGGCTCGCGGCAGCGGAGGAGGGCGCGCTGGCGCAGGTCAGGCAGGCCGAAGACGACGCGCGCGCAGCGCGGGCCGAGGCGGAGGAGTCCGCCCGGCGGGCGGATCAGGCCGTGCGGGAACGGGATCGGGCGCTGGTGCAGTCGCGAGAGGACCAGGCGGCGCGCGCCGCGGCGGAGAAGGCCGCCGAGAAGGCGGCGGCCGAATCGGAGCGGGTGCGGCGCGAGGCGTGGGCGACAGTGGCCGACCACGAGCGGGCCAAGGGCGCGGCGGAGTCGGCCCGGACCGCGGCGGTGCAGTCACGTGACGAAATGGCCGGCATGGTGCGGGCCGCGCAGACGCAACTCGATCAGTTACGGGAGGACCGCGAAAACCTCCGCCACGAGCTGGACGGAACCCGTGCTCAGCTGCGCGAAAGCACCACCGAGCTGGCTGTCCTGGCGGAACGTCTCGCCGCGGCGCGCACGCAGCTCACCGCGGCGGACCGCTCGGCCGAGCACGCCAAGCACGAGGCATCGGCGGCCCGCGAGACGGCTGAGCAGCACCGCTCCGAACGCGACGAGGCCCACCGGCGCCTGGCAGAGGAACAGACCGCGCGGCAGGTCGCCCAGGCGCGGGCCGAGGCCGCCGAAGGGAACGTCACGGCCGTCCGGGGCGAGCTGACCCAGACGCAGGCACGCCTGGAACACGTGCTGGCCACGCGCCCGGCGCCGCCCGCCGAGCAGCCGCAACCATCGGCCGCACCGGCGCAAGGCTCGGCCGGTGAGGGTGCCGAGTAGTCGCAACCGGGTGGTCAGGAGCCGCCCGGCAGGTCCCGGCGTTTAGCCGAGCGGGATTTCCTGTGCCCTGGTCGGCACGGCGTCCAGGGAGGCGAGGGTGGCTTCGTCGAGCACGAGCGAGCCCGCGGCGATGTTGGCCTCCAGGTGGTCGATGCTCGCGGTGCCGGGGATGAGGTGCACGTTCGGGGAGTGGTGCAGCAGCCACGCGAGACCGACCTGCGCGGGGGTGGCGTCCAGGGCCTTCGCGGCGTCGATCACGGCGGGCTCGTCGGCCACCTTCGGCATACCGGGGAAGGCGCCGCCCAGCGGGAAGAAGGGCACCCAGGCGATACCTTCGGCCGCGCACAGCCGCACCATGTCCTCGTTGTCGCGGGCCACGAGGCTGTAGGAGTTCTGCACGCAGGCGATCCCGGCCGGGAGCGCGTGACGCAGCCCGTCGAGGGTGACGGCGCTGAGCCCGATCGCGCCGATCTTGCCTTCGTCGCGCAGGGCGGTCATCACCGCGAGCTGGTCGTCGAGGTCGACCACCTGGTCGCCTTCGGCCCGCACGCCGGGGCCGACGTCGAGGCGACGCAGGTTGACCACGGGAATCCGGTCGAGGCCGAGGCTGGCCAGGTTGTCCTCGACGCTCGCGCGCAGCTGCTCGGGCCGTTGCGCGGCGCGCAGCGGGACGGCACCGCCGGGGTTGGACTCGGCGCCGACCTTGCTGACGACGAGGACGTCGTCTTCGGGCCGCAGCGCCTCGCCGAGGACGGAGTTGACGAAGCCGTTGTCGTAGAACTGGGCGGTGTCGACGTGGTCGACGCCGAGTTCGACCGCGCGGCGCAGGAGTGCGATGGCGGCGGCGCGGTCGTCGTGCAGGCGTTCGAGCTGCATGGCGCCGAATCCGACCCGGGAGACGGTGTGGCCGGCGAGCGGACCGGTGCCGCCGGGGCGAGTCTGAGTCATGGAAGTCCTGTCCTCGTGAGATGATGAAAGAAACGGAGGACCCTCCGTTAGACTCACCGTAGCACAACCGGAGGTGCCTCCGCTTTGAGTTCGCCCCGTCCGGGCCGCGCCGACGCCCGGCGCAACCGGGAAAAGCTCCTCAGCGTCGCGCGGGACGTGTTCACCTCCGCCGAGGGACCGGTCTCGCTGGAAGCCATCGCCCGCGCGGCCGGGGTCGGGATCGGCACGCTCTACCGCCATTTCCCGACGCGCGAGGCACTGGTGGAGGCCGTCTACGCCGCCGAACTCGACGAAGTGACCGCCCTCGCCGAGTCGCTGCTGCGCGAACAGCCACCGGAAGCCGCGCTGCGGGCGTGGATGGCGCGCTACGCGGCGTTCGTCGCGACCAAGCGCGGAATGCTCGACACGTTGCGCGCCGGGTGGGCCTCGGGTGCCATCTCGACGACCACCACCCGGGAGCGCATCACCACGGCGATCGGCGCGATCCTGGCCGAGGGGGCGCGCACGGGGGAGTTCCGCGACGACGTCGAGGCCCTCGACGTCACCACGCTGCTGCTCGGCACGCTGCTCGTCACGACGGCCGACAGCCCGCCGAACCAGGTCGGCAGGCTGTTCGACCTGATCGTCGACGCGCTGCGACCGGCGGTGACGCCTTCGAGATCACCTTCGACGGACGACTGCCCGCCGAAAACCTGACAGACCCGGTGAGCCCGCCCATCCGGATCGGCGATTCATCCATCCGCCCATTTCGGCAGGTGGTGGGCGATCTCGTCCGGCGAGGGCATGCCGGCGATCTCCTCGGCGATCGCGCGGGCCGCGTCGCGGTGCCCGGTGTTTCCGTGGTGTGGCAACAGCTTCCGGGCGTGTTCGGTGATGGCTTCCGTGCTCACCTCATCCGGCAGGAGGCGCAGTGCGGCGCCCGCGTCGCTGAGCGCTTCGGCGTTGGCGAACTGGTCGGCTCCCTGGGGCAGGATCAGCTGCGGGGCGCCGACGGTCAGCGCGCCGAGGGCGGTACCGCTGCCGCCGTGATGCACGATCACATCGGCGTGCGGCAGCAGGTCCGCTTGCGGCACCCAGGGCCGGACCGTGACGTTGTCCGGCACAGTGCCGAGCTGATCCGGGGGCACCCGGCCGGTGGCGACCACGACGTGCGCGTCGAGTGCCGTCAGGCCGTGGATGGCCGTGGTCAGCACCTCTGGGGTGCCGAATGCGGTGCCGAGCGTCAGGTAGATCAGTGGTCGCGAAGCACGATCGACGGGCCACGCGGGCAGTGCCGGTTCGGAATAGGGAACGGGACGCAGTTCGATGCGTTCGGCCGTCGCGAGAAAGTCCTTGTCCTGCAAGGACGGTGGGCAGATGTCGAGGTGTGGCCGATCGGGGGCTCCGGTGGCCGACGTGGGTGGCTGGAGTCCGATTCCTTCGGGAATCATGCGGCCGAACCCGTGCCAGAGGCCGGGAATCCCGGCGCGGTGCGCGGCGAGGGCGGCCCCCGGTAGTCCCCATTCATGCACGACGAGGTCGGGCCGTAACCGTGCCAGTTCCGGTTCGAGATCCTCGGCGTAGATCTCGTAGAACGAATCCGCGGGACGAAAGGGCCGGAGTTCATTCCTGAGCAGCGGTGCGTGGACGTTCTCGCCGGCGGCGAAATGCACCTCGTGCCCGGCATCCCGGACGGCGATCGCGAGCGGGATCAGCGGGTAGGTATGGCCGACCGAGGCCAGGCTGGCGAAGAGTACGCGCATGTCAAACGGTCACGACCAGTGCGGTGAGGCGCCAGGTTCCGGGGTCCGGGGCGCGCTGGGCGCCACCGTCGGCGAGCGCGAGGGCGGGGAAGCGGCGCAGCAGTGCGGTGAGTGCGGCCTCGGTCTGGACGCGTGCCAGCGCGGCGCCGAGGCAGAAGTGTGGCCCGTGGGCGTATCCCAGGTGTGTCGGCCGGCCTGCTGGGCGGCGCAGGTCGAGGTGGTCGGCGTTGGTGAAGACGCGGGGGTCGCGGTTGGCGGCGGCAAGCGCGGCGGTGACGGGTTCTCCCTTGCCGATGGGCGTTCCGGCGATGTCGGTGTCCTCGCGGGCGTAGCGGGGCAGGCTCAGTAGTTGAGGTCCGCACCAGCGGGTCAGTTCCTCGACGGCCCCGGGCATGAGGCTTTCGTCGGTGCGCAGTGCGGCGAGTTGGCCGGGGTGAGCGAGCAGGGTCTCGACAGCGTTGGCGACGAGGTTGGTCGGGGTCCCTCCGGCGAGGACGAGGTGCCAGACGAGGGTGACCAGTTCGGTCTCGCTGAGCCGGTCCTCGTCGTCGGCGTGGATGCCGATCAGTTCGGAGAGCAGGTCCGCGCCGGGCTCGCGCGTGCGGCGAGCGACGGCTGCCACCGCGTCGCGCATGATGGCGGGGATGGCCTGCGCGAACGCGGGCCCGTGTCCGGCGGCGACGGCGGCGCCGTGGGTGCGCCAGGTGTCCCGGTGCTCGGGCGGGATGCCCACGAGTTCGCAGATCACGTCGATGGGCAGCGGCCGGGCGAAGTGTGCCAGCAGATCCACCGTGCCCTCGTCGGCTTCCTGGACCAGTTCGTCGAGGAGGGCCTCGACGATGCGCGTGATGCGCGGCCGGAATTCCGCGGCGCGCCGGGCGGTGAACGATGGCGAGACCAGCCGCCGCAACCGGGCGTGCTCGGGCCCGTCCATTTCCTGCATGGTCCGCATGTACTTCAGGCAGTGCGCGGGCACATCCGGTCGCTGGGCGTAGCTGCCTGCGTTGAGCTCGAACCGAGGGTCGGTCAGCACCGCCTTCGCGTCCTCGTACCGGGTGACCGCCCACATCGCGCCGAACCCCGGTGTGACCAGGCGCGCCAGCGGGCCACGTTCGCGCGCCCGTCCGTACGCGGTGAAAGGGTCCCGCAGGACGGCGGGATCGGAGAGGTCGATTTCGGGGATCTCCACCACGTCAACTCCACATGATGTTGTCAGATGTTGAAAATATCTGAATGGGGACAGTATCCTACTTCCGGAAGGCAGGGCAACGGAGGGGCGCGATGGTCCGGCTCAGCAGGGCACAGATGCAGGAACACAACCGAGCCAAGGTGCTGGCCGCCGCCCGCGATGAACTCGCCGAGCGGGGCTTCCGTGACGCCAAGATCGACCAGATCGCCGAACGGGCCGAGCTGACCCGTGGCGCCGTCTACTCCAACTTCCCGAGCAAGCGGGCCCTCTACTTCGCCGTCCTGGCGCAGGAAGCCGCGCGGACATCCGGTTCGCGCTACCCGCCGACCGCCAGGACCGCCACCGACGCACTCGGAGACTTCGCACGTGCCTGGATGGCCCGGCTCCCACTGGCCGGCGAAGACCGGCGCAGCGCGAGCAGGCTGGGCCGGGACCTCCTTCCCGAGATCGTGTCCGACGAACGAGTCAACCAACCGTTCTCGCAGTTGACGTGCCTCAGCGCGATCCTGCTCGGACTGTGCCTGGAACAGTTGCCATCCTCGAAACGAACCGCGTCCCGCATGGTCCAGGTGGCCGAGATCGCCTTGACGACCCTGCACGGAGCCGGCCAGCTCGCCGCGGCCGCGCCCGGATTCGGCGAGCCCTTCGCCGTCGTCCGCGCCTGCGAACAACTCGCCGAACTCGACCTCGACGACACGTGGCAGCCCGCCCACCTGCCGCACATTTCTCCCGCGCGCCCCACCGACCAGCCATGGACGCCGCCGGCCTTGACCGACGCACTACGCGACGAGCCGGCCCACCTGGACGACGATGGTGTCCTCGCCGTGCTCGGTCTGCATCGGCTGGCCGCCATCGAAGAAGCGCTGCGCGCCGCTCCGCCCACCGCCGCGGTAACCGCGGTCCTGGTCACCAGCAACCCCGGCGAACTCGGCCCCCTCGTTCGCCTGATCGTCACCGACCTGCGCAACTCGCTCAGGGCCGCCGTCGCGCCATCAGCCTGGCCCCGCCTCCAGATCATCCACGACGAATCCGGAGACCTCGCCGCAGCCGCGGGAGTGCCCGCGGTCAGCGACGCCACCGAAACCGCTGTCCGCATTCACGACGGCCGGATCACCGCTCGTGCCGACGGCTACGGCGCCTGCCACGCCGCCGCGTCCGCATAGTCCGTGGGGTGGGTCTCGCCCCGTGGCCGGTGACGTTCGGCCGACTCCGGAAAACCGGTGGAGCGGCGTCCCGCCGGGCCGGTAACGTGCCGCAGAACCGAGTCGTCTGGTCGAGGACGTGCCCTTGTACCTCCGGTGAGATCTCCCGAGCGCTGAACTGTCGCGCGCCGCGCCTTCGGGCCGCGCCGCGCATCCTCGCGGTCTTCTCACAGGAACCGGTGTATCGCTGTGCTCTGCCACTGGGTGGTCACGCCTGTCTGCCTGCCGGTCGTTCTCCGCCGTTGCCACTCGTGCGCGGCCGGACGATTCCGGGCGGACGGCACATTCCGTGTCAACGCCCACCACAAACGTCTCGACGCCTGGCTTCTCGCGCGCTGCACCGGCTGCGGGGCGACGACGAAGCTCACGATCCTGGAGCGGGTGGCCGTGCGCACCGTGCGGCCAGGGCTGCTGCGCCGGCTGCACGACAACGATCCTGACCTGGCGGCGTCGCTGCTGCGGGACCCGTTTGTGCGGCGCCGCAACCACATCGCCCTCGACTGGGAGGGCGCCTGGCGACTCGACACGGGCGGCCCGGACCACCTGGACCACGAGGTGATCGACGTCGATGTCCGTTTCGCGGCGCCGGTCCCCGTCCGTCCGCTGCGGCTGATCGCCGAGGGCTGCAACCTTTCCCGCGCGGAGGTGGACAGGCTCCTCGCGGCGGGGAGGCTCGTCTCGGCGATCCGCCTGAGCGGGAAGCGCTCCGGCGATTTCACCTTCACTCTCAAGCGCTGACGCCCGCGCCCGGTACCGTTCCTCCGCATGACCGACGCCGAGATCACCGCGGCTCTGGTCCGTGACCTGCTGGCTGAGCAGCACCCGGACCTCGCGGGCCTGCCGATCCGTGAAGTGGCGGGCGGCTGGGGCAACCAGCAGTGGCGCCTCGGGGACGAGCTGGCGGTGCGGATGCCGCGAGCCGAAAACGCGCCGGATCTCCTGCGCAAGGAGCACCGGTGGCTGCCCGTCCTGGCCCCGCGCCTGCCGCTGCCGGTGCCGGTTCCCGTGCGGATCGGCGCGCCGTCCGCGCGCTTTCCGAAGCCATGGACCGTCATGACGTGGGTGCCCGGCCTGCCGCTCGACTTGGCCTCCCTCAGCCGGGGCGAGCACTCGGCCGACACGCTCGCGGGTTTCCTCAGGGCGCTGCACGTGGAGGCCCCCTCCGACGCGCCGGTGAGCGCGGATCGCGGCGGCCACCCGAAGGAGTGCGCGGACGGTTTCGAGCAGTTCCTGCACGCCGTCGCGCTTCGCGATCCCGGGGAGGTCCGGGCCGTGTGGGAGGACGCCGTCGCGGCGCCCGCCTGGGAGGGCCCGCCACTGTGGGTGCACGGCGACCTTCATCCCGCCAATGTCGTCGTCTCGGACGGGACGCTGTCGGGAGTGATCGACTTCGGTGACCTGTTCGCAGGCGATCCGGCCTGGGACCTCGCGGCCGCGTGGGTGATCCTCCCCGACGGAGCCGCCGCACGGTTCTTCGAGCGGTATGCCCTCGCGGACCGGGCGACGATCCGGCGCGCTCGCGGGCTGGCTGTGCTCAAGAGCCTGTTCCTCCTGCTCATGGGCCTGAACGGGGACCGGGGCCTGCCTGGTGGCAAGCCGCACTGGGGTTTGCTGGGCCGGGCCGCGCTCGGTCGTGCCGTGCGGGAGGCCGGATGAACCCCGGTCGCGCGGCGCTCCGGTTTCGGCGGCCACCAGTACGAGCAGCAGCCGGATCGGGGCCTCCCAGCCGCCGGGTGAGAGTGTGCAGGGGGTCCGCCGGGATACGCGCGACAGGGGCGATCAAGCACACTGCCTAGGGTGCGTCTCCTAATTCCGGGCAGCGGTGCGGGAGATCATGATTGCTCCTGCCAGGAGGACGCCGCCGAGGAAGGTCAGGGCGTACTTGTCGTAGCGGGTGGCCACCCCGCGCCACTGCTTCACACGGCCGAATGCCCGCTCGATGGTGTTGCGCTGCTTGTAGATCTCCTCGTCGAACGCCGGTGGTCGGCCGCCGGCGGAGCCTTTGGCCTTCCGGGTGGCGAGCTGGTCACGGCGTTCAGGGATCGTGTGCTTGACCCGGCGTCGGCGCAGTTCTTGGCGGGTCGAGGGGTGAGAGTAGGCCTTGTCGGCCAACAGCCGGACATCGCGCGGCCCGGCGTCGGTGAACGCGGAGGCGAGGTAGTCATCCAGCAGGGGCAGCAACTGGGGGTTGTCTCCGGCTTGTCCGGCGGTCAGTCGCACCGCGACCAGGTCACAAGCCGCGCCGGCCAGCGCGTGGATCTTGGTGGTCAGTCCACCCCGGGAGCGGCCCAGCGCGTGATCGTCGGGCTCGTAGGCCGGATTCGTGTCATTCGAGGCTGCCCCCTGTGTGGTCGGTGGCTGCGGCCAGGGCTCGGCCCGGGATGGTCGGCGCTCCCGCGGCGTGCTGGTGTGCCCGCACGACTGAGGAATCGATCGACAGTAACTCGGCGAGATCGTCGTTCGCGTCGATGCCGCACCTTGACCGCACCACATCGAACATCCGCTGGTAGGTGCCGTCGATGGAGAACCTGTGGTGCCGTTTCCAAACCGTCTGCCATGGCCCGAATTCCTCCGGCAGGTCCCGCCACGGCGACCCCGTCCGGAATCGCCAGGCAATCCCTTCCAGTATCCGGCGGTGATCGGACAGTGGCCGGCCACGCAGGCCCTCCCGCGAAGGCATCAGCGGCGCTACCAACGCCCACAACTCATCCGAGATCACCCCAGCACGAACCACCGGCCGATCATCACCTACAACCAGAACAAACTTTTGGAGACACGCCCTAGGACCCCGACAACCCCGGCCCGGCGACACCTGCTCACTCGACGTGGTCGCGAACGATCTCCACGACCACCTTCCCGACTGTCCGGCCGTTCTTGCTGTGCTCCAACGCGGCAACGACCTCGTCACGGGAGAACCCGTAGGTCCGGTCGATCTCGACGCGGATCCGGCCGGCCTCCACCATCCGGTCCACGCGGTCGAGGAGGTCGCGGGAAGCGTCGAGGAAGACCGGGATGTACGCGATCTTCCTGCCCACCAGGGACTTCGCCCGCCGGGTCAGGATCGTCGTCCCCAGACGCAGCGCGGCCCCGACCGTGACCCGGTCGTCCTCGTCGCGGGAGATCGTGACGAATCGGCCCCCGTCCACCAGGACGTTCCGTGCGGCCAGCCACTGCTCGCGGCCGCCGACGAAGTCGAGCACGGCGTTGACGGAGGTGGCGGGCACGACGCCGTCGAAGCGTCCTGTGGTGTAGTCGACGACGTCGTCGGCGCCGAGATCGCGGACGAACGCTTCGTTGCGGCCACTGCTGACCGCGGTGACGTGTGCGCCCAGGACCTTCGCGATCTGGACGGCGTAGGTGCCGACGCCACCCGAGGCGCCGATCACGACCACGCGGCTGCCGACGCCGATCCGCGCCTTGTCCAAAGCCAGCAGCGCGGTCTGGGCGGCCAACGGCACCGCCGCGGCCTCGGCGAAGCCGAGCGCCCCGGGGATCACGCTGACCAAGTCCTGCTCCACGTTCACGTGTTCACCAGCGCCGCCACCGTGGAGCTTGTTGTCGGCGTGCACGCGGTCGCCGACCTTGAGCCGGGTGACCTCGCTGCCGACGGCGGTCACGACGCCGGCGAGATCGAACAGCGGGACGAAGGGGAACCTGCGCTTCGTGATCAGACGGCGGTGACCTTCGATCATCTGCCAGTCGATGGGGTTGACCGATGCGGCATGCACGCGGATGCGGACCTGGGTCGGGGATGGTTCCTCAACCGGGTGCGTGGTCGACCAGGCCAACGTCATGTCGGCGACGCCGTAGTCGCGCTGCACGACAGCGCGCTGGGTCGGGTGGTCGACGGGCTCGAGGACGACCACCGGGATCTCCCTTCCGGTGTAGCCGGCGTAGTCGTCATAGGACGGGAAGACCTCGACGAGGCGCGACCACAGGGCCGCGCGCTCGGCGCCAACGGCCACGCGCGGACGAACCCGGCGACGGATCCCCCCGCGCAGTTCCACTTCGGTGACCGGCATGGCCATCAGGTTGTGGAACCAGGCGGGATGCATGTCGGACCCGCCTTTGGACGCGGCCACGACCAGGTCGGGTTCGTCGTCGAGGTAGATCAGCGGGTTTGTGCGGAACTCGCCACTGCGCCGCCCGACGTGGTCGAGCAAGAGCACGGGAGCGCCGCGAAACGTGGCACCCAGCCTGCCCTTGGTGGAGCGGAAAAGAACCTTCTGCAGGCGCGCACCCCGCTTGTGGAGGTTCCAGAACGAGGTGGAGTTGCGCGTGATCTCACTCATGGGGCCAATAGTGTCTGAGTCTGACACTTGTCGCAAAGTGACGAAGGTCGCGAGGTGTCACGATCGTGCGCGCTTCGGTAAGGTTGCGTGCATGAGCACCCCGGGACTGCGTGAGCGCAAGAAGGTCCGCACCCGTCAAGCGCTGGTCGATGCGGCGTACGAGCTCTTCGCGCGACAGGGATTCGCCGCCACGACCGTCGACCAGATCGCCGAGGCGGTCGAGGTGTCCGCGCGGACCTTCCACCGTTACTTCACCTCGAAGGAAGACGCAGCCCTCTCCGTGCTGAGGGAGCAACACGATGCCGTGGTCGAGGCTTTGCGATCCCGTCCAGCCGGGGAGCCGGTCATGACCGCGGTGCGCAACGCGGTCGTCGGGGTGCTGACCACATACGAGGCCGATGAGAATTGCGACGCCTTCCGGTTCCACCAGTTGCAAGGCCTGATCGCGAGCAGCCCCACTTTGCGGGCCGCGGCGTCCGAGCATGGCATCGCGCGGGTGACCGAAGTGGCGGAGCTGATCGCCGAGCGGATGGGCGTCGAGCCCGTGGCTGACCCGCGCCCCGGTCTCGTCGCCGCCGTCGCTCTGTGCGCTGCTCCCGCAGCCGTCGACGCCCGGCGCGAGCACGAATCGTCGCGGCCGGCTTCGGAGCTGTACGGGCAGGTGTTCGATCTCCTCGGTGCCGGAATGGACTACCCGGCGGCGATCGCCGCACGACCGGCTGGACCTGATCGTGGATCGTCCGCGTGACCCGGCAGAAGCAGCGGGGCGCTGCCGCGGCCGTCGTGAACGGCGATCTTCGGAACGCCCGTCTTCTCGCACCCATGATCCACAGTGGTGGGCGACCACCGCTGAAAGGTCCGTCCGGATGCTGTTCGGGTTCTTCGCCGCGATGGCCGAAACCGACCGCGAGGCCATCCGCGAACTCGACGCTGGAAGGGCAGAATTGCCGCTCCCCGAAAGGGAAACCACGACGGCCGTCCGCCAGTGATCACCGACGGCATGCTCCACACCGTGCTCCGCCGCCGCGCAGGCGGGGTGTCCCCGTGACCTCTCCATCCGGACCGGCACGCGCGCAGGGAAAAACCCGGGCCTGGCCAGCATCCACCGCGCCCGTTGCCGAACCCGAGCGGGATGCCGATCACCGCTGACTGAGTTCGTCGCCAGCCCGGTCAGCGCTCCCACGCGGTGCGGGAACACGCCCTTGACGACCACGGCCCCGGCCTCGAACCCGGTGAGCCCGAACTCGCCCAGGACGGGCGGAACGCCGGTGATGGCCGACCGCAGGTTCAGCGTCAGCAGCACTACGCCGAGCAGGGGCCAGCCGGACTTCACCGGGAGGACCAGCGGGCCAGAGCGGCGGCGATCGCCGTCACGACAAGGGTTTCGGTGAGCAGCGAGAGCCACACCGCGGTCATCGGGCACCTCCTGGGTCGATTTCCCGTCCAGGTTGGCGCGCCCGTTCTGCACTTCACGCCCTCGGCGGCGTCGCAGCAGATCCGCCAGCTCGGCAGGGAACTCGGGGTGGCGCTGCTCGAACCGCGGGGCCGCCGGGTGCGGCTCACCCCCGCGACGGCTCCTGGCGCATGCCGACGGCATCCACGCCCGCTGGGAACTGGCCGAGCGGACCTGCGCGCCGACGGTGACGAGCCGTCCGGGCTCCTGCGGCTGGCCGGTTTCCCGGTGGCGGTGTCCGCACTGCCCGCCCCGGCCGCCGCGGCGCTCGTCGCGCGCCATCCCCGGCGCACGCCGCGGATCACCGAAGCCGAGGCGGGCGACTGCTTCGATCTGCTCTTCGACGGGGATGCCGAGCTGGTTGTGGTGGAGGCCAAGCCGGACGAGCCACCCCGCGACCGCTCGCGGTTCGACCAGCGGCCGTTGCTGGACGACCCGTTCGACCTGGTCGTGCCCGCCGGTCACCGCCTCGCCGGGCGGGATCGGGTGGACCTGGCCGAGGCCGCCGACGAGCCGTGGATCGTGCCGGGCGCGACGTGCACGTGCCGCACGCACGTCCTGTCGGCCTGCGGCGCGGCGGGCTTCACACCCCGGGTCGCGCACGCTTCGCTGAACTGGAACGCCACCACCGCGCTGGTCGCGCACGGGCTCGGGGTGGCGCTGGTGCCGCGGCTGGCGCAGGTGCCGTCCGGGCCCTGCGTGGTGCGGATCCCGTGCGCGGGCGAGCCGATCCCGCGGTCGCGGCCGCGATCGAGGAGCTGCAGCGGCTGGTTCCGGCTCTGCTCAGTGGTCCTGACCTGCCTGGTTGAGGAAGCCGACCAGGCCGTGCGGCGCGGTGTCGTCGAGGAAGCGCCCGAGAATGTCGTCGGCGGCGGCTTCGGCGCTGCGGGGGAACAGGGCGCGCTCGTACCCGGTCAGCGCGGCTTCCACGTCGTCGGGGGAGGCGGCCAGCGCCCTGCCGAGTTCGGCGCCGTCGAGCATGGCCAGGTTGGCGCCTTCGCCGTTGGGGACCATGAGGTGACCGGCGTCGCCGACCAGCGTCACTCCCGGCACCCGCTCCCACCGGTGTCCGGCAGGCAGGGCGTGGATGGGGCGCAGCACCGGCGCCGTGTCGCCGTCGGTGATCAGCGCGGTCAGTTCCGGCGCCCAGCCGGCGAACTCCCGGGCGATCCGCGCGGTGGCCGCGGCGGGATCGGTGAAGTCGATGGCCGCGAACCACTCCTGGGGCCGGACGAGCTGCACGTAGGTGTGCAGGTTCCCGCCGGCTTCGCGGTGCGCGGTGATCGCCTTTCCCGGCGCGGGGACGAACATCGACCCGGCGCCGACCGCTTTCGCCGTGGCGGGGTGGCGGGTGTCGGCGTCGAACAGAAAGGTCTCGACGAACGAGATGCCGGCGTAGGCCGGTGTCGCGGAGGACAGCAGCGGCCGCACGCGTGACCAGGCGCCGTCCGCGCCGACCAGCAGGTTCGTGGTGACGGTGGTGCCGTCGGCGAAGGTGACCTCGTGGCGGCCTTCGCCCACGGCACGGACGCCGCTGACCTTGTGTCCCCAGTGGACGGTGCCGTCGGGGAGCGAGTCGAGCAGTATTCGCCGCAGGTCGCCGCGCTGCACCTCGGGACGCCCGGCCGTGCCCTCGGCCGGGTCGTCGAACAGGACCGTCCCGTCGCCGTCGAGGACGCGGGCGGCCTCGCGGCCCTCCAGGATGAGGCCGCGGAACTCGTCCGTCAGGCCGGCCGCCTCGATCGCCCACTGGCCGTCGTGCTCGTGGATGTCGAGCATCCCGCCCTGTGTCCGGGCGGCCGGGGAGGGTTCGGCTTCGTGGACCGTGGCCGGGATGCCGCGGACGTGCAGGACGCGGGCGAGCACGAGGCCGCCGAGCCCGGCACCGATGATCGTGACGTGCATGATGACCCCTCCTCTGGAATGCCGTTCCAGATCAGTTTGGAACGATGCTCCAGACATGTCAAGATGGGGGCATGACGACGCGGACACGCCGGTCCTCGCGGCGCTCGGAGGCGCTCTCCCGGGAGCGCATCATCGAAGCCGCCATCGAACTGCTCGACGCGGACGGGGAGGCCGGTCTGACCTTCCGCGTGCTGACGGCGCGTCTGTCCACCGGTCCCGGGGCGATCTACTGGCATGTGGCGAACAAGGGCGAGCTGCTCGACGCGGCGACCGAATCCGTCGTCGCCGCCGCGGTGCCCCTCGATCCCGCCGGGTCGGCCCGCTCACCGCGGGAGGAGATCCGCGCCGTCGCGCTCGGCCTGTTCGAGGCGATCGACGGGCACCCGTGGCTGGCCACGCAGCTGGCGACGCAGCTCTCCCGCAGCCCCTGGGGGTCGGTGACGCCGCGGATCTTCGAGGGCATCGGGCGGCAGGTCCGCGCGCTGGGGGTGCCCGAGAGCGGCTGGTTCACCTCGACCTCCGCGCTGGTGCACTACATCCTCGGCGCGGCGGGCCAGAACGCGGTGAACGGACGGACCGCCCAGCCGGGCGTGGATCGCGGGGAGTTCCTCGACGCGGTGTCGACGGCGTGGGAAGAGCTCGACCCCGACGACTACTCGTTCACCAGGGCGGTGGCGGGCCAGCTGCGCGACCACGACGACCGTGAACAGTTCCTCGCCGGAATCGATCTCGTTCTCGCGGGCGTCACCGCGATCCACCCGCCGGATGGTCAGCGCCGGTAGCACTCCGCGACGGCGGCGAAGGACTCCTTGGGTTCCCAGGGCAGGCCGGGGTAGGTCGTGCCGGTGCGGTCCTCGAAGACCTTGACGATGCCGTAGCTGGCGCGGTCCAGATCGTCACGCGGGTCGCCGTCGGGCCGGTGCACGTGGTCGCCGAGGGCGAAGGTGAACACGAACGTGCTGTCGACGCCGCCCGCGTCGAAAGCTTCCAGCAGCTCGCGCACGTAGGTGGCCTGGCCGGTTTCGTCGCGGTCGTACTCGCCGGTGAGCCGGACGGGTCCGCGGTGCTGGTCGTACTCGACGATGTCCAGGCCCTCCGCACCCCGGTCGCCGGCGCCGGCGTAGGTGGCGGAGCCGAACTCGGTGATCGCGACCGGTTTGCCCTGCGCGACGAGGTTCCGGATGCCGTCGGCGAACTGCCCGGCGACCGCGGCCGAGCGGTACAGGTCGACGGAGAGGATGTCGAAGAGCGCCCAGTCGACGCGTTCCAGCGGCACGGAGGCGTAGGTGACCTTGCCGCCGAACCGTTCGCGGATCACGGTGACGGCGTTGCCGAGGAACTGGCCGACCCGGGCCGACAGCGGGCCGAGGTGCTCGCGCATGCGGCCGGGGTCCTTGAGCACGGCGACGCGTTCGTCGGTGCTGTCGCCGGGCAGGAATCCCTTGTTCATCAGGCTGTGCTCGGCGCCCGCGACGAACACGACCTCGGCGCCGCGCTGCCGGAGGCGTTCCGCGCGCCCGGCGCACTCGGCGAACAGTTCCAGCATCTCGCCGGTGGTCAGTTCGAGGGGGTAGGGCGAGAACCAGACCTCGAGGCCGAGGTCGGCGGCGAGTCCCGCGGCGATCTCGATGCGGTCGGGGTCGCCGCCCATGACGCGGACGGCGTTGCAGTGCAGGTCGTCGCGGATGATGCGCAGCTCGCGCCCGACGACCTCCGGGTCGAAGTGGCGGCGCGAGTTGGTTCCGTGCAGGACGAAGCCGGTGTCGTAGCTGATGCCTCTGGCGCGCACGAGGACGCTCCCTTCGCTTAGGTACGGTACGTACCGTACCCTACTGACGGGAATTCGGTACGATCAGTGCCCATGACGGACGGGACGCGGCGGCGGGGAGCGGTGCTGGAGGAGGCGATCCTCGGCGCGGCGGTCGCGGAGCTGACCGGATCCGGGTTCGCCGGGCTGACCATGGACAAGGTCGCGGCCCGTGCCGGCACCAACAAGAACGCGATCTACCGCCGCTGGCCGAACCGCCTCGCGCTGGGCATCGCGGCCTACCGGCAGATGACGAAGGCGGTGCCGCCCCCGGACACCGGTACCCTGCGCGGCGACGTGCTGGAACTGCTGCGTGGCGCGAACCGGCACTGGAGTTCCCCGCTGGGCGCGATCCTGCGTGAGCTGATGGCCGCGGCGGGCGGTGCGTCGGAACTGCTGGGGCAGCTGCGGGACCAGACCGGCGACGCGGCCGCCGCGCCGTGGCTGACCGTGCTGGGCCGGGCGGTGGCCCGCGGCGAGGCGGCGCCCGAAGCGCTGCACCCGAGGGTCGCCACCGTGGCGATCGTGTTGCTGCGCAACGAGTTCGTGGTGCGCGGCGTCCCCACCGCCCCGGACGACGTGCTGGTCGAGATCACCGATGAGGTGTACCTGCCGCTGGTCCGGCGACGAGGTCATCGGGCACGGGGATCTTCCGGGACGCAGTAGAGGCCGAGCGGTGCGGGTGGCGGCAGCGGCTGATCGGACTGGAAGGACTGCAGCAGGAACCCGACGTGCCTGCGGGCCGCGGCGATCTCGGCTTCCGGTGTGGGGGCGGTGATGCCGGCGCTGGTCATCATCAGCAGCGTCAGGTCGGCGCGGGTGAAGTCGGGGCGCAGGTGCCCGCTCGCCTTCGCCCGTCGCGTCAGTTCGGCGAAGTCGCGTTCGGCCCTCGCGCGGCGGCGTTCGAAGTCCGGGGTGCCGCCGAACTGGGTGAACATTCCTTCGGTCCTGCCATGCCCGGTCGCCTGCGCCGCGGCCAGGTTCTCCACGACCGTGCGGAACCCGCGCCACGGATCGGGATCGGCCAGGCCCTCGTCGATGACCGACAGGCATTCGGCGAGCTGGCCTTCGAACACCGCGGTCACCAGCGCCTGCCGGGCCGGGAAGTGCCGGTACAGGGTGGCGACCCCGACGTCGGCGCGGCGCGCGATGGTGGCCATCGGCACCTCCAAGCCGCGCGCGGTGAAGACCTCGCGCGCCGCCTCCAGGATCCGGCGGCGGTTGTCGCGGGCGTCGGCGCGCATCCGAGAGGAATCGACGGACATGTTTCCCACATTAGCCCTGGTGGCCCATGCACGACCTAGCGTCGTGGTCGTGAACGACATGCGTGCCGCGCTCTTCGACTCCTACGGTCCGCCGGATGTGCTCTACGTCGGCCGGGTTCCGGTGCCCGAGCCGCGGCCCGGGCAGGTGCTCGTTCGGGTCCACGCCGTCAGCGTCAACGGCGGGGAGCTGCACGGCCGCGCGGGCCGGCTGCGGCTGGTCACCGGCAGGCGGTTTCCCCAGCGCACCGGCATCGACTTCGCCGGAGAGGTCGCCGCCGATGCCGCGGGGTTCCGGACGGGTGCACCCGTGTGGGGGGCGCTGTCGCGGACCTTCGGCGCCGCGGCCGAGTTCGTCGCCGTGGACGCGGACCGGCTCGCACCGGCGCCGGCCGGGACGGACCTGATCGAGGCCGCGGCCCTGCCCGCGGTCGGCACCACCGCGATCACCGCCCTGCGCGACAAGGCCCGGCTCCGGCCCGGCGAACGGCTCCTGGTGCGCGGCGCGGGCGGCGGCGCCGGCAGCGCGGTCGTCCAACTGGGACACTCGATGGGCGCGCACGTCACCGCGCTGGCTTCGGCGAAGACGTGTGAGTTCGTGCGGGGTCTCGGCGCGGACGAGGCGTTCGACTACGCCACGACCCGCCCGGCCGATCTGGGGCGCCGATTCGACGTCGTGCTGGACACCGTCGGCACCGACCTGCCCGCCTGGCGCGGGCTGCTCGCCCCGGGCGGGCGCATGGTGGGGATTACGTTCGACACCCGCCACGTGCTGACGTCGTTGGCTTCCGTGGCCGCCTCCGCCGTGCACGGCCGGGGACGCATCCGCTTCTTCAGTGGCAACCCGCGCCGCGAGCTGCTCGCGGACCTGGCCCGCCGGACCACCTCGGGCGCGATCCGGCCGGTGGTGCACGAGGTGTTCCCGCTGGAGCGCATCGCCGACGCGCACCGGGCGCTGGAGACCGGGGGAGTGCGGGGCAAAATCGTGGTGGCGGTGCGCTGAGGGCGTCACACTTCGGTAAGCGCGCGAGCACTTCTGCCCGCCGCCGCGCGGCCCTAGCGTTCCAGGGGTGAAAGAGGAACGCACCACGGTGGACGGCCGACGCCCGCGACCGCCGCGCGAGGACGACTTCACCGCGCCCGCGCACCACCGGTCGGTCACCGCCCGGATCGGGCTGTGGCTGGGAGTGGCGTTCGCGGTCTGCTTCGTGACGGGGCTGCTCAGCCACCTCATCCAGCACCCGCCGTCGTGGTTCTTCTGGCCCAGCCGCCCTGCCGGGCTCTACCGTGTCACCCAGGGCGTGCACGTGATCTCCGGGATCGCCGCGATCCCGCTGCTGCTGGCGAAACTGTGGAGCGTCTACCCGAAACTGTTCGGCCGCCCGGTGCTGCGCTCGCCGGTGCACGCGATCGAGCGCGCCTCGATCCTGCTGCTGTCCGCGTCGGCCTTCTTCCAGCTCGTCACCGGGCTGTTCAACATCTTCCAGAACTACCCGTGGCCCTTCTACTTCCCGTCCGTCCACTTCGCACTCGCCTGGATCTCGATCGGGTCGATCGTGGTGCACGTCGCCGTGAAGATCCCGGTGATCCGTGCCGGGCTCGGTGAGGAACCGGAGGGTGCCGCCGGGCGCAACGGCTTGTCCCGCCGCGGTTTCCTGCGGGCCACCTGGGCCGGGGCGGGGGTCGCGACGCTGGTGACCGCGGGCAGCACGGTCCCGTTCCTGCGCGGGATCTCGGTGCTGGCGACCCGCTCGTCGAACGGGGTGCCGGTCAACCGGACCGCCGGGCACGCGGGAGTGCTCACCGCGGCGACCGATCCGGCCTGGCAGCTGGACGTGCTCGCGCCCTTGGGCCCGCGCCGGTTCACCCTCGCCGATCTGCGTCGGATGCCACAGACGACGGCCGAGTTGCCGATCGCGTGCGTGGAAGGGTGGAGCGCGTCGGCGACCTGGACGGGCGTGGCGGTCGCCGACCTGCTGCGCGCCGTCGGCGCGGCGCCCGGTGTGCCGGTGCGGGTGGAATCGCTGGAACGCGGCTCGCTGTACTCGGTGAGCACCCTGCCCGGCGAGCACACCCGCGACCCGCTGACCCTGCTGGCGCTGGAGATGAACGGCGCGCCGCTGGAACCCGACCACGGCTACCCGTGCCGGGTGATCGCCCCGAACCGGCCCGGCGTGCTGCAGACCAAATGGGTCGCCCGGATCGAGGTGCTCGCGTGATCGGCCGTGTCCTGATCGCCCTGCCGGGCCTGGCCGCGCTCGGCTGGGGCGCCTACCTGTTCGTCCAGTTCGCTCTCACCTCGGCGGACCAGACGCTCTCGGCGCTGCTGTTCCTCGCCGGGGGGCCGGTGCTGCACGACGCCGTGCTCGCCCCGGTGGCCGCGCTCGCCGGACTGGTCCTCACCCGCGTCCTGCCCGGGCCGTGGCGCACCCCGGTGCGGATCGGCGCCGCGTTCTCCCTGCTGCTGGCGCTGCTCGCGGTGCCGGCGCTGTGGCGGGCCCACGCGGCGCTGCCGAACCCGGGGCTGGTCGACCGTGACTACGGCACCGGCCTGCTGGTCGCGCTGGGTGCCGTGTGGCTGGTGGTGCTGTCCTGGGGGGTCATCGCAGCGTGGCGCGGGCGCGGTCGAGGAACACCCGCGCCGCCGGGCTCACCGGCCCCTCCGCCCGCCAGGCCAGGGCCAGACAGCCCCGCAGCGGCGGATCGATGATCGCCAGCGGGTGCAGGTCGGCGCGCGCGGCGGGCACCGATTCGGGCAGGATCGCGACCCCCAGCCCGCGCGCGGCGAGATCGGCGAGCACCGCCGGGTGCCCGGCCTCGAACCCGATCCGTGGCGTGAGCCCGCGCGCGGCGAACGCCTCGTCCAGGCGGGCGCGCAGCCCGGTGCCCTCGGGCAGGCTGATCAGCGGGCGTGTCCACAGCGACTCCAGCGCGACCTCGGCGCGCCCGGCCCACTCGTCGGCCAGACCGACCGCCGCGACGATCGCCTGGTCGGTGAGCACGAGGACGTCCAGGCCCTCCGGTCGAGCACCGGTGGCGAGGCTGACGATCGCCGCGTCCAGCCGCCCGGTGCGGACGTCGTCGGTCAGCCGGCCGGACCGGTCCTCGGTCAGGGTGATCTCCACGCCGGGGTAGTCGTCGTGGAAGCCGGCGAGCAGGCCGGGGACATCGACGTCGTGTGAGGTCACCATCCCCGCGCCACCCGCCCGCGCACCAGTCCGCGGAACTCGTCGGCGACCAGCCGCGCGCCCGCCACGGCGGCGAGCGCCGCCCGCGCGTAGGGCAGGACCGCCGCACCCACCTCGGTCATGCGGACCCTGCGCCCGGACCGGTCGAGCAGTTCGTGCCCCAGCTCCCGTTCCAGCCGTCTGATCTGCGCGGACACTCCCGGCTGGGCCACGTGCACCCGCTGGGCGGCGCGCGTGAAGTTGCCAGACTGGGTGCCGGACGAAAGGAGCTGCACATGAAGGACGAGGCCACCACGCCGGAAGACCTCGCGGTGATGTTCGTGGAACGCGCGAACGCCCGGGACGCCAAGGCGCTGTCGGAGCTCTACGCCGAGGACGCGGTGCTGGCGTTCCCGCCCGGTTCGCAGACCACCGGCCGCGACGCGATCCGCGGGGTGCTGGAGCAGATGCTGGCGCACACCGGTGAGGAGTTCCGGGTCGAGGAGCCGATGCCGACCGTCCGCCACGGCGACCTCGCGCTGACCTCCACGCGGCCCGCCGACAACACCGGCGGACGGGTGCAGGTGGCGCGACGCCAGCCGGACGGCACCTGGCTGCGGATCATCGACCGGCCGGAGATCCGCCGTCCGGAGTGAGGTCTTCCGCAGGATCGCCAGAGCGAGCGCCCGGCCGGGCGGCCAGAGCCTCAGATCTGCGCCAGGCCGTCGTCGACGAGGAACTCGGCGCCGTTGACGAAACTGGACTGGCCGGAAGCCAGGAAAACGGCGGCGTCGGCCCCGGGCTCAGCAGGTTGACCCGGACCCCACTGGCGCCTCGTTCGATGATCCAGGTTCGCGCCAGGTTGCGGACCGCCGCCTTGGTCGCCGATCCGGCCCTTGCGCTGCTGAACCCTCCGCGGCACGGCGACATCGACCCGGACGCCGACCCGCGCGCACTGGCCCGGCTGGAACTGGCGGTCCTGCGGGGGATCGAGGCACTGGGCAAGGCCGGCCAGCGCGAGGCGTCATTGCGCAGCATCGCCGACATCGCGCCGGCCGTTCTCCCGCGCCCGCCGTCGGCAGCCGACGGCGCACGATAAGGTGATCGACGATACCGACCGGAGGAGGTGAGACCCGTTTCCGTCCACGTAACCCGGGTGCTCCCTCCCGGCCATCAGGACCGGTGAGCTACGAGCGCCCGTTCCCCGGAAAGGCGCTCCCATGTCGATCGACACCGACACACCCCTCGTCCGCCGTCTGCGCGCGGCCGGATGCGTGTTCGCCGAGGACGAAGCCCGTCTCCTGCTCGAAGCCGCCACCACGCCCGCAGCGTTGGACACCCTCGTCGCGCGCCGGGTCGCCGGAGAACCGCTCGAACAGGTCCTCGGCTGGGCGGAGTTCCGCGGCCTGCGCATCCACCTCGACCCGGGCGTGTTCGTACCCCGCCGCCGCACCCAGCTGCTCGTCGACCAGGCCGTGCGCCTCGCCCCGCACGGCGCCGTGGCCGTCGACCTGTGCTGCGGTTCGGGCGCGGTCGGCGCCGCGCTGGCCGCCGAACTCGACCTCGCCGAACTGCACGCCGCCGACCTCGACCCGGCCGCGGTGCGCTGCGCCCGTCGCAACCTTCCCGGCCACGTCCACGAAGGCGACCTCTACGACGCGCTACCCCAGCAACTGCGCGGGCGCGTGGACATCCTCGTCGCGAACGTCCCGTACGTCCCTACCGGCGCCGTCGGACTGATGCCGCCGGAAGCACGCCTGCACGAGCCGCGGCTCGCCCTCGACGGCGGTACCGACGGCCTCCACATCGCCCGCTGCTTCGTCACCGGCGCACCCGCCTGGCTCGCGCCCGACGGGCACCTGTTGGTGGAAACCAGCGAGCGCCAGGCCCCGCATCTGCTGCGAACCGCGACGGACGCCGGACTCACGGCCCGCGTGGTCACCTCCGACGACCTCGACGCGACCGCGATCGTGGCCAGCCGCGGCGGACCGGGTCGAACACCACCGCGCTGTGCGAGTGGCTAGGACACCGCTGAACGGACGCCGCACAACACGGGTTCGAGGTTGGCCACCGTGGCCGCCACCGCCGCCTCCGCGTCACCCCGCTCCAGTGCGTCGAGCAGGTCGGCGTGCGCGACCGAGGAGTCCGGCAGGTGCTTCTCGTGGCGGACCATCTCGGTCAGGATCTCCCGCAGCACCGGCTCGGCCGCCGTGAACAGGCTGAGCAGGAGCGCGTTGCCGGACAGTTCCACGACCGCGCGGTGGAAGGCCAGGTCCGCGTCGACGAACACCGCCGGGTCGCCGTCGCGCCGGTCCTGCCGCTCCCGCAGGCCCGCGCGCAGCGCTTCGACATCCTCGGGCCGGACCCGCCGCGCGGCCAGGCGCGCGGCCTCGACCTCCAGCGCCCGCCGCACCTCGTAGACCTCCAGCACCCGTGCCCGCCGCACCAGCTGCCGCACGTCGCCGGTATCCGGATCCGCCGCCGCGACGAAGGTGCCGGAACCGTGCCGGACATCGAGCAACCCGTCCTGCACCAGCAACCGCACCGCCTCCCGCACCGACGAGCGCCCGACCCCGAACTCGGCGGCGAGCTGGACCTCGTTGGGCAGCCGGTCACCGGGGGAGAACCCGCCGTGCCGCAGGCGCTCTCGCAGCAGGCTTGCCACCTGGGGCACCACCGGTCCACGCCGCAGCTCCGTCATGGCCGGAACCGTAGCACCGCAGACGTCTGAGGACTCGCCGTCCCGGCGGCGTCAGTCGTGGGGGAGATGCGTGCTGTGCGCGTCGAACGCCCGCTGGAGCTCCCAGTCGGTGAGCAGGTAGAGGAACGAACGGCCGGCGCAGCGCGGGCACACCGTCGCGCACGCCGCGGCGTAGCCGTCCGGCCCGCTGAACACCGAGGTGACCACACGCAACTCGTCGGCGGCGCCGCAGCCCTGGCATGACGGCCCCACCGGACAGTCCCGCGCCCCCGCCAGCTCCGCACGGGGCGGGTCGAAGGCGAGGTTGTCCAGATCGTCGGCGTCCTGCCACACCGGGCACGGACGGTACTGCCGGAGACGCCGCCACCGGGTCCGCAGTTTCGTGGCCATCACACCCTCCATGCTTGGACAGCGCACCGCGGGGCGCCCGGCGGAACCGGGGGAATGACCTGGTCGTGTGGTCACCACCGCCGCGGCACCGGGAATTTCGGGCGCCCGGCACCGTTTGGTGAGGCATGGAACCGGAATTCGGGCTGGACACCTTCGGCGACGTCACCGCGGACGCCGACGGCCACCGTCTGCCCTACGCGCAGGTGATCCGCAACGTCGTGGAGCAGGCCGCGCTCGCCGACTCGCTCGGGGTGGACGCCTTCGGGCTGGGGGAGCACCACCGGGAGGACTTCGCCGTCTCCGCGCCGGAGGTCGTGCTCGCCGCGATCGCCGCCCGCACCGAGCGGATCCGGCTCGGCACCGCCGTCACCGTGCTCAGCTCCGACGACCCGGTGCGCGTGTTCGAGAGGTTCGCGACGCTGGACGCGGTGTCGCACGGGCGCGCCGAGATCACCCTCGGCCGCGGATCGTTCACCGAGTCGTTCCCGCTGTTCGGCTACGACCTCGCCGACTACGAACGGCTCTTCGAGGAGAAGGTCGACCTGATGGCGCACCTGCTCACCGAAAAGGCCGTCACCTGGGAAGGGACCGTGCGGGCGGCGCTGGCGAACCAGCAGGTGTACCCGAAGACCGAGTCCGGGCGGCTGCGAACCTGGGTCGGCGTCGGCGGCAGCCCCGAGTCCGTCGTGCGCGCGGCCAGCTACGGCTTCCCCCTGGTGCTGGCCATCATCGGCGGCGCCCCGGCCCGCTTCGCGCCTTACGTCGAGCTCTACCACAAGGCCCTGGACCAGATCGGGCTCGAACGGCTTCCGGTCGCCGTGCACGCACCAGGGTTCGTCGCCGCAACCGACGCCGAAGCCGCGGACATCCTGTGGCCGCACGCGCGCGTGATGACCAACCGCATCGGCGCCGAACGGGGCTGGCCGCCCCTGACCAGGGACCGGTTCGAGGCCGACATCGCCGAAGGCGCCCAGCACACCGGCTCACCGGAAACCGTCGCCCGCAAGATCGCCGGAACCGTGCGCGCGCTGGGCATCCAGCGGTTCGACCTCAAGTACTCCAACGGCACCCTGCCGCACGAGCACCTGATGAAAAGCATCGAGCTCTACGGTTCCGTCGTGATCCCGCGTGTGAAGGAACTGCTCGCCGCGGAATCCGCTGCACCGGGGCGTAGCGTCACCGGGAGTTGAGCCGGGCGGCCTGCTTCACGAGGTGGTCGCGCTCCGGAAGGTTCGGTGCCTGGCGGGCGGCTTCGGCGTAGAGCTCGGCCGCCTTCGCCAGGTCGCCGTTGCGCTCATGGAGGTAGGCGGCCACTGCGGTGTGGCGCGGCAGGGAAGGGTCGAGTTCCGCGAGGGCCACCAGACCGGCCGCGGCACCCTCGGCCTCGCCGACGGCCACCGCGCGGTTGAGGCGCACCACCGGGCTGCCGGTCAGGCCGGTGAGCTCGTCGTACCACTCGACGATCTGCGGCCAGTCCGTCTCCTCGGCGGTGGGCGCGTCGGCGTGCAGGGCCGCGATCGCGGCCTGGGCCTGGAACTCGCCCAGCCGGTCGCGGGCGAGGGCCGCCTGCAGGATCCCGATGCCTTCGCCGATCAGGCGGGTGTCCCACCGGCCGCGGTCCTGCTCGGCGAGCGGCACCAGGCTCCCGTCGGGCGCGGTTCGGGCGACGCGGCGGGCGTGGTGCAGCAACATGAGCGCGAGCAGACCCGCGACCTCGGGGTGGTCGATCACGGCCGCGAGCTGCCGGGTGAGGCGGATGGCCTCGGCGGAGAGGTCGACCTCACCGGAGTAGCCCTCGTTGAAGACCAGGTAGAGGACGCGGAGGACGGTGGCGACGTCGCCCGGCTGGTCGAACCGCGCACCCGACACGGTGCGCTTGGCCCGGCTGATGCGTTGCGCCATGGTCGCCTCGGGCACCAGGTACGCCTGCGCGATCTGCCGGGTCGTGAGCCCGCCGACGGCGCGCAAGGTGAGCGCGACCGCGGACGACGGGGTCAGCGACGGGTGGGCGCACAGGAAGTACAGCCGCAACGTGTCGTCCACAGTGGACGCGGGACCCGGTTCGGGTTCGGCGTCGGCGAGGTCTTCACGCCGCCGCCGGGACGTCTCGGCCCGCGTCGCGTCGAGGAACTTGCGCCAGGCCGCGGTGACCAGCCATGCCCGGGGGTCGCGCGGGGGAGCGGACGGCCACACGCGCAGCGCCTCGACGAGCGCGTCCTGTACGGCGTCCTCTGCCGCCGCGAAGTCGGCTCCGCGGCGGCAGAGAATTCCGAGCACCTTCGGTGTGAGGGTCCGGAGCAGCGCTTCGTCCACTTCGGAGGTCACTCCGTGGTGCCGGAGGATTCGTCCAGGAGCGGGCGCAGTTCGAGCCACTCGTGGATCGGTTTGCCGCCCGCGCCGGGGGCGGCGGACAGTTCGGCGGCCAGTTCGAGAGCACGGTCGTAGCTGTCGACGTCGATGATCATCCAGCCGGCGATGACGTCCTTGGTCTCGGCGAACGGGCCGTCGGTGACCGGCGGCCGCCCCTCACCGTCGTACCGGACGAACGTCCCGCCGGGGGCGAGCGCCCGGCTGTCGACGAACTCGCCGGTCTCCTCGAGGCGGCTCGCGAAGTCGTTCATGTACTGGATGTGGGCCGAGACCTCCTCGGGCGCCCACTGGTCCATCGGCACGTCGTTGACGGCGGCCGGGGCGCCGCAGTAGTGCTTGAGCAGCAGGTACTTGGCCATGGTGTTGCCTCCTCGATGCGGTACGGCTTGGTTGTTCACCGCTGGGACGGAGCCGTCCGCGGGTTCTCGACATCCTGGCGCCCGGGATTTCACCGGAGTGTAGGGCCGGGCGCGGTGGAGAGCCCCTCTCCGGCATTACTTGACATAATGTGCATTATCGGCGCACAGGAACCCACGGTGACAGGGCCTGTTGTGGCGACCGTCGGAGGAACGGTGGGCGACTTGCCGGTGCCGGGCTCATCCACTCGCTACGGTGACCGCGTCGTCGGCACGGGTGGAAGGACTTCGACGTTGAGGTCAGCTACCAAGTGAGCGGCCAGCTCAGTGCCGGTGCCGGCATCGGGTTCTCGTTCGTCGGCCTGGCCCTCGCGGTGCTGATGATCGCCGCGATGTGGCGGGTCTTCGGCAAGGCCGGGCAGCCCGGGTGGGCGGCGATCATCCCGATCTACAACACCGTCGTGTTGCTGCGGATCGTGGGCAGGCCCTGGTGGTGGATCCTGCTGATGCTGATCCCGCTGGGCAACATCGTGCTGGTGGTCATCGTCTACCTCGACCTGGCCAAATCCTTCAGCAAGGGCACCGGGTTCGGTGTGCTCACGATCTTCTTCTCGTACGTGTGCATCCCGATCCTCGGTTTCGGCGGCGCGCGTTACGTCGGCCCGGCCGGCGCGGGTGGCGGCCGGCCCCCGTACCCGGGTCAGCCCTATCCCGGTCAGCAATACCCGCCGCGGTGACCGGACACCGGTAACTTCACCACGCGTGAACCTTCGCGCTCTGCAGTACTTCGTCGTGCTCGCCGAGGAGCTCAACTTCAGCCGGGCCGCCCAGCGCCTGCACGTCGCCCAGCCGGCGCTGAGCCAGCAGATCCGGCGGCTCGAACGGGATCTCGGCGCCGAACTGGTCGACCGCGGCCACCGCCCGCTGCGGCTCACCGAGGCGGGCAGTTACCTGCTGACCGAGGCCCGCCAGATCCTGGCCTCGTGCGAGCAGGCCGCGCTCGGCACCCGCGAAATCGGCCTGGGAATGAAGGGGTGGCTTTCGATCGGGTTCACCCGGTCCGCGATGTACAGCATCCTGCCGCCCGCGTTGAAGGTGTTCCACCGGACGCACCCGGATATCGAACTGAAACTGTTCGAAATGGTGACCGAAGAACAGGCGGACGCGCTGCACGACGGACGGATCCACCTCGGAATCGGCAGGCAGCCCGCCCCGGTCGACGGCTGCACGACGCGCCCGCTGCTGCGGGAGCGCGTGATGGCCGTCCTCACCCCCGACTCCCCCGCGGCCGGGAACGACGAGATCGAGATCGCCGACATCGCCGGCACTCCCCTGATCCTCTACCCCCGGCACACCGGCGCGCAGTTCTCCGGGCTGGTCGAATCGCTGTACCGGGACGCCGGTTTCGTCCCGCCGGTCCGGTATCGCACGTTCGAGATCCAGACCGCGATCGCCCTGGTCGCGGCAGGTCTGGGAGTGACGTTCGTGGGTGAGTCGGTGGCGCGGCACGGGCGCTCGGACGTCACCTACCGGCATCTCACCGCGCCCGCGTCGGCGAAGTCGTCCACGCTCGCGGCGACGTTCCAGGCCGGCGACACGTCGCCGCACCTGCATGCGTTCCTCGACTGCCTGCCACGGGCGGACGCACTATAAGCAGGCGCCTATACAAGAATAAGAAAGCGGTCTTGGACACCTTCTCCCCGTGATTCCTATGCTGATCCGATCAGAAATCCGGAACAGCGATGGAGTCAATGGTGACCGATCCCGATGGGGCGAAAATCGTCCGCAAAGTCTCGTTACGCCTGGTTCCGTTGCTGTTCCTCATGTTGTTCTTCAACTATCTCGACCGCATCAACATCGGGTTCGCGGAACTGGACATGGGCACCGACCTCGGGTTCAGCGCCTCGGTGTTCGGGCTGGCCGGCAGCGTGTTCTTCCTCGGCTACATGCTGCTGGAGGTGCCGAGCAACCTGATCATGCGGCGGGTGGGCGCTCGGCGGTGGATCGCCCGGATCCTGCTGACCTGGGGCGCCATCGCGGCGCTGACCGGGTTCGTCGTCGACGACACCAGCTTCTACGTGATGCGGTTCCTGCTGGGCGTGATGGAGGCCGGGTTCCTGCCCGGTGTCGCGGTGTACGTGACGCACTGGTTCCCGGAGCGCTACCGGGCGCGGGCGGTGGGCGGCTACATCATCGGCAGTTCGGTCGCGGCGGTGCTCGGCGGTCCCCTGTCGACGGCGATCATGACGTTCGCCGAGGACTGGCTGGGCCTGCACGGGTGGCAGTGGATGTTCCTGCTCGAAGGCGGTGCGGCGATGGTGCTCGGTGTGGTCGCGCTGCGCTTCCTCACCGAACGTCCCGTGGACGCGAAGTGGCTGACGCGGCGGGAGAAGGACTGGCTGGAATCCGAACTCGCGGCGGAGCGGGAGGCGCTGGGCGGTGACCGTCACGTGCCGCTGTGGCGGGTGGCGCGGGACTCGCGTGTGTGGAGCCTGGCGATCCTGTTCGGCTGCGCCCTGGTGGGGATCTACGGGCTGCTGCTGTGGCTGCCGCAGATCATCAAGGCATTCGGCGGGCTCAGCAACCTGGAAGTGGGGTTCCTGTCCGCGGTGCCGCCGCTGCTGGGTGTGCTGGGCACGTTCCTCGTCAGCCGCAGCTCCGACCGCACCGGTGATCGCAAGAAGCACCTGGCGCTGGTCTACGGGCTGAGCGCGGTGGCGATCGCGGGCAGCGCGTGGGCACCCGGCCCGGTCCTCGCCTACGTCCTGCTGTGCGTGACCGGCTTGTGCATCTACGCGGGCAATCCGTTGTTCTGGAGTCTCGCGGCGTCGTTCCGCACCGGCGCGGCGGGCGCGGCCACGGTCGCCCTGATCAACACGATCGCGCAGTTCGGCGGGCTCGTCGGCCCGTGGAGCATCGGGCTGGTCCGCGACGCGACCGGCAGTTTCACCCTGGCGCTGCTGACGATCGCCGGGTTCCTGGTCGTCGCCGCGGTCATCGCGCTGGTGATGCGCGTCCGCCCGCGCGACGAGCCGCTCGTCCACCACGTCCCCCGGGAGAAGACCGCGTGATCATCGACTGCCACGGCCACTACACCACTGCCCCGCCGGCGCACGCCGCGTGGCGGGAGCAGCAGATCCGGACAGGCACCCCGGCCCCGGCGCGACCGGTGATCGGCGACGACGAGATCCGCGAGACGATCGAGGCGAACCAGCTGCGGGTCCAGCGGGCGCGGGGTGTGGACGTCACCCTGTTCTCGCCGCGGGCGGCGAGCATGGGCCACCACCTGGGCTCGTTCGAGGCGAACGAGCGGTGGGCGCGGGAGTGCAACGATCTGATCCACCGCGTGTGCCGTCTGTTCCCGCGCCACTTCGTCGGTGTTTGCCAGCTGCCGCAGGCGCCGGGTGTGGCGCCGGCGTCCGCGGTCGCGGAGCTGCGCCGGTGCGTCGAGGAGCTGGGGTTCGTGGGCTGCAACCTGAACCCGGACCCCTCCGGCGGCCGGTGGAGCGGTCCCCCGCTCACCGACCGGTCCTGGTATCCGCTCTACGAGGCGATGGTCGAGCTGGACGTGCCGGCGATGGTGCACGTGTCCTCGTCGGGCAACGCGAACTTCCACACGACCGGGGCGCACTACCTCAACGCCGACACGTCGGTGTTCATGCAGCTGCTGACCGGGGACCTGTTCCTCGACTTCCCCGCGCTGCGCCTGGTGATCCCGCACGGCGGCGGGGCGGTCCCCTACCACTGGGGCCGCTACCGGGGGCTGGCGCGCGGCCTGCGGCGCCCGCCGCTCGGAGACCACCTGCTGAAGAACGTCTTCTTCGACACCTGCGTCTACCACCAGCCCGGTGTGGAGCTGCTGACCAGGGTGGTGCCGGTGGACAATCTCCTGTTCGCCTCGGAGACGGTCGGCGCGGTCGACGGGGTGGATCCGGAGACCGGCCACGACTTCGACGACACGCGCCGCTACCTCGACGCCGTCCCGTGGTTCGGCGAGGCGGAGCGCCACCGCGTCTACGAAGGCAACGCCCGCGCGGTGTACGGGCGGTTGCCGCGTCAGCTCGACCTGCAGCTCACCTGGTGAAAGGACTCCTCATGACCGTGATCGGATGGCGGCGGCACCCCTCGGTCCCGCCCGCCGGGCCGGAGATCGTCAAGGTGCTACGGGATCTGCCGGTGTCGTTGCTGGGCGACAACATGGCGCGGGCGAGTGGAGCGCTGGGCCTGCGGGCGTGGCACCGTGCGGCGCCGATGGCGGGCACGGCCGTGACGGTGCGGACGCGACCGGGCGACAACCTCGCGATCTACCGGGCGTTTTCCAGCTGCCGTCCCGGTCACGTCCTCGTGGTCGACGGTGGCGGCGAGACGAGCCAGGCGGTGATGGGCGACATCATGTGCAGCTATGCCGAGCACCTCGGTCTGGCCGGGGTCGTCGTCGACGGCGCGATCCGGGATGTGGCCGCGATCCGGAGCCGCTCGTTCCCGGTACACGCGCTGGCGGTGACGCACCGCGGCCCGTACAAGAACGGGCCGGGTGAGATCAACGTGCCGGTGTCGGTCGGCGGCATGGTGGTGCACCCGGGTGATCTGGTCGTGGGTGACGAGGACGGGGTGCTGGCGATCGCGCCGTCCGACGTCGAGGAGGTGGTGCGCGGGGCGCGGGCCCAGGCGCTGCGGGAGGCGGCCGCACTCGCCGCGATCGCCGACGGCACCTACGACCTGTCGTGGGTGTCCGGGCACGAGCGCCGCATGCGGGAGGGCTGAGTCTCAGCGCAGACGTTCGAGGTCGCGGGCGGTCTCGGCGAGTTCGAGTGCCATGCGGCGCAGCTCGCCGGGTCCGGCGCCGTCGTCGGCGGCGGTCACCACGTCCTCGGCGGCGCAGCGCAACTGGAACAGGCGGTCCTGCAGCGCGGTCAGCTCGGTGTCGGACAGCACGACGGCGTCCTCGGGCAGGCCGCTGCGCTGCACGGCGACCCGCCGTTCGTAGGCGCGCTGGCGGCAGGACTGGCCGCAGTACCGGCGTCGCCGGCCGGTGCTCCCCTGCTCCAGGCGCCGCCCGCACCACCCGCAGTGCACCACCGTGCCGCGCCGCCTCGCCGCGTCGGCATCCGGTGGCGCTTCCAGCTCGTCCACTCCTCCGCTCACGCACCAGACCCTAACCGGCCACCCGAAGCTCATGACGCGGCCACGCCGATGCTGGAGACTGGCAGGTGTGCAGAGCAACCACCCGTACCTGAGCGGCTCCCGGCCGCGCGCGTTCGCCCACCGCGGATGGCATCTGGACGACCTCGACGGGCTGGAGAACTCGCTGCCCGCGTTCCGGCGGGCGGTCGAGGAGGGCTATAGCTACGTCGAGACCGACGTGCACGCCACCGCGGACGGAGTGGTCGTCGTCCACCACGACGCGCTGCTGGACCGCACCACCGACGGTCACGGCCCGATCGCGAGGCAGACGTGGTCGGCCGTGTCGCACGCCAAGATCGGGGGCCGCACGCCGGTGCCGCGGCTGGAGGACGTGCTGGAAGAGCTGCCCCAGACCCGGTTCAACATCGACATCAAGAGCAGCCGCGCGGTCGTGCCGTTCGTCCGGACGATCGAGCGGATGGGCGCGGTCGACCGGGTCGCGGCCGCGTCGTTCTCCGACAACCGGCTGGCCACGATCCGCAAGCTCGCCGGGCCGAAGCTGATCACGTCGATGGGGCCGCGGTCGGTGGCGTCGCTGTGGGCGGGCGGCTGGTTGTCGTGGGCGCGGCTGAGCTTTCCGTGCCGCGGTGAGATGGCGCAGGTGCCGGCGCGCCAGGGTGCGCTGACGGTGATCGACCGCGGTTTCGTGCGCAGCGCGGAACGGGCCGGCGCCGAGGTGCACGCCTGGACGATCGACGACCGCGAGCAGATGCACCGCCTGCTGGACCTGGGCGTGCACGGCATCGTCACCGACCGCCCGGACGTGCTGCGCGAGGTGCTCACCGAGCGCGGCGCCTGGCCGCCCGCCTAGCGCGGGGGCTTGCCCTCCCAGGCGGCTTTCCAGGTCTTGGGGCCGAGGCGGCCGGAGTCGTTGATGCCGTTGGCGCGCTGCAGGTCGAGCACGGCCTGGCGGGTCTTGTCGTAGTAGCAGCCGGTGCCGGTGAAGCCGTAGCCGAAGGCGTTCATCCGCAGCTGGAAGGTCTTGAGGGCCTCGGCGCAGTCGCCGTAGGCGTAGACGACGCCGGGCCAGGCGGGTTTGCCGACGGGCACCGGGGCCGGGACGCGGCCGCCGATGTAGGCGCTGTCGGCGTAGCCGGGGACGCGTTTGCTGCGTCCGTCGGAGTCGTTGCGCAGCCCGAGCATGCCTGCGCACTCCCAGGGCTGCCAACCGCGCATCCGGTAGAGGTAGAGCGCGCGGTAGTCCTGCTCGGCCGGGGTGGCGAGGTCGGGCCTGCCCTGGCCGCCGACGCTGCGCCAGGTGGGCAGGTCGAACTGGTAGGCGCCGTAGTAGCCGTTCCCGGTGTTGACGGTATAGCGGTTGCTGGACTCGCACATGCGCAGCTTGAGCCAGGTCGCCGCACTCGGGTCCGCCGACGCGGACGGCGCGGCGACCAGCTGGACCCCCAGCGCCAGCAGCGCGGCGAGCGCCAGGCCGGCGAGCGCGCGTGCCGAGGGTCTCCAGCGGTGTCTGATCATGCGGTCACGGTAAGTTCGTGCACCACCGATCACAACTGTCACATGCGTCTCTTCGGCATCACGAGGCCCGCCGTGACGGGAGCGAACCTGCCGGAAAAACCGGACAAAGCTCAGGGTCTTCGCCCCGCGCCCAGGGGCGGGAGTTTCACCCGATCAAGGGAGCCGCGCGCGGGGCTGGATAGGGTCGTCGGTCGTGACCACCTCTGGCGACTCCGATCCGGACCCGACCGACGCGCTGTCCCCGCTGCCCTCGCGCAACGGGTCCGGCACGCCGTCGCGGGGCAGGTTGCGGTTCTGCTATGGCCCGATGGACTGCGGGAAGTCCACGCTCGCGCTGCAGATCGACCACAACCACGCGCGGCAGGGGCGCCGCGGGATGCTGCTGGTGCGGCACGACCGGTCGGGTGAGCCGCGGATCAGCAGCCGCATCGGGATCACCCGGGAGGCGACCGAGGTGGGTGCGGACACGGACCTGCGGCAGCTGGTGCGCCGCGAGTGGGTCGCCGGGCGGCACCTGGACTACCTGATCGTGGACGAGGCGCAGTTCCTGTCCGCCGAGCAGGTCGAGCAGCTGGCGGAGCTGGCCGACGAGGTGTCCCTGGACGTGTACTGCTTCGGCATCGCCACCGACTTCCGCAGCAGGCTCTTCCCCGGCGCGCGGCGGCTGTTCGAACTGGCCGACGAGCTGCAGCCGGTGCAGGTCGAGGTGCTGTGCTGGTGTGGCGCGCCGGGCCGGTTCAACGCCAGGGTCGCCGACGGCGAGGTCCTCCGCGAGGGTGACACGGTCGTCGTGGCGGACACCGGTCCGGGGGTAGTTGAAAAGGCAAGTTCACCACACCGGCAGACCGACCCGGCTACGTTGCGTTATCAAGTACTATGTCGCCGCCATTTCCGCCTCGGCGACCTGGGGCCGGCCGCACCCCGGCATGGTCAGCTGCGACTGACCTGAACGGATTAGAGGCTCCCCCGCACGGGGGAATATGCCGGGAAGAGCGAGACATCCGCGTCACGTCGTGCACCGAATCGACTCTCTGGAGAGGAAGCTGTTGCCGAGGGGTGAGCCAGTTCATCGTGAGTAAGGACATGGTGCTGTGGGAATTCACAGTTGCCAGTATCCGTTGCATAGGGTGAGCATCACCCTGGCTCTAGACCCGGAGCCGACTGAAAGGACGTCATCATGGCCGACCGTGTTCTCCGTGGAAGCCGGCTGGGAGCGGTCAGCTACGAGACCGACCGCAATCACGATCTGGCCCCGCGCCGTACGGTGCGTTACGCGTGTCCCAAGAACCACGAGTTCGAGGTGCCCTTCTCCGACGACGCCGAGATCCCGTCGGTGTGGGAGTGCCGCCTGCACGGCAGCGAGTCCGAGATCGTCGATGGCGCGCAGCCCGAGCAGAAGAAGGTCAAGCCGCCGCGCACGCACTGGGACATGCTCCTGGAGCGGCGCAGCATCCCCGAGCTCGAGGAACTGCTGAACGAGCGTCTCGCTGAGCTGAAGGGACGGCGCACGTCCAAGACGGCGTAGTCCCTGCCCCTCCCACCACAGTCGACGGCCCCCGTGACCTCCCGCCACGGGGGCCGTCGTGCTGTCCGGGGTGGCGAGTGCGTCAGCGCTCGTTCGTGGACCGGGCGACGGGGTGCACGTAGAGGTTCTTGGGCCGTCGGTGCACGATCCGCCAGCCTTCGTCTCGTGGGTGTGCAGGTGGGGTGACACGGCGGTGGCCCGGTCCCCGCCGATCGTCACGGTGACCGTGCCCTTCGACGTGCTGCCACACGGGGTCCCTTGGTCTCCTGGGCAGAGGCCGTCGCGCCGGGCGAGCAGCGGGGCGCGCACCGGCAGCGTCGCCGCTCGGTCAGGGCCGCAGCCCGCGGAACGTCCGCCGCAGGTCGCTCACCCACGCCTGCGGGTTCTCCCACGGGATGAAGTGGCCGCCGCGCTCGTGGGCGGCTACGTTGACGTGGTTGAACCACTCCCCCTGTGGCCCGGTCTCGAACGCCCGGACCCGCTCGTCACCACCGTCGATGCCCGGCGGGTTCTCGCACGTCACGAGGGTGAGGCCGACCGGCGCCTGCACCACCGGGGTGCGGTCGTGGGCGGGCGTCCAGGGGTGGCGGTTGGCGTTGGCGTAGTACCGCATCGAGGTGGCGATGGAGTTGTTCACCCAGTAGATCGTGGCGTGGGTGAGCAGCTCGTCCCCGGTGAACACACTTTCCACGTACAACGAATCGGCGTACTTGTGGCCGAGCTGGCTGGATACGATGCCGCCGATGTCGCAGCCCCCGGCGGCGTACTTGCCGTACCCCAGGGTCTCGGTCATCAGGGTGTGCCAGAGGTCGGCGACCTTCCAGAAGTTGACGTCCGGGAACCCGGTGAGGGGCCCGGGGAACCCGAAGCCGGGCAGGGACGGCACGATCACGTCGAACGCGTCGGCCGGGTCACCGCCGGAGGCGGCCGGATCGGCCAGCGGGTCGATCACCTTCGACCAGTGCCAGAACGTCCACGGCCAGCCGTGGGTGAGGATCAGCGGGATCGGCCGGGGACCGCGGCCTCGGCCGTGCGCCAGTCGTAACCGTCCCGCCAGTAATCCACCAGCTCGCCGAGGTAGCGGGCCGGAACCCCGTAGGACCAGTCCTCGTTGCCCTCGTCCAGCGGCGCGCGGGTGAGCGCGAGCCGGGTCCGCAGGTCGTCCAGTGCCTCGTCGGGCACGTGGATCGGGGCCGGTTCCAGCGGGAAGGTCATGCCCGCCTCAGCAGGCCGCGCACCTGCTCGTACCGGTGGCGCGCTCCCCACAGCCCGACCCGCAGCAGGGCTTCGCGGATGATCGCGCCGCTCATCTTGGACTGGCCGATCTCGCGTTCGGTGAAGGTGATCGGCACCTCGACGACCTCGAAGCCGGTGCGCACCGTCCGCCACGCGAGGTCGATCTGGAAGCAGTAGCCGCGCGAGGCGATCTCCTCCAGCGGCAGTTTTTCCAGCACCTCGCGCCGGTACGCGCGGAAGCCGGCGGTCACGTCCTTGATCCGCACGCCCAGCGCCAGCCGCGCGTACAGGTTGGCCAGGCGCGAGAGCACCTCGCGGTGTTTCGGCCAGTTCACCAGGCTCCCGCCGGGCACGTAGCGGGAGCCGAGCACGAGGTCGGCGTCGCCGAGCGCGTCGAGCATCCGGGGCAGGTCCTCGGGGGCGTGGGAACCGTCGGCGTCCATCTCGATGACGGTCAGGTAGTCGCGCTCCAGGCCCCACCGGAACCCGGCCACATACGCGGCGCCGAGGCCGGCCTTCTCGGTGCGGTGCAGCACGAACACGCGCTCGTCCCCGGCGGCGATCTTGTCCGCCAGGTCCCCGGTGCCGTCCGGGCTGCCGTCGTCGACCACCAGCGCGTGCACCTCCGGCAGCGCCCGGTGCAGCCGGTCCAGGATGAGCGGCAGGTTCTCGCGCTCGTTGTAGGTCGGGATCACCACCAGCACCGGATCGATCGGCCGGGCCGCCCGTGGCGCGTGCGCCATCCCCATGTCCTCCCCCGCGGAGAGCTACTCCGCCCTGGTCGCCGTCGTGCTCGCGCCCCGGTTGCGCGAACGGAGCACGAGCCCGGCCAGCACCGCGACGAGCGCGGCACCGACCAGCCCGTACTCCGTCCAGGCACCGAGACGATCCGACAGCGTAGTCTGCGTCCGCAGTGGCACGCTCCCGACCAGGGATTCGGCGGTGAACTGGCTGGTCGAGACGGTCACGGTGCCGTCCGGTTCGATCAGTGCGCTGACCCCGCTGGTCGAGGACACCACGACCGCGCGGCCGTGCTCGACGGCCCGCAGCCGCGCCATCGCCAGCTGCTGGTAGGTCATCTCGCTGTGCCCGTACCAGGCGTTGTTGGTGGGCAGCACGATCAGCTGCGCGCCGTCGTTGACCGCGTCGCGGGAGACGTAGTCGTAGGCGATCTCGTAGCAGATGGGCACCGCCACGCGGGTGCCGGCGATGTCGAGGACGGCGGGCGCGGAGCCGGGCCGCATGTCGCCGGTGTCGTCGAGGAACGGCGTGAACCAGCGTGCGATGGCCCGCATCGGCACGAACTCGGCGAAGGGCACCAGCTGCTGTTTGCTGTAGCTCTGCCCGCGGCCGGTGGCCGGGTCCCACACGAATTCGGTGTTCTGCGTTGTGGACCCGGGTTCGCGGTAGCGCGCGCCGATGAGGGTGGGCACGCCGAGGTCGCGCACCACCTGATCGAGGACGGGGTCGGTGGTGGTGAGGTCGGTCGCGGTCTCCGGCCACACGATCAGGTCCGGGCGCGGCACCGCGCCGGAGCGGATCTGCCCTGCCAGCACCTCGCTCTGCGCGAGGTGGTTCGCCCGCAGCGTCGCCGACTCGTACATCAGGTCCAGGCCCACGTCGGGCGCGTTGCCCTGGACGGCGGCGACGGTGCGGGTGCCTGCCTGCGCGCCGGTGCCGATCGTGGGCCACAGGGCCAGTCCCGCGACGACCGGCACCACCGCGGCGACCACGGGCAGCCGCACCGCGCGCCAGTCTCGCCTGCCGGCGTGCACGAGCAGTGCGGTCAGGCCGAAACCGGTGACCACGACGGCGAATCCGAGCAGCGGCGCTCCGCCGACGGAAGCCAGCGGCGTGAACGCACCTTCGGGCTGGCTGAACGCGACCCTGCCCCACGGGAACCCGCCACCGGGCCACCAGGTGCGCGGGGTTTCGCTGGCGATGATCACCATCGCCATCCACACCGGCGCGCCGGGCAGCCGGGCCACCACGGTGCACAACGCGGCGGCCAGGCCGAGGTAGGCGGCGAGCGCGGCGGACAACGCCAGCCACGGCGCGGATCCGAAGCTGCGGCCGAGGAAGTCCTGCAGCCAGAACAGCAGCGGCAGGTAAAGGCCGAGCCCGAACACGAAGCCGTAGCCCAGCCCGCCCCACAACCGCCGTCCGCGCAGCACGAAGCCGAACCCGGCGAAGGCGAGCGGGGCGAGCCACCACAGGTCGCGCGGCGCGAAGCTGAGGTAGAAGACGAATCCCGACGCCGCGGCGAGCGCGAGGCGCAGCAGCCACGCCCGCCAGTTCCGCTTCGTCCGGGCGGGACGGGAAGCAGGGACGCCGGTCGGCTCGACGGTGCCTGCGGAGGGTGCTGCCACGCGATGAACCTTATTCCGCGGAGGTGAACGCGTCGTAGAGAACCTCGCCCCCGCGCACGGTCCGCAGGCAGACCGGGAGTGGCGCGCCGTCCTCGAGCGGCGGCAGGGCGGGCACCCGGGAGCGCGGGTCGGTGGACCAGCGCTGGACGCGGGAGTCGGGGGCGGCGACGACCAGGTCGGCGGCGTCCCAGATCGCGTAGTGCGCGGGTGCGCCGGGCACCAGGCTGCCGGTGACGCCGTCGTGGACACCGGCGGCGCGGTGGCCGCCGCGGGTGTGGGCGGTGAAGGCGGCGCGGGCGGACAGACCGGAACCGGGCGTGCGGTGGTGGATCGCGGCGCGCACGCTCTCCCACGGTTGCAGCGGCGTGACCGGGCAGTCGGAGCCGAACGCGAGCAGGACTCCTTCGGCGGCGAGCATGGCGAACGGGTTCATCGGCTCCGACCGTTCGCGGCCCAGCCGCTGCGCGTACATGCCGTCCGGCCCGCCCCACAGCGCGTCGAACTGGGGCTGCACGGAGCCGGTGACGCCCCAGCCCGCGAGGGCCTTCGCCTGCTCGGTGTCGATCATTTCGAGGTGTTCGAGCCGGTGGTGGCGGCCGGCGAGGGCGCGTTGCCCGACGGTTTTCTCGGCGAGCTGGAAGCCGCGCACGACCTCGGCCACGCCCGCGTCGCCGATGACGTGGAACCCGGCTTGCAGACCGGCTTCGGTGCAGGCGACGAGGTGGGCGGCGATGGTGTCGGCGTCGAGGTAGCGGGCGCCGGTGGAGCCGGGTTCGTCGAGGTAGGGCTGGTGCAGGGCGGCGGTGCGGGAGCCCAGCGCGCCGTCGACGAAGAGGTCGCCGGCCAGGCCGGGCAGGTCGTGGCGGTGGGCGACGTCGACGGCTTCGAGTTCGCCCCAGTAGCCGACGACCTGCGGGTAGCCGGGTTCGGCGGCCAGCGCGAGCAGCTCGGCGAGGTCGTCTTCGCCGGAGATATCGGGGCCGGCGCACTCGTGGACGCTGACGATGCCGCGCGCGGCGGCCAGGCGCAGGAACGCGTCCTGGGCGCGGCGGCGCTGCTCGCGGGTGAGCGCGGCGCGGACGGCGCCGCGCACGTGGTGATGGGCGTCGCGGGTGAGCGGCCCCTCGGGTGACCAGCCCGCGGCGCCGCGGGCGGCCGGGGCGAGATCGACCAGCGCGGTGGACACGAGCGCGGAGTGCACGTCGACGCGGCCGAGGTAGACCGGCGCCCCACCCGCGGCCTCGTCGATCTCGGCGCGGCTGGGCAGCCGGTCGCCGGTCCAGGTGGTCTCGTCCCAGCCGTGGGCGATGAGGACCTCGCCGGGGCGCGCGGCGGCGCGGACGGCGGCCAGCAGACCGGCGGCGTCGGCGATCCCGCCGAGGTCCAGCCCGGCCAGGTGCAGGCCGGTCGCGGTGGCGTGCACGTGCGCGTCGACGAAGCCGGGGGCGACGAACGCGCCGTCGAGGTCGTGGACGCGGGCGCCGGGGTGGAGGGCGCGGCCGGGGCCGTCCTGGCCGACCCAGACGATCGTGCCGCCGCTGATGGCCATCGCGGTCGCGTCGGGGTTGCTGGGCGAATGGATCCGCCCGCCCAGCAGGAGCGTGGTGCTGTCGTCCGTCACGTGTCGAGTGTGCACGATGGGTCGCGACGAAAGTTTTTACGCACTATTATCGGTTACACCGTAGATTTTGACGCCATACCGCCGACGAGGAGCAGAGTTGACTGCGATCCAGGAAGTCTCCCCCGCCGACACCCTCGATGTCGCCGCCCAGCCCTACGCCTACCGCCGCACCGAACTGACCGAACCGGACTGGCGCCGCTTCCCCGGCTGGCGGGAGGTGACCGAGGCCCAGTGGCGGGACGCGCAGTGGCAGCGGGTGCACTGCGTGCGGAACATCAAGCAGCTGCGCGCCGTGCTGGGCGACCTGGTCGAGGAGCGGTTCTACGACGACCTGGCCGCCGACCAGCGCGAGCTGGCGACCATGTCGATGCTGGTGCCGCCGCAGATGCTCAACACCATGGCGGTGGACTCCACCGACGCCCTCTACGCCGATCCCGTGCGCCGCTACATGCTGCCGGTGCGCAGCGACCGCGATCCGGACTGGCCCAGCCACCCCCATTCCGAGCGCGACTCGCTGCACGAGGCGGAGATGTGGGTGGTGGAGGGCCTGACCCACCGCTACCCCACCAAGGTGCTGGCCGAGCTGCTCTCCACCTGCCCCCAGTACTGCGGGCACTGCACGCGGATGGACCTGGTGGGCAACTCCACCGAGCAGATCGCCAAGCACAAGCTCGGGCTCAAACCGGTGGACCGCCAGGACGCCATGATCGACTACCTGCGCCGCACGCCCGGCGTGCGGGACGTGGTGGTCTCCGGCGGCGATGTGGCGAACGTGCCGTGGCACCAGCTGGAGTCGTTCCTGATGCGGCTGCTGGACATCGAGACGGTGCGCGACATCCGGCTGGCGACCAAGGCGCTGGCCGGGCTGCCGCAGCACTGGCTGCAGCCCAAGATCGTCGAGGGCCTGGAACGCGTCGCGGGCACCGCGCGGCGGCGCGGCGTGAACCTGGCGATCCACACCCACGTCAACCACGTCCAGTCGGTGACGCCGCTGGTGGCCGAGGCGGCACGCACGGCGCTGGAGGTCGGGGTGCGGGACGTGCGCAACCAGGGTGTGCTGATGCGCGGGGTCAACGCGTCCCCGGCGGCGCTGCTGGACCTGTGTTTCGCGTTGCAGGGCGAGGCGAACATCCTGCCCTACTACTTCTACCTGTGCGACATGATCCCCAACGCCGAGCACTGGCGGCTGGCGGTGTGGGAGGCGCAGGAGCTGCAGCACGCCATCATGGGCTACCTCCCGGGCTACGCCACCCCGCGCATCGTGTGCGACGTGCCGTATGTCGGCAAGCGGTGGGTGCACCAGCTGGCCGACTACGACCGCGAGCGCGGCATCTCCTACTGGACGAAGAACTACCGCACCGGGATCGAACACGCCGACCCCGAGGCGCTGCGCCGCCGCTACCCGTTCTACGACCCGATCTCCACGCTGCCCGAGGAGGGGCGCGCCTGGTGGGCCGAGCAGCGCGGGTGATGCTCAGGGCGTGACGATCATCGCGATCGTCACGCCCGCCAGCATCGCCAGGTAGGCGATCGCGTGGACGCGGTCCGGGATGCGGGCGGTGAGGCGGCGGGTCAGCGCGATGGCCGGGATCGACCCGCACAGCAGCGCGGCCGCGGCGATCAGGTCGACGTAGCCGGCACGGCCCGCGCTCCCGGTGCCGGCGAAGGCGTAGATGGCCGTGCCGATCAGCGCGACCGGGGCGCTGAGCGGGTTGGCCATCGCGGTCGCCTCCGTCATCGGCAGGCCGCTGCGGCGCAGCAGCGGCACGGTCATCACGCTGCCGCCGACACCGAGCGCGCTGGCGACCGCGCCGATGCCGACGCCGCCCGCGGTCCGGGTGACCGGGCCGAGCTTCCGGGGCGTCTCGAGTGGACGGTGGAGGAAACCGTTGCGCGCCAGGCAGTCCACGATGGTGATCACGAGGTAGGCGATGAACGCGACGTGCAGGACGCGCTCGGGCAACCGGGTCGCGGCCAGCGAGCCGAACGCGGCGCCGAGCGCGATGAAGGCGATCAGCGGCCACACGTAGCTGCGGCGGATCCGGCCCGCCCGCGCCTGGGCGACGGTGGCGGCGAGCGAGTTGACCACCATCACGGCGGTCGAGGTCGCCACCGCGACGTGCATGTCACCGGTCACGGCGACCACGACCGGCACGGTGAGGAACCCGCCGCCGAAGCCGAACAGCACCGTGGTCACCCCGGTGAGGCAGCCGAACGCGAGCAGGACGAGGAAGGTCACTTCCGGCACGGTATGCGCCGGTCCGGGTGGCGGGCATCCGACAACGCGCCAGATTCCATCGCGTACTCGCCACTACACTGGCGCCGGTGCGCAACGTCCCCCTCGCCGACGTCGACCATTTGGACCGCGACGTGCTGGCGATCGGTACCGACTACCCGCCCGGGCACGTGCTCGCCTTCCACGAGCACCGCCGCGCGCAGTTCCTCTACGGCGCGACGGGCACCATGCAGGTCGACACGGGCGACGGCAGCTGGACGGTGCCCACCGACCGGGCGGTGCTGATCCCGCCCCGCACCGGTCACCAGGTGGTGATGCGCGGGGTCAGCACCCGCAGCCTCTACCTGGAACCGGCCGCCGTACCGTGGTTCCCCGCCCGCTGCCGAGTCGTGGCGGTCTCCCCGCTGCTGCGCGAACTGCTGCTCGCGGCCGTGGACATCACCCCGGAGTACCCGGCACGCGGACGTGACGGGGCGGTGATGGAGCTGATCCTGCACGAGATCCAGGCACTCACGCCGCTGCCGTTCGACCTGCCCCTGCCCCGCCACCCCCGGCTGCGGGCACTGTGCAAACGCTTCCAGCACGAGCCCGGCATCCACGTCCCGCTGGCCGACTGGGCCGCGCGATCACACCTGAGCGAACGCACCCTCAACCGCCTCTTCCCCGCCGAAACCGGGCTGACCTACCAGCGATGGCGGCAACGGGCCTGCGTCCTGCACGCGATCACCCTGCTGGCCACCGGCACCCCGGTCACGGCCGTCGCGGCCACCCTCGGCTACGACACACCAGCCGCGTTCACGGCCATGTTCCGCCGGGAGACCGGGATGGCGCCGAGCACGTTCCGAGCCCGCGGACCACGGAGGTCGTGACGACGGATGGCACCGGCAGCCTGACGGTCAGGCGTGGCGCAGCGCCTGGTTGAGCAGCGTGCCCCCGCGGTCGAGGCAGTCGTCGCAGATGGTGGCGTTCGTTTGGGGGCAGCGCATGCGCGGCAGGGTGCGGTGGAAGCCGAAGAAGGTGCGGCGGTCGGTGCGGTCGCAGAACTCGCACGGTGTTCCTGGGGACCGCAGCCGCTCCAGGTCGGTGCCGCCACGGCTGGTGCGGGCGCGACCGTCGCGGACCACGCCGAGGCCGGCCTCCACGCATCGCGCGCAGATGGGGCCGGACGGGCCCGGTATCCGGCGTTCCCCGGCCGCGGGCGGGGTGTCGCAGAACCGGCAGCGCATCGTCCCGGCTTCCCGGCGAGGTGGGGCGGGAAACCCGGTCATTCGACCCGCGCTATCAACGCGCCCTGGACGAGCGCGTCGCCCTCCTTGGCCAGCAACCGCACCACCCCGGGAGCGGGTGCGGAGATTTCGACGTCGACCTTGTCCAGCGCGACCTCCGCCAGCAGGTCACCCTCGTCGACCCGTTCGCCGTCGTGGACGAACCAGGTCGCCACCACACCCTCGGCGTCCGGATCGTTGTCCGACAGCAGCGGGAACAGCACCTCGGTCACGCCGACCACCTCCCGAACCAGCATCACCCCGCCGTGGCGCGGTGACAAGCGGCCTGGCGAAGCAGCGCCGACAGCGCCACGTCGAGATCACCGGCGGACTCCAGATGCCGGGCGGCCGCTTCGGCCAGTGACTTCCACGCCCCGGGCGTCTCGACCAGGTGCCCGACGGCGCGGGTGAGTTCGCCGTCGGCCTCGCACACCACGGCCAGCCCGGCCTCCGCCATCAGCCGGGCGTTGGCGCGGCCGTGCGCCGCGATGGGCCGGTGCATCAGAACCGGCCTGCCGCAGGCGAGCGCTTCCAGCCCGGTCGCGCCACCCGCGTTGGTCACCACCACATCGGCGGCGACGGTGTAGGCGGGCATCTCGTCGGTCCAGCCCAGCACCCGCAACCGCGCATCGGTCAGCCGCCGCAGGGCCCGCGCGAGCCGCTCGTTGCGCCCGCACACCACCACCGGCACCACCGAGGGATGGGCCGCCAGCAGTTCCCGCGCCGCGGCTTCCACCTGCCCGAACCCGAGCGAACCACACGACACCAGCGCGACGAACGCCGCCGGTGGCAGACCCAGCCGGCGGCGGACCGCGGCGGAGTCGCCGGGCCGGAACACCGCGCGCACCGGCGGCGCGGACACGGCCACCGGCGCGCCGGGCACGCACCGCACGGCGGGCGGGATCGCCACCGGGTGCATGACGAGGTTGAGGTCGACGCGGCCGTAGACCCAGAACGGGTGCGGCGCGAAGTCGGAGATCCACGCGCCGACCGGGGCGGGCAGGCGGCCGTGGCGGCGCAGCCACTCCAGCCCGGCCGTGCCCAGCGGATAGGTGGACAGCACCAGGTCGGGCTGCCCGACGATGCGCGCCAGACGCCGTCCGCACCATGCGCCGGTGAACCGTTTGCACGCCGCGGCGAACCATCGGGAGCGCCACAGCAGCGAGTAGAACAACTCATACAGCCACGGGGTGCGCCGCACGTTGGTGACATAGATCTGCCGGAACAGCGGTCCCACACCGGGGCCCATCACGTCGAGCGCGTCCAGCCAGCGGATCTCCGCCTCCGGCCACCGCCGGTGCACGGCCTCGGCGAGGGCACGACCGGTGGCGTTGTGCCCTTCCCCCATGGTCGCCGACAGCACCAGAACCTGTTTCACCGCACCACCTCACGAGTCAGGCGCGCGGCCCGCGCCGCCAGCACGACGATTCCGGCGACGACGACCACGCCCGCCACCGCGGCGCCGGTGACCGCGCCCGGGTCGGTGTTCACGGTCTCGCCCAGCCACCACACGCCGATCGCGACGCCCGCGAGCGGGTCGAGCGCGGTGATCACGGCCAGCGCCGGGGTGAGGTATTCGCCGCGCTGGAAGGTGTTCTGGCTCAACAGGAACCCGAGCGGGCCCACCACGCACACCACGTACAGCACGGGATGCGTGAACGGTGCCGCGAGGTTTTCCCGCGCCTGCCCGGCGACGACCTTCATCAGGCCCGCGGTCACGCCGTAGAGGACTCCCGTCGCGACCGCGAGACCCAGCACCCCCAGCGCGCCGCGGGAGAGCACCGACACCGCGAGCCCGAACACGGTCAGCGCGGCCAGGGTCAGGGCCAGCACGACGGGCGCGGGACCGGACACGAACGTCGTGCCGTGCTCACCGGGCCGGGCCAGCACCATGAACACCGCCAGCCCGGCCACGCACAGCAGCGAACCCGCGGCGAGGACGGCGTCGGGCGGGCGGTGTTCCAGCCGTGCGGTGAAGAACCCGGCGAACACCAGCGAGGTCACCAGCAGCGGCTGCACCACCAGCAGCGGCGCGTACGCGAGCGCGACCAGTTGCAGTACCAGCCCGGCGACGGTGGCCACGATCCCGGCCAGCCACAGCGGCCGCCGCACGAGACGGGTCAGCAGCGCCGGGTCGAGGGTGCGGGCGGCGTCGACCTGCTTGGTGGCGCGCGCCTGCGCGGCGCTGGCCAAGCCCATCAGTGCCGCGCCTGCCACGGCGGCCGGCACGGCCACTCCCAGCGCGCTCGCTCCCGCCGGCACCCTGCCCCCTCGGGAATGATCGGTGTTCACCCCGACCGTAGCGGGAGTGGTGATCATCGGGACCGGGGTTCACCAGGGCTTGGCGATCTCTTCTCTAAACTGCCACCGGTGCGACGCTATCGGTGGTGGATCGGCGGGGGCGTTCTGCTCTTCGTCCTGGTGCTCGTGGGGATCTTCGCGTTCAGCGGGCCCGGCACACCACCCGGTCCCCTCGACCGTCCCGGCCCGCCGGGCACGGGCCCGCTGACGATCGTGTCGATGGGCGACAGCACCCTGTCCGGTGAGGGCGCGGGCGACTACACCGCCGACACCAACGGCACCGGCGGCAACTGGTGCCACCGCTCCCCCAACGCCACGGTCGAGAAGACGGACGTGCCGGGCATCGCCGAGAAGGTCAACCTGGCGTGCTCCGGCGCACCGGCCGCGCAGGTCGGGCTGGGCGACACCCGGCAGTGGACCGAGCCGTCGCAGGCCGGGCAGCTCGCGGACCTGGTGAAGACGCACCGGGTGTCGGCGATCGTCGTCGCGGTCGGCGCCAACGACGATCCGCACTTCTCCCAGCTGATCTCCGAGTGCTTCCAGGCGTGGTTCATCTCCGGCAACGCCCCGTGCCGCACCGCGATCGCGCCCACGTGGCAGCAGCGGATCGACGCGATGGTGCCGAAGGTGGTCAGTGCGCTGTCCGACATCAAGACGGTCCTCGCCCGCGCCGGATACGAGCCCGGGGACTACCAGCTGGTGCTGCAGTCCTACGCCGCCCCGATCGGCCCCGGCATCCCGGCGAACCTGCAGAACCTCAATGGCTGCCCGTTCCGCACCGAGGACCTGGAATGGGTCGTTCAGCAGGGCGTGCCGGTGCTCTCCCGTGGACTCGCCACCGCCGCCGCGCAGGCCGGTGCGCGATTCCTGGACCTCTCCCGTGCCGGTCTGGGCCACGAAGCGTGCAGCGGCGGCAACGATGCCTCCAAGGAATGGTTCAGCAGGCTCACCCTGCAACTCAACGACCTCACCGACGCCGACCGGGCCGGCCATGCCATTCAGGAATCGTTCCACCCCAACGCCAACGGACACGCCCAGTTCGGCCGGTGCCTGACCGAGTTCCTGGCCACCGACGGTGCCGCGGCGGCGTGCCTGTCGGGAACGGACGGAAACCTGCACCCGGCGGCGATGATGACGGCCGGTTGAGCGTGCCTGGAACCGCCACCCGGCAACACGAGCCGCACCGCCACCTCACCGCCCATGCCCTGAACCGGCGGCCTGGCACCGAAAAAAACCACCACCTCACCCACACCTCCCCCACCCCCGATACACAGCCGCCCGTTAGACGATCAGGCGTCGGGGGAAAGCCCAGGTCAGGGCGCGTAGCGCCGCTCTTTTCGCCTGCCGAAGGCGGCGCGGCTTCAAAGATCAAAAGAGTCCTCGCCGGACGGGCCGGCTCCGGGATGACCACCCAGCTTCTTTTAGGGCAGGGCAGCTCGCTGGCGCTCGCCCCTACAGGTCGAGCGCCGCGCGCAGGGCGATGTCCACCTGTTCCAGTGTTACCTGGTCGATCTCGGAGATCTGCTCGATGAGCCATCCGCGGTAGAGGCGGGTCAAAAACAGCGTCGAGACCCAGAACCGGCTGTCCAGCGCGACGCCGAGGATGTCCTGCGGGTCCTGTTCGAGCAGTTCGGTGCCGATGAGCCAGGGGCGGTCGGATTCGTTGACGCCATCGGAGGACAGCAGCAGCACCGTGCGTTCCCTGGCCTGGTGGGTGGGCGGTTTGTACGCCCAGATTTCACCCTTCCGCACGCAGGTCCTTCTCCGCCGCGGCCAGTTCCGCCTCGTCGGCGGCGGCCAGGCGCTCGGCCCCCACGCGGGCGGGGGCGCGGTAACCGGTGCGCACGGCTTCGCGCCGGGCGGCGCGGGAGAGCCACGCCGACAGTGAGATGCCGTGGGCTTTCGCGGCGCGTTCGGCGTACTCGATCGCCGCGGTGTCCAGCGAGAGCGTGACCTTACGAGTTGCCATACCTTTTATCGTACTCCTCACACCGTCGGCGGGCGGCCCTCGAACGGCGTGGACAGCACGACCGTGGTGCGGGTGGACACCTTCGCGGCCTCCCGGATCCGGCGCAGCAGCTCCTCCAGGTCACGCGGCGAGGCCACCCGCACGAGCAGGATGTAGGACTCGTCGCCCGCCACCGAATAACACGACTCGATCTCGCGGATGTGCTCGATGCGCTGCGGGTAGTCGTCCGGCGCGGCCGGGTCGTTGGGGGTCAGCGAGATCAGTGCGGTCAGCGGCAGGCCGATCTGCTCGCTGTCCAGGCGCGCCACGTAGCCCTGGATCACGCCGCGCTGCTCCAGGCGCCGCACCCGCTGGTGCACCGCCGAGACCGACAGCCCGACCCGCTCGGCCAGGTCGGTGAAGCTGCACCGGCCGTCGCCGGCCAGTTCCCGCGAGATGGCCTGGTCCAGCGGCTCCAGCGGGCCGCTCACGAGTCGAGCACGACGAGCTCGTGCGGGCGTCGGTTGAGCGGTTCGACCCCGTCTTCGGTGACGACCACGATGTCCTCGATGCGGGCGCCCCACCGGCCGGGCTGGTAGATGCCCGGCTCGACCGAGAACGCCATGCCCGGCTCCAGCACCAGGTCGTTGCCCTCCACGATGTAGGGCTCCTCGTGCACGTCGAGCCCGATGCCGTGGCCGGTGCGGTGGATGAAGAACTGCCCGTAGCCCGCGTCGGCGATGATCTTCCGCGCTGCCGCGTCGACCGACTCCGCGGTGACGCCCGGTCGCACGGACTCGACCGAGGCCCGTTGGGCGCGCTGCAGCACGGCGTAGGTCTCGGCGACGTCGCCGTCGCGGGGTTCGCCGACCGCGTAGGTGCGGGTGGAGTCGGAGTTGTAGCCCTCGGGGACCGGGCCGCCGATGTCGACCACGACCACGTCGCCGCGCTCGATCACGCGGCCGGACACGTCGTGGTGCGGGCTGGCGCCGTTGGGGCCGGAGCCGACGATGACGAAGTCGGCGTGCAGGTGACCCTCCTCGACGATCGCCGCGGCGATGTCGGCACCGACCTCGGCCTCGGTGCGGCCCGGCCGCAGCCATTCGGCGACACGGGCGTGCACGCGGTCGATCGCGGCGCCCGCCGTGCGCAGCGCGTCGATCTCGGCGGCGTCCTTGCGCATCCGCAGCTCGCGGATCACCGGACCGGCCAGCGTCTGCTCGGCCGCGCCCAGCGCGGCCCGGAAGGCGAGCACGTGCAACGCGATCAGGCCGTCGCTGACGGCGACCCGGCCGGGCTTGCCGAGCCGGTCGGCGACCATGCGGTAGGGGTCCTCGCCGTCGACCCAGGTGACGACCTCGACGCCCAGCTCGCCGGTCGGGACCGCGGCGTAGCCGGGGGCCTCCAGCTTCGGCACCACCAGCGCCGGGGTGCCCTCGGCGGGCACCACGAGCGTCGTCAGCCGCTCGAACGAGCCACCGGCTTCGCCGATCAGGTACCGCAGGTCCGAACCCGGGGCGATGAGCAGGGCGTCGGTACCGGCGTCGGCGGTGGCGGCACGGGCCCGGTCGAGCCGGGCGCGCAGGGTTTCCGGGGCGAGCGCGGGGGTCGCGGATGAGCGGGAGGACATGGCTGGCAGCGTATCTGGCCCGGGCCGGTGGCGCGTCTGGCAGGCTGTGTGCCGTGACACTTGCCCTGCTGGACTCCGCGAGCCTGTACTTCCGCTCGTTCTACGCGCTGCCCGACTCGATGACCGCGCCGGACGGCACGCCGGTCAACGCGGTGCGCGGGTTCACCGACACGCTGGCCCGTATCGTCACCGACCGGCGGCCCAGCAGGCTGGTCGCGTGCCTGGACGCCGACTGGCGCCCGAAGTTCCGCACCGATCTGCTGCCCAGCTACAAGGCGCACCGCGTCGCCGACGCCGAGGCGAACGCCGAGGAGGTGCCGGACACGCTGACCCCGCAGGTGCCGGTGATCCTGGAACTGCTGGAGGCGTTCGGGTTCGCCACCGCGGAGGCCGCCGGGTACGAGGCCGACGACGTCATCGGCGCGCTCACCGCGCGGGAGAAAACCGATCCGGTCGAAGTGATCACCGGGGACCGGGACCTGTTCCAGCTGGTGCGCACCGAACCGACCCCGGCGTCGGTGATCTACGTCGGCAAGGGCTGGGCCAAGGCCGAGGTGCTGGGCCCGCCGGAGATCGCCGAGCGCTACGGCGTGCCGGTGCGGGGCGCGGGCACCGCCTACGCCGAGATGGCGATGCTGCGCGGCGACCCGTCCGACGGGCTGCCCGGGGTGGCCGGGATCGGGGAGAAGACCGCGGCGAAGCTGATCACCCGGTTCGGGTCGCTGGGCGGGCTGATCGCGGCCGCCGCCGAGGGCCACAAGGACGTGCCGCCCAAGACTCGGGTGAAGCTGGCCGAGGCCGCCGAGTACCTGCGGGTGGCGCCGACGGTGGTGCTCACCGCCGCCGACGCGCCGGTCTCGATGTCCGGTCCGGACACGGTTCCCGCCTCCCCCGCGGATCCGGACCGGGTACTGGAGCTGGCGCAGCGGTGGAACCTGGGCAACTCGGTGACCCGGCTGGTCAAGGCCCTCACCGCCGCGGCCCGGTGAACGTAGAACTCGCGCGGGTCAGCCGCCGCCGGAGGCCGCGGCGGCGCGCTGGGCCTGGATCGCCTTGCGCAGCGCGGTGATGACGGGCTCGACCGGGCGGCCCAGCTCGGCCAGCCGGGTCTTGTACTGGCGGCGTTCCGCGCGGCTCAGCACCGTCCGCAGTTCCGCCGCGCCTGCCAGGGCGCACAGCGCGCCGAGCCGGGCCTCCACGCGGAACGTGGGCTGCCCGCCGCGCACCACCCGCCGCACCTCCTCGGAAACCCGCCGGACCTCGTGGGGGTGGCGCAGGGTGACGCGGTGGACCGGGAACAGGCCCAGCACCCGGCTGGACTCGACCCGGATCACCCGGTCGGCGGCCAGTTGCTCCCGCACGGCGGGCACCATCGTGTGCCGGTGGCGGCCCACCCAGCGTTTCCAGGACCGGGGCGAGGTGCCGCCGATCTCGGCGAGGATCTCCTCCAGCACCGGGTCCAGCGCGGGCGCCGGACCGGCCGGGGCCGCCTTGCCGCGCTCGTCGACGAGGTAGCCGCCGAGCACCAGGTCGGCCAGCGCCGCGGCCCGCAGGGCGTAGCCCAGTTCGGACCGCGACACCAGACGTTGCTTCTTCGTGTCGTAGGCGAGCAGGAACAGCTGCCCGGCGAGCGAGTCAGTCCGGTCCATCTTCGTCCTCTTTCCTGGGGCGCCCCCGCGGGCGCATCCGGCCCACCTCGCGGGGCAGCCGTCCGGCGTCCGCGAGTGCCTTGCGCAGCAGGAACTCGATCTGCGCGTTGGTGCTGCGCAGCTCTTCCCCGGCCCAGCGCGCCAGCGCATCGTGCACGGCCGGGTCGAGCCGCAGCAGGATCTTCTTCCGTTCCGGCGGCATCTACTGGTACAGGGTCCCGGTGTTGACCACCGGCTGGGCGTCCCGGTCGCCGACGAGGACGACGAGCAGGTTGCTCACCATCGTCGCCTTGCGTTCCTCGTCCAGCTCGACGACGTCGTGCTGCGCGAGCCGGTCCAGCGCCATCTCCACCATGCCGACCGCGCCTTCCACGATGCGCTGGCGCGCGGCCACCACGGCCCCGGCCTGCTGGCGCCGCAGCATCGCCTGCGCGATCTCCGGGGCGTAGGCAAGGTGCGTGATCCGGGATTCGATGATCTTCACCCCGGCGGAGGCCACCCGGGTGGCGATCTCCGCGGAGAGCTTCTCGGTGATCTCCTCGGCGTTGTCCCGCAACGACATCCGGTTGTCGTCCGGGGTGTCGTAGGGGTAGGCGTTGGCGATGTGGCGGACCGCCGTTTCGCTCTGGATGGCGACGAACTCGACGAAGTCGTCCACCTCGAACGTGGCCTGCGCGGTGTCGGCGACCTGCCACACGACCACCGCGGCGATCTCGATGGGGTTGCCGTCGGCCTCGTTGACCTTCGCGACACCGGTCTCGTGGTTGCGGATGCGGGTGGAGATCTTGCGCCGCTGGGTGAACGGGTTGACCCACTGCAGCCCGGCGGTGCGCAGGGTGCCGACGTAGCGGCCGAGCAGCTGAACCACGCGCGCCTCGCCGGGCGCGACCGGCGTCAGCCCGCGCAGCGACACGATCCCGGCCAGCGCGAGGATCACGCCGAGCACCACGAGCGCGGCCGCTCCCCCGCTGATGGCGAGCAGGACGACTCCGGCCACCACCAGCACGAGCGCCACGCCCAGCATGACGAATCCGTTGACGGCGCGCACCAGGCGTTCCCGCGTGCTCGGCGCCGGCATGTCCACGACGGTTTCCATGGGGACTCCCCTCGCTCCGTTGCTTTGATGGCTCGAATGTAGCATAGTGATATCAGTTTTTCCACAACGGGAAGGGGGACGAGGTGGCGGACAGGCAACTGCGGATCGACGGTCTGACCAAGCGCTACGGACAGCGGCTCGCGCTGTCGGACATGACGTTCGACGTGCGGGCGGGCGAGCTGTTCGGGTTCGTCGGCAGCAACGGAGCCGGCAAGACCACGACGATGCGGATCGTGCTGGGGGTGCTCTCGGCCGACGACGGCGAGGTGCGCTGGGACGGCACCCCGGTGACGCTGGAAACGCGGCGCCACATCGGGTACATGCCCGAGGAACGCGGGCTGTACCCGAAGATGAAGGTCGGTGAGCAGCTGGTCTACCTGGCCCGGCTGCACGGCATGACGGCGGCCACCGCGCGCCGGTCGGTGGCGACCTGGACCGAGCGGCTCGGGGTGGCCGCGCGCCGGGACGACGAGGTGCAGAAGCTCAGCCTGGGCAACCAGCAGCGTGTGCAGCTGGCCGCGGCGCTGGTGCACGATCCGGCGATCCTGGTGCTGGACGAGCCGTTCTCCGGGCTGGACCCGGTCGCGGTGGACGTGATGAGCCAGGTGCTGCGGGAGAAGGCCGCCGAGGGTGTGCCGGTGGTGTTCTCCAGCCACCAGCTCGATCTGGTGGAGCGGTTGTGCGACCGGATCGGCATCGTGCGCGACGGCCGGATGGTCGCCTGCGGCACGGTCGGTGAGCTGCAGGCCGGCTCGGTGGTGCGGCTGCTGGTCCACGCGCCGGATGCCGCGCCGGGGTGGGCCTCCGGGCTGCCCGGTGTGACCGTGCTGCGGCACGAGGACGGCCACACCGAACTGGAGCTGGCCGAGGACGCCGACGACCAGGTGGTGCTGCGCGCCGCGCTGGAGAGCGGGCCCGTGCACGAGTTCGCGCGACGGCGGCAGTCGCTGACCGATCTGTTCCGGCACGTGGTGACCGAGGAGGTGGCGGCATGACCATGCCCCGGATGGACCAGGGCGGCTGGGCGGGCGTGTCGCTCATCGCCTCCCGCGAGATCGGCATCCGGCTCAGGTCGAGGGCCTACCGGCTGAGCACGCTGGCGCTGCTGGTGGTGATCGTCGGGTTCACCGTGGTGATGCGGCTGATCAGCGGCGGTGACGGCGCGGACGCGACGGTCGGCGTGACCGGGCCGACCGCGCCCATGGCGGCGCCGCTGCAGGCCGCCGGGCAGACCGTCGGCGAAACGCTGGACGTGCGGACCGTGCCCGACGAGGCGGCGGGCCGGGCGCAGGTGAGTGACGGCGGCCTGGACGCGCTGCTGGTCGGCGACGGTTCCCGCGTGCAGGTCGTGGTGAAGCAGGACCTCGACGACAACCTGCGCACGGCGCTGAACGTGCTGGCCAGCCAGCTCGCGCTCAACCAGCAGATCACCGGCCTCGGCGGCGATCCCGCGCAGGTCAACGCCGCGGTCGCGAGCGCAGGGGTGGACGTGCAGCCGATCGAGCCGCCCTACCCCTACAACTCGCAGCAGCTGGTGCTCGGGATCATCGCCGGGGTGCTGATCTACCTGTCGCTGATGATCAACGGGCAGTCGGTCGCGCAGGGTGTGGTCGAGGAGAAGACCAGCCGGGTGGTGGAGCTGCTGCTGGCCACGGTGCGGCCGTGGCAGCTGATGACCGGGAAGGTGCTGGGCATCGGCGCGGTCGGGCTGATGCAGATGGTGCTGATCGGGGTGGTCGGGATCGCCTCCGGGCTGGCCACCGGGGTGCTGACGATCTCGGTGTCGGCCGCGGCGGGCACCGTGGTGTGGCTGATCGTGTGGTACCTGCTGGGGTTCCTGATGTACTCGATCGTCTTCGCCGGGCTGGGGGCGCTGGTGTCGCGGCAGGAGGACGTGGGCGGCGCGGTCACCCCGGCGCTGTTCTTCGTCATCGCCGGGTACGTGGTGGGGATTTCGGTGCTGCCCTCCGATCCGGGCAGCAGCCTGGTCGCGGTGCTGTCGATCATCCCGGTGTTCGCGCCGACGCTGATGCCGATGCGGCTGGCGATGGGCGGGGTGGCGCCGTGGGAGGCGATCGTGTCGGTCGGGCTGGTCGTGGTGCTGATCCCGGTGCTGGTGTGGTTGTCCGCGCGGATCTACCGCAACGCCGTCCTGCGCACCGGCGCGAAGGTCGGGTTCCGGGAGGCGCTGCGCGCGGCGTGAGGTGAGCAAGATCGGAGAAGACCGGCGTACCGGGTTCTCCTGGGGTCGGTGCGGAGCCGGCCTCGCCTGGGGGCGGGGCCGGCCCGGTCAGTTCACCGGCTGAGCCTGCGGTAGCGGCGCACCGACAGCGGCAGGAACACCGCGATGCCCACCGTCGGCCACAGCACCGCCAGCAGCAGCGCGTTGTCGTCGAACCAGCTGCCGGTGTGCCAGCCGGGGTTGCCGAGCAGATCGCGCACCGCGGCCGCCGTCGCCGAGAGCGGGTTGGCGTCCGCGATCGTGCCGAGCCAGCCGGGCATGGTGCCGGGCGAGACGAACACGTTGGACAGGAAACCCAGCGGCCACACCAGGATCTGCAGGGCCACCACGCTTTCCGGGCCCTTGGCGACGAGTCCGAGGCAGAGGCCCAGCCACAGCAGCGCGAACCGCAGCAGCACGAGCAGCCCGCACCCGGCGAGGACGACCAGGCCCGCGACCGAGTTGAGCAGATCGGCGACCGCCCGGCCCGCCACGGGGGCGGCCGAGGCCATCGGCAGTGAGCGGAACCGGTCGGTGGAGCCACGTGCGACGTCGGTGGCGATCCCGGTGAAGGTGGTCTCGATGCCGACCGACGATCACCGCGGCCGGCCGGCGCGTCCAGTGCACCAGTTCGCGGCGGGTCATCGTCCAGCAGTCGGTGATGGTCCAGCGCAGGGCAGTCATACCGGCACCTCTCGTGCGGTCAGCTCCAGGAACACCTCGTGGAGCGTGGGGCGGCGCGGGGTGAGGTCGGCGATGCCGATCCCGGCCCCGTCGAAGGCCGCCGCGAGCCCGGCCAGCACCCGGACCCGGTCGTGCGCCGGGACACTGAAACCGTTGTCGCCCCGCTCGGCCTCGGCGCCGGTGACCCGGGTGGCGAGCGCGGCCGCGGCGGGCAGGTCCGCGGCGTCGTGCAGGACCACTTCGACGCGGTCGCCGCCGATGCGGGACTTCAGCTCCGCCGGGGAGCCCTCGGCGACGAGCGCGCCGTGGTCGAGCACCGCGATCCGGCCCGCGAGCTGGTCGGCCTCGTCGAGGTACTGGGTGGTGAGCAGCACCGTGGTGCCCTCGGCGACGAGTTCCCGCACCGCGGCCCACACCTCGCTGCGGCCGCGCGGGTCCAGCCCCGTGGTGGGCTCGTCCAGGAACAGCACCTCCGGTGAGCAGCAGCCCGGCGGCCAGGTCGAGGCGGCGGCGCATCCCGCCGGAGTACTGCTTGACCGGTTTCTCCCCCGCCTCCGCCAGGCCCATCCGCTCCAGCAGTTCCGCCGCCCGCTGCCGCGCCCGGCGCGCGCCGAGGTGGTAGAGCCTGCCGAACATCTCCAGGTTCTGCCGCCCGCCCAGCACCGCGTCGACCGCGGCGTGCTCGCCGACCAGCCCGATGCGGTAGCGGACCCGCGCGGCGTCCCGGACAACGTCGAGACCCGCCACGCTCACACGGCCGGCGTCGGGCCGCAGCAGGGTGGCGAGGATGCGCACACAGGTGGTCTTGCCCGCGCCGTCAGATGACCGAGTACAGCGCGAGCGGCGACCCGAAACGCAGTTTCGAGCTCCTCTGGGGGTTGCACGAGGCACCGTCCCGGGGTCCGAAGGCCCGCTTCACCGTCGAGGAGGTCACCCGCGTCGCGATCCGCCTCGCCGACGCCGCGGGCCTGACCGCCGTGTCGATGCGGCGGGTCGCCGAGGAGCTGGGCGCCAGCACGATGTCGCTCTACACCTACGTGCCGGGCAAGGCCGAGCTGCTGGACCTGATGATCGACACGGTCGTCGGCGAGACCGCACGCCCGGACGACGTGCCCGGCGGATGGCGGGGCGGGCTGGAACACCTCGCCAGGGAGAACGCCGCGCTGACGCTGGTGCTGGGCTACGTGCAGTCCGCGATGCGTGGCGTGGTCGAGGCCGGGCAGGCGGCGCGGCGCAGCGGCCGGAGCGACGTGCAGTGGTGGGAGTCCTACGCGCCACTGCTGGAGAAGGTGTTCGACCCGGACCGGTTCCCGCTGGCGGCGCGGGTCGGCGCGTCCGCCGGGGAGGCATACCAGGCACCGTCCGATCCGCACGCCTTCGAGTTCGGGCTGGCCCGCATCCTCGACGGCATCGAGGCACTGATCAACGGGCGCGACGGAAAACCCGGTGCGCCACGTCCCACCGCGGGTTAGGGTCGTGATCATGCGCTTCCCTCAGATCTACGGCTGACCCGAGCTGGTCGTGTCCCCTGTGCCGTCCGAGATCTCCCGAGAAGTGGTGTCCCATGTCTTCCCTGTCCCGTCGTCGCGCGCACATCGCGATGGTCGGCGTTCCCGCCGTCAGCCACGTCCTGCCGAGCCTCGAGGTCATCCGTGAGCTGGTGGCCCGCGGCCATCGCGTGACCTACGCCAACGACCCCGCGGTGCGTGACCTGGTCGCGGGCACCGGCGCCGAGCCGGTCACCTGCACCTCGACGCTGCCGGTGGCCGACAACGACTGGCCCGACGACCCGATCGCCGCGATGGAGCTGTTCCTCGACGACGCCATCCAGGCGCTGCCACAGCTGCACGCCGTCTACGACGCCGATCCCGCCGACCTCTACCTCTACGACATCGGCGCCTACGCCGCGCGCGCCCTCGCCGAGTCGCAGGGCCGGCCGGTCCTGCAGTTGTCCCCGACGTTCGTGGCGTGGAAGGGCTACGAGGAGGAGGTCTCGGCGCAGCTGTGGCAGCTGCCCGGAGCCGAGGGCTACCGGGCGAAGTTCGCGCGGTGGCTGTCGGGCAATGGGGCCACCACGACCGACGTCGACGCCTTCTCCGGCCGTCCCGCGCGGGCACTGGCCCTGATCCCGCGGGCGATGCAGCCGCACGCCGATCAGGTCGACACCGGGGCGGTCACGTTCGTCGGCCCGTGCCTCGGTGAGCGTGCGGGTTCCTGGACGCGTCCCTCCGATGCGGACAACGTGCTGCTGGTCTCCCTCGGTTCCGCCTACACGCGTCAGCCGGAGTTCTACCGGCAGTGCCTGGCGGCCTTCGGGGACCGGCCCGGCTGGCACGTCGTGCTGCAGATCGGCAAGTACGTCGACCCGGCCGAACTGGGCGAGATCCCGCGCAACGTCGAGGTGCACTCGTGGGTGCCACAGGTCGCCGTCCTGGAGAAGGCCGACGCGTTCGTCACTCACGCCGGCATGGGCGGCAGCAGCGAAGGACTCTCCGCCGGGGTGCCGATGATCGCCGTCCCGCAGGCCGCGGAACAGTTCCAGAACGCCGACCGGCTCGTCGAACTGGGCGTGGCGCGCCGCATCGACACCGCCGAGGCCACCGCCGAAACCCTGTGGGCGGCGCTGACGGAACTCGTCACCGATCCCGGGGTCGCGCGCCGTTCGGCTCAGTTGCGCGCGGACGCGCGAGCCGAGGGCGGGACGCGGCGGGCCGCGGACCTCATCGAGGACATGCTCGGCTGACCCGGCTGGTTCAGAACGGCGTGCCGCACCACGGCGGGACGGCGGTGTGGAAGAGGGCGTCCGCGTGCGGCAGTGCCGCCGGGCGCGGCACCTCCAGCCGCCCGGCGGCGGCGAGCGCGCTGGGCCGCCGGTCGCCGAGGTAGAGCATCGCGAGGGTGTCCGCGGTCAGCCGCAGGTCCGGTTCCGCACCGGCCCGTAGGCGCGGGCGGCGAGCGCGGCGGGCACGTCGACCAGCCGCAGCCAGGTGTGGTCGGTCAGGCCGGTGACGGCGCAGGCGCGCGGGTCGGTGAGCAGGAGGGGCAGCGGATCGTCCAGCGGACGGCCCGGCGCGCGGACCTCGGCGACGAGGTCGATGCGCAGCAGGAACCGCCACAACCCGGCCAGCGCCGCGGTGTCGCGGGCGTGCAGGTCCCGCACCAGCAGCGCCGCCCCGAGGTCCGGCTGGTCGAACGAGCGCTGCTCGTCGGCGCGGTAGAGGACGAACCCGTCGTCCCCGCGCGGTCCGGTGTGGACGGCGACCTGGTGTTCCCCGATCAGACGTTCCCGCGCCTCGTCGCCGAGTATCCGACGCTGCCGCTGTCCGGGGCGTCGGAGCGGAACACGGCGCGGGCGATGCGCAGCGCCTGGCCACGGGAAGCGTTTTCCCGCCCGGCACGGCGAGCGGGTGGCGAAGGATCCCGCAACCCCCACGGTGTCCGGTCCGGCGAAGGCGCCGAAGCGTCGTTCGGCCGGGAACGATGCGGCCCGCCGCGACCAGAACTCGTCGGTGACGACGGCGTGCAGGGACCGGCCGAGCACCTCGAAGGCGGCCCGCTCCTCCCCCGCGGCCAGCGGCCGGATCACGAACCCGCTCATGGCTCCGGTTGGGAGACCTCGTAGCCGCCGTCGGCGTCGCGCACCGTGATCGTCACCTTCTTCTTCTCCCCCGCGATGTCCACAGTGCACTCGAAGATCCGTCCGGCGACGACATCTTCACCGCCGGGGCAGGACACCTCGCCGACAGCGGTGATCAGGTACGACTCGGTGAGCACCCGCCACACCCCGTCCTGGACGTGCGCGGGGTCGAACACCCGCCGCGCGGGCGTCAGGCTCGCCGTGGTGCCCGCGGCGGAGGTGGCGGTCACCGGATGCGAGGTGGGAACCGGCGGTGCGGGTGCCTCACTGTCGCAACCGGACACCAGCAACGCCGCGATGGCGAGCAGGACAACGGCCCTCACCAGCCGGATCACCCCCGAGAGAAGCTTCTCAGAAGTGTGTACCACACCAGGCCGGTGCGGGTGTGGCGAAGAGGCGGTCGGCTCGCGCCGTCGCCGTGGGGTCGGCGGGCTGGATCCGCCCGGCGGAGGCGAGCTGCGAGGGCCGCCACGTGCCGAAGTAGAGCATCGCCAGCGCGTCCGCCCCGAGCCGCAGGTCCGGCGCGGAGCCGGTGCGGCTCATCCCAGCGGGCGAGACGCGGTAGCGCCCGGAGTTGCCCTCCACCACCGGATCGACGACCTCCAGCACGACCGGATCGCCCTCGTACTCGCGGGCGCCCAGCGCGGCGGGCACGTCGACCAGCCGCAGCCACAGTTCGTCCCCGCCGCCGGTTTCGCGGACCGCGCGGATTTTGGTGAACAACAGTTCCGGCACCTCGTCCACGGGCCGTTCGTCGGCGCGGATGGTGTCGACGAGGTCGACACTGAGCAGGTAGCGCCACAGCCCGTCGAACGCCTCGCCGCCCGCGGTGTGCAGGCTCAGGATCTCCAGCACGGCGGGTTCGTTCCAGTGCTTGCGGTCGACGGTGTAGACCACGTACCCGTCGGGTCCCTGCGGTCCCTGGTGCACGGCGGTGACCACCGGGCCGGACACCTCGCGCGCGTGCCGCTCCCAGGCGGGCCACCAGTACGGCGGACGGCTCATCGTGCCGGGGCGCGCCTGCGGGAGCGCGGCGTACAACTCGGGCAGCCGCTCCAGCGCGGTGTCCAGCGGCCACAGCTCGATCTGGCCGCCGGCAGGGACGTCCGGCCGGAACGTGGCACGCCGCCGGTCGATCTCGTAACTGCGGCTGCGGGTGGCGACGCCGTAGCCGTAGCGGTTGTAGATGACGCCTTCGCTGGCGCGCAGCGCCGCGAACGGCAGGCCGCGGGAGGCGATGTCGGCGAGCTGGGCGCGCATCAGCTCGGTGAGGATGCCGCGACGGGTGCGGTCGGACCGGACGCCGACACCGGTGACGGCGGCGACACCGGCGCGGGCCCCGCCGGGCACGGTCAGCTCGGCGTCGAACGATCGCGCGGTGCCGACCAGTTCGGTGTCGAACGCGCCGAGCGTGCGCCCGGGCTGCAGCATGCGGTCGGAGAGCTGCCACGTCTCGTCGGTGGTGGGCGCGACGTGGAGGGTGGCCCGGAACAGGTCGGCGGCGGCGCGGTGCTCGTCGGGTCGCAACGTCCGCACGGTGTAGTCACTCACGGACGCGATCGTTCCCGACGGGCTCGCCGCGCGCCAGCCAATTACCGGGGGTAGCCGACCTCGTAGTTGGCGGCGTCGTCCTTGATCGTGACGGTGACGGTCTTGCCCGCGCCGTCGACCGTGGTGGTGCAGTCGAAGGTCGCTCCGGCGGCGACCTCCTCGTCGGCGGGGCAGATCACGGCGCCGACGGAGGGCAGCCCGAAGTTGTCGGTGAGGATCTGCTTGACGCCATCCTGCACCGCGCTCTGGCTCAGCACGGTGGTCTTGAGGAATCCGGGCGCCAGGAACGCGGTGACGCAGAACGCGGCCACCACGACGACCAGCGCGCCGAGCCCGATCAGCAGCCCCCTGGCGCTCTTCTTCGGCGGCTGCTGCCCGTAGGCCGGGCCGGGCGCGTACTGCGGCGGCGCCTGCCCCGGGTACTGCTGCCCGTGCTGGGGCTGGGCGTACTGCGGCTGCCCGTACTGGGGTTGCGCCGCGCCGGGCTGCTGCCCGTACTGCGGCTGCCGCGGCGGATAGCCGGGCTGCCCGCTCCACTGCTGGGGGTCGTTGCCGCCGTAGGGGGTGCTCATGGTGTGCGCCTCCGCTGTCGTCCCTCGCTCAGCGCGATCCAACCACAACGCTGGGTGGGGCGCGCTACCCGGCGCCCGCGGCGACCACCCCGCGCCGCAGCGCCTTGACCGCCTGGGCGGCCGCGTCGCCGACCGGATCGGCCCGCCCGAGCACCGTCTTGATCTGGTCGAGCAGGTCCACCACCTGCCGTGACCAGCGCACGAAGTCGCCCGCGGACAGTTCCTGCCCGTTGGCCTCCGCCGCGGTGAGGACCTTCTCCAGTGACTCGCCACGCGCCCACCGGTACACCGGCCAGGCGAACCCGGCGTCCGGTTCGCGGGTGCGGTCGAGGCGGTGGCGCCGTTCGTCCTCGGCCAGGTCGGTCCAGATCTTCGCGGTCTCCTGCCACGCCTTGGGCACCGCGCCCGCGGGCAGCCGCGGTTCGCCGGGCGAGTCGCGACGGGCCTCGAACACCAGGGTCGACACGACCGCGGCCAGCTCCGGCGGGGTCAGGCCCTCCCACACACCGTTGCGGATGCACTCCGCGGCCAGCAGGTCGGACTCGCTGTAGAGGCGGGCCAGGCGGGCGCCGTGCTCGGTGACCCGGTCCTCCCCCTCGGTCAGGTAGCCGCGCTCGTCCAGCAGGGCGCGGATGCGGTCGAACGCGCGCGCCAGGGAATGGGTGGTGGCGGCGACGCGGCGTTCCAGCTGTTCGGTCTCCCCGGCCAGGCGGTGGTAGCGCTCGACCCAGCGGATGTTGGCTTCGCGTTCGGCCAGCCCGTGGCAGGGGTGGGCACGCAGGGCGCGGCGCAGCGCGGCCAGCTCACCGTCCTCGTTGGTCCCGGACCGCCGCCGCTGACGGCCCGGCAGGGAGATCCCGGAGTCGCGCAGGTGGGAGGCGATGTCTCGGCGGGTCTTGGGCGAGCGCAGCTCGACGTGCTTGGGCAGCTTGATCCGCCCCAGCGGCTCCACCGGGGCGGAGAAGTCCGACAGCGACAGCGGCCCGGACCAGCGGTCCTCGGTGACCACGACCGGGCGGGGTTCACGCACCGGGCCCAGTCCGGGGTCGATCACCACGGCCAGTCCGGCGCGGCGCCCGGCGGGCACGGCGATCACGTCGCCCTTGCGCAGCTTCTCCAGCGACACGGCGGTGTCGGCGCGGCGGGCGGCGGTGTTCTGCCGGGCCAGGGCCTTCTCCCGGTCGGAGATCTTCTTGCGCAGCTCGACATACTCCAGCATCGCGTCGAAGTCGCCGGTGACGGCCTCGGCGTAGCCGCCCAGCGCCGCCTTGTTCTTCTCGATGCGGCGGGACAGCCCGACGACGGAACGGTCGGCCTGGAACTGGGCGAAGGACTGTTCCAGCAGCTCGCGGGCCTGTTCGTGGCCGAGCTGGGCGACCAGGTTGATGGCCATGTTGTAGCCGGGCCGAAACGACGAGCGCAGCGGGTAGGTACGGGTGGAGGCCAGACCGGCGACCGCCTTGGGGTCCACCCCCGGCTGCCACACCACGACCGCGTGGCCTTCGACGTCGATGCCGCGGCGCCCGGCGCGCCCGGTGAGCTGGGTGTACTCGCCGGGAGTGAGGTCGACGTGGGCCTCGCCGTTGTACTTGACCAGCCGTTCGAGCACCACGGTGCGGGCGGGCATGTTGATGCCCAGCGCCAGGGTTTCGGTGGCGAACACGACCTTGACCAGGCCGCGGACGAACAGTTCCTCGACGGTTTCCTTGAACGCGGGCAGCAGCCCGGCGTGGTGCGCGGCGACGCCGTTCTCCAGCGCCTCACGCCATTCCCAGTAGCCGAGCACGCCGAGGTCGCCCTCGGGCAGGTCCTTGGTGCGGGTGTCGACGATGCGGCGCACCTCGGCCGCTTCCTCGGTCGTGTTCAGGCGCAGCCCGGAGCGGATGACCTGGCCGACGGCGGCGTCGCAGCCGGCGCGGGAGAAGATGAACACGATCGCCGGCAGCAGCCCGGCGGCGTCCATGCGGGTGATCATGTCGGTGCGCGCGGGCGGCCGGAACCGCGGTCCGCGGGAGTACTGGCGCCCGCCCCGGCCGCGGCGCAGCGCGGCGGGCGCGTGCATGCGGCCGACTTCTTCGACGCGCCGCAGCAGGCCGGGGTTCATGCGCAGCTCACCGTTCGAGCCGTCGTCGGCGAACAGGTCGAGCAGCCGGTTGCCGACCATCATGTGCTGCCACAGCGGCACCGGCCGGTGCTCGTCGACCACCACGGTGGTGTCACCGCGAACGGTGACCAGCCATTCGCCGAACTCCTCGGCGTTGGACACCGTCGCCGACAGGCCCACCACCCGCACGTACTCGGGCAGGTGCAGGATGACCTCTTCCCACACCGCGCCGCGGAACCGGTCGGCGAGGTAGTGGATCTCGTCCATCACCACGTAGCCGAGGTCGTTGATGGTGGAAGAGCCCGCGTAGAGCATGTTGCGCAGCACCTCGGTGGTCATCACGACGATCTGGGCGTTGCCGTTGATCGCGGTGTCACCGGTGAGCAGGCCGACGGCGTCGGCGCCGTAGCGGGCGACCAGGTCGCCGTACTTCTGGTTGGACAGCGCCTTGATCGGGGTGGTGTAGAAGCACTTGCGGCCCTCGGCGAGCGCGAGGTGGACGGCGAACTCGCCGACCACGGTCTTGCCCGCACCGGTCGGGGCGCACACCAGCACGCCGTGGCCGTCCTCCAGTGCCCGGCACCCGCGGATCTGGAAGTCGTCGAACCCGAAGGCGGCCTCGTCGGCGAACCGGGTCAGCTGGGGGTACTGGGCGCGGCGCTTCGAAGCCTGGTAGGCCTCGGCCGGCGACACGGAAGGGCGAGGGGCCACCTCATCAGGGTGTCACATCCCGTGTCCGCGGTGCATGCGGTGGGTGTCACCCCAGCACGGTCAGCGCGGCGGGCACGCAACGCGCGGTGACGGCGCGGCTGTGGAGCATCTCGCCGTCGGCGCACAGCGGCCAGCCGCTGGCCTCGATGCGCACTTCGCGGGCGCGCAGGGTACGCACGGCCGGGTGGGTGAGGTGGCGGCCGTGGCGCAAGCCGGGCAGGAGCCGCAGCAAGTCGGCGCGGGTGGCGCGGCCGACGAGCGTGACGTCGAAGAGCCCGTCGGCCGGGTCGGCGTGCGGGCAGATCTTCATGCCGGCGCCGTAGAAGGGAGTGTTGCCGATCGCGACGAGGGTGGCGTCGGTGTGGAGGCGTTCGCGGTCGGTGGTGATCGTGACGGGGCGCGCCCGGAACGCGGCCAGTTCGGCGAGGACGGCGACGTCGTAGCGGTGCGGGCCGGGCGGCCAGCGCAGGCGCCCGGCGCGGTCGTTGACGGCGGCGTCGAAGCCGGTGCACAGCACGGTGGCGAACCAGGTTCCGTTCACGAAACCCAGGTCGACGGGGCGGTGGTGGCGTTCGCGCAGCGCGGTGACCACGGCGTCGGCCGCGGCCAGCGGGTCGAGTGGGACGCCGAGACCTCGGGCCAGGTCGTTGCCGGTGCCCGCCGGGATGAGGCCGAGCGGGGTGCTGGTGGCCGCGCAGAACTGGACGGCGTGGTGCACGGCGCCGTCGCCGCCCAGCACCACCAGCGCGTCCAGGTCGCCGGGCAGCGCGTCCGGGTCGCCGGGCAGCGCGTCCGGGTCGGCGGTGCCGAGCAGATACAGACGGTCCACCCCGGCACGCAGCCGCGCGGCCACGGTGCCGGCGATCCTGGCCGCCGCACCGCGACCGGTGTCGGGGTGGACGGCCAGCGCCGCGCGTACGCCCATCGAGCGGCCTAGGTCACGTCCTCGGTTTTGGGCTTGGACGGACCGTCGTCGATGCTGCTGGGCGTGTAGTCGAACGGCGCGGCCTCGTCGTCGGCCAGATCGTCCCAGCCCTCGTCCCGGCGGGTGCGGTCCTTGCGCTTGTCGTGCACGCGGGCGATCTGGATCGCCAGCTCGCACAGCAGGGTGAGGGCACCGGCCAGCGCCAGCATCGAGAACGGGTCCGAGCCGGGCGTGGCGAACGCGGCGAACACGAACAACGCCATCACCAGACCGCGGCGCCACTTCTTGAGCTGCTGGTACTTGACCACGCCGACGAAGTTGAGCATGACCACCAGCAGCGGCAGCTCGAAGCTGACCCCGAAGATGATCAGCAGCGACAGCACGAACGAGATGTACTTGTCACCGGTGAGGCCGGTGATGAAGAAGTCGTCGCCGAAGCCGGTGAGCAGCTGCAGGGCGTGCGGGATGAGCAGGTAGGCGATCACCGCGCCGCCGGCGAACAGCACGCTCGCGAAGCCGACGAAGGTGAGCGCGTACTTGCGCTCCTTGGAGTACAGGCCGGGCGCGATGAACGCCCACAACTGGTACAGCCACAGCGGTGAGGTCAGCACCGCGCCACCGGCCAAGCCGACCTTCAGCTGGATCATGAAGGCCTCGAACGGCACGGTCTGCAACAGGTAGCAGCCCTGTCCATTACCACTGCCCAGCCGTCGTTCCGGCGGGATGGCGCAGTACGGATCGTTGATGATCGACCCGAGCGAGGGCACCGGCCCGAGCCTGGTCTGGAACCAGATGAACCCGAAGATCCCGCCGGCGAGCACGGCGAGCAGGGCCCAGCCGAGCCGCCGCCGGAACTCGTAGATGTGCTCGATGAGCGTCATCGTGCCGTCGGGGTTCAGCCGGCGGCTTCGCTTGCGCCGTTTCGCCCGGCGGCCGGTGGGGGCGGAGTCCGCCACGACAGGCTCCGTCCTTGTCTCAGCTGGCGTGCTTGTGCGCCTGGTCGGACTGACCCTGCTGCTTCTTCAGCTCGTCCAGCTGCTTCTGCAGCTGCGCGACCTGGTCGTCGGCGGTCTCGACCTTGACCTCGGAGGCCGTGATCTGCTTCGACTCGGGCTCGGCGGCCTTGTCCTTGTCCCCGTCGCGAAGGTCGTTGGTCTCGGCCTTGAAGATCTTCATGGACTTGCCGATGGAGCGCGCGGCGTCGGGCAGGCGCTTCGCGCCGAACAGCAGGACCACGACGAGCACCAGAATGATCAAGTGCCACGGCTGCAACCCGTTCAGCATCAGTGGCCTCCTTCCTTGCTTGTGACCAATGCTACTTGCTCGGGGGCGGGACGCCGCCGTCGATCGATCGCGACGCGCAGACCGGCCGACCGGGCCTTCACCAGCCCGGCGCGGTCGGACACGCTCGCCGTCACCATGCTCGACTCCCGTTTGAACCGGCGCAAGACCCCGAATGTCCGGATGAGGACAACAATGAGAGCGAGCAGGCCCGCGGCGGCGAGCACGATGCTCGGCAGGTACGACACGCGTTCACCCTACTGGCCCAAGGTGACCGGCAGGTGACGCGCCCTTTCCAGCGCGGCGGCGGCCCGGCTGCGAACGGCCTCCGCGAGTCCGGGTGGGTTCTCCACCCGCGCGTCGCCACCGAGGCCCATCACCAGCCGCACCATCCACGACTCGTCGCCGTAGCGCATCCGCACCCGCAGCCGGCCGCCATCGAGTTCGTCCAGCTCCTGGCACGGGTAGTACTCGGCGACCCAGCGCGCGTCCGGTTCGAGCACCAGCTCGGCCTCCGCCTGGCCGGGACGGGCCCGGAACACGCCATCGGAGATGTCGGTGGGCCGGGCCGCGGGCGGCGGCGCAGCCGGTTCGCCGAGGACTTCGACCTCGTCGATGCGGTCCAGCCGGAACAGCCGCACCCCCTCGGCGCGGCGGCACCACGCCTCCAGATAGCCCACCGCCTGCACGATCAGCAGCCGCATCGGGTCGACGGTGCGCTCGGTGATCTGGTCGCGGGAGGCGGTGTAGTAGCGGATCCGCAGCGCCCGCCCGGCCCGCAGCGCGTTCTGCACGACACGGCGGGTGGCGGCGGTGCGCTCGCCCTCGCGCACGGCCAGCCCGACGACCACGCCGGAGGGCTGGGCCTGGCCCGCGGCGGCCTCGATCTTGGCGATGGCGCGGTGGACCGCCTCGGTGTCGACCACCCCCGGCGTCTCGGCCACCGCGCGCAGCGCCACCAGCAGCGCCGTCGCCTCACCACCGGTGAGCCGCAGCGGCCGGTTCATGCCCGCGTCGAAGGTGACCGTGACGGTGTCACCCTCGAAGGACAGGTCGATCAGGTCACCGGGGCCGTAGCCGGGCAGCCCGCACATCCACAGCAGTTCCAGGTCCCGGCGCAGCTGACGGGCGGTGACGCCGAAGTCACGCGCGGCGTCCTCGATGCGGACGCCGGGGCGGGCCAGCAGGTAGGGCACGAGCGCGAGCAGGCGCGGCATGCGGCCGGTGGCGGCGCTCATCGGCGCACCTCGTGATGCAGGACCGACTCCAGCCGCCCGCGCACGGCCTTGGCCAGCACGTCCGGTTCCAGCACCAGCACGTCCGGCCCGTGCCCGGCGATCCAGTCGGCGGCGCTCTCCGGGAAGTGCAGATCGATCTCGGCCAGATCACCCGCCACGCCGTCGACCGTCATCCGCCCGGTCAGCCGGGCCCGGCGGCGCACCCCGGCCGCGCGCTGGTCGGCGATCCACAGCTTCGCCGTCGTGGGCGGGGCCGGATCCGGATCGCCGGTGCCGGCGATCAGCTCCAGCAGGTTGACGTTGTCCGGCCGCTCCACCTCGCCCGGCGGGCCCGCCGGGCCCACGTCGCCGACGATGCGCGACAGCCGGAAACACCGCGGCGCGCCGCGGTCGCGATCGTGGCCCACCACGTACCAGCGGGCGCGCCAGGACACCACCCCCCACGGTTCGAGCGTGCGGGTCAGCCGCTCCGCCGATCCGGAGCGGCGGTAGGAGAACCGCACCGCCTGGCGGGCCTGCACGGCGGCGACCAGCGGGGTGAACGCCGGCTCGGCGCGGACGCGGGACTCCACGACCGGCGGTTCGCCATGGTCGACCTCGACCCCGGCGGCCCGCAGCTTGACCAGCGCGCCCTGGGCCTGGCCGGTCATCTCCGGCGAGTCCCACAACCGGACGGCGAGCCCGACGGCGGCGGCCTCGTCCGGGGCCAGCTCGATCTCGCCGAGCTCGTAGTCGCGGCGCGCGATGCGGTAGCCCTCGGCGGGGTCGAAGGCCGAGTTGCGGCCGGTCTCCAGCGGGATGCCCAGCTCACGCAGCTCGGTCTTGTCCCGCTCGAACATGCGGGAGAACGCGTCGTCGCTGGCCGCGTCGGTGTATCCGGGCACGATTCCGCGGATCCGGTCGGCGGTCAGGTACTGCCGGGTCGACAGGAGAGCGAGCACCAGATTGACCAGGCGTTCGGCGCGGGCGGTGGACACCAGGACACAGTAGCTCGCACTGGTGATCGAATTCCCGAGGACCGGCCCCGGCGCGTCCGGTTCTTCACGAGATACCCAGTCGCGGCGTGGCGGGAAGCGGGGCTTCCGGCGGGGGACGCTATCCGCCGCGGGCGACGCGCCGCAACCTCGCCCGGGCCGGACCGGGCAGCGCGGGCCCGCCCATCCCCTCGGACAGGATTTCCACCGTGCGCTCCAGCGCGAGGTCGCGCGCCTCGTCCGGCAGGGTGGACAGCGGGCCGTCGAGGTGGAGCATCGCCAGCCCGTGCACCGCGGCCCATGCGGTGAACTCGGCCATCGGCCGGCGCCCCTCGGACAGGTACCCGGCGTCGACGAGGTCGTCGACCGCGCCGATCAGGGTGCGAAACGCGCTGGACTCCTCGATGTCGGCCATCGGCGGCAGGGGCCCGGTCCGGCCGGTGAAGGCGGTGCGGAACAGGCCCGGTTCGGCGAGGGCGAACGTGAAGTATCCGCGCCCGATGGCGGCCAGGCGGCACAACGCGCGTTCGACCGGGTCCTCGGCCGGCTCCAGCCGGTCCAGGGCGGCTTTCATCGACGCGCTCAGCAGGTCCACGGCGTGCTGCCGGGCCGCCTCCAGCAGCTCCTCGTGCCCGGCGAAGTGCCGGTAGGCCGCGGTCGGTGTCACCCCGGCGGCGCGGGCGGCGGCGCGGATGGTCACCGACGAGGGCCCGCCCGCCTGCGCGAGTTCCGCGGCGGCGCGGATCAGGGCGTTGCGGAGGTCGCCGTGGTGGTAGGTGGTTCGAACAGGCGCCGAGGAGCTCACAGGGTGATGTTGACGACCGTACACATCGGTGGCAAGGTGACGGCCGCCTCCGAAGGCGCGGTTCGAGGACCTGTTCTCCACCCTTCGCCGACTCGCCTGGCCGGATGGGTGATCTGGCGCTTGTCGATCACGCTCAACGCTACCGGCGCTCGTAGGGGATCCGCTCCCCCGCCTCGACCGGGAACGGCAACCGGTTCTCCGGTGGGGGCAGCGGGCACGTCGCCAGGTCGATGAACGCGCACGGCAGGTTCACCGCCCGGTTGAAGTCCAGCTCCACCTCGCCCCGCGCGTCCGGCGCGGCGACCGACAGGCTGCGGTTCGCCGCGTAGGTCGTCACACCCGACGTCGCGTCGGTGAACAGCACCGAGAACGCCGCTCCGCCCTTGCCGTTGAACGCGGTCAGCGCGAACTCCCCGCCACCGTGGGCGAACCGCAACACGCCGGGCGAGGAGTACACATGGGACAGTCCTTCCACGACCGCCCCGACGGTCACCGCCCGCGGCTCGCCGAACGGCTCGAACCGGCCGGACAGCACCCACCCCGGATCCGGCTCGAAGGCAGGCACCCCCCGGAAGGCCCGCCGCACCGGCGCCGCCGGATCCCGCAACCGCAGCAGGTACCCGCCCCGGCGCGCGACCTCCACGACCCGCTCACCGGCCTGCACCATCTCGCCCGGCCCGCTGTTCACCAGTTCGAACCGGTGCGTGCCGGACACCTCGAACTCCTCGCCCGGCCCCACCGACACGACCGCCGCGCCACCCTCCTCGTGCCAGGTGCCCGGAATGCCGTCGAAGCGCCGCGGCTCCGCCGTCAGCCAGTGCCGCGCCGTGATGCTCAACCAGCCGTGCGGCTCCGCGAGCACCTCTTCACGCATCGCGCGCCACGCACGCCAGTCCTCCGCGAACGTCATAGCGAACTGATCAGCCGTTCCACGCGCTCGTCCACCGCGCGGAAGGGGTCCTTGCACAGCACGGTCCGCTGCGCCTGATCGTTCAGCTTGAGGTGCACCCAGTCGACCGTGAAGTCGCGCCCGGCGGCCTGCGCGGCGGCGATGAAGTCGCCCCGCAGCTTCGCCCGCGTCGTCTGCGGCGGGGTGTCCTTGGCCACCTCGATCTCGCCGTCGTCGGTGATCCGCCGCACCAGCCCCTTGCGCTGCAACAGGTCGAACAGACCCCGCCCGCGCCGGATGTCGTGGTAGGCCAGGTCCAGCTGCGCCACCCGCGGGCTGGACAGGTCCAGATTGTGCTTGGCCCGGTACTTCTCCACCAGCCGGTGCTTGATCGCCCAGTCGATCTCGGTGTCGATCATGCTGAAGTCCTGCTGCTCCACCGCGTCCAGCGCCCGGCCCCACAGCTCCACCACCCGCTGCGCCGTCGGGCCCGAGTCGTTGGCCTGCACGTGCTGCACCGCGCGGCTGTAGTACTCGCGCTGGATGTCCAGCGCCGACGCCTCCCGGCCGCCCGCCAGCCGCACCGGGCGCCGCCCGGTCAGGTCGTGGCTGATCTCCCGGATCGCCCGGATCGGGTTGTCCAGCGTGAAGTCCCGGAACTGCACGCCCTGCTCGATCATCTCCAGCACCAGGTTCGCCGTGCCGATCTTGAGCAGCGTCGTCGGCTCGGCCATGTTCGAATCGCCCACGATCACGTGCAGCCTGCGGTACCGCTCCGCGTCCGCGTGCGGCTCGTCGCGCGTGTTGATGATCGGCCGCGACCGCGTGGTCGCGCTGGACACGCCCTCCCAGATGTGCTCGGCCCGCTGCGACAGGCAGTACACCGCACCCCGCGGCGTCTGCAGCACCTTGCCCGCACCGCAGATCAGCTGACGGGTGACCAGGAACGGCAGCAGCACGTCCGCGATCCGCGAGAACTCACCCGCACGAGTCACCAGGTAGTTCTCGTGACACCCGTAGGAGTTGCCCGCCGAGTCGGTGTTGTTCTTGAACAGAAAGATGTCGCCACCGATGCCCTCGTCCGCCAGCCGCCGCTCCGCGTCGACCAGCAGATCCTCGAGGATCCGCTCACCGGCCTTGTCGTGCGTCACGAGCTGCACCAGGTCGTCACACTCCGCCGTCGCGTACTCGGGGTGCGAACCCACGTCCAGGTAGAGCCGGGAGCCGTTGGACAGGAAGACGTTGGACGAGCGCCCCCACGACACGACCCGCCGGAACAGGTACCGCGCCACCTCATCGGGCGAGAGCCGGCGCTGCCCGTGGAACGTGCAGGTGACGCCGAACTCGGTCTCGATGCCAAAAATCCGCCGCTGCATCTCTCAATGCTAGGCGCTTTCGGTCCCGTCGCGGTGCGCCGTTCGGGCGGCGACACGCCGCGCCGTTGACGCACCCGCACCCGCTCCCACCTCCGCGAGCCCCGTCACCTGGGGTTTCCCACTCTGTGGTGCGGGCCACCCGATAGAGTGTGAACAGGACTTTCGCGAGGGGAACCCGAACCGTGACCGGCCACGCTCTGCAAGCCGACTGCAGCAACTGCTTCGGCCTGTGCTGCGTCGCCCTGCCTTTCACCGCCTCCGCCGACTTCGCCACCGACAAGGACGCCGGCACCCCCTGCACCAACCTCCTCGACGACTTCCGCTGCGGCATCCACACCCAGCTGCGCGACAAGGGCTTCGCGGGCTGCACGGTCTACGACTGCTTCGGCGCCGGGCAACGGCTCTCCCAGCACACCTTCGGCGGTCACGACTGGCGCCGGGCACCGGAGACCGCCCAGCCCATGTTCGCCGCCTTCCCGGTGCTGCGCCAGCTGCACGAACTCCTCTTCCACCTCACCGCGGCCCTCGCCCTGCCCGCCGCCCGGCCCGTGCACGACGAACTCCGCCAGGCGCGCGACGAAACCGACCACCTCGCCGAGGGCGATCCCGCCACCCTCGCCGCACTCGACGTGCACCCCCACCGCGACCAGGTCAGCGCCCTCCTGCTGCGCGCCAGCGAACTCGTCCGCGGCCCACGTGGCAAGAACCGCCACGGAGCCGACCTCATCGGCAAGAAGCTGCGCCGCGCGGACCTGAGGGCCGCGAACCTGCGCGGCGCCTACCTCATCGGAGCCGACCTCACCGGCGCCGACCTGCGCACCGCGGACCTGATCGGAGCCGACCTCCGCGGCGCGAACCTCACCGGAGCCGACCTCACCGGCGCCCTGTTCCTCACCCAGTCCCAGCTCAACGCCGCCCGCGGCTCCGCCACCACCCGCGTCCCCGCCGGACTCACCCACCCGGCCCACTGGCGCGCCTGAACCCGGACACGCGAAAGGGCCCCCGGAATTCCCAGTCCGAGGGCCCTCACGAACACCGATCAGCTGGCCGGCGGCGTTTCGTCCTCGTCGGCCTTCTCCGCCGGCTCCTCGCCCGACTCGGCGGCGCTCTCGACCTCCGGCAGCAACGCATCCAGCGCCGCACCCTCGATCCGCCGGAACTTGCGGCCAGGACGCTCCCGGTCCAGCACCGCCACCTCCAGCTTCAACGGCGCGCTGTCCCCATTGTTGCTGACCGCCCGCAACGCCTCCAGCGCCACCTGCAACGCCGCTCGTAGCTCCAGGCCGTCCTCGTAGGTCTCCTTCAGCTTGTTCGCCACCGGCTCCGTCTGCCCACCGGTCACCACGTACCGCGGCTCGTCGAAGATCGACCCGTCGTAGGTCAGCCGGAACAACTGGTCCTCCTCCGGCGCCGACCCGACCTCCGCGACACACAGCTCCACCTCGTACGGCTTGAGCTGCTCGGTGAAGATGCTGCCCAGCGTCGCCGCATACGCGTTGGCCAGCGCACGCGCCGTCACATCCCGGCGGTCGTACTGGTAACCCTTCAGATCCGCGTGCCGGATACCCGCGACCCGCAGGTTCTCGTACTCGCTGTACCGGCCGACCGCGGCGAACCCGATCCGGTCATAGATCTCCGAAATCTTGTGCAACGTGGTCGACGGGTTCTCGGCCACGAACAGCACACCACTGCGGTACTTCAACACGACCACACTGCGGCCGCGCGCGATGCCCTTGCGGGCGAGCTCCGAGCGCTCGCGCATCAACTGCTCGGGAGAGGCGTACAGCGGCATCGTCACGGTGGCGCTCCAAGAATGATCGGGGGAAGGGAACTGCGGCTACAGGGACGGCCCGGACGTCACGTCCGGCCGCGGGTGGCCTGCTCGGCCCGGCCCGCGACGACCGCCTCCGCCACCGCCGCGGCCTGCTCGTCCGGCAGCCGCACCGCACCACGCTCGGCGGTGATCGTCACCATCGTCGGAAAGATCCGGCGCACCAGGTCCGGCCCACCGGTCGCACTGTCGTCATCGGCCGCGTCGTACAGCGACTCGACCGCCGTGCGCACCGCGCTCTCCTCGTCCGCCTCCGGGTCGTACAGCTTCTTCAGCGACGACTTCGCGAACAACGACCCCGACCCGATCGCGTGGTAACCCGAGCGCTCCTCGTACCGGCCACCGGTCACGTCGTAGGACACGATCCGCCCGGCGCGCTTCGGATCGTCGGACTCGATGTCGTAACCGACGAACAGCGGCAACGCCGCCAGACCCGCCATCGCCACGTCCAGGTTGCCCTTCACCATCGTGGCGAGCTTGTTCGTCTTGCCGTCCAGCGACAGCGGAACGCCCTCGATCTTCTCGTAGTGCGCCAGCTCGACCGCGTACAACCGCACCAGCTCCAGCGCGATACCGGCGCTGCCCGCGATCCCCACCGCCGAATAACCGTCGGCGACATGGACCTTCTCCATGTCCCGCGACGCGATCAGGTTGCCCGACGTCGCCCGCCGGTCACCGGCGATCAGCACACCACCGGCGAACGACACGGCCACGATCGTCGTGCCGTGCGGCGCGTCCAGCTCGGACGCGCCCGAGTTCGGCAGCTGACGGCGGCCCGGCAGCAGATCAGGCGCCTGCACGCGCAGGAACTCGGCGAACGACGACGTCGTGCTCGAGAAGAAGGCAGCGGGCAACGCGGAGCCCGTGGGGCCCGAGGTGTGTTCCATACGTGCTCGTGGTTCCCATCGACGAAGTGTGGCGCTCCCACGGAACCCGCGGGAGCACGACAACCGGCACTACAAGCTACTCGGTGCGACCACCCTAGTGGCCGCGGGTGAGCGGACTACTCGCCGCCCTTTTGCACGTAGGCACGCACGAAGTCCTCGGCGTTCTCCTCGAGCACGTCGTCGATCTCGTCCAGGATCGTGTCGACGTCCTCGCCCAGCTTCTCGCGGCGTTCCTGGCCGGCCGGGGCACCACCCTCGACCTCGTCGTCGGAGCCGCCGCCACCGTGCTTCTCGATCTTCTCCTGAGCCATCTCGCCTCCCGGTGAGTCCTGTCCCTAGCCTACCCAGAGACCCCGACAATCGGTGGTTTTCCTGCTCCGGTCAGTCCGAACCCGTCAACGCCTCGACAAGTTCCTCCGCCGTCGACGACTCGTCCAGCAACCGCCCGACGTGCGCCTTCGTGCCCCGCAACGGCTCCAGCGTCGGGATCCGGACCAGCGACTCCTTGCCCACATCGAAAATCACCGAATCCCACGAAGCGGCCGCGATCGACGTCGCGTACTTCTCCAGCGCCCGCCCTCGGAAGTAGGCCCGTGTGTCCTCCGGCGGGCTCGTGATCGCCGCCTGGACCTCCTCCTCGCCGACCATCCGCTTCATCGAACCCCGCGCCACCAGCCGGTTGTACAGGCCCTTGCCGAGCCGGACGTCCGAATACTGCAGGTCCACCAGGTGCAACCGCGACGCCGCCCAGCCCAGGTTGTCCCGCTGCCGGTACCCCTCCAGCAACCGCAACTTCGCAGGCCAGTCCAGCCGGTCCGCGCACTCCGCCGGGTCACGCGCCAGCGCGTCCAGGATCTCGCCCCAGACCCGCAGCACCTCCTTCGACGCCGCGTCCCCGCCCGTGCGCTCCAGGTGCGCCGCCGCCAGCTCGTGGTAGGCGAACTGCAGGTCCAGCCCCGTGTACTTGCGCCCGTTGGCCAGCGGGACCTTCACCTTCAACGTCGGATCGTGGCTGATCTGGTGCACCGCGCGCACCGGCTCGTCCAGCTTCAGATCGTCGAACCGCTGCCCGGCCTCGATCATGTCCAGCACCAGCGCCGTCGTGCCCAGTTTCAGGTACGTCGAGTACTCGGCCATGTTCGCGTCACCGATGATGACGTGCAGCCGCCGGTACTTGTCCGCATCCGCGTGCGGCTCGTCGCGGGTGTTGATGATCCCCCGCTTCAACGTCGTCTCCAGGCCCACCTCGACCTCGATGTAGTCCGAGCGCTGGGACAGCTGGAAACCGGCCTCCTCGCCCTGCGGGCCGATGCCCACCCGGCCGGACCCGGTCATCACCTGGCGGGAGGCGAAGAACGGTGTCAGGCCGGCGATGACCGAGGTGAACGGCGTCGACCGCGACATCAGGTAGTTCTCGTGCGTGCCGTAGCTGGCGCCCTTGCCGTCCACGTTGTTCTTGTACAGCTGCAGCGCAGGCTGCCCGGGCACGGTGGCCGCCCGCAGAGCGGCCTCCTCCATCACCCGCTCGCCCGCCTTGTCCCAGATGACCCCGTCCCGCGGGTTCGTCACCTCCGGCGCCGAGTACTCCGGGTGCGCGTGGTCGACGTAGAGCCGGGCGCCGTTGGTCAGGATGACGTTGGCCGCGCCGAGGTCCTCCACGTCCGGGTCGTGCCCGGGCCCGCCGGGACCGGCCAGGTCGAAGCCCCGGGCGTCCCGCAGCGGCGACTCGACCTCGTAGTCCCACCGCGCGCGGCGCGCCCGCGGGATGTCGGCCGCCGCCGCGTAGGCCAGCACGACCTGCGTCGACGTCAGTACCGGGTTCGCCGTCGCGTCACCCGGCACGGCGATGCCGTACTCGACTTCGGTTCCCATGATCCGCCGCATGTCCCAAGCCTACGGGGCGGGCGCGGCAACGGTGAGTGGGCCACTGGTTGCGACCAGGTAAAGCAGCGGTTCTGGAATGCTGGCCCGAATGGTGAGCAGTGCCGGGGAAATGATCGCCCATTACGACGCGTCGGGAGCCGTCGTGGGCAGGGTCCGCCGCGCCGACATGCGCGAGCAGGGGCTCTGGCACGCCGCGACGCTCGTCCTGGTGCTTTCCGGCGACGGTTCCCACGCCTACGTGCACCGCCGCTCACCGGACAAGGACGTCTACCCCGGCCTGCACGACTGCTGGGCGGGCGGCGTGGTCGCCGCGGACGAGACCCCGCCCGAGGGCGCCGTACGCGAGCTGGCGGAAGAACTCGGGGTGCGCGGCGTGCCGCTGCGGCCGCTGTTCACCTTCACCTTCGAGCAACCACCTGTGCGCTGCCACTACTTCGCCTACGAGACCCGCTGGGACGGCCCGGTCGTGCACCAGCCGGAGGAAATCACCTCGGGCCGGTGGATGTCCCTGGACGAGCTGCGCGCCTGGGCTCAGGACCCGGAAAGCCCTTTCGTTCCCGACGGCAGGCACGCGATCCGGGAGTGGTTTCACCGCATCGGGTGAGCGGGGAAGCCCTTTCCGGCCGGGATCAGCTCTGCGGCAGCTTGTCCGCGGCCAGCTCCGCCAGCCCCTTCACCGCATCCGCGGCCCGCGACGCCGTGCTCGCGGTGACCTGCAGGCCGGACAACACATGCCCGCCCGCGAGCAACAACGTGCACGTCGTGTCGTCGCACCAGGCACGCGCGGCCTCGGCCCCATCCGGACGCGGCACCGACAACGTCTGACCCCCGCAATCCACCGAGGCCAGCACGTCGGCGGCGGTACGGTCGAGATAGCCGGTGACCTGCTGCGTCAGCGACGAACCGCTGTTGTAGAGCCAGGTCGATCCGCGCGGGTCGCCCGCGGGCACCGCGTCGAAGCAGGACCCGTTGGCGGCGCGGGCGGCGGCCTCGCGCACCCCCTCGTTCACCAGGTCCGACTTGGTGAGCACGGCGGCTTCCACGGCCTCGGCGACGTGGTCGACCGGGGCGTTCGCGGCCGCCTGCTCGACCGGGACATCCGAAGATGGCGCAGACGGCGCGGAAGTCGGCGTTCCCGTGCCCCCGGACGTGTCGTAGTAGGTCTCGAGATCGTTGGGGCGATCCGCGCAGCCGGTCAGCCCGGTCAGCACGACCGCGGCCAGGACCACCATCCCTCCATGACGCACGGTGTCGTTCCCTTCAGTCTGCGTGTCGGGCGCTGAGGTTAGTGCAAGCCCTCACTGCCACTGCAGCGAGGATCTCCTTGCCCAGTACCGTTCCGGCGGTTCGGCCAGCGAGGCGAGCGCCGCGACCTCACCGCGCGGCACGTCGACGGTGGCCGCGGCGAGGTTCGCCGTCAGCTGGTGCGTACTCGACGGGCCGACGAGCACGGTGTCCGCCCACGGCTGGGCCAGCACGGCCGCGACGGCGATGGCGTCCGCGCCGACCCCGCAGCGTTGCGCCAACCGGGTGATGGCCGTGGGCGGGTTCACCACCAGCCTGCCATTGGCGAGGGTTTCCTTGACCAGCACCACGTTCCCGGCCGCGTGCGCCTCCGCCAGTGCCGGGCCCGCCGACGGTTCCAGGAGGTTCCAAGTGGACTGCACGGACGAGAACACCGGCCGCCCGGCCACTTCCAGGTCGAACGCCCGCCGGATCGTGTCGCCCTGCGCGGGACCGGAGGTGGAGAACCCGACCCGCACCCCGTCGTCACTCAGGGCCGCGAGCGCCCGCTGCAGCGCTTCGTCGGTGAACAGCGGGCTGTCCGGCGTCAGCGAATGCACCTGGTAGAGGGTGATCGCCGACCCCAGCAGCGACCGGCTTTCGGTCCACTGCCGGGAGAACACGCCCGCGGAGTGTTCCTTCACCTCGTGCATCGTGGCGTCCATCCGCCACCCGCCGACGTAGGTGTAGCCCCACTTGCTGGACACCGTCAGGTCGTCGTGACCACGCTCGGCCATCCAGCCGGCGAGGAACTCCTCCGCACGACCGTAGGACCGCGCCACGTCGACCCAGCGGACCCCGGCCGCGTACGCGGCGTCGAGCACCGCGTGCGTCGCCTCCCGCATCGTCCGCACGTCACGCCGGACCGGCAGCTCACCGCTGCGCCCCAGGTTGATGTAGGCGGGCCGCCCCAAGGCCGCCAGACCGAGTCCGATTCGCAGGGGACTTTCCTTTCTGTGCGGGTTTTTCACGACGCGATGGTCTATTGCGACATGCGACGCCGTATAGGCCGTTATACGCCTGATGTCCTCTGGCGGAGAATGTCCAGCCACTGATCCGAGTTCAGCGCCTGACGGTGAAGCTTCTCCAGGCGCGCCGCCGGGGCCCGGACGTAGCCTTTGCCGAAGACCGGGGCGATCTGGCGGAGGCTGGCGCCCTCCTCTCTCGCGGCGAGCAAGAGCCAGTCGGATGCGTCGGCGCAGGCCGCCGACGCGCGCCGCAACTCCCCCAGCAGACGGATCAGGTCGTCCGGCGGGATTTCGTGGGCGCGGACCGCGGCGGCGGTGGATTCGAGCCAGGCCAGGACGTCGGACTCCGTGATCGGTGCTCGGGTCTCTGACGATGGCTCGGTCATGCGGTTGAGTATAGGGCGTTATACGGCGCTCGGGTTGTCGGGCGCTACGCGCTTATCTAGGGCGCCGAGCTTCGCAAGCTACGCCCGGCGCCTGGGCGCTGGCGCGCCCGGCGGATTGGCCCTGCCGAACCCGATCTTTCAGTGTCTTGGCGGCCGAAGCAGGCGGGGGATCGGGTTGCGGGAGAGGAGTGGTTCGGAGGTTGGTGCGGTGCGTTGCCGGGTGGCGGTTGGCCGTGGTGCGTCGGCGCGCAGGAGCGTGCGTGAACTCGGCGGGTCGCGGGGCGCGAGAAAAAAACGGAGGCCGCCGACCCGCGTGGGGGTGGGCGGCCTCCGGGGTGGCGCTTACAGGTACTGGCCGGTGTTCGTGGCCGTGTCGATGACGCGGCCGGACTCCTGGTTCTTTCCGGTGACCAGGGTGCGGATGTAGACGATCCGCTCGCCCTTCTTGCCCGAGATCCGGGCCCAGTCGTCCGGGTTGGTGGTGTTGGGCAGGTCCTCGTTCTCCGCGAACTCGTCGACGATCGCATCCAGCAGGTGCTGCACGCGCAGGCCGGGCTGCTTGGTCTCCAGCACCGACTTGATCGCCGCCTTCTTCGCCCGGTCCACGATGTTCTGGATCATCGCGCCCGAGTTGAAGTCACGGAAGTACAGGACCTCCTTGTCACCGTTGGCGTAGGTGACCTCGAGGAACCGGTTCTCGTCCGTCTCCTCGTACATGCGCTCGACGGTGTTCTGGATCATCGCCTCGATCGTGGCCTCGGTGTCCCCGCCGAACTCGGCGAGGTCGTCGGCGTGGATCGGCAGGCCGTCGGTCAGGTACTTGGAGAAGATGTCCTTCGCACCCTCCGCGTCCGGACGCTCGATCTTGATCTTCACGTCCAGCCGGCCCGGGCGCAGGATCGCCGGGTCGATCATGTCCTCACGGTTGGAGGCGCCGATGACGATGACGTTCTCCAGGCCCTCGACACCGTCGATCTCGGCCAGCAGCTGCGGCACGATCGTGGTCTCCACATCCGAGGAGACACCGCTGCCGCGGGTGCGGAAGATCGACTCCATCTCGTCGAAGAACACGATCACGGGTGTGCCGTCGGATGCCTTCTCCCGGGCCCGCTGGAAGATCAGGCGGATGCTCCGCTCGGTCTCCCCGACGAACTTGTTCAGCAGCTCCGGGCCCTTGATGTTGAGGAAGTACGACTTGGCGTCGCTCGAATCACCGTCACCGCGGGCCTCGGCCACCTTCTTGGCCAGCGAGTTGGCGACCGCCTTCGCGATCAGCGTCTTGCCGCAACCGGGCGGACCGTAGAGCAGGACGCCCTTGGGCGGGCGCAGCTCGTACTCGCGGTAGAGGTCGGCGTGCAGGAACGGCAGTTCCACCGCGTCGCGGATCTGCTCGATCTGCCGCATCAGGCCACCGATGTCCTCGTACCGGACATCCGGGACCTCCTCCAGCACGAGGTCCTCGACCTCGGCCTTCGGAACGCGCTCGTAGGCGTAGCCGGCCTTCGAATCGACCAGTAGCGAGTCGCCCGGCTTGAGGGCCTGCTCGGCCAGCGGATCGGACAGCCAGACCACCCGCTCCTCGTCGGCGTGACCGACGACGAGCGCGCGGGCGCTGCCCCCCTCCGTGGCCGGGGTCAGGACCTCACGCAACGCGCAGACCTCGCCGGTGAGCTCGAAGTCGCCCGCCTCGACCACGGTCAGGGCCTCGTTCAACCGCAGGGCCTGACCGCGCTGGAGGGAGTCCACCTCCACCGCCGGGGACACCGAAACCCGCATCTTGCGGCCGGCCGTGAACACGTCCACGGTGTTGTCCTCGTACGCGGTGACGAACACGCCGTAACCGCTGGGCGGCTGCGCGAGCCGGTCGACCTCCTCGCGGAGCGCGAGGAGCTGACCACGCGCCTCGCGGAGGGTCTCCACGAGCTTGTTGTTCCGCTCGGTCAGCTGTGCCACGCGCTCGGACGCCTCGGCGAGACGCTGCTCCAGCACGCGGTTCTGGCGTGGCGATTCGGTTAGTTTCCGCCGCAGCAGGGCCACTTCCTCTTCCAGGAAGCGGACCTGCCGCGCCGTTTCGTCCGGCGTCGTTCCAGCTCCACTGATCTCTGAAGGGTCGGCGTCCTCGTGCCGACCTCCGGGAAGGTCGTGTTGCATGTCGGCACCTCCTCGGAGTGCTTTTAACCCACGGTACCGGCGATCACCGACATGAAAAGCCCTATCCGCATCACAGGATCGGCGCGTCGCATCACGAACCCGGCCGGAACCGATACGCGGGAGTTCCGTCGGGCGGTCGGCGAACCGCTCAGATGACTACGGACAGTAGCTACCCGGCCACTACCAGCGGCCATCCGGGCGGTGAGCGATTCACTCATGTCACGACCACCCAACCAAGGCTTTACAGGACGTTCACGAGGCGTCTTCCCCTTCTCCTCCTTCTTCAAACCCAAGCGCTTTTCGCGTCCCGCACCGGAAGCGCGACCGGCGCGCCGGACCGCCAAGATCGAGATGTCCGATATCGGCGCTACGATCGCCCGCGTCCCCGGCCCGGGTTCGGGCCGGGGAGAAACCGGATGCCGCTTCCGTGCGTCGAAGACCGGCAGACACCCGACGTGAACGAGGAGACGTCCGTGACCTACCCGCCGCACGGCCAGGGACAGCCGGGTCCCCACGGGCCGCAGGGCCGGCCCGGCCCCTTCGGGCAGCCCGGCCCGTACGGACAGCAGCCCGGCTACCCGCAGGGTGCGCCGCAGACCCCGCCGCCCGGGTTCCCCGGCGCCCCGCAGCAGTTCGGCCAGCCCGGTGGCTTCGGCGGGCCGCCGCCCCAGCCACCGAAGAAGAAGACCGGCCTGATCGTCGGCGCCGCGATCGCCGCGGTCGTCGTCATCGGCGGGGCCCTCACCGCGGTCCTGCTGCTCACCGGCGGTGACGACGACTCGGCCGAAACCGCCGCCGCCGCGGGGCCCACGAGCGCGAGCCCGACCGCGAAGGCGGAGGGCTCCACCGCGGGCACCTCGTCGAAGCGCTCGACCACCAGCTCCAGCACGAGCGGCGGCAACGGCGGTGGCACGGCGGGCGGTCCGGACACCGTCGCCCAGGCGGTCGTCGCGGCCATGAACGCACGCAGTGCCAGCCAGTACGCGGCGCTGACCTGCGGCGGGGCGAGCGAGACCGAGATCGCGAGCCTGCAGTCCGAATGGGATTCGGCCAGCCAGCTCCAGGCGAGCGTGTCCGGGCCCGCCGAGGTCACCGGCGACACCGCGAAGGTGCCTGTCGATCTGCGGTACAACGGCGAAACCCAGAGTGCGAAGATGCCCCTGAAACGGCAGGGTTCGAACTGGTGCGTCGACGAGTCCTGAGCAATCCGACCTATGAGGGGGTAACCCGATCATGACCTATCCGCCGCAACCGCCCGGCCAGCCCGGCCAGCCAGGGCCGTACGGCCAGCAGGGCCCATACGGCCCGCAGGGCCAGCCGGGTCCCTACGGGCAGCAGCCGGGCGGCTATCCCCAGGGCGGGCCGCAGCAGCCCGGTCCGCAGGGCGGCCAGCCCGGCTACCCGCAGACCCCGCCGCCCGGGTTCCCCGGCGCCCCGCAGTTCGGCCAGGACCCGTACGCGACGCAGCAGTTCCCCGGCGGGCCGCAGGGCGGGCCGCCGAAGAAGAAGACCGGTCTGATCGTGGGCATCGCGGTGGCCGCGGTCCTCGTCATCGGCGGTGCCGTCGCGGCGATCCTGCTGCTCACCGGGGGCGACGACGACAACGCCAACGCCGCGGGGCCCACCACGAGCGCCGCACCGCCCGCCGCGTCCTCCAGCGAGAAGCCGACCAGCAGCTCGCGCAAGCCGACGTCCAGTTCGAAGGCGCCCAGCGGGACGGCCGCCCCCGGCGCGAAGTCGACGCCCGAGGAGACCGCGAACGCGATCGCCACGGCCTACAGCACCGGGGACAAGGAGACCATCCAGTCGATGGTCTGCGCGAGCCGTCCGCAGCAGGTGCCGGACATCCCGTCGGGCATCACGGTCACGGTCACCGGCAGCCCGGACATCACCGGCGACACCGCGCTGGTTCCGGTGCACGCCGTCGGCCCGAGCGGCACCAACGACTTCCAGCTCGGCCTCGCCAACGAGGGCGGCTCGTGGTGCTACCTCGGGGACAAGACGTCCTGACGCGGCCCCGCCTCAGCCGCGGCTCGGCCTGCGCTGCGGCCGCGGCGGGGTCACCCCGTCGGCCAGCCTGCGCGTGGTGAGCAGGAAGGCGGTGTGCCCCACCATCCGGTGCTCGGGGCGCACCGCCAGGCCCACCACGTGCCAGGGCCGCACCAGACTTTCCCACGACTCCGGCTCGGTCCAGCACTGCTGCTCGCGCAGCGCCTCGGTCACCCGGGACAGCTGCGTCACGGTGGCCACGTAGACCACCAGCACGCCACCGGGCACGAGGCTGGCGTAGACGGTGTCGAGCACCTCCCACGGCGCCAGCATGTCCAGGATGACCCGGTCGACCTCGCCGGTGTGGCTCTTGAGGTCGTCGACCTTCAGCGTCCAGTTCGCCGGGCGCTCCCGGAAGAACCGCTCCACGTTCTTGACCGCGTGCTCGGCATGGTCCTCACGCACCTCGTAGGACAGCACACTGCCCTCCGGTCCGACCGCCCGCAGCAGCGAGCAGGTCAGCGCGCCGGACCCGGCGCCTGCTTCGAGGACCCGGGCGCCGGGGAAGATGTCGCCCCACATCACGATCTGCGCCGCGTCCTTGGGGTAGATCACCTGCGCGCCGCGCGGCATCGACAACGTGTAGTCCGCCAGCCGCGGCCGCAGCGCCAGGTAGGCGGTGCCGCCGACGGAGGTGATCACCGAACCCTCGGGCCTGCCGATCAGGTCGTCGTGCTTCAACGCGCCGCGATGCGTGTGGTACTCCTCGCCCTCGGCGAGCACCAGCGTGTAGTTCCGCCCCTTCGGATCGGTCAGACGCACCCTGTCACCCGGGCGGAACGGCCCGCTCACCTGCACTTCACTGGCTCCTCGAAATCGCGCGATCGCAGCGCTCGATCTTCCCAGACGCGGCCGTCAGCGCACGCGGCGGGCCGACAGCGCCGACCGCAGGTCCTCGCGGCGCAGCACCCCGGCCGGGCGGCCCTCGTCGTCGACCACCAGGAACTGCCATGCGGGGGTCTCGCGAACGCGTTCGGCGATCTCCTCCCCCGGTTCGGAGGCGAGCAGCACCGTCTCGGCGCGGATCGGTTCCGCGGCCAGCTCCGCGGGCGCCTGCGGCGAGGCCCCGGCCAGGCGCTCGGCGGCTCCTTCGTCGAGCAGCCCGGCGGCGACACCGTCCGCGCGCACGAGCACCACTCCCCGTCCGGCCGCGGCGGCGAGCGCGTCCGACACCGGGCTTTCCGCGGGCAGCTGCAGCACCGGGCGGGTCAGCTCGGTGACCGCCAGGCCCTCCGGCCAGCCGCGCTGGGATTCGGCGGCCATCTCCGATCCGGCGCCGACCGCGACGAACCACGCGGTGACCACACACACCCCGAGGCGCAGCCAGCGGTCTTCGCTACCGGAGGCCATGCCGACCAGCGCCCACACCAGCAGCCCCGCCGCCACGACCCCGCCACCCACGACGGCCGCGCGGGTCCCGCTGGCGCGGCGCCCGGTCAGCGCCCACACGCCGGCGCGCAGCATGCGCCCGCCGTCCAGGGGCAGTCCGGGGAGCAGGTTGAACACGCCGACCGCGAGGTTGGCGACCGCGCACTCGGCGACCAGCAACCACACCGCGCCCTCCGGCGGCACCGCGAACATCAGCGCACCGCAGAACGCGGCGAGCAGCACCGACACGACCGGCCCCGCGGCGGCGATCAGGCCCTCCTGACCGGGCCGCCGCGGCGTGCGGGCCACTTCGGACAGTCCGCCGAGCAGGAACAGCCGCAGCCGCCGCACCGGGATCCCCATGCGCAGCGCGACCACGCAGTGCCCCAGCTCGTGCGCCAGCACGGACAGCCCGAGCAGCACGGCGAACGCGGCGGCCAGCGACCACGACATCCCGGTGCCCGCGCCGGGCAGCAGACGGTGGACGAGCGGCTGGTAGAGGACGATCACCACCAGCGAGCCGATCCACCACGACGGCGCGAGCAGCACCGGCACGCCGGAGACCCGGAACAGCAGCAGACCACCGTCGGCGGTGGTCAGCACCCGCCTCGGCTGGTTTCGTCCGTGCTCGCCGGTCGCGGCCATGCCGGACAGGGTAGAACGCGGTGTGTCAGGCGGGGGTGACCCGCGCCCGCGCGCGGCGCGGCGATCTTGTCGTACCCCTGCTCTAGGGTGCGGGGTATGGCTCAGACGGCGACCACGGAACCCCAGATCGGCGTTCGCCGCCCCGCGCTGTCCCCTTCGCGGGCCAGCGACTTCAAACAGTGCCCGTTGCTCTACCGCTTCCGCGCGGTGGACCGGCTGCCCGAGGTGCCCACCAAGGCACAGCTGCGCGGCACGCTCGTGCACTCGGTGATGGAGCGGCTGTTCGCCCTCCCGAAGGCCGATCGCGAACCCGCACGTGCCCGCGACCTGCTCTCCCCCACCTGGAGCGAACTGTCCGCGGACAACCCGGAATGGGCCGCGCTGTTCGAGGGCGAGGACGTGGCGGGCTGGCTGCGGACCGCCACGAAACTGCTGGACAGCTACTTCGAGCTGGAGGACCCGCGCCGGTTCGACCCCGAGGCGTGCGAGCTGCACGTCGAGCTCGAACTCGAGTCCGGGGTGCGGCTGCGCGGGTACGTCGACCGGATCGACGTCGCCCCGACCGGTGAGATCCGGGTGGTGGACTACAAGACCGGCGCGGCGCCGCGGCAGATCGGCGAGGCCAAGGCGCTGTTCCAGATGAAGTTCTACGCGGTGGTGCTGTGGCGCCTGCGGGGCGTCGTGCCGCGCCAGCTCAAGCTGATGTACCTGACCGACGGCCAGTCACTGGCCTACGCGCCCGACGAGGCCGAGCTGCGCCGCTTCGAGCGCACCCTCGAAGCGATTTGGCAGGCGATCCTCAAGGCGGGCAGGACCGGTGATTTCCGGCCCAGCCCGAGCAAACTGTGCGACTGGTGCGCCCACCAGTCACTGTGCCCGTCCTTCGGCGGCACGCCCCCGGAGTATCCGGGGTGGCCGGAGCCGGATCCGGGTGTGGAGACCGCGCTGGACCGCGCCGACTGAGATGACCGGGGTGACCGAAATGACAGAGATGCCTGAGACGATGGACAACGCCTTCTACCTGCCACTGGGCGGCGACCGCTACCAGCCCACGGCCCATACGGCCGGGCCGTGGACGCCCGACGCGCAGCACTTCGGCCCGCCCTCCGCCCTGCTGGCCCGCGCGCTGGAAGGGCTTTCCGGCGACCGGCCGGGCCTGCTCGCGCGCGTCACGGTGGAGATACTGGGGCCCGCTCCGCTGACCGAGTTGTCCGTGCGGTCCTGGGTCGAGCGGCCGGGGCGCTCGGTCGAGCTGCTCGGCGCCGAGCTGCACGACGGCTCCCGCGCCGTGGCGCGTGCCTCGGCGTGGCGCATCAGCGAGTCCGACACCACCGCCGTCGCCACGGAGGATCCGGTCCCGCCCGCGCCCGAGGACTGCGCTCCGGCCTCGTTCCCGGCGAGCTGGCGGCGGGGCGGCTACCTCGGCGCCATGGAGTGGCGGCTGATCAAGGGCTCACCGGCCGAGCCGGGCGCGGCCTGGGTGTGGGGGCGGCAGCGGGTCGAGCTGGTCGCGGGTGAGAAGCCGACGCCCCTGCAGCGGCTGTTCGCGGTGGCCGACACCGGCAACGGCGCGTCAAACTTCCTCGACCCGGCGAAGTGGTGGTTCATCAACTCCGAACTGACCGTGCACCTGCGGCGTGCCCCGGTCGGCGAGTGGATCGCCCTCGACGCCCGCACCAGGGTCGGGCCGTCCGGGGTGGGCACGGCCGACAGCACGTTGTCCGATGTGCGGGGTGCGCTGGGCCAGGGCGCGCAGGCTCTGATGGTGCGGACACGCTGACGGGCGCGCCCGTCCCCCGCAGGCCGCACGAGATCCACTACTCTGCGGCGAGGACCGACTGACCTGGGAGCGCACGAGTGCAGATCACCTCGGTGGTCAACCAGAAGGGCGGCGTCGGCAAGACGGCGCTGAGCGTCGGTGCCGCCGCGGCATTGGCCGAGCGCGGCCGGCGGGTGCTGCTCATCGACCTCGACCCGCAGGGCCACGCGACCACGGAGATGCTGGGGCTGGACGAGGTCCCGGCGCAGGCTCCGAGCCTGGCCAAGGCGCTGACCAAGATGTGGAAGGGCCCGGTCGAGGAGCTGATCGTGCCGCACCGACGCAGCACGCTCGGGCCGGGTGGCGCGTTCGACGTCATCCCGACCTCGCCCGGCATGTTCGACCTGGTGCGCAGGCTCGACCAGTTCCGGGTGCCGGGGTGGCAGCTGGCGCGGGTCGTGCAGTTCGCGAACTACGACCACGTCATCATCGACTGCCCGCCCGCGCTGGACGTGCTGACGAACAACGCGCTGGCCGCGACGCACGGCATCCTGGTGCCGGTGCAGCCCGACCGCACCAGCATCCGGGCGCTGCGCCTGCTCAACGACCAGCTCTACTACGTGCAGTCGGCGCTGGGCCGCCAGCCGATCCCCTACTTCGGGGTGGTGCCGGGGCTGTACCGGCGGCCGATGTCGGGGTATGCGGTGACGGCGCTGGAGGAGCTCAAGCAGTTCGGGTACCCGCTGCTGGCGCACGTGCCGCTCGGCGTGGTCATGAACGAGGCGGCCGCGCACGGCATGCCGGTCACGACGTTCGCGCCGGAGACCACGCAGGCGGTGGCGTTCCGGGAGATCGCGATGGTGCTGGACGCGCACCGGGAACGGCAGCAGCCCTCCGCCCCGGTCCCGGACGAGGACGACTTCGTGTTCGAGGACTTCATCACGCAGGTGGCCCACGCCCGCAACGAGAACGACAACGGGGCGCGCAAGAAACTCTACGACCTGATGCCCAAACGCCCCCGCGACTAGTGAGCGCCCGTGACGAAGCGGTCTCCGTAGCGGAACTTCAGCAGCCCTGGCCCTAGATTCGTCTCCTCACGAATGCGAATGCGCAACGAGCACGCCGCCCCAGACTATCCACAGTGGACCGGCTTGCACCGTGCCCAGCGCGGGCTGACCAGCACCGCGCCCGCGATCGCCGAGCGGCACCGGGACGTTCTCGACGACATCACCGAGCCGCGACTCCTGCACGGCGACCTGTGGACCCCGAACGTGCTCCTCTCCCCCGGCGCACCGGACCCGGTGATCAGCGGCGTGCTGGATCACGACCGGGCATCCTGGGGCGACCCGGCCGCCGACTGGGGCCCCTACCTGGCCACCCGGCGGCCCGCGTTCTGGGAGGGCTACGGCGCGCCCGCGGACACACCGCGATCCCGGTGGCGCGCGCTGATTTACCGCGCCCGGCACCTGGGCGCGCTCCGGCTCGAACGCCACCGGCTCGGCAAGGCCGACCGTGTCGCGGCGAGCTACTCCGAGATGTGTGCCGTGCTGGGCGCGCTGGCCTGAGAAGCCGTGCCGTATAGGTCGTTATACGGATAGGTCGCGGCAGCGCTCCTCCAAATACCGCCGTTCCGGTTCACTCAGCGTCGCCCGTGCCGCGCGACGGTAGTGCTCCGCCGCGGCGAACGGGTCACCGGCGCGGTCCAGCAGGTGCGCCCGCACCGCGTCCACCCGGTAGTGCTCCCCCAATGCGGCCTCCACCTCGGCCAGCTCTCGCAGACCGGCCTCGGGTCCGTCCACCTCGGCGATCGCCACCACACGGTTGAGCGTGACCATCGGGCCGGGCGCGATCACGGCCAGCAGGTCGTACAGTCCCGCGATCTCGCGCCAGTCGGTCTCCCCAGCACAGGCAGCCTGGTCGTGCACGGCGGCGATCGCGGCCTGCAGCTGGTACGAGCCGGGCGGCGTGGTGGTCAGCGCCCGGGTGACCAGCTCCGTTCCTTCGGCGATGGCCTCGCGGTCCCACAGCGACCGGTCCTGCTCGGCGAGCGGGACCAGAGCGCCGTCCGGTCCGATCCGGGCGGGGCGGCGAGCGTCGGTCAGGAGCATCAGGGCGAGCAGGCCCGCCACCTCACCCTCGTCGGGCAGGGCCGCGTGCAGCTGCCGGGCCAGGCGGATCGCTTCGGCGGTCAGGTCGACCCGCTGCAGGTCCGGTCCCGCGCTCGCGGTGTGGCCTTCGGTGAAGACCAGGTACAGCACGGTGAGCACGGCCGCCAGCCGCGGCCCGTACTCGTCCGGCGCGGGCGGGCGGAACCGGGCACCCGCGGCCCTGATGCGCTGCTTCGCGCGGCTGATGCGTTGCGCGACGGTCGGTTCCGGCGACAGGTAGGCCCGCGCGATCTCCGCGGTGGTGAGCCCGCCGACCGCGCGCAACGCCAGTGCCACCTGCGACCGCGGGGTCAGCGACGGGTGGCAGCACAGCATCAGCAGCGTGAGGGTGTCGTCGACGGCGGGCGCCGGCGCGGGTGCCGGTGGCGCGAGCATCGCGACGGTCTCCTCGCGGCGCCGTCGAGCCGTCTCCGCGCGCCACAGCTCGATCCGGCGCCGGGACGCGGTGGTGATCAGCCAGCCCTTCGGGTTGGCGGGCGTCCCCTCGGCGGGCCACTGCGTCGCGGCCGCCAGCAACGCCTCCTGCACCGCGTCCTCGCAGGTGTCGAAGTCGCCGTACCGACGGACCAGCGCGGTCAGCACCTGCGGGGCCAGCTCGCGCAGCAGCGTGTTCACGGCAGGAAAACGCTCAGGTCCTGCGTCGGGCGCACCTCGACCAGCCCGGCCGATGCTTCCGGGATGCGCGCGGCGCACTCCACGGCCCGCTCGACGCTGTCGCACTCCAGCACGTAGAACCCGGCCAGCTGCTCCTTGACCTCCGCGAACGGCCCGTCGCCCGCGACCACCTGGCCCTCGCGCACCAGCACCCGCTTGCCGGTTTCCGGCGGCGCCAGCGACGAGGAGGCCACCAGCTCCCCCGACTCGGCCAGGTCCCGGTTGAGCGCCTCGTAGGCGCGCAGCCCCGCCCGCTTCTCGTCGTCGGCCATCCGCTCCCAGATTTCGTGGGACGCGGCGTTGCGGTAGATCAGCACCAGAAATTTCATCGGCCCTCCCTTGCCCGGGATGTCGAGACGAGCCTTACGGCTTCGACGTTCCGGGTGAAGTCTGCACCCAAGTGGGAGGAACGACCATGTCACACCAGAACGAGATCCACACCCTGATCGAGAACCGGGCCGCCGGGATGCGAGCCGGGGACGTCGACACGGTGATCGCCCAGTACACCCCGGACGTCCTCGCGTTCACTCTCGCGCCGCCGCTGGCGCACCACGCCGACGAGATGCGGGACCCGGCGTCCCTGCGCCGGTGGTTCGCAAGTTTCGCGGGCCCGGTCGACTACGAGGTGCGCGACCTGCGCGTCACGGTGAGCGGCGACCTCGCCTTCGCCCACAGCCTGAACCGGATGTCGGCGGTGCCCGCCGGGCAGTCGGAGGCGTTCACACTGTGGTTCCGCTCGACGGTCTGCCTGCGCCGGGACGACGGCCGGTGGCTGATCGCGCACCTGCACGACTCCACGCCGTTCTACATGGACGGCACCTTCGCCGCGGCCCTCGATCTCGAACCCTAGACGAACTCCGTGACCAGCCAGGACACCAGTGACAGCGAGCCCATCGACACCAGCGTCGAGACGAGCACGCAGTCGCGCACGAAACGGCTGTCCAGGGAGTACTGGCTGGTCGCGATGAAGATGTTCTGGGCGGTGGGCAGCGCGGCGCACACGACGGCGGCCATCAGCGCCTGGTGCGGCAGGCCGAGCAGCAGGCCGATCCCGAGCGTGATCGCGGGCTGGGCGAACAGCTTCAGCCCGACCACGGTCACCAGCTCGGTGCGCCGCGTGCCCGCCCCCTCCCGCGGTCCGCCCGCGGTCAGCGACATCCCCAGCACCAGCAGCGCGGTCCCGACCCCGGCCGAGGCGAGCAGGTGCAGTGGCTGCGCGACCGGCTGCGGCAGGTGCAGCCCGCTCGCCCGGAACAGCACTCCCAGCAGCGACGCGGCGATCACCGGGGTGCGGACCGGCAACAGCACCAGCGTCTTCCAGCGTGCGCGTCCCGGCTCCCTGGCGTCGTTCTCCAGCAGGGCCAGCAGCGACGGCATCAGCACCAGCGTCTGCACCAGCAGCAGGACGACGATGAATGCCGAATCACCCAGCACCTGCATCGACACCGGAATGCCGAGGTTGCCCGCGTTGGCGTAGCAGGACGCCATGCCGCTGACCGCCCACTCCGACAGCTTGCGCCGGAACACCCACTTGCCCAGCGCGAACCCGGTGGCGCCCACCACGATCGTGCCGGTCAGGAACGCGATCACACCCGGGTTCGCGAGCGCGGTCAGCGGCGTGTCCTGCATCGTGGTGAACAGGACCGCGGGCATGGCGACGAGGAAGACGAACTTCGTCAGGGCCTCGTTGCCGTGCTCGCCGAGCAGCCGGAACCGGCCGAGCAGCCAGCCCAGCCCGGTCAGTGCCCAGATCGGCGCGAACGCCGGCAGGACACCGCCGGTCAAAGCCGGCAGGAACGGATGTCGGAGGCCAGCACCGCCTTCGCCCCCACCTCGGCGAGCTCGTCCATGATCAGGTTGACCTTCTTGCGCGGCACCATCGCCCGTACCGCGACCCAGTCCGGGTCGGCCAGCGGCGCGACCGTCGGCGACTCCAGGCCCGGCGTGATCGCGACCGCCTTCTCCAGCAGCGTCCGCGGGCAGTCGTAGTCGAGCATCATGTACTGCTGCGCGAACACCACGCCCTGCAGCCGCGCGGTCAGCTGCGACTTCGCCTTCGCGGAGTCGCTGCCGGCGCGCTGCACCAGCACCGCCTCGGAGACGCAGATCGAGTCGCCGAACGCGACCAGGTTGTGCTGGCGCAGCGTCCGGCCGGAACTGACCACGTCGGCGATCGCGTCGGCCACGCCGAGCTGGATCGAGATCTCCACCGCGCCGTCGAGCCGGATGACCTCCGCGTCGACGCCCTGGCGCGCGAGGTCGTCGCGCACCAGGCGCGGGTAGGACGTGGCCACCCGCTTGCCGTGCAGGTCGGCGGGCTTCCAGTCGGGCCCGGCCGGGGCGGCGTAGCGGAAGGTGGAACCGCCGAAGCCCAGCGCGAGCACCTCCTCGACCGGCGCGCCGGAATCCAGGGCCAGATCCCGGCCGGTGATGCCGAGGTCCAGCTCGCCGGAGCCGACGTAGATCGGGATGTCCTTGGGGCGCAGGAAGAAGAACTCGACCTCGTTGGCCGGGTCGAGCACGGTCAGGTCGCGCTGCTCATGCCGCTGGCGGTATCCGGCCTCACCGAGCATCTCCGACGCCGGCCCGGCCAGCGCTCCCTTGTTCGGCACCGCAACGCGCAGCATGCGCTCACTCCTCGTTCGTTCTCCGGTCCGCTACAGGTAGCGGTACACGTCCTCGGTGGTCACTCCGCGCCCGAGCATCAGCACCTGAACCCGGTACAGCAGCTGGGAGATCTCCTCGGCCAGCCGGTCGTCGGATTCGTGCTCGGCGGCGATCCACACCTCACCGGCCTCTTCGAGCACCTTCTTGCCCTGCGCGTGCACGCCGGCGTCCAGCGCCTCGACGGTGCCCGACCCCGCGGGTCGGGTCCGGGCCCGGTCGGTGAGCTCGGTGAACAGCTCGTCGAAGGTCTTCACGGTCTGTAGATCCTTCCATCCGGTCGGCGACGACGGGGATCCGGGCCACGCGGGTGACGCCGACGTCACACCCCGCCTTCCACCAACGACCGGAAGGTGTCCGCGTCGACGCCGGTGAGCGAGGTGCGGAAGACCCGCCGCGGCCCCCGTTCGACCGCCACGTCGTTGGGTACCACCAGGACCACGCAGCCCGCCGCCGCGGCGGACGCGGTGCCCGGCGGCGAGTCCTCGACGGCCACGCACCGTGACGGATCGGCGCCGAGCAGGCGCGTCGCCCGCAGGTACGGCTCGGGGTGCGGCTTGTTGTGGCCGCCGACCTCGTCGCCGCACACGGTCACGTCGAAGAACTCCCGCCCGATCGTGCCGAGCGCCAGTTCGGTCAGCGCCCGTTCGGTGGAGGTGACCAGGGCCGAGGGCACCCCGGCGTCGCGCACCGAGCCGAGCGCCTCGCGCGCGCCGGGCCGCCACGGCAGCTCGTCGGCGAAGAGGTTCGCGGTGCGCTGCCTGATCCAGGACCCGGTGTCCGCGATCGCCGCCGGGGTGGCGTCGTGCCCGGTCACGGTCAGCAGGTAGCTCGCGGTGGCGTCCATGTTGGACCCGACGAGCGTGAGCCGCTGCTCGGTGGTGAGCGTGCCGCCCAGCCACTCCGCGCACCCGTACAGCGCGACGTCCCACAGCTTCTCGGAGTCGACGAGCGTGCCGTCCATGTCCCAGAGCACGGCGGCCAGGCCGTCCGTCAAGTGACTCTCCCTCGGTCAGATGGTGAAGTGCGCGGCTTCGGGGTGGTGGCAGATCAGCGCGTCGGCGGAGGGCTCCGGGGTCAGCTCGCAGTCCGCGGTCACCTTCACACCGATGCGCTCGGCCCCCAGCAGCTCCACGACGGTCGCGCGGTCCGCAAGGTTCGGGCAGGCGCTGTAGCCCAGCGGGAACCGCGCCCCGCGACGGTCATCGGCGACCGCGTGCCCGCTGGTGAAGTGCAGTTCCCGGCGGACGCGCCGGTGCCAGTGCTCGGCCAGCGCCTCGGTGAGCTGCACGCCGAGGCCGTGGACCTCGAGGTAGTCGCGGTAGGCGTCCCCGGCGAACAGGTCGTCGGCGTAGTCGGCGATGGGCGTGCCCAGGGTGACCAGGGTCAGCGGCAGCACGTCGACCTCACCGGTCTCGCGCGGCCGGTAAAAGTCGGCCAGGCACAGGAACCGGTCGCGCGCCTGGCGGGGGAAGCTGAACCGGGCCCGCTCGGGCGCGTCGGCGTGCACCCCGGTGAGCACGACCAGGTCGTCGCCCTCCGCCACGACCGGCAAGTACCCGTAGACCACCGCGGCGTGCCGCAGGATCCCGCCGGCCGCCAGGCGGTCCAGCCAGTACCGCAGGCGCGCACGGCCCTCGGTCTCCACGACCTGGTCGCGGCGGGCTCCGCGCAGGCCCCACTGACCGAAGTAGGTGGCGCGCTCGTCGAGCAGGGTGACGTACTCGGCGACCGGCACACCGGTGATCACGCGGGTGCCCCAGAACGGTGGCACGGGCACGGGCACGTCGGTCGCGACATCGGAACGGGCGGGAATGCGGGCCTCCGGCGGTTGCGGGATGGTGCGGGCGTCGGTGGTGCGCGCGGCCTGGTCACCGCGCCCGGTTCTGCCCGTCCGCTCCCGTTCGCCGCCCTGGAGCACCCGGCCCGGCCCGGCCGCCGAAGCACCGCGCGCCTGGAGAGCCGTACCCGTCATGAGTCCAGGCTACGGTCTCGCGCCCGCCCGGGGAGTCGTAGGCTGGGCAGGTGAGTGATCCAGCCGACGCGATTTCGCAGCCCGAGCACCCCGTCCCCGAGGGCACCACGTCCAGGGAACGGATCATGATCTTGGCTTTTGAAGGCTGGAATGACGCGGGCGACGCGGCGAGCACCGCCCTGGAGCACCTCCAGCTGAGCTGGGACGCGAAGCCGCTGGCCGAGCTCGAGCCCGACGACTACTACGACTTCCAGGTCAGCCGTCCCACCGTGCGGATGGTCGACGGGGTCACCCGGCGGGTGGAATGGCCGACCACGCGGCTGGCGATCTGTCACCCGCCCGGCTACGACCAGGACCTCGTGCTGGTGACCGGCCCGGAGCCGAACATGCGGTGGCGGGCGTTCTGCGACGAGATGCTCGCCCACATCGAGGAGCTGGGCGTGTCGACGGTGGTCACGCTCGGTGCGCTGCTGGCCGACACCGCCCACACGCGCCCGGTCCCGGTCACCGGCACCGCTTACGACGCGGAGGCCGCCGCGCGGTTCGGGCTGGAGCGCAGCCGCTACCAGGGCCCGACCGGGATCGTCGGCATCCTGCAGGACGCCTGCGTGCAGGTCGGCATTCCGGCGATCTCCATCTGGGCCGCGGTGCCGCACTATGTGTCCCATCCGCCCTCACCGAAGGCGACGCTGGCACTGCTGCACAAACTCGAGGACGTGCTCGACGTGGAGGTGCCGCTGGGCGCGCTGCCCGAGCAGGCCGAGGAGTGGCAGCAGACGGTCAGCGAAATGGCCGAGGAGGACGAGGAGATCGCCGAGTACGTGCGCTCGCTGGAGGAGCGCGGCGACGCGGAGATCGCGAACTCGCTGGAGGAGTCCAGCGGCGAGAAGATCGCCGCCGAGTTCGAGCGTTACCTGCGCCGTCGCCGGCCGGGCGCGGAGGGACCGGGACCGGCGGGCAAGTGAGCGGGCGGCCCGCCAGGGCCGCGCTGTACGTCGGTGGTCTGCTGGGCCCGTTCGGGGCCGGTGTGGTGTCGTCGATGCTGCCCGAGCTGTCCGCGAGCTTCGGCGTGTCCACCGGCACCGCGGCGTCGTCGCTGACCGCCTACCTGCTGCCGTTCGCGCTGGTCATGCTCGTCTCCGGCACCTACGGCGCGCGGTGGGGCCAGGTCCGCACGATCCGGATCGCCTACGCGGGCTACGTGCTGACCGCCGCGCTGGCCGCGCTCGCGCCCTGGTTCTGGCTGTTCCAGGTCACCCGCGGGCTGCAGGGTGTGGCCAACGCCTTCACCACTCCCCTGCTGCTGGCGAAGCTGGCGGCGATCACTCCGCGGGCCCGGCTCGGCCGGGCGCTGGGCACGCTCGGCGCGATGCAGGCGCTCGGGCAGACCTCGGCGCCGCTGATCGGCGGGCTGGCCGCGGAAAGCGACTGGCGGTGGGCTTTCGCCGGTATCGCGGTGGTCGCGCTGGTGCTCGCGGCGAGCCCGCTGCCGCCGGATGTCCCCACGCCGGGACCGGAGCCGAGGCTGCGGGACGCGTGGCACCCGGTCGTGCTGTGGGCCGGGGCGGTGGTGTTCCTGGCCTGGGCGTGCCTGGCCGGGCTGCCGTTCCTGGTCGCCTTCCGCGTCGACGACCTGTTCGCCCTCACCTCCGGGGTGCGGGGCCTGGTGCTGACCGCCTACGGGATCGCCGGGTTCCTCGCCGCGCGACTGGTGGGCGCGGCCTCGGACCGGTTCGGGCCGCGGGTGGCGGTGGCCGCCGGGTTGCTGGCCGGTGCGGCGGCCATCGCCGCGATCGGGCTGTTCCCGTCGCTGGCCGTGGTGGCGATCGCGTGGGCGGCGGCCGGGGTCTGCGGGCAGCTGGTGCTGGTCGGGATCAACGCGACCGTGCTCGGCGGCCGGGGAAACGGGGGCGGCGCGATCTCCGTGGTGACCGCGCTGCGCTTCCTCGGGATGTCCGCCTCGCCCGCGGTGTTCACCGGCCTCTACCACTCCGGCCCGGCGCTGAGCTTCCTCGTCGCGGCCGGGGTACTGGCGCTGACGGTGCCGCTGGTGGCGCTGCGGCCGCGGTCACAGGATCCGGCGTAGCGGGACCGGGCCGCGCTTGCGCTTGCGCCATTCGCGCGGGTAGCCGAGCGAGACCTCCTCGAACCGGACGCCGTCGGCCCAGGTGGTGCGCGGGATGTGCAGGTGCCCGAACACGGCGACCTCGGCGCGGTAGCGCAGGTGCCAGTCCTCGGTGCGGGTCGTGCCGCACCACAGCGCGAACTCGGGCCAGTGCAGCGGGTCGGTGGGGTGGCGGTGCAGCGGCCAGTGCGACATCAGCACGGTGCCGTGGTCGGCGGGGATGGCGTCCAGGCGCTGCTCGGTGGTCTTGAGGCGGTGGGCGCACCAGTCCTGGCGGCTGGGGAACGGCTCCGGGTGCAGGTAGAACTCGTCGGTGCACACGACGCCGGCCTCGCGGGCCTGGTCGAGCGCCTCCTCCAGCGACACGTCCTCGGCCTGGGGCGTGCGCCAGCTGTAGTCGTAGAGCAGGAACAGCGGAGCGATCGTGAGCGGGCGGTCCGCGTGTGGCCAGACCAGGTACTCGTCCTCGGGGGTGTGCACGCCGATCTCGCGGCAGCGCTCGACGAGGTGCCGGTAGCGGGCCTCGCCACGCAGCTCGTTCCCGTCGCGCGGGACCGTCCACAGCTCGTGGTTGCCGGGCACCCACACGACTTCGGCGAAGCGTTCCTTGAGCGTGGTCAGCGTGGCGATCACCGCGTCGGTCCTCTCGGCGACGTCGCCCGCCACGAGCAGCCAGTCCTCCGGCGAGCCGGGCCGGATCTCGTCGATCAGCGGCGCGTTGCCGGTGTGCGTGACGTGGAGGTCGCTGGTGGCGTGGAGGTGCGGCACGGGTCTACCGTGCCACGCTGACCCACTCTGGCCCGCACCGGGCTCGCGGTGTACACCGAGCCGTCCACAACGGTTCGCGAACAGCGATCAACGCGGGGCAACACCGGACGCGGCCGGCGCGATAGATCAGCCGGCCCCCAAGGCTCCGGCGACGAACGAGCGCGGGTACATTCCGAAAGTACTCGGCCAGGAGGCGGGGCTCGTCGGGGCGACGCCCGCGGGGGACAGCACGTTCACGATCGACAGGGTCAACCGTGATCCCCAGTGCTCCCGGTACGGGTGGAAGCCCCAGTCGGGACACACGCTGCTGCTCGACATCCGTGTCGCGACCGGCAATGACTCCGAAGTCGCGCCGATGCTCGCCAGCCTGCTGAACCCGTACTCGTTCACTGAGATCGGCGACGACGGAGTCACGCGGCAGTCGCACACAGGGAATTGCACGGACTACAAGAAGGCCCTGGCCACGAGGTTCGGGGTGAATCAAAAGTACGTTGGCACCATCGAGATCGTCGTCGACCGGGCCAACGGTTCGCTGGTGCTGGTAAACCCGAGCGGGGGCGGCTGGGAGTGGCGCTACTGAGTGTCCCGGCCTGATCAGCGACGAGTCGGCGCCCGGCGACGGAATGCCCTGGTCACAGGACCAGGGATTACATACGCGTCCCCCGCCGGAACCGGACAGTCCTGCCGCGTCCGATGCTCGTGCCAAGGGCGCGTTTCGCGGGAACGCGTGGGTGCAGTCGCGGCAAGGTCCGTCAACGACAACGGCGCGGCTCTGGACTCCAGAGCCGCGCCGTATAGGTCGTTATACGCTCTACAGTTCCACGCCGAGCAGCGCGTCGACGGCGACACGCACGAGACCGGGAGCGCCGGAATCCCGGCCGCCCTGCCGCAACGCCTCGTCGGCCCACGCGTCGACCGCCCGCATCGCGTTGACGGTGTCGAGATCGTCGGCGAGGTGCTCGCGCAGCCGGGCGATCGTGTCGTCGGCCTCCGGGCCGGACGGCAGCGCCACCGCTTCCCGCCACCGGGCCAGCCGCGCCCGGGCGGTGGTGAGCAGGTCCTGAGTCCACGAGCGGTCGCTACGGTAGTGGCCGTCGAACAGGGCGAGCCGGATCGCGTTCGAGTCGACCCCGTCGGCGCGCAGCCGCGACACGAACACCAGGTTCCCCCGCGACTTCGACATCTTCTCGCCGTCCAGGCCGATCATCCCGGCGTGCACGTAGTGCCGGGCGAACGGGTGATCAGCGGAGAGCGCCTCGGCGTGCGCGGCGCTGTACTCGTGGTGCGGGAAGATCAGGTCGGACCCGCCGCCCTGCACGTCGAAGCCCATGCCGAGCCGGTTGACGGCGATCGCGCTGCACTCGATGTGCCAGCCCGGACGGCCCGTGCCCAGCTCCGACTCCCACGACGGCTCACCCGGCCGCGCGCACCGCCACAGCAGCGCGTCCAGCGGGTCCCGCTTGCCCGGCCGGTCCGGGTCTCCCCCGCGCTCGGCGAAGAACTTCGCCATCGTCTCCGCGTCGTAGTTCGACTCGTACCCGAACCGGCCGGTCGCGTTCCGGTCGAAGTAGACGTCCGGATACTCCGGGTCGTCCGCCCGGTAGGCCGCCCCGGACGCCAGCAGCTTCGCGATGACCTCGACGATCTCCGGCACACTCTCCACGGCGCCGACGAACTGCTTCGGCGGCAGCACCCGCAGCGCCTCCATGTCCTCGCGGAACAGGGCGGTCTCCCGCAGGCCGAGCACGACCCAGTCGTCCTGGTCCCGCTGCGCGCGCTCCAGCAGCGGATCGTCCACGTCGGTCACGTTCTGCACGTAGTGCACCGTGTGACCACTGTCCCGCCACACCCGGTTGACCAGGTCGAACGCGAGGTAGGTCGCCGCGTGCCCGAGGTGCGTGGCGTCGTAGGGCGTGATGCCGCAGACATACATGCGCGCCGTCTTGCCCGGCGCGGTCGGCCGCACCTGCCCGGTGGAGGTGTCGAACAACCGCAAAGCACGGGGCGTGCCCGGCACGTACGGCAGCGGCACCGAGGACCAAGTCTTCATACCCCAACCCTAGAGACCGCCCACGTGAACCGTCCCGCCCGGTGGGAACGGTTCACCTCACGAAGCAGTCAAAGCCCGCAGGTCGTCGAGCGTGCCGAAGAACGTGTCCTGGTTGCCGGGCAGCGGGCCGGTGATCGCGGACTGCCAGAACTTCGCCGTCCAGCCGCCGGGCACCTCCCCCATCGCCGTGTTGTAGCGGGCCATCCAGAGCACGTGGTCGGCGGCGAAGGCGGTGCTGTTCTGAGTGCAGGTCCGCCACCACAGGTTCGTCGTGTAGATGATCGGGGTGTGCCCGGTGCGCCGTGTGAGCTCGGCGCTGAAATCGGCGATCCAGGCGACCAGGTCGGCCGGGGGCATGGCGTAGCAGGGTGGCACGTTCGGCGTGTCCTCCAGGTCCAGCGCGGGCGGCAGCGTCATACCGTCGGCGAACCACTTGCCGTCGTGCGTGTGCAGGTAGGCGGCCTGCTCGGCACCGGTGGACTTGTCCGGGCGCGCGTAGTGGTAGGCCGAGCGGTACAGGCCGGCGGCCTTGGCGCCGCGGAACTGGGCGAGGTAGTTCGGGTTGACGTATCCGACGCCGGCGGTGTCCTTCACGAACACGAACCCCGCGCCCGCCGCCCTGGCCGCCCCGAAGTCGGGCACCCCCTGCGAGGCGCTGATGTCGAACCCGGCGACCTGCGCCGCGGACTGGGCGGACGCCGCCGCCGGAGCGAGCCCGGCCGCGGCGGCGAGCGCGGTCAGGAGCGTCGCCATCCGGAAGATCAGTTTCCTTGCCACGCCCGGACCGTAGATCCACTTCTCGTCACCCGCCCGGTGGGTGACCGGATCGGGTGACGCGGTCAGGGGCGCGGGAACGAGGCCGCCCACATCGCTTCCAGCCCGGCCGTCAGCTGGTCCGAGGTGGGTGCGCCGTCGGGATCGAGCAGCCACTGCACGGCCAGCCCGTCGCAGACCGAGATCACGAAGCCGGCCACGGCCTGGCAGCGCGGGTCGCCGGGCTCGGTGCCGTCGTCCAGCGACCGCGCGACCAGTTCGGCCACCTTTTCCCGGCACCGGCGGTAGTGCGCGGCGAACTGCTCACGCAGCGACTCGGTCCGCTCGGCCTGCGCCAGCGCCTCCACGTAGGACAGCAGCAGGGCCCGGCTGGCCGGCAGGCTGTCCAGCATCGCGGCCCAGGCACGGCGGCCGCGTTCGATGGGCGTCACCGCGGGCTCGGACATCGCGATCGCCGCGAGCTTGTCGGTCCACTCCTCGAACACCTCGCCGATCGCCGCGTTGAGCAGCCCGGCCTTGGACCCGAAGTGGTACCCGATCGAGTGCAGGTTGGTGTCCGATGCGGCGACCAGGTCGCGCGCGGTGATGTGCGCGTACCCCTTCTCCTCCAGCAGCCGCCGCGCCGCCGCCAGCAGCGATTCCCGATGACCCACGCCCCGAACCCTAGCTGGACACCGGTCTTACACGCCCGTATAAAAGAGGTGCCGGTCACGTCGAGGAGGTCGCGATGAGCATCGATGCCCCGCCGCAGCAGTCCACGGCACCGCTCCCCCCGGGCCCGAAGCTGCCCGCGGGCGTGCAGACGGTGCTGTTCGGCAACTTCCGGCACGTCCTGATGCCCCTGCTGCGCCGCCACTACGGCGACGTGATCCGGCTGGACCTCTACCCCGAACGACACGTGGTGCAGCTGGCGAACCTCGACCACATCCGGGAGGTTTTCAGCGGTCCCGCCGACGTCTTCCACGCCGGTGAGGGCAACATCATCCTCAAGCCGCTGATGGGCCCGCATTCGGTGCTGCTCACCGACGAGGACGTGCACCTGCGGGCCCGCAAGCTGCTGATGCCCGCGTTCCACGGCGCCGCGCTGCGCGGCTACCGTGACATGATCACCGAACTGGCCGAGGCCGAGGTGGCGAGCTGGCCGCCGGGCCGGGTGTTCTCCTCGCACCAGCGCATGCAGGCACTCACGCTGGAGATCATCCTGCGCGTGGTGTTCGGCGTGGCCGAGGGCGCGCGCCTGGACGAGCTGCGCGCACTGCTGACCCGCATCGTCGACATCGGTGTGCTCGAACTGTTCGGCTGGCACAACGCGAAGCTGCGCAAGGTCGGCCCGTGGCGGCGCTACAGCGTGGCCCAGGACCGGGTCGACGAGCTGCTCTACGCCGAGATCGCCGACCGGCGCGGGGCCGACGACCTCCAGGGCCGCGGCGATGTCCTGTCCCGGTTGCTGACGGTTCCGCCCGAGGACGACCGCCTCTCCGACGCGGAGCTGCGCGACCAGCTGGTCACGCTGCTGCTGGCCGGTCACGAGACCACGGCGACCGCACTGGCCTGGTCGTTCCACGAACTGGCGCGTGACCCGGTCCGGCAGCGGCGCGCGATCGAGGCCGCCGACGCCGGGGACGAGAAGTACCTGGAGGCGGTGGCCAAGGAGTCGATGCGGCAGCACCCGGTCATCTCGGAGGTCGCGCGGCGGCTGACGAAGGACATCGAGATCGGCGGCTACCGCATCCCGAAGGGGCACACCGTGATGCCCTCGATCGCCCTCGTGCAGGGCGACGAGCGGCACCACGAGGATCCGGCCGCGTTCCGCCCCGAACGGTTCCTCGACGGCGGCCCGGCCGGCGGCACCTGGTTCCCGTTCGGCGGCGGTGTGCGGCGCTGCCTGGGCGCCGGGTTCTCCCTGCTGGAGGCCACGATCGTGCTCAAAGCCGTGCTGAGCCGGTTCGCACTGAGGCCGGACCGCGAGCGCGGCGAGTACGCCAAGCCGCGGCACATCACCATGGTCCCGGGCCGGGGCGCCCGGATCGCGGTCACGCCCCGGCGGTGAGCGCGAGCACGGCCAGCACGACCTCGGCCCGGTTGAGGGCGCGGAAGACGATCCGGCCGATGCCCGGGCCGGTCGGCACGGTCACGCCGGGCGCGCGGAACTTCAACGGTGCCTCCAGGAACGAGATCCCGAGCACCATGCCCAGCCACAGGCAGGTGAGCCCGGCGGCGAGTTCGGTCACGCGCCACCTCCGCAGCCGCTCCGTATGCTGACGAGGCGAACCTGACCGAGGCAGACGAAGAGGGCTACGAGTGGGCACACCCGGCGAAACCGTTCCGGCCGACCTCCGCGAGCTGGCCGCCGCGGGCGGCTCGGGCATCCTGTGGCGGCTGCGGGAAGACGGCCGCCAGCTCGACGCGAACCTCGTGCAGTTGCGTCCCGGCGAGACGATCGGCACGCACGCCGAGCCCGACCTCGACGTGCTGCTGGTGGTCGTGACCGGCGCCGGCACCCTCACCACCGGGGACGGCGCCGTCGAGGCGGGCCCGGGCACGCTCGTGTGGCTCGCGCACGGGCGGGCCCGCTCGGTGGAGGCCGGCCCGGACGGCCTGACCTACCTCACGGTGCACCGCCGCAGGCCGGGCATGACCATCGGCCGCCGCTGACCCCTCGCCCAGGGTTAACGGCGGCGGGTGCGGAGGTAGTCGCTGATCACGGCGGCGCCGAGGCCGTCCACCTCCGGTGCCACGACCCGCCCGCCGGAGCGGCGGGCGATCAGGTCCACGAACTCGGCCAGCCGCGGGTCGTCACCGAGGCGGAACACCGACACCGACGCGCCCATCTTCGCCAGCCGGTCCACTTCGGACAGTGTCTTGACCAGCGTGCGGGGCTGGGGCGGGTAGTCGAACTCCGCCGTGCCGTCCGGTTCCAGGTGGGCGGTCGGCTCGCCGTCGGTGACCATCAGCACCACCGGCTGCGCGTTCGGATGCCGCCGCAGGTGCCGTCCCGCCAGCAGCAGCGCGTGGTGGGCGTTGGTGCCCTGCTCCCACACGCCCTCCAGCCCCACCAGCTCGGGCAGTTCGACCGAGGTGGCGTACCGGCCGAAGGTGATGAGCTGCAGCGCGTCGTTGCGGAACCGCGTGCTGATCAGCTGGTGCAGCGCCAGCGCGGTGCGCTTCATCGGCAGCCACCGCCCCTCCGACACCATCGACCACGACGTGTCCACGCACAACGCGACCGCGGCCCGCGACCGCAGCTCGGTCTCCACGACCTCCACGTCGGACACGTCCAGCCGCACCGCGCCGCCACCCGTGGAAGCCGTGCGCAGCACCGCGTTGCGCACCGTGCGGGAAACCTCCCACGGTTCCCGGTCGCCGAACTGCCAGTGCCTGCTCGCCCCGGTCGGCTCGCCCGCCGCGCCCGCCGATTCGGTCTGCCGCTCGCCGGTCTTGCCGCGCAGCGAGTGCACGATGTCCGACAACGCGGTCTCCCCCAGGCGCCGCAACGCCTTCGGGGTCAGCCGCAGCGTGCCGTCCGGCGCGCGTTCGAACAGGCCCTGCGACCGCAGCTCACGCTCCAGTTCGGACAGTCGCCGCGCGTCGACACCCGCGTCCGGGCCGATCTGGCGTTCCAGCGCTTCGAGGTCGATGTCCTCCAGGCGGGCACCCGGGTAGGACTGGGCGAGCTGTTCGGCCAGGGCGTCCAGCTCGGCCAGGTCCTGCATCGCCTGCGCGCCCTCGCCGAGCCCGAGCGGGTCCTGGCCGCGGAACCGGCCCGAGGAGGTCCAGTCCTCCCCTGGCCGCATCGCCTGCAGCCGTGCGTCCAGGCCCGCCAGCTGCTGCCCGATGCGCGGGTCGCCGAACGCCTGCTGCGCCAGCCCGGCCAGTTCCGCGCGCTGCTCGGCCGACATCGAGTTCATCATCCGCTGCGCCGCCGCGGCCCGCGCCGCCAGCGCGTCGATCAGCTCGTCGACGTCACGCGGGTTCTCCGGGAAGAACTCGCCGTGGCGGCGCATGAACTCGTCGAACCGTTCGCCGATGTCGTCCACGCCGCGGGCGTGGGCGTCGAGCAGCGCGTTGAGGTCGGCCAGCATCTGGTGGACGCGCTCGACGTCCTCCGGGCTCGTGCTCTGCAACGCCTCCTTCATGCCCTCGAAGCGCGCGTCGAGCATCTCGCGGCCCAGCAGGTCCCGGATCTGCTCGTACTTGTCCCGTCCCTCCTCGGACCGCCACGGGTACTCGGACAGCTCGCGCACCGCGGCGGCCGTGCCCGCCGGCAGGGCGTCGAGCTGCGCCTCGGCGAAGCGGGCGTCGTCGGAGGGGTCCGGGAACAGCGCGCGCTTCTCGGCCTCCAGCGCCTGGTCGAGCAGGCGCCGCACCTCCTGCAGGGTGCCGTCGAGGCGGTGCCGCCGCTGGATCTCGGCGCGGCGCTGCCACACCCGGCGCGTCAGGTCGTCCAGCCCACGCGTGGTTCGGGTACCGCGGCGCAGCAGCTCCTCCATCGCCGACCGCGGAGACCCGCCGTCCATGACGTCACGGCCGATCTCGTCGAGCGCCTCACGCAGGTCGATCGGCGGCGCGAGCGGGTCCGGTCCCTCATGCCACGGGCCGTAGGACCAGCCGTCGGAGGTGGTCATGGCCCGTACACCGTGGTCGCGTCGTCGGAGTCCTTCGCCAGCTGGCGCGCCAGGTAGAGCGATTCCAGTGCCAGCTCGACGGCCGCCGCGATGCGTCCCGGCTCGTCCTGCGCGGACGCCCCGGCACGCTGCGCGACCTCGTGCAGCACCGGCAGTTCGGGCAGCGCGGCCAGCAGGTCGGCGCCCGGAACCCGCTCACCGGTCGCGACGAGGTGCCCGCCCGACACCGCCTCGACCAGCGGCCGCAGGTTCAGGCCACCGAAGCGCTCGCGGGCGGTCTCGGCGACCGCGCGGCGCAGCAGGTGCACGAGGTGCTCGGTCTCGCGGCCCTCCTCACCCGGCTCGAACTCGATCTTGCCGCGCAGCACGGCGGGCACGGCCTCCAGATCGACCGGACGGGCCACCGCGGGGTGCTCGCCGGTCAGCGCGGCCCGGCGCAGCGCCGCCGCGGCCACCGTCTCGGCCGCCGCCACCGCGAACCGGGCGGACACGCCGGAACGCTGGTCGACCACCGCCGACTCGCGCAGATTGCGCACGAATCGGGCCAGCACCTCCAGCAGGGGCTCGCCGACCTCGGCGACCAGGTTCGCCTCCTGGCGCACCACATCGACCTCGGCCTCCACCGTCAACGGGTAGTGGGTGCGGATCTCGGCGCCGAAGCGGTCCTTGAGCGGGGTGATGATGCGCCCGCGGTTGGTGTAGTCCTCCGGGTTGGCGGTGGCGACGAGCAGCACGTCCAGCGGCAGCCGCAGGGTGTACCCGCGGATCTGGATGTCGCGTTCCTCCATCACGTTGAGCAGCGCCACCTGGATGCGCTCGGCGAGGTCGGGCAGCTCGTTGATCGCCACGATGCCGCGGTGCGCCCGCGGCACCAGTCCGAAGTGGATGGTCTCGGGATCGCCCAGGCTGCGGCCCTCGGCGACCTTCACCGGGTCCACGTCGCCGATCAGGTCACCGACGGAGGTGTCCGGGGTGGCCAGCTTCTCGGTGTAGCGCTGGTCGCGGTGCAGCCAGGTGACCGGCAGGTCGTCGCCCAGCTCGGCGGCACGGCGGCGGGAGGCCGGGGTGATCGGCTCCAGCGGATGCTCGGCCAGCTCGGAGCCCTCGATCACCGGGGTCCACTCGTCGAGCAGCCCCGCCAGGGTGCGCAGCAGGCGGGTCTTGCCCTGACCGCGCTCGCCGAGCAGCACCACGTCGTGGCCGGCCAGCAGGGCGCGTTCGAACTGGGGCAGCACGGTCCGGTCGAACCCGACGATGCCCGGCCACGGGTCCCGGCCCTCGCGCAGCGCGGTGAGCAGATTGTCGTGGATCTCGGTCTTGATGCCGCGGGATGTGTACCCGGCGGCACGCAGCTCCCCGGCCGTGCGGGGAAGGTTCTCGGGTACGGGTGTCACGCTGACGACGCTACTGACGTCCGGCGGTGTCGTCGACGTGGAGCAACTCCAGCGTCCGGGTGCCGTACTCTGGTTCGCCGTGTGCTGTCCCAGTGCGACCCTCACCGTGTGGGCCTCGGCGTGGCTGTCCGGTGCCGCCGCGTCCGACGACGTCCTCGACGCCCTGCTGGCGTGGGGCGAGGCGCACGAGGTGGTCGCGGCCGACGCCGAGGCCGCGGTGACCCTCGACCTCCCGCTCGCCGGTGACTTCCCCGCCACCCCCGTCCAGCTGCTCGCCGCGCTGCGCTCCCACGGCGCCGGTCCCGCCCGGCTCGTGCTGCCCGCGCCCGGTGACGCGCGCGGGCTCGGCGGGGGCGGCCCGTTCACCGAGGCGGCGCTGAAGGCCGGTGAGGCCGTGCTGCTGCCGGATCTCGGGTTCGGCCTGGTGCCGGTGCCGATCGCGGAGGGGCTCGTGCGGTGGTCGGTGTTCAAGACCACCGTGCCGTCGGGACCGGACCACGTCGGCCTGGCCGAGGCCGAGCACGGGCTGACGGACGCGATCCGCGATTCGGCGGGTGCCCTGCAGGCGCTGGACGTCGCCCGTGACCGTCCGGGGGTGCGGGCCGAGCTGGCGGCGAAGCTGCGGGCGCGGCCGGATCTGCAGTGGCCCGCCGGAACGCCTGGCCGTGCGCTGCGGGTGCTGCAGCGCGCGGACGAGGTCGGCGCGATCCTCGCGATCGCCGAGATCGACGAACCGGGCGGCGCCCTGTCCTCGTCGGCCGCGGTGCGCCGCGCCGACGCCCTGCGCCCGATCAGCACCGCCGTGCGCACCGCCCGCTACGCGGCGGTCAACGAGGCCGTCCGCCAGCTCACCGAACAGGGTGACCGGCAGCCCTGATCGGCGGCTTGACAAGTCGCGGTTTGCTTGTCCCCACACGGTTCGTCGGCTCGGCAGGAGAGTTCTTCGTGGACTACCGGGACCCCACCCGCAACCTCATCGCGTTCACGCTCGGTTCGGCGGAGGAGTCCTTCACCGGGGCCGCCGACGCCCGCGACGAGGACGGGTTCCGGCTGGCGTGGGAGCGCGTCGCGGCCGCCCATGGTGTCGAGGCGGGGCAGGTCACCCAGGTGGCCGCCTACTGGGAGCCCTCGGCCACCGACCGGCGCTACCTCGACGACACCTTCGGCGAGGCCGGTCTGCGCTACCTGTTCGAGCGCCCGGAGCCCCGCGGCTGGGACGACGCGCTGGACAAGGCCCGGCGGGCTCTCGACGAGGCATTCCGCGGGCAGGGAGCCGAGGAGCTGGAGGCGGAAGCCCGGCGCGTCAGGGAACAGACCTCCCGAGGCGAGCTGCTTCCCGTGCTGCGCAGCGGTTCACTCGGCGGCAGCGACGCCATCCGGGACACGATGCCGTGGCTGCCGATCGCGGGCCGCGACCTGTTCGCGACCTTCGCCTACACGGCGCTGACCCCGCGGGGCACCGTCGGAATGCGGCACGTGCTGAGCTCCCAGGTCGGCGACCCCGCGCAGTTCACCGGGATCGTCTCAGCGGCGCTGGCCTCGGTCCAGAACGGCCTGGTCGTGGAGGAGGTCGGGACCGCCACCGGCCGCCTGGTCCGGATGCACCGCCCGGACGGGTTCGGCGCCGCCGCGGCGATCATGCTGCCCGACTTCCACGAGCGGATCTCGGGCATCCACGACTGGCCGGGGTTGACGGTCGCGATCCTCTGCCCCGACGACCTCTGGATCGCCGACCACGGCACGCCCGACGCCGAACGACTGGCCCAGGAAGTGGCCGCTGCCGGGCAACAGGCACCCGAACTGCGCCCCACCCTGCTGAGGGTCACCGCGACGACGATCGAGCTCCTCGCCGAGGGCCGCGGCTGAGTTCAGGCGCGGACAGGCCGCCTGACCGGCTCGCAGCAGCCGATCGCGCACGGCACCCCGTTCACCGTGCACCCGCCGGAGGTGAAATCCGACAGCTTCCGCACCCGCGCGCCGGCCACGTGCTCGCGCACCAGTTCCACCACCAGCTCCGCGAACCGCGGGTCGCCATTGGGGGTGGCGGCGCGGGCGAAACCCATGCCGTGCTCGGCGGCGCGCTCGGCCGCCTCGTTGTCCAGGTCCCAGATCACCTCGAGGTGGTCGGACACGAACCCGACCGGGCACACCACCACGCCCGTGACTCCCTGGGCGTGCAGGGCGTCGAGGTGGTCGACGATGTCCGGCTCCAGCCACGGCACCTGCGGCGGGCCGGACCGCGACTGCCACACCACGTCGAACTCGGCGACCCCGGCCTGCTCCGCGACCAGGCGGGCGGCCTCGTGGATCTGACGCGAGTACCGGCGACCGCCCTCCTCCGGCGGTCCGGCGGCCTTGTCCGCGCTCTCCGGGATCGAGTGCGCGGTGAACACGACCCGCGCGCCGGGCACCTGCTCCAGCGCGACCAGCAGCGCGTCGGCGAAGGCGCCGACGAACAGCGGGTGGTCGAAGAAGTGCCGCAGCTTGACCAGCTCCGGCGCACCCTGCCCGACCGCGGCGCGGGCCCGCTCGATGTCCTCGTCGTACTGGCGGCAGGCCGAATACCCGCCGTAGGCGCTCGTCGGGAACACCAGCGCGCGAGCCACCCCGTCGGCCGTCATGCGGGCGACGGTGTCCTCCACCATCGGCTCCCAGTTGCGGTTGCCGAAGTACACCGGCAGATCCAGCCCCTGCGCGGCCAGCTCCTTCTCCACCGCGGCGATCGCCTCACGGTTGAGCCGGTTGATCGGCGACACACCACCGAAATGCTGGTAGTGCTCGGCGACCTCGGCCAGGCGTTCCCGCGGCACCCCCCGCCCCCGCGTCACGTTCTCCAGGAACGGCATGACGTCGTTTGGTCCCTCGGGACCGCCGAAGGACAGCCACAGCAGCGCGTCGTAACTCACGGTGTCGATTCTGCCGCTGTGGCCGCCCCCACGCTCGCCCAGGGTGTCACTGCCCACCCGCCAGCCCACCACCACCCTCAACGGACACGCTGACGCGTGGCGTCACTGCCCACCCGCCAGCCCACCACCACCCTCAACGGACACGCTGACGCGTGGCATCACTGCCCACCCGCCGGCCCGCCACCACCCTCAACGGACACGCTGACGCGTGGCGTCATTGTCCGAGGGCGTGCACTCCGCCGTCGACCATGATCATCGAGCCCGTGGTGGCCGGCAGCCAGTCCGACAGCACGGCGCACACCGACTTCGCCACCGGTGTCGGGTCTTCGGCGTTCCAGCCCAGCGGGGCGCGGTCGCCCCAGGTGCCCTCCAGCTCGCCGAAGCCCGGGATGGACTTGGCGGCCATCGTCTTGACCGGCCCGGCCGAGACCAGGTTCACCCGGATGCCCTGCGGCCCCAGATCCCGCGCGAGGTAGCGGTTGACCGATTCCAGGGCCGCCTTCGCCACACCCATCCAGTTGTAGGCAGGCCACGCCACCCGGGCGTCGAAGTCCATGCCCACCACCGAGGAACCACGCGAGAGCAGCGGCAGCAGCGCCTTGGTCAGCGACATGAACGAGTACGCCGACACCTCGACCGCGACCGAGACATCCTCCTTCGGCGCGTCCAGGAACGGCGCGCCCAGGCACGACTGGGGCGCGAAACCGATGGAGTGCAGCACCCCGTCCAGGCCGTCGACGTGCTCGCGCACCCGGTCGGCGAGGGTGTCCAGGTGCTCGGTGTTCTGCACGTCGAGCTCGATCACCGGCGCCTCCTCCGGCAGGCGCTTGGCGATGCGCTCCACCAGCGAGAGCCTGCCGAAACCGGTGAGCACGACCTGCGCGCCCTGTTCCTGCGCGACCTTCGCCGCGTGGAACGCCATCGAGGCGTCCGTGATCACGCCGGTGATCAGCAGACGCTTACCTTCCAGAAGTCCGGCCACGCCAGTCCTTTCGATGTTTCCGCGGAAATTGTCAGTGACCCATGCCGAGGCCGCCGTCGACCGGCAGCACGGCACCGTTGACGTAGCCCGCCTCGTCGGAGGCCAGGAAGCGCACCGCCGCGGCGATCTCCGCGGCCTCGCCGTAGCGGCTCGCCGGGATCTGCGCGAGCGTCGCCGACCGCTGGTCCTCGGTGAGCGCGTTGGTCATGTCGGTGACGATGAACCCGGGCGCGACGACGTTGGCGGTGATGTTGCGCGAGCCCAGCTCGCGGGCCAGCGACCGCGCCATGCCGACCAGGCCGGCCTTGCTCGCCGCGTAGTTCACCTGGCCCGCGCTGCCGGACAGGCCGACGACGGAGGAGATGAAGATGAACCGGCCCCACTTGCCGCGCAGCATGCCGCGTGAGGCGCGCTTGGCGACCCGGTAGGCGCCGGTCAGGTTGGCGTCGACGACCTTGGTGAACTGCTCCTCGCTCATCCGCATCAGGAGCGTGTCGTCGTTCATGCCCGCGTTCGACACGACCACCTCGACCGGGCCCTGGTGTTCCTCGACCTGCTTGAACGCGGCGTCGAGCTGCTCGCTGTCGGTGACGTCGGCCTGTACCCCGAACAGCCCCTCGGGAGCGCCGGACCCGCGGTGCGTCACCGCCACCTGGTGCCCGTGCCCGGCGAGGTCCCGGGCGATGGCCAGGCCGATGCCGCGGTTGCCGCCGGTGACCAGTACGGACCGTCCCACGTGACACTCCTCGTCGTGATTCCTCAGAAGTTGCCCGGTGAGGTTATCCGGCGGCGCGGACACCGGTCAGCACCCCCGGCCGACTACCTGGAAGTAACCCGGTGAGTCCGGTCACGGGCGCCTTCGCCTTAAGGGACTGTTAGCTCTGGCCGCACGCCCTTGTCCGGAGCGGCCCGCGCGCCCGACCGTGATCAGCGGTCACGGACAAGGGAGTTGGGATGACGACACGGATCGACACCGGGCAGGACCGGAGCACCGGCCGCCGCGTGGTGAGCAACATCCTGCGCGGCTCGGTCGGCAACCTGATCGAGTGGTACGACTGGTACGCCTACACCGCGTTCAGCGTGTACTTCGCCGCCACGTTCTTCCCGACGGGCGACTCGACGGCGCAGCTGCTCAACACCGCGGGTGTGTTCGCCGTCGGGTTCCTGATGCGGCCGCTGGGCGGCTGGCTGCTCGGCCGCTACGCCGACCGGTTCGGGCGGCGCTCGGCGCTCACGCTGTCGGTCAGCCTGATGGCGGCCGGCTCGCTGCTGATCGCCCTGACGCCGGGGTACGGCTCGATCGGGATCGCGGCGCCGCTGCTGCTGGTACTGGCGCGGCTGCTGCAGGGCATCTCGGTCGGCGGCGAGTACTCGACCTCGGCGACCTACATGTCGGAGGTCGCCACGCGCGGCAAGCGCGGCTACTACTCCAGCTTCCAGTACGTCACGCTCATCGCCGGGCAGCTGGTCGCGCTCGCGGTGCAGATCCTGCTGCAGCAGGTGCTGACCACCGATCAGCTGCACAGCTGGGGCTGGCGGATCGCGTTCGGCATCGGCGCGATCGGCGCGCTGATCGTGTTCTGGCTGCGGCGCGGCATGGACGAGTCGGCCGACTTCGAGGCGTCCAGGGCGAAGCGGGACGGCGCCGCGCACGGCACGCTCAAGGCACTGGCCCAGCACCCGAAGGAGGTCGCGCTCGTCGTCGGCCTGACCATGGGCGGCACGCTGTTCTTCTACACCTACACGACCTACCTGCAGAAGTTCATGGTCAACACCAGCGGCATCAGCAAGCCCAACGCGGCGTGGATCAACTTCCTCGCGCTGGTGGTGTTCGTGGTGCTGCAGCCGCTCTACGGGGCGCTGTCGGACCGGGTGGGGCGCCGTCCGCTGCTCATCGGGTTCGGCGTGCTGGGCACGCTGGTGACCGTGCCGTCGCTGACGCTGCTCTCGCACACGCGCAACCCGGTGTTCGCGTTCGTGCTGATGGTGGTGCCGCTGGCGGTCAGCGCGCTGTACACGTCGATCAGCGCCGTGGTGAAGGCCGAGCTGTTCCCCACCAACATCCGCGCGCTCGGCGTCGGGCTGCCCTACTCGGTCGCGGTGGCCGTGTTCGGTGGCACGGCCGAGTACATCGCGCTGTGGTGCAAGCAGGCCGGGCACGAATCGCTGTTCTTCTGGTACGTGACGGTGGTCGTGTTCCTCTCGCTGGTCATCTACGTGCGGATGCGGGACACCGGGAAGAATTCGGCGATCGACGCCTCTTAGGGTATGGCCGTGCGTGTCTTGCTGGTGGAGGACGACGACGGTGTCGCCGACGCCCTCGTCGACTCCCTGGGCGCGCACGGCCACGAGCCGACCCGCGTCAAGCGCGGCGAGGACGCCCTGCTGGCGCACCGTGAGGCCGATCTGGCGCTGCTCGACCTCGGCCTGCCGGACCTGGACGGGCTCGAAGTGCTGCGCAAGCTGCGCGCGGTGAGCACGCTGCCGGTGATCGTGCTGACCGCGCGCGGCGACGAGCGTTCGGTGGTGCGCGGGCTGCGCCTCGGGGCGGACGACTACCTCGTCAAACCGGTGCGGTTGAGCGAGCTGCTCGCCCGCATCGAGGCCGTCACCCGGCGCGCGGCCGCCGCCCGGCCGGGCCCGCGGATGGTCGTGGTGGGCGACATCGAGGTGGACCTGGACGCCCGGCGGGTCGAAGTGGGCGGCGCGCGGGTCGAGCTGACCGCGAAGGAGTTCGCGGTGCTGGCGGCGCTGGCCCGCCGGGCGGGCACGGCGGTGAGCAGGCAGCAGCTGATGGACGAGGTGTGGGGCGACGCGTACGTGGCGGTGTCGCGGTCGCTGGACGTGCACCTGACGCAGCTGCGGGCGAAGCTGCGGCGGCCGGAGCTGCTGACCACGATCCGCGGGTTCGGTTACCGGCTGGGCGCGTAGGTGCGCACCCGGGTCCTTGCCGTGCTGCTGGCCTTCGTCGTGCTCGCGACCGCCGGGTTCGCGTTGCCGCTGTTGAGCGTGACCGCCACCGAACGGACGCAGCAGCTGCTCATCGCGCGCACCGCGGACCTGGACCGGTTCGCGGCGCTGGCCGACCAGGCGATGGCCGCGGACGACCCGTCGGCGCTGCTGGCGGAGGTGACGCGCTACACCGAGCTGTACGGCGAAGGGATCGTCGTGGTCACCGTGCGCCGGACGCCGGTGGCCGAAACCGGCGGGCTGCGCGCGGCCGATCCGGAGGTCGCCGCGCTGGTCGACGCCGCGCTGCGCAACCAGCCGAGCAGGCCGGCCGCGACGGTGCGGCCGTGGTCGCGTGATCCGGTGCTGCTGGCGCGCCCGGCGGGGACCGGCACGAAGGTTTCCGGCGCCGTGGTGCTGCGCGCCTCGGTGACGGCGGCCGCGGACGACGTGCGGCGCAGCTGGTTCGCGGTGCTGGCCGGGGCGGCGGTGGTGACGCTGGCCGGCGCGGGCCTCGCACTGGGGGCGACGCGGTGGGTGCTCGGCCCCATGCGGCGCCTGGACCGGGCGGTCGGCGACCTCACCGCCGGGTTGCGGCCGCGGCACGCCGACCTGGCGGGACCGCCCGAGCTGCGGCAGCTCACGGCGGGGTTCAACCGGATGTCCGACACGGTCACGGAGGCGCTGGAGGCGCAGCGGCGCCTGGTCGCGGACACCTCGCACCAGATGCGCAATCCGATGACCGCGCTGCGCCTGCGGGTGGACGCGCTGGGCCCGGCACTGCCCCCGTCCGCGTCGCGGACCTACGAGGGTGCGGTCGGCGAACTGGACCGGCTGGAGGCGCTGCTGGACGATCTGCTGACCCTCGCCACGGCCGAGCACCGGGCGGGTGAACTGTCGGTCACCGGCGAGCACGCCCGCTGCGACGCGGGGGCGGTCGCGGCCGCGCAGGTGCACCTGTGGCAGCCGGTGGCGGAGCAGGTTGGAGGTGTCGTGCGCTACGAGGGCGAACCGGTAACGGTGGCCGCGGCGGAGGCGGAGATCGCGCAGGTGCTGGACGTGCTGCTGGACAACGCGCTCAAGTACGCGCCGGGCGCGGAGGTGACGGTGGCCTGCCGGAGGGAAGGCGGCCCCTGGGCGGTGCTGTCCGTGCGCGATACGGGTCCGGGCCTGGCGCCCGAAGAGCTGGCGCAGGCGCAGTCCCGGTTCTGGCGCGCCGAGCGGCACCGAGCCCTGCCCGGCACCGGACTCGGTCTGGCGATCGCCGAACGCCTCACCGCGGGCCGTCGCGGACGGATCGAGCTGCGCGCCGCCGTCCCGCACGGTCTCGACGTGCGAGTGCTGCTGCCGCGAGCGGAGGAGGTTTCGTGACCACCCGCCGCCCCTTGGGCCGGAAGTGCTCCCGGGGCCACCGGCCCGCGCCGCCTCCCAGTGCGAGCGCTGCCCCGCCGCAAGGAGGCACCGTGACCACCCGCCACACCACCCCACGCCCCAGGCCCGCGCCCACCAACCCGACCAACGTCCAAGCCCTGGCTCTCCCCCGCGCCGGGGAGGCACCGTGACCACCCGCCGCACGGCGCTGCGCGCCGCGCTCGCCCTGGTGGTCACCGGCGCCGCCCTCAGCGCCGGTGCGCCGCCGCGCGATGCCGGGCCCGTGGGGCGCGTGCGGATCGCCACCGGCGAGGAGTCCGGGTTCTACCACGCGTTCGGGCGGTTGCTGGCCGCCGGGATCGCCATGTCCGCGCCGGGTCTCGACACTGTCGCGGTGCCCACCGAGGCCAGCGTCGCCAACCTCCGGATGCTCGCCGAGGGCACCGCGGAACTCGCCCTCACCCACCTCGACATCGCGGTCGCGGCGCGGCACGGCTCGGCGCCGTTCGACCGTCCCGTCGAGCTGTGCGCGCTCGGCCGGGTCTACGAGAACTACCTGCAGCTCGCGGTCCGCGCGGACTCCCCCGCCACGTCGGTCGCGGATCTGGCCGGGCGCACCCTCTCCCTCAGCGCGCCCGGTTCGGGAGCGGCCGTCGCGGGCGAGCGGATCCTCGCCGCGGCCGGGATCACCACCACGAACCGGCACCTGCCGATGCTCGACGCCGGCGAGGCCCTGGAGACCGGCGAGATCGACGCGATGCTCGTCGCCGGTGGCGTGCCGCTGCCGGTGCTGTCCACTCTGGACAACGAGGTCGGCATCCGGCTGCTGCCGCTGGCACCCTACCTGCCCGCCTTCCGCGGCGACGGCTACGAAACCGTCCGGGTGCCCGCCGGCGCCTACCGCTCCCCCGAGGTCGACACCATCGGCGTCGCCAGCCTGCTCGTCTGCCGCCCCGGTCTGCCCGCCGACATCGCCGCCGCGGTCACCCGCGTGCTCGTCCAGCGGGCCGCGCACCTCGTGCCCACGCAGACCGTGGCGACGCAGTTCCTCGATGTCCGGTCGCTGATCGGAACCGGTAGCGTTCCCCTGCACCCCGGAGCCGTGGAGACCTATCGCGCGCTGCACGGCTGAACGAAGAAAGGAGCCGTGCCCGTGACGCAGTCCAGCCCGCCGGTGGTGGCGATGCCGCTGCGCGTCCGCTACCACGAGTGCGATCCGCAGGGCATCGTCTTCAACGCCCACTACCTGGCCTACTTCGACATGGCCTCGTTCGAGTTCTTCAAGGCCGTCTTCGGCTCCTACGACACCCTCCGCGAACGCGGCGTGGACTGCGTGGTGGCGGAGTCGAACCTGCGGTTCCGCGCGCCCAGCCGCTACGACGACGAACTGACCGTCGAGGTCGCGATCGACCACCTCGGGACGACCTCGCTGATCCTGGCGTTCACGATCCGCCGCGGCGAGGACATCGTCGCCGAGGGCACCAACCGCTACGTGTTCGTCGACGCGACCGCGCTGGCCAAGGCCGCGCCACCGGACGACGTGCGCGCCAAGCTGCTGGCGCACACGTGAGCGAAGCGCCGTTCGAACGCGTCACCCGCGAGTCCTATGACGTCCTCGCCGCGGACTACGCCGCCTGGATCCGGGACGAGCTGGCGGTCAAACCCCTGGACCGCGCGGTGCTCGCCGCGTTCGCCGAACTCGTGGACGGACCGGTGGCCGACGTCGGCTGCGGACCCGGCCGGATCACCGCGCACCTGGCCGGTCTCGGGGTGGACGTGTCCGGCATCGACCTGTCCCCCGCGATGGTGGAGACCGCCCGGTGCGCCCATCCCGGTCTCCGGTTCGAGGTGGGCTCGATGACCGCGCTCGGCCTGCCCGAGGGCGGCCTCGGCGGGCTGATCGCCTGGTATTCGATCATCCACGTCCCGGACGACACCCTGCCCGCGGTGCTCGCCGGGTTCCGCCGGGTGCTCGCCCCGGGCGGGTACCTGCAGCTGGCGTTCCAGGTCGGCGACGACCCGGTCCACCGCGGCGAGGCGGGCGGGCACGAGGTGAACCTCCACGTCCACCCACGGCGCGTGGACCGGGTCGCCGATCTGCTCGGCGACGCCGGGCTGGAGGTGCGCGCCCGGCTCGAACGCGCACCCGACCGCGAAGGACCGTTCCCGGAAGCGGAACCTCAGGCCTTCGTCCTGGCCCGGCGGCCCGCTCAGGCCCGCTGAACGCCCGGTTTGCCGTCCTCGACGACGAAACTGGCCCGGGTGCTGACCGGTGCGCCCGGCGTCGTCACGTACGGCACGACGCGGAAGTCGCTGCGCCAGCGCTGCCGGTTGACGTTGACGCGCACGTACCCGCGCTGGGCGTTGAAGAACTTCAGGTGCGGGTTGGCCGCCAGGAAGTTCTCGCCCTCGGTGTTCATGTCCGCGCCGTCGGCACCACTGGTGATCGACGTGCCGACGAACTCGCTGCCGACCGTCGGCGAGCCCGCGTCGGCATAGTCGCGCTTGAGGTCCCACGCGTAGTTCTGGTGCCGGTCACCGGTGACGACCACGAGGTTGCGCACGTCGCGGTCCTGCGCCGCGGCCAGCACCTTGTTGCGCTCGGCGACGTAGCCGTCCCAGGGGTCCAGGAACACGTCCACCGGGTCGCCGGGGTCGCGGTCGGTCTGCCCCATCGGCGCCTGGTTGCCCAGCACCTGCCAGCGTGCCCGCGAGCGCGAGAAGCCGTCGATGAGCCAGTCCCGCTGCGACGGGCCCAGCAGGGTGCGCTCCGGGTCGAGCCGTTCGGTGCAGGTGGCCGACGCGCCGTCGCCGCAGGGCTGGTCGTCGCGGTACTGGCGGGTGTCCAGCATGGTGATCTCGGCCAGCTGCCCGTAGGACAGGCGCCGGTGCAGCCGCACGTTCGGTCCCGAGGGCATCTGCGAATGCCGGTAGGGCAGGTTCTCGTAGTTGGCCTGGAACGCCTGCGCGCGGCGCTGCCGGAACACCGCCGGGTCCTGGTCGGGTTCGGTGTCGGCCTGCGAGAGGTCGCCGGCCCAGTTGTTCTCGACCTCGTGGTCGTCGATGGTGTGGATCCAGGCGAACCGGGCGTGCGCGGCCTGCAGCGGCGCCTCGGACTTGTACAGCGCGTACTGCAGGCGGTAGCGGGCCAGGTCGAACGTCTCGGTCGTGAACCTGTCGTCGACCGTGACGCCGCGCTTGTTGGTGCCCACCCCGGACTCGTAGATGTAGTCGCCCAGGTGCACCACGAAGTCCAGGTCCTCGGCGGCGATGTGCTCGTAGGCGGTGAAGTAGCCGTCCTGCCAGGCCTGACAGGAGGCGAAAGCGAAGTTCAGCTCACGCGGCGAAGACCACCACAGCGGGGCGGTGCGGGTGCGGCCGGTCATGGAGACCGCACCGCCGACGCGGAACCGGTAGAAGTACTCGTGGTCGGGTGCCAGGCCGGAGACCTCCGGGTGCACCGAATGTCCCAGCTCGGGCGTGGCGATCGCGCTGCCCCGGCGGACCACGGCGCGGAATCGCTCGTCGTGGGCGACCTCGTACTCGACGCGCACCGGGGTGGCGGGCATGCCACCCGCGCCGTCCTCGGCGAAGGGGTCCGGCGCCAGCCTCGTCCACAGCACCACGCCGTCCGCGACCGGGTCACCGGAGGCGACGCCCAGGGTGAACGGGTTCGCGCCCTTCACGGGGCTCGCGTAGGCGCCGGACGCGGTCCAGGCGCCCGTGCCGAGCAGCACCGCCGCGGCGCCCGCTCCGCCGAATCCGAGAAACCTGCGCCGGGAGAGGTCATTCGGGCGCGCGACCATGGGTGAGTCCTCCTGTGGTGGGATGGGAGCACCAGAATGCTCCGGTTCCCACATGTCCGGCAGTGACCGGAAGGGCGAACCACAGGTGAACGGAAACGATCAGGACCGATGTTCCGGATTCTCTTCTACCAACCGGAAATACCGCCCAACACGGGCAACGCGATCCGGCTCGCGGCCAACACCGGCTGCCAGCTGCACCTCGTCGAACCGCTGGGATTCGCCTTCGAGGACAAGCACCTGCGCCGGGCCGGACTGGACTACCACGACCTCGCCGACGTGCACGTCCACCCCGATCTGACCGCGGCGTGGAAGGCACTCCTGCCGGCCAGGGTCTTCGCGTTCAGCGCCAACGCCACCCGGTGGTACACCGGCGTGACGTACCGGCCGGGCGACGTGCTGCTGTTCGGCCCCGAATCGGCGGGCCTGCCCGCCGAAGTGCGGGACGCCCCGGAGATCACCGACCGCCTCCGGGTACCGATGCGTCCCGGCGTGCGCTCCCTCAACCTGGCCAACACCGCGGCCGTCGCCGTGTTCGAGGCCTGGCGCCAGCAGGGCTTCGCCGACGGCGTCTAGCGATGCCCCGCCTTCCTCACTAGGGCATTGGGGCGGCCCGCATACCCGGCAGCGATCGCTCAGGGCAGGCGCTGCCCCACGAACAGCGACGTGCCCGCGGCCGCCACGAGGGCGAGGGTGCCGAGCAGCACCCAGGGGCGGCTGGCGTCGGCTTCCTTCATCTCGTAGCCGATCTGCTCGCCGAGGTCGGCGTAGACCTCCTTGAGTTGTTCGGCCGAGCCCGCCTGGTAGAACTGCCCGTCGGACAGGCGCGCGACCTCCTGGAGCGAACCGTCGTCGACGTCGACCGGGACCTCGCGGCCGTCGATCTCGACGGTGCCGTGGCTGGTGCCGAAGGAGATCGTGGAGATCGGCACCTGCTGGTTGCGCGCCTCCTGCGCGGCGGTGAACGCCCCGCGCGGCGCGTACAGGTCGTCCGGCACCGTCTGCTTGCCGTCGCTCATCAGCACGATCCGCGCGGGCGGCGGGCCGTCCGCGCCGCCGACCACCGCGGAGAACCCCTGGATCGACTGCAGCGCCGCGTAGATGCCTTCACCGGTCGCGGTCGACTGGGCCAGTTTCAGGTTGTCGATCGCGGTGACCACGCTCTGCCGCTGCGTCGTCGGCGCCACCAGCACGGTCGCGGTGCCCGCGAAGGACACCAGCCCCAGGTTGATGCCGGGCGTGAGGCCCTCCGCGAACTGGTTGGCCGCCTCCTGCGCCGCCTTGATGCGCGACGGTTTGACGTCGGTCGCCTCCATCGACAGCGACACGTCCACCACCAGCATCACGGTGGCGCGGTTGCGCGGCACCTTCTGCTCGGCGGTGGGCCCGGCCAGGCCGACGGTCAGCAGCAGCAGCGACACGATGATCAGCGCCGCCGGCACGTGCCGGGGCCAGCCCTGCGACCGGGGCGCGATGCGGTCGAGCAGCTCCAGGTTGGAAAACCGCATGGTGCGGCGCCGCCGGGCCCGCTGCGCCAGCACGTAACCGGCCGCGACCGCGGCGACCACGAGCAACAGCAGGAACCACCACGGCGCGGCGAATCCGGACAGGCTCACGCGGCACCCCCGGACCACCGCCGCTTGCGGGCGACCACGAACCGCACGGTGTCGGCGATCCAGTCGGCGTCGGTGCGCAGCACCAGGTGCGCGGCACCGGCCTGGCGCAGCGCCCGCGCCACCTGGTCGCGGTGCGCCTGCGCGGCGGCCGCGAACTCGCGCCGCAGCAACGCCGAGGCCCGCACCTCGCGCTGTTTGCCGGTCTCCGGATCGGCCAGCACGATGGTGCCGACCTCCGGCAAATCGATGTCGCGCGGGTCGATGACCTCGATGGCGATGAGCTCGTGCCGCGCGGACAACGCCCGCAGCGGCCGCTGCCACGCGGTGCCGCCGAGGAAGTCCGACACCACCACGACCAGTCCGCGGCGGCGGGGCGGGCGGCGCAGCTGCTCGATCATCGCGGCCAGGTCGCCACGGGTGCCCTCGGGCGCGCGGGGCGTTTCGGCGATCTTGCGCAGCAGGTTCCGGGCGTGCGCGCGGCCACCGCGGGCCGGGACGCGTTCGGTCACCGCACCGTTGGACATCACCGCGCCGAGCCGGTTGCCGCCCCCGCCGGTCAGGTGCGCGATCGCGGCGACCGCGCACACCACGAGGTCGCGCTTCTCCGACAACGCGGTGCCGAAGTCCAGGCTCGCCGACAGGTCGGCGGCCACCCAGGTCTCCAGCTCGCGGTCGGCGACCGTCTCGCGGATGTGCGGTTCCGTCGTGCGGGCGGTGACGGCCCAGTCCATGCGGCGCACGTCGTCGCCCGGCTGGTAGGGCCGCGCCTCCCCCGGCTCCGAGCCGGGTCCCGGCACCAGGCCGAGGTGGTTGCCCTGCAGGAGACCGTCCAGCCGGCGGCGCACCTCGAGTTCGAGCATGCGCAGGCCGGCGTCGAGACGCTCACCACGCAGCACGGGCGGCGCCCACGCGGGCCGGGCGCTGTTCTCGCCGGTGTTTCCCGACCTGCCCACTACCGCCCCGGGGTCCCGCTCGGCAGCGGCTGGCCCGGGCCGCTCTGCGGCCGGGCGGAGACCTGCGGCAGCGGCACGGTCTGCAGCACGCGGGTGATGATGTGGTCCAGTGGCACGGCGTCGGCCAGCGCGTCGTAGGACAGCACGAGCCGGTGACGCAGCACGTCCGGCACGACGTCGACCACGTCCTGCGGCAGCACGTAGTCGCGCCCGCGCACCAGGGCGAGGGCCCGTGCCGCGGCGATGATGCCGAGGCTGGCGCGCGGGGACGCGCCGTAGGACACCCAGCTCGCCACATCGGTCAGCCCGTGCTCGGCCGGGGTGCGGGTGGCCAGGACGAGGCGCACCACGTAGTCGACCAGCGAGTGGTGCACGAACACCTTCGCCGCGACGTCCTGGAGCCGGACCAGCTCGGCCGGGCTGAGGACCTCGTGCGGTTCCGGCGGCGCGACGCCCATCCGGTAGATGATCTCGCGCTCCTCCTCGGCGGAGGGGTAGTCGACGATGATCTTGAACAGGAACCGGTCACGCTGCGCTTCGGGCAGCGGGTAGACGCCCTCGTTCTCGATCGGGTTCTGCGTGGCCAGCACGAGGAACGGATCGGGCATCGGGAAGGTCTTGCCGCCGATGGACACGTGCCGCTCGGCCATCACCTCCAGCATCGCCGACTGCACCTTGGCCGGCGCGCGGTTGATCTCGTCGGCGAGGACGAAGTTGGCGACCACCGGGCCGAGTTCGACATCGAACTTCTCGGCGCCCTGCCGGTAGATGCGGGTGCCGAGGATGTCGGCCGGCACCAGGTCGGGGGTGAACTGCACGCGCGAGAACGAGCCGCCCACCACGCGGGCCAGTGTCTCCACGGCGAGGGTCTTGGCCACACCGGGAACGCCTTCGAGCAGGAGGTGTCCCTTCGCGAGCAGGCCCACCATGAGCCGCTCGACCAGCCGGTCCTGTCCGACGATCACCCGCTTGACCTCGAACACGGTCCGTTCGAGCAGCTGGGCGTCCCGCGCGGGGGTCGCGGACGGCTGCTGCCCGTTCGCGCCCTCGGAGTAGCGGGGCTCGCTCACGGTTCCCTCCTCGTTCACGTTCACCTTGCGTTGCGACCGTACTAGCCGTCCGCGCACGGAAGGCCGCCACGGTAGTCAACTCGCTCACCGGTGTGACGGCTGTGAGCTTCAGCGCAGGCGGTCGAGGTCTTCGGGGGTGTCGACGTCGGCGGCCTCGCCCGGCCCGGCTGCCACGTCGGTGATGGCCAGCCGCCCGAGCACTGTCCGGAGCGCGGCGTGGTGTGGTTCGGCCGGGATCGCCGCGCGCAGGCTCGCGGTGCGCCAGACGCCGATGAGCCACTGCCGGTGCCCCTGCTCGTCGACGAGCACCGCGCCGTCACCGTCGAGTGCGGCACCCAAACGCTCCACAGTGGAATTCGTGATCCCGGCGAGGTCCCCCGCCAGCACGGCGACCCGGGGCGTGGTGACCTGGCCGAGCCCCGCGGCGAGCGCCGCCACCGGCCCGCCACCGGGCGGATCCTCCCGCGCCCACCGCACCGCCTCGATCCCGTCCCGCTCCGGCCCGACGACGATGACCGGGTCGGCTCCGCGGACGGCGGCGAGGACTCGGCGCAGCAGCGGCACTCCACCGACCTCGAGGAGGGGCTTGTCCACACCGGACAGCCTGCGCGCGGCCCCGCCCGCGAGCACGATGGCCGCCAGTTCGCTCACTCCGCCAGACTAACCCCGCGGACATCACGGCACGAGGAGGACATCCCGGTCCGGCGGCCTCAGCGTGCCGCACCGGTCATCCGGTCAAGGGGCTGGACGGGACGGGTTCGCGCTGGCGAGTGAGCGGCGAGTTCGATCGTCCGTCCGGTGTGGACACCTCGCCCCTGACCGCACCACCACGGGCGGTTCTCGGCATGGCTGCGGGGTTTGGGCTGCTTTGCCGCGTACCGTCCCCGTCGTGGCGTCGTGTAGGGTCCCGCTCGTGCGCAGGATCATCATTCGCCGGCGCGTCGGCTGAGCCAGGTCGCCGGCGCGCAGTTCCGTGCGCCTTTCGGAACCTGGTCCGGATCATTCCCCGAATGTCACTCCAGGAGATCCGTGATGACCTACGCCGTTCCGTCCATGGGGGATTCGTCCCAGCCGACGCCATCCTGCCCGGCTGACTCGGGCCACTTTCGCGTGCACCGCTCGTTCGACGCCTTCGTCACGAACGGGCTTGCGGGTGTAGTGCGTGTGCTGATGTTGTTGCACAGTCGGCGCTACGCGGTGACCAATCTTCGCATCGACGTACGCGAAGGCGTGGTGGAGAGCCGCGTGAGCTGCTCGGTCAGCGTGACACCCGCGCAGAACGCCCTGCTGCTCGAGCAGCTGAGGCGGATCCCCGTCGTCGTTTCGGCGTACAACGTGTGACCGTTCCAGGCGGACACCGTTCTCGTCCCCACATGGACGACAGATGTCGCCTGGGCGCTGTTCAGCGTCCGTCATCTGTCGCTCGCCACCTGGCGTGACGTGGGTGCATAGTTTGCCGAACGGCCGGCTCATGGAGGAGCGCGCACGATGGTTGACGACCTGCAGGACATCGTCGACGACCTGGCCGAACGGCTGCGGCGTTCCGTGGCGATCGACGATCCGCGGCTTCGGCTGCTCGCCGCGAGCCGCCACTTCGACGACGAGGACGCCACGCGCGTCGCGTCGGTACTCAACCGTTCGATCGATCCCCGGCTCTGCGAGGAGATCCTCGCGCAGGGCATCGCGCGGTGGACGGCCCCCGGCCGCGTTGTCGTGCCGCTGGCGGGCGCCAGCCGGCGGATCTGCGTCCCGATCCGCTGCAACGGGTTACTGCTGGGCTACCTGTGGCTCATCGACTCCGGACCCACCCGCCCCCAGCACGAAGACGTGGCACGGGAGGCCGCCGAGCGAGCCGGCGCGGTCCTCTACCGGGCACTCCTGGTGCACGAACGCGCCCGTGCCCGGCACGAGGCGATCCTGTGGGAGCTCGTCGCCACCGATCACGCCGTCCGTTCCCAAGCGGTGGACGACCTGCGAGCCGAGCAGTTGTTCCCGGACACCGCCCTGTGTTTGCAGGTGCTGGGCATCCAGCACCAGAACCCTGATCGTCTTGCCGCCCCGCAGGCCGTCGCGCTGGAAGCCGCGGTCGAAGACACCCAGAGCTGGATGTCCCACGGCCAGGGCGGCGCGGTCGTTCGGGGTCACGCCCTGATGGCCGCCGACAAGTCCCGCATGTGGCTGCTGCTCGCCGTGCCTGAGCCCCTGTCCCACCGTGAGCTGGACGCGGTCCATGCCCGGTTGACGACGCGATTCGAGCAGCTTCTCCGGCGCGGGGGGCAGATCGTGCTGGGCATCGGTGGCGTCGTCCACCGGATCGAAGACGTCATCGACTCCTACCGGGAAGCCTTCCTCGCGGTCCGCGCGGCGCAGCTCGTACCGTCCATCGGGCCGCTCGCCCGCTGGGGCGAACTCGGCCCGTACGAGCTGCTGCTCAAGATGCCCGCCGACGACTTGTTCGCCGCGGCCCAGGTGCCCGCGCTCGTCGCGTTGCACAGGGCGGACGGGAATCGTGGGCTCGTCGCCACACTGGAAACGTTCCTGGACAGCGCGGGCGACGCCGCCCGGACCGCGCGCCGCCTCGAAGTGCACCGGGCCACCCTGTACCACCGGCTCAAACGGATCGAGCAGCTCACGGGCTGCGAGCTCAGTCGCGGCGAGGACCGGCTGACCCTGCACCTCGGACTGAAACTGCAGGCGCTGGCTGCCGCGTACCGAAACGAGACGGCGTCGCTCGCGGTCGAGGAGAAACCGGCCCCAATGCGGTCGGTGTCCTGACCCACGCGTCATACGACAATACGGAATTGGCCCCGAGAGGCGGTCACGGAATCTCCAGGAGGGAATATGCTACGCAGGGTCGTTACCGGCACGGACAGCGAGGGCGCGGCGTTCTTCGCTGACGATTCGACTCTCACGGCGCGCTCGGCGTCCGCGCTGCCGGGTGTCGAAATGCATTACATCTGGGGCGCCGATCAGCGGCGCCTGCCCTCGGATGGCTCGGAGCCTTCCTGGCACAGCCATTTCCCGCCGGAAAGCGGGCTGCGCTTCGTTCTCCTCACCCTGCAGCCGGGCCAGGCCGCGGCGCCCGTCGACTCCCCGACCGAGGCCCAGCTGAACGAACTCCAGGAGTCCTTTCCTGGCTTGCTGGGCACTATCGAACCGGACACCGAGGGCATGCACACTTCCGCGACGGTCGATTTCGCCGTGGTGCTGTCCGGACCGATCACGCTGGAACTGAGTGACACCCTCGCCAAGGAACTCCAGGCCGGCGACGTGGTCGTCCAAGCCGGAAACGTCCATCGATGGGTGAACCGTGGAAGTGAACCCGCCGTGGTTGCTGCCGTCGTTGTCGGCGCCACCTACGAAGGAGGCACCGCGCCAAGCTGATCCCGTTTCCGGCGGGTTGCTTCCGATCCAGGACGTCGAAGGAGATCACGGACATCATGTGGCTGACAGGCGCGACCGTCATTGACGGTACTGGCGGAGATCCGGTCGATTCCCGCACCATTCAGGTGGACGACGGCCGGATCACGGCAGTGGCCGGGAATCCGTCGGCGAACGGGGAAACCGTCGATTGCACCGGTCTGACGATCGTCCCTGGTCTGATTGATGCGCACGTCCATCTGGGCCTGTCCAGTCACATCGATGACGCCGTGGCCTACCGGATTTCGGTCGCGGAGCAGGCGGCCGACATGTTCGAGAACTGCCGGCGGACACGTGATGCCGGATTCACCACGGTACGCGACACCGGCGGGATCGACGGCGGCCTGGCCGGTGTGGTGGCCAGCGGCAAGGTGCCGGGTCCTCGTATTCTCCAGTGCGGTCCAGTCCTCTGTCAGACGGCCGGGCATGGGTACCACGGTGCCGACTGGGAACCGACGGCGTGGTGGCATCAACACGAGATTCTCGGGTTGAGGTCCACCTCCCTGCCCGGCGACGGGCCGGACGAGGTGCGCAAGAACGCGCGAGAAGCGTTCGGGCGAGGAGCCGACTTCTTGAAGCTGTGCGTCACGGGCGGCGTCGTGTCGCGCCACGACAACCTCAGCGACACGCAGTTCACCGTCGAGGAGATTGCCGCCGCGGTTTCGGAGGCGAGTGCACGCGGGACCTACGTCACCGTCCACGCCCACAACAATGCCGGCATCCGGAACGCGGTGGCGGCCGGCGTTCGGTGCATCGAGCACGGTTCGCTTGTCGACGACGACACCGCGGATCTCCTCGCCAGGCACGACATTGCTCTCGTGCCCACGCTGTCCGTCGTGCACATACTTGCTCGGGACACCACCCGAGCCGGGCTGCCCGAGTCGATGCGGGACAGAATCGGCCGGATGTACGACGAGATGGTCAAGGCGATTCACGCCGCGCGCCGGGCCGGTGTCCGAGTGGGGCTCGGGACCGATTTGATCGGTCCCGGCCAAGACCGGCGTGGACTGGAACTCATGCTGCGCTCCGAGGTGGAGACACCCGCGGCCGCGCTCGAGGCGGCGACGAGAATCAACGCGGACATTCTTGGCATCGGCGACGAAGTGGGGACGATTGAACCGGGAAAGCGCGCCGATCTCGTCGCCTTCGCCGGCAATCCGCTGGAAGACCCCCGGTTGTTCGAAGATCCCGATGCCGTGGTGCTGGTCGTTCAGGAGGGGCGCATCGTGAAGGACCTCCGCTGACTCAGCCGAAACCGCGTCGAGTACGTAGTGATCGTGCGGATCGGCGGACGCCCGGTCCCGAAGGAGTGGTGATGACCGCTGCCCCGGCCCCGGGCTCCTGGCCGAGCTGGGACTCCCCGGCAAGCACATCCTGCGGGACCCGGACGTCATGGTTTCGCTCGCGCGCGACGAAGCCGAGTGGGCGCCCGCCGGGACCCCGCTGGCCGTGGTGCGTGCGACGAGCCCGGCCGAGGTGCGGTCAGTCGTCGCGGCCTGCTATCGGCACCGGGTGCCGGTCGTGGCACGTGGCGCGGGGACCGGCCTGTCCGGCGGGGCGAACGCCGTCGACGGCCGCATCGTGCTTGCGCTGGACCGGATGGACCGGGTGGTGGAGATCGATCCGCTCGAGCGGATCGCCGTGGTCGAGCCCGGCGTGCTCAAAGACGACCTGCGCGCGGCGGCGGCGAAGCAGGGACTCTGGTATCCGCCGGACCCGGCGAGCGCGCCGTGGTCCACGATCGGTGGCAATGTCGCGACCAACGCGGGCGGGTTGTGCTGCGTCAAGTACGGCGTGACCCGGGACTACGTGCTCGGCCTGCAGATGGTCACCGGCACCGGCGAGCTCGTCCGGCTCGGCCGACGCACCGCCAAGGGCGTGGCCGGCTATGACCTGACCGGGCTGGTCATCGGCTCCGAGGGCACCCTCGGGATCGTCACCGAGGTGACCGTGCGGCTGCGGGCGCTGCCCCCGCCCGCGATCACGGTGGCCGGGTACTTCTCCTCGGTCGTCGACGCCGGGCGAGCCGTGGCGGCGAGCGCCGCGGCCGGGCTCACCCCGGCCGCGCTCGAACTCGTCGACAGACACTGCCTCGCGGCCGTCGACGACTGGAAGAACATGGGGCTCTCGATCGAGGCCGACGTGGTGCTGCTGGCCAGGTTCGACGAGCCCGGCACGGCGGGCGATGCCGCGGCCGAACGCATGGTCGCCTGCTTCGAGGGCGCCGGTGCGACCTACGCCGTCCGGTCCACGGACGAGGAGGAGGCCGAGGCGCTGTTCGCCGCGCGGCGGCTCGCCTACCCGGCGCTGGAGCGCCTGGGCGCCGTGCTCACCGAGGACGTCTGCGTACCGACGGCGCAAGTTCCGGAGATGCTGGCGCGTATCGAGCGGAGCGCCCGCAAGCACGCGATCACCATCGCCAACATCGCGCACGCCGGCGATGGCAACCTGCACCCGCTGCTGATCACCGACCACGGCGACGACGACGCCCGCCGGCGCGCCCAGTCCGCCTTCGACGACATCGTGGCTGACGCCCTCGCGCTCGGCGGCACCGTGACCGGCGAGCACGGCGTGGGACTGCTCAAGAAACCAGGGCTGCGGGCAGAACTCAGCTCCGCCGTGCTGGACCTGCATCGCGGCGTCAAGCGCGCGCTCGATCCCCGGGGAATCCTCAATCCCGGCAAGGTCATCCGAGCCGGCCCACTCGACCGCGCCGCGGTGATCGCCCGCTCCACGAGCCGTGATGCGGGACGGGGCGACGCTGCCCCAGCGGGTTCGGTGAACGTGCGAGCCCCCTGGCGGAGACGGCGAGGTTGGTGACGACGATGAGCGTGATGCCTATCCACTCGTTGAGCTGCAGCGCCTGCTCGAGCAGGAGCCATCCGGCCACGGCGGCCCAGACGGGGTTGATGCTGGTGAAGGTGCCGAACACCCGCGCCGGTACCCGGCGCAGGGCGAGCAGGTCGACCACGTAGGGCACGATCGAGGACAGCACCCCGCAGGCGGCGGCCAGGCCAAGGGCCGTGCCGGCCGGAGGGCGCAGGAAGAACCACACCACGGCGATGGGGGTCCAGGCGACGGCCGTGACGACGCTGGCGACGGCGGTGCCCTGGATGCCGGGCAGGCGTTGCCCGAGGGTGCGGTTCAACAGGATGTAGCAGGCCCAGGCGGTGGCCGCGACCAGCGCCAGAGCGACGCCCACGACATCGGTGGCCGGGCCCGGGTTGGTCAGCACCACGACGCCGACGCCGGCCGAACCGGCGCAGGCGAAGTCGAACGCGCGGCGCGAGCTGCCGATGGCCACGGCCAGCGGGCCGAGGAACTCGAGGGTGACGGCGAGCCCGAGCCCGATGCGGTCGATCGCGAGGTAGAGGCTGAGGTTCATCACGCTGAACACAGCGGTCAGGCCGAGGATGGGCCACCAGTCCTTGCCGAGCCCGCGGAACCGGGGCCGCACGATCGGTGCCAGGACGAGTGCGGTGACGAACTGGCGGACCGCGACGACGCCGACCGGGCCGATGGCGGGGAAGGCGGTGGCGCCGACGGCGGCGCCGGTCTGGTTGGCAGCCGAGCTCGCGAGCATCATGGCGACGCCCGCGCCTCGCTGGCGCGCGGTCGCCGTGGTGGCGGACAGCCCGACGGCAGATCCGGTCCTGTTGCGTCCAGGGGTTTCCACGGTCGCCATACCGGCACCGTATGGGCCGCTCGACGGATGATCCAGTGCAAGTTTTGAGCAAGCTATACGCTTGGGTCATGGAGTGGAACCTGCGTGAGCTGCGGTTCTTCGTGGCAGCGGCCGAAGCCGGATCGTTCACCAGCGCCGCGGCCGAGTTGTATGTTTCCCAGGCTGCGGTCTCCCGCACGATCGCGGGCCTGGAGGCCGCCGCCGGCGAGAAGCTGCTTCGCCGCGTTCCGCGCGGGTGCGAGCTGACCAGCACCGGGCAGCAGGTGTTGCCGCATGCCCGCCGAGTGCTGGCCGAAGCCGAACGATTCACCGAGTTCCTGCGCTCTCGTCATGGCGTGTTGCGGCTGGGCTACGCCTGGGCGGCGATCGGGCGGCACACCGCACGGCTGCAACGGACGTGGTCGCAGCGGCATCAGGCGACCGCACTGGAGCTGATCCGGCACAACTCCCCCACCGCCGGCCTGAGCGAAGGTCTGTGCGACGTGGCGGTGGTGCGGCGGGCAGTCGATGACCGGCGCTTCGACTCCGTCGTCGTCGGTCTGGAACGCCGGCTGGTGGCGTTCGCGTCGGACGATCCGCAGTGGGCGCGCAGGCGTCAGGTGCGCATGGCCGAGATCGCCGAACGGACGGTGATCATCGACCAGCGGGTCGGGACGACGAGTGGCGAGCTGTGGCACGGAGCCGACCGCACGCCCCAGTTCGTGGAGTCCACCGATGTGGACAGCTGGCTGGATGCCATCGTCGCCGGCCGTGGTGTCGGAACGACCGCGGAGGCCACCGCGTATCACCACCCGCGACCCGGGGTCAGCTACCGGCCGATCAAGGACGGTCCCCGCATCCCGGTAACGCTGGCGTGGTGGCGCGACGAGCGGCCCCACGGCCTCAGCGACCTCGTCGACGCCATCACCGAGCTTTACGCAACCGCCTAGTCTTTCCGCGTCTGCAGTGCGCTACGGCTCGGCCTGCTCACCCTGGAAAACCGGACCCTCGCCCGCCACACCTCATCTCGTGACCGGAACACCGGCGCCGCACACTAGCCCACCAGACGCGTCGCGAAGGGCATGATGTCGCCGTAGCGCACGCGGGTCACCCGGACGACCATCCCGGACTGCGGTGCCTCGATCATCATCCCGTTGCCCAGGTACAGCGCGACGTGGTGGATGCCGCTGCGGCCCCAGAACAGCATGTCGCCGCGGCGCATCTGCGCCAGTGGCACCCGGCGGCCGGAGGTGTACTGGTAGCCGCTGTAGTGCGGCAGCGACTTGACCCCGGCGAAGGCGTAGATCATCAGCCCGGAGCAGTCGAACCCGATCTTGCGGTAGTCGCCGTAGGAGTCGGCGACCCCGCCGTCGCGGATGCCGCGCGTCGGACCGGAGGCGTTGCCGCCGCCCCACGCGTAGGGCATCCCGAGCTGCGACATGGCCCGCGCGACCACCCGTTCGACGGTCGAGGACGACGATCCCGACGTGGCGGGCGCGGACGGGCGGCTGTTCCCCCCGCCGCCGGACGACGACGAGTTCGACGACGCCAGCGCGGCCTGCTGCGCCTGCAGCTCGTCCTCACGCTGCTTCTGCGCGACCCAGTCCTCGTAGCGCTGCCGCTGGCCCTGCAGCCCGCTGACCCGCTGCTGCGCCTCGTACAGCTGCTGTTCGACGGTGGTCTTGTCCGCCTGGAGCTGTGCGGTCTGGGCGGCCTGGCTCTGCTGGGCCGAAACCGCGGCGGCCCGCGCGCCGTCCGCGGCCACCTTCGCCTGCGTGGCCTGGTCCTGCGCCTGCTGGGCCAGTTGCAGGGCCTGCCGCGCGGCGGCGTCCTTGTTGGACTTGTCGGTCTGCGCCTGCTGCATCATCTCCAGCGCGTTGAGCTGGCTGCCGCTGACGGCTTCGAGCAGCTGCGCTCGGGAGAGCAGGTCCTTCGGGCTGGTCGCGCCCAGGTAGGCCGACAGCGACCCCATGGTGCTGCCCTGCTGGTAGCTGCTGGAGATGAACTGGTCCAGGTTGGCGCGGGCGGTGTCGATCTGGGCCTGCGCGGCGTCGGCCTCGCGCGCGGCCGCGTCGGCGTCGCGCTGCGCCTGGTCGGCGGCGTCCTGCGCGGTCTGCAGGTCGACCAGCGCCTTGTTGGCCTCCTCCATCCGCAGTTCGACGGTGCTCTGCAGTTCGTCGAGGCGGGACTCGGCCTCGGCCAGCCGGTTGGTCAGCTGGCCGACCTCACCGGCCTTGGAGTCCGCGTCCTGACGGCTGGAGCTGATCTCGGAGTCACTCGGATTGGGCGGTGGCGGTGGCACGGCGGCGGCGGGCCCGGCGGCCAGCGACACCACGACGAGCGCCAGCGCGCCGATCACCGGCCACCGGCGGGCCTTCCACCCCAGGTCACCCACGCCGCTCGACTCCCTCCAGGCACACATCCCCACTGCATCGCGCACTGTGCCACCTGAGTCACTGCCTGACCAGGTGTCACACGCGACACAGGGGCAACATTCACCCCAACCGGGGATCCGCGAGCCCCTTCCGCGCGTCTACCGGGGTATGCGCGGACCCCGGATCGGCCCCGCCGTCGCGACGCTGGGCCTGGCTCTCGTCGTGCTCGGTACGTTCCTGCCCTGGTTCTCCTCGGGATCGGTGAGCCGGAGCAGCTACGCCGCGGCCGGGCTGGCCGACCGGCTGGCGCTGCTCGAAGATCCGGTCGCGGGCACCGCTCTGCGGGCCTGGATCGCGGTTCCGGCACTGACGGCGGTGTGCGTGGTGCTCTTCGTCTGTGGCCTGGCCCGCACGGCCGCAACGTTGACGGCACTTCTCGCGATTACCGGGGGAACCATCGCGCTGCTCGCCACCGTCCAAGCGGGCGAATCCTCCAGCGTGGTCGCCGTGTCCGCCAGCGGACCGGTGACCACCCTGTGCGGCTCCGCCCTCGCGCTGGCCGGCGCGCTCGGCACCTTCGTCACGGCGAGAGCAGGGAGGACACGGTGAGCATGCCACCCCAGGGCGGTCACTGGCCGCAACAGCAGAATCCGCAGTACCCCCAGCAGCCCTACGGGCAACCGCAGGACGGGCAGCAGCCCTACGGCCAGCCCCAGTACGGGCAGCAGCCGTGGGAGTACCCGCAGACGCAGCCGCAGGGGTTCCAGCAGCTGCCACCTCAGCCGCCGCGCACGAAGCGTCGTGGCCTGATCATCGGGCTGGTCGTCGCCCTGGTCGTGGTGCTCGGCGGCGGCGGGACCTGGTTCGCGCTGTCGCAGCGTGACTCGGTGGCTTCCGGCGCGGCCACCCCGACCGAGGCGGCGCAGAACCTGGCGACCGCACTCGGCGGCAACGACGTGGTCGGCGTGGTCAGCGCGCTCGCACCGGCCGAGGCGAAGCTGCTCACCGAGCCGATCGGCCAGACCACCGACGAGCTGAAGCGACTGGGCATCCTGGACTCCGCCGCGGATCCGGAGGCACTGACCGGACTGCAGGTCAAGGCCGAGAACCTGGTGTTCGACGAGGCCGCGGCCGAGCAGGTCAACGACCACCTCACGATCACCAAGCTCACCGGCGGCACCCTCACCGTCACCGCCGACCCGTCGAAACTGCCGCTGGCGCAGAAGCTGCGCGACCTGATGCCCTCCGGCCAGGGCCCGCAGACCGAGACGATCGACATCGCCGAGGAGGTGCGGGACCAGGGTGAGCCGATCCGCATCGCGACGGTGCAGGTCGACGGCGAGTGGTATCCGAGCCTGCTCTACACGATCGCCGACTACGCGCTGCGGGACGAGAACGAGCCCTGGCCCACCACGTCGATCCCGGCGCGCGGCGCGAACAGCTCCACCGACGCGGTCAAGCAGCTCGTGCAGGCCGCGCTCGACGAGGATCTGACCCGGGTCATCGAGCTGTTGCCGCCGGACGAGATGGCCGTCCTGCACGACGCGGGCCCGGCGCTGGTGGCGGCCGCGGACGAGGACAGCGAACCCAGTGGGGCGAAGCTGCTCGACCTGCGTGCCGACACCTCGGCGGTGCCCGGCGGCACCCGTAACACGATCACCTACGTCGAGTTCGAGGATCCCTCCGGCGAGAAGTACACGGTCACCAAGGACGGCGACTGCTACGAGGCCACCGGCGAGGGGCAGACCCGGCGGCTGTGCGGCGACTTCGTCGTGGAGAGCCTGGAGGACGAGGTCGGCTCTGGCGCGCCCGAGGAGGTCGTGCGCGTGCTGGAGAACCTCTCCCGCGGCGTGCTCGAGCAGGGGCTGGGCGTCATCACGACCGAGTCTGGTGGCCTGCACTACGTCAGCCCGCTGCGTACGTTCAACGAGCTGGGCCTGACCGTCCTGCGCAGCCTGAACCCCGAGGACATCACCACGCTGCTGCGCTTCGCCGAGTAGCGCACCGGCCGGTGCCGGCGCCCGCGACCCCGGCCGGTCGCGGGCGCTGTTCGTCACGCGGCAGGACCCACGTCACACCTGCCCTCGGCGGGTCCCGTTGAAGTCAAAAAAGGACAAGCGTACTGTTTGACGTGCGAGAGCCTGCGCTCATCCCCGCGTCTGCGGACGCGAACCGCGTGCGCCAGACTCGCGATGGACAACCCGAACCGAACTGACGGCGACGACCCTGCCCAGGGAGTTAGACGTGACCGCACCAGCCAGCAAGGACAGCTTCGGCGCCCGCGACACCTTGAAGGTCGGTGACGCCTCGTACGAGGTGTTCCGCCTGGACAAGGTCTCCGGCTCCGAGAAGCTGCCCTACAGCCTGAAAATCCTGCTCGAGAACCTCCTGCGCACGGAGGACGGCGCGAACATCACCGCCGACCACATCCGCGCGCTGGGCAACTGGGAGCCGAACGCCGATCCCTCGATCGAGATCCAGTTCACCCCGGCCCGCGTGATCATGCAGGACTTCACCGGTGTCCCCTGTGTGGTCGACCTGGCCACCATGCGCGAGGCCGTCACCGACCTCGGCGGCGACCCGGACAAGGTGAACCCGCTCGCCCCGGCCGAGCTGGTCATCGACCACTCGGTGATCATCGACGTGTTCGGCCGCGCCGACGCCTTCGAGCGCAACGTCGAGATCGAGTACGAGCGCAACCGCGAGCGCTACCAGTTCCTGCGCTGGGGCCAGGGTGCCTTCGACGAGTTCAAGGTCGTCCCGCCGGGCACCGGCATCGTGCACCAGGTCAACATCGAGCACCTGGCCCGCACGGTCATGTCCCGTAACGGCCAGGCTTACCCGGACAGCTGCGTGGGCACCGACTCGCACACCACCATGGTCAACGGCCTGGGCGTGCTGGGCTGGGGTGTCGGCGGTATCGAGGCCGAGGCCGCGATGCTGGGCCAGCCGGTGTCGATGCTGATCCCGCGCGTGGTCGGCTTCAAGCTGACCGGCGAGATCCCGGCCGGCGTGACCGCCACCGACGTGGTGCTGACGATCACCGAGATGCTGCGCCGCCACGGCGTGGTCGGTAAGTTCGTCGAGTTCTACGGCGAATCCGTCGCGCAGGTGCCGCTGGCCAACCGCGCCACCATCGGCAACATGAGCCCCGAGTTCGGCTCGACCGCGGCGATCTTCCCGATCGACGACGAGACGATCCGCTACCTCAAGCTGACCGGCCGCTCGGCCGAGCAGGTCGCGCTGGTCGAGGCCTACGCCAAGGAGCAGGGCCTGTGGCACGACCCGAGCCGCGAGGCGTCCTACTCCGAGTACCTGGAGCTGGACCTGTCGACGGTGGTGCCCTCGATCGCCGGCCCGAAGCGCCCGCAGGACCGCATCGAGCTGACCGACGCGAAGTCCTCGTTCCGCAAGTCGGTGCACGACTACGTCGAGGAGCAGCACCCGACGCCGCACACCAAGGTCGACGAGAAGGTCGAGGAGTCGTTCCCGGCCAGTGACGCGCCGAGTCTGTCCTTCGCCGACGAAGACGCCGAGCCGGCGCTGGCCTCCGCCGCCAACGGCGCGTCGGGCCGCCCGTCGAAGCCGGTCACGGTGCGCTCCGAGGACCGCGGCGAGTTCGTGCTCGACCACGGCGCCGTCGTGATCGCCTCGATCACCTCGTGCACCAACACCTCCAACCCCTCGGTCATGCTGGGCGCCGCCCTGCTGGCCCGCAACGCGGTGGAGAAGGGCCTGTCGGTCAAGCCGTGGGTCAAGACGTCGATGGCGCCGGGCTCGCAGGTCGTCACCGACTACTACGAGAAGGCCGGCCTGTGGCCGTACCTGGAGAAGCTGGGCTACCACCTGGTCGGCTACGGCTGCACCACCTGCATCGGCAACTCCGGCCCGCTGCCCGAGGAGATCTCGGCCGCGGTGCAGGAGAACGACCTGACGGTCGTGTCCGTGCTGTCCGGTAACCGCAACTTCGAGGGCCGGATCAACCCGGACGTCAAGATGAACTACCTGGCGTCGCCGCCGCTGGTCATCGCCTACGCGCTGGCCGGCACGATGGACTTCGACTTCGACGAGCAGCCCCTCGGGCAGGACACGGATGGCAACGACGTGTTCCTGCGCGACATCTGGCCGTCGCCGCAGGAGATCCAGCAGACCATCGACTCGGCGATCACGCAGGAGATGTTCTCCAAGGACTACGCCGACGTGTTCGACGGTGGCGAGCGCTGGAAGTCGCTGCCGACACCGGAGGGCAAGACCTTCGAGTGGGACGCGCAGTCGACCTACGTGCGCAAGCCCCCGTACTTCGAGGGTATGCAGGCCGACCCGGCGCCGGTCACCGACATCCAGGGCGCGCGGGTGCTGGCGAAGCTGGGCGATTCGGTCACCACCGACCACATCTCCCCCGCGGGCGCCATCAAGGCCGACACCCCGGCGGGCCAGTACCTGTCGGAGCACGGGGTGGACCGTAAGGACTTCAACTCCTACGGCTCCCGGCGCGGGAACCACGAGGTGATGATCCGCGGCACCTTCGCCAACATCCGGCTGCGGAACCAGCTGCTGGACGACGTGCAGGGCGGCTACACGCGCGACTTCACGGTCGACGGCGCGCCGCAGGCGTTCATCTACGACGCGGCGCAGAACTACGCCGAGGCCGGTATCCCGCTGGTCGTGCTGGGCGGCAAGGAGTACGGCTCGGGTTCCTCGCGGGACTGGGCGGCCAAGGGCACCCGGCTGCTCGGGGTGCGTGCCGTGATCGCCGAGTCGTTCGAGCGGATCCACCGGTCGAACCTGATCGGCATGGGCGTCATCCCGCTGCAGTTCCCGGAGGGCGAGTCGGCGTCGTCGCTGCACCTGGACGGCACCGAGACGTTCGACTTCGAGGGCATCACCAAGCTCAACGACGGTGAGACCCCGCGGACGGTCAAGGTGACCGCGAAGAAGGAGAACGGCGACACGGTCGAGTTCGACGCGGTCGTGCGGATCGACACCCCCGGCGAGGCGGACTACTACCGCAACGGCGGCATCCTGCAGTACGTGCTGCGCAAGATGACCCGCGCCTGAGGCGTTTCTTGTTCACGGCGAGCGCCGCGAGCCCCAGTGGTTCGCGGCGCTTTCCCGTCCCCACCCCGGAACGCAGAACTCACGGCCGGGAACGGGGAACTCAGCACGCCGAACCCCACGCTCGCCGACCGCCACCCGGCAACGAAACGCGGCCCACCACCCGAACCACCCCTCTCCCGCAACCCGATCCCCAGCTACCGAACACTGAAAGATCGGGTTCGGGAGGGGACAAACCGCCGGGCGCGCCAGCGCCCACGGCCCGAGGCGTAGCGAAGCGAAGCCCGGCGCCGTAGATACGCGCGTAGCGCAAACCCGCGCCGTATAGATCGTTATACGCCGCGTCTCCGCGGTTCAGTGCTCCTTCACGACCGCACCCGTCCCCGGATCCAGCGTCACCGCCTTCGCCTTCGGGCCACGAAACTCGAACATGCCCTGCAGCGACCCGGCCCGAACGTCGTAAGACCCGCCGCCGATACGACCCGCGGACCAGTTGTCCTCGATGAACTTGAGGACCGAGGTCTGGTCGGTGCGGGTGTGGTCGACGTAGTTCTCCTTGGCATACGGCGAGATCACCAGCAGCGGCAGGCGCGGGCCGTACCCGCAGCGGTCGGCGCCGCCGAGCGTGTTGCGGGCGCCGGTGCAGACCGGCGAGTCCTGCGCGGCGTCGGACGAGCCGTTGACCACCGCGCTCACGTGGTCGTACCAGCCGTCGGAGTCGTCGTAGGCGAGCACGATCGCCGTGGACGACCACTCCTTCGACTGCTGGATCTTGGTGATCTCCTCGACCACGAACCGCTGTTCGTCGAGCGGATCGGAGTTGGCCGCGTGCGCGTCCTGGTAGGCAGGGGCTTTCAGGAAGCTCACGGCGGGCATGCTCCCGGCCCGCAGCGCGGTGTCGAAGTCGGTGATGTCGTACTGGTGGTTGGCCTGGTCGGTCTGCCCGATCGCGGCGGGCGAGCTGGGCGGCAGGTGCTTCTCGTTGGCCGTGGACTCGTAGTACTGGAACGGCTCGTGGTGCGGGCTGTAGTCGGTGACGGTGACGCCGCCGATGTTCTGGTGCGTCTGCCCGCAGACCGCGTACCCGTTCTCCTCGCCGGTGGGCCGGAAGCCGCCCTGGAACCAGCCCCACGTGACGCCGCGCGCGTTGAGCAGGTCGCCGATGTTGGTGCCCTGCGCCTTCGCCAGGTTGGAGGTCGCGGTGTGGTTGTTGTCCGAGCAGTCGTCGAAGGCGGGATCGGGGTCGGCGATCACGGTGCCCCGGCCCGCGGAGTCGGGCGACACCGCGACGGAAGTGTCGGTGACCGGTTCGTGCGTCACCGAGGTGACCGGTTGCACGCCGCGGGTCTGGCCGGAGATCAGGTTGATCGCGCCGGGAGTGGAGGGGCCGAACGTGGTGTTGAACGAGTTGTCGCTCATCGCGTAGTGCTGGGCGTAGTTCCACATCGCGGTGACCGTGTTGCCGTCGTAGTAGTCCATCACCAGCCCGGCTCACCGAACAGGATCGGCTGCCCGGTGCAGGTGTCCTTGCCGGTGTACTCGACGAACTTGTCCATCTTCCCGTTGTCGAAGGCTTTCTGCTCGGCGCCGTAGCCGTGGTTCTGGTCGCAGGTCAGCGCTTCGTCGTGGGTGAGCCGGTTCGGGTCGTAGGCGTTGGGGTTGTCGGTCAGCAACTGCTGCGACAGGCCGTTGACGCGTGGCGTGTTCCGCGCGGCCTCGAAGTGCGTGCCGTCGGTGTTGGCGGCCCGCGGGTAGGTGCCGAAGTAGTGATCGAACGAGATGTTCTCGCCGAAGATCACGACGACGTGCTTGATGGGTGTCGCGGTGTGCATCGCGCCTGCCGGCTTGAGATGCAGCGGTTGCGCCTGCGCGCCGCCGACCGCGGTGCTGACGGCGATCGCCACGCCCGCCGCGGTCACCAGCGCGCCCGCGCCGAGCAGCAGCGGTGCGCGCCGCCGCCGGACGAAACTCGTGTCCACTGTGTCCTCCCGTGTGGTGGAAACGGATCAGGCCAGCAGGGCCCGTCCGAAGTGGTCGTCCGGCCCGGTGATCCCGGGCAGGGCGAAGAAGTAGCCGCCGCCGAACGGCGAGATGTAGTCGACCAGCGGTTCGTCGATCAGCCGGGTCTGCACGGCCTCGAACTGGCGCAGCGGGTCCTGCTGGTAACAGGTGAAGACCAGTCCCATGTCCAGGTTGCCGTTGCCGTCGATGCCGCGGTCGTAGTTGTAGGCGCGGCGCAGGATCCGGCTGCCGGCGGTGGCGGCCGTGCGCGGGTTCGCCAGCCGGATGTGGCTGGTCAGCGGGATGGCGGCGCCCGCGGGATCGAGCGCGTAACCGGGTTCGTCGTCCTCGTGGGACCCGTCCAGTGGCGCGCCGGAGTCGCGGCGGCGGCCGAACATGTTCTCCTGCTCGCTGAGCGACACGCGGTCCCAGAACTCGACGAGCATCCGGATCAGCCTGATCACCTGGTAGCTGCCGCCCGCGGTCCACGATGGCTCCCCCGCACCGGCCCAGACGAGGTCGGCCATCTCGGTGGCATCGCGCGCGTCGGGGTTGGCGGTGCCGTCCTTGAAGCCCATCAGGTTGCGGGGGGTGCCTGCCGGGCGCGGCGGTGAGGTGAAGCCGGAGATCCGCCAGCGCGGCTGCATCCCGCCGCGGGTGGCGCGGGCGAGATCCCGCAGCCCGTGCAGGACGGTGTCGGCGTCGTCCGCGGTCAGGACCACGCTCAGGTCGCCGTGGCACTGCGCCGGGTCGAGGTCGTCGTTGGGGAACATCCGCATCGGCGTGAGGTGCGCGGGTTTTCGGTCGGCGAGGCCGTAGCGGTCGTCGAACAGCGACGCGCCGACGCCGACCGTGACGGTGAGCCGTCCGGCCGGGACGACGGGCCCGAGCACGCCGGAGTCCGACGGCGGGCCGGTGATGCCCACGGTGTCCGGGGTGCCGCCCGCGGTCAGGAACCGCGCCCGGTCGGTGATCGCCTGGAACAACCCGGCCAGCTCGGCGCGGGTTTCGGCGATGACGTCGAAGGAGACGACGAGCGCCTGCCGCGCGACGGGGAGCAGGACACCGGCCTGGTGCTCACCGTGGAACGGGACCGGTGCGTCGTCGTCGGCCGCGCTGCTCGCGGTGAACCCCGCGGTGGCCGCGGCGGCCCCGGCTCCGGCGATCGCGCCGCGGAGGAAGGAGCGGCGGCCGACGGTCACGAGGTCCTCCGCGGTGCGGTGATGGCCGCGATCGGGGCGAGCCGCTCGGTCAGCTCGGCGACGGCGCCGTTGACCCGTTCCCGCTGCGCGGTGCTCAGCTGCGCCACCGGGATCCAGGAGCCGTCCGGACGCCGCGCGGTCCGCAGCACGGCGCGGGTGCGGGCGATCTGGTTGTCCACATCGGGCAGCGCGGGCATCCTCGTGGTCAACAGCGGGCGGAGGACGTCCACAACCGCGACAGTGCCGTCAAGATTGGCCAGCGTGGTCGCCAGACCGGTGCCGCTGCCGTAGTCGTCGTGGCCGGTCAGTTCGGACTGCAGGGCGTTCTCCATGATTTCGTGGGCGCGCAGGCCCAGGTCGAGCTGGTCGATCTGGGCGTCGGGAAAGGACTCGCGCAGCTCCTGGACGGCGTCGTCGAGTTGCTGGGCCTCGGCGGCGAGGGCGGCGGTGGGAGCGCCGTGCCAGAGGTCGTGTTCGAGGCGGTGGAAGCCGGTGAAGTCCACGTCGGCGGTGCCGCCGGGCAGGCCGTCCGCGGTGCCGTCGATGGCGGAGTCGGCGTCGCCGAACGCGCCGTAGGCCGCGCCGAGGCGTTCGTAGGTGAGGTGGGCGGTCAGCCACGCGGCGCGGGTGGAGTCGAGGTTTCCGGTCCTGGCGGCGGAGGCGAGCGCGCCGGTCTGGGTGACCAGCGTGTCGAGACCGGTGATCGTGACGTCTTGGTACGCCTTCGCTGGGGCGATGAGGTCGGCGTAGGTGACCGGGACGACGGCCGGTGCCTCGCGCACGGTGCCGCCGGTGACGTGGACGGTCGCGCCGGTGACCGCGTCGGCGTCGTCGGGCAGGCAGCGCAGCGCGTAGTCGCCGGCGTCGAGGGTGACGTCGAGCGCGCGGGTCGCGTTCGCACCGAGACCTTCGACCTCACCGAACACCGCACCGGTGGCCGGGTCGACGACCTCGGCCTCGGCGGTGACCGCGCCGGTGTTGTGCAGTACCAGGGTCTGCGGCCCCGCCTGCGGCCGGTCCCATCCGAGCCCGCAGGCGGACGCGGACACCTCGATGACGGTGTCCGATGTGGACGTCGGTTTCCCCCAGAGCCGCCAGCCCACGCCACCCAGCACCACCACGGCGACCACCCCCGCCACAACCCAGCGCGACACTCGGCCCCCTGCTCGAACGGATCTTTGCCGAGCGGAGCCTAAGCAGCCGGGCGCGCGGAGCCGGTCCGTTTTGCCCCGTCGCGCAAAGCGTTCACCCACTGTTCGGGCAACGTTTCGCCCAGAAGCACGAAAATCGGATATAGGGAGCCTTCGCGCCGGGACCCGGCGAACGGGAGCTACCGGCGGGCGAGCAGGAAGATCGGCAGCTCGCGGCCCGCCGCGAGGCGTTCCATCTCGTAACCGGGCCAGAAGTCCAGCAGCCGCCGCCACAGCTGGTCGTAGTCCTCACCCTTGACCTGCTTCGCCGTGACCGGCACTTCGCGGCCGCGGATGGCCACGCACGCCTCGGGATGATCACGCAGGTTGTAGGTCCAGCCGGGATCGCGCGGACGGCCCCAGTTGGAGCCGACCAGCACGAACCCGTCCTCGTGCGGGAAGTACAGCAGGTTCGTGCTGCGCGGCAGCCCGCTCTTGCGGCCGACCGTGGTCAGCCGCAGCGACGGCAGGCCCGCGATCCCCACCAGGCTCACCCGCCCGCCGAACGCACGGTGCAACCGCTTGTCGGACCAGATGATGACCTTGGCCAGCCGCATCAGCCACGGACGGGTGCCGAGTCTGCGGGCCAGGAGCGGGAGCGGGTTCTTCACGCCCCCTATTGGACCACTGGCCCGCTTCCGCCCCTTCCTCACCTGAACGCGATGCCGCTCACCCGCGTCGGGCGAACCGGCGTCAGCTCACGGCGCGGGCCAGTGACACTCCGAACCGGGCCGCCGCGTCGGCCCACCAGTGCTCCACCGCCAGCCCGGCCTCTGCCAGTTCCGCCACGACGCCCTCGCGGCGGAACTTCGCCGAGATCTCGGTCCGGATGTACTCCCCGGCCTCGAAGGACACCTCCAGGCCCGCGCCCGGAATCGCCACCCGCACCGCCTCCGGGGTGCGCAGCCGCATCTCGATCCACTCGTGCTCGGCGTCCCAGTGGGCCACGTGCTCCCACGCGCCGGGGTCGAAGTCCGCGCCGAGCACGTCGTTGACCACCCGCAGCACGTTGCGGTTGAACGCGGCCGTCACGCCGGCCGCGTCGTCGTAGGCGCGCACCAGCGTGCCGGCGTCCTTGACCAGGTCGGTGCCGAGCAGGAACCACTCGCCCTCGGCCAGCACGTCCCGCACCGCGTGCAGGAACTTGGCGCGGTCGGCGGGCAGGAAGTTGCCGATCGTGCCACCGAGGAACACCACCAGCCGCGGCGGCTCGCCCGGCAGCAGGTCCAGGTGCTCGGTGAAGTCGCCGACCACACCCCGCACGTCCAGCCCGGGATACCCGGCCTGGATCGCCCCGACCGCCTCCGCCAGCGCCGACTCCGACACGTCCAGCGGCACGAACGTGCGCAGGCTGCCGTGCTCGCGCAGCCCGTCGAGCAGCAGGCGCGTCTTCTCGCTCGACCCCGAGCCGAGCTCGACCAGCGTGTGGGCGCCGGTGATCCGCGCGATCTCGCCCGCCTCCCGCGCCAGCACCTCCCGCTCGGAGCGGGTCGGGTAGTACTCGGGCAGCGCGGTGATGTCCTCGAACAGCCTGCTGCCCGCCGCGTCGTAGAACCACTTGGACGGCAGCCACTTCCGCCGCGCCGACAGTCCCTCCCGCACGTCCGTGCGCAGCGCTTCGGCGATCTCGGCCTCGCCGCGGTGGATGTCCAGCTCGGACTCGGTCATGACGGGACACTCCGATCAGTGGTGAGAGGAAGGAGTTCGACGGCGCCGTGCCGGGCCACGACGAGGTGCCGCTGCGGCACCTCCGACCAGCCCGGCGCATCGTCCAGGGGTTCGGACGCGAAGAGCACGGCCTCGCCCTCGACCCGCACCGACAGAGCGTGGGTCCAGGCGGTGCCGACGAGGACGGTGCCGTCGGTGAGCAGGAAGTTCAGCCGCGACCCCGGCGCCGCCCGCTCGACCTGGCCGACCAGGTCGGCGACGGCACCGGCCGGGTCCTCGCCCGCGTCGAGCCGCTCACGCAGCAACGCCCACAGCACGGCCGAGTCGGTCGGCGCCTGCAGGGTCATCAGATCGGTGACCGGCAGCTTGCCCGCGAGCGCGGCCAGGCTGTCCGGCCAGCCGCGTACCAGGCCGTTGTGGCTGAACAACCACCGGCCACCGGTGAAGGGCGCGCACGCGCCCTCCCCCGACGGCATCCCGGTGGTGCCGTTGCGCACCGCGGCGACGAACGCTCCACTGCGGACCGACCGCGCCAGCCGCGGCAGGTCGTGGTCACTCCACAGCGGAACGGGCCGCCGGTAGCGCACCGGCTCCGGCCCGTCGCCGTACCAGCCGAGGCCGAACCCGTCGGCGTTCACCGCGCCGCCGCCGCGCATGTCCCGCGGCGCGTAGGTCTGGCGCAGCAGCGAATGCGGCGCGTCGAACACCGCTTCCGCCGGTGAGCAGGGCGGGCCCAGGTAACCCAGATGGCGGCACATCCTCAGGCCCGCTCGCCTGGCGAGGCGTCCCGCGCGCACCGGAAGCCGGAGAAGATCTGCCTGCGGATCGGGTAGTCCCAGTTGCGGAAGGTGCCGCGTACGGCCGCCGCGTCGGTGCCGAACGAGCCGCCGCGCAGCACCTTGTACTCCGGTCCGAAGAAGACCTCCGAGTACTCGCGGTAGGGGAAGGCGCGGAAACCCGGGTACCCGGCGAAGTCCGTGCTCGTCCACTCCCACACGTCGCCGATGAGCTGGTGCGCGCCGACGGCCGAAGCGCCCTTCGGGTAGGCGCCCGCCGCAGCGGGCGAGAGGTGCCGCTGCCCCAGGTTCGCGTGCTCCGGCGTCGGCTCCTCGTTGCCCCACGGATAGCGCCGCGACTCCCCCGTCGCCGGGTCGAACCGGGCCGCTTTCTCCCACTCCGCCTCGGTCGGCAGCCGCTTGCCCGCCCACTTCGCGTACGCCTCGGCCTCGAAGTAGGACACGTGCACGACCGGCTGACCGGCGGGAACCGGTTCGTGCACCCCGAACCGCACCCGCCACCAGCCCTCCGGTTCGCGGCGCCAGAACCGCGGCGCCGTGATGTCGTGTTCGCGCAGGTAATCCCAGCCCGCTTCGCTCCAGAACTCCCGCCGCGCATAGCCGCCCGCGTCCAGGAACTCCACGTACGCGCCGTTGGTCACCGGCAGCGTGTCCAGGAAGAAGGCGTCCACCTCGACCGCGTGCGCGGGACGCTCGTTGTCCAGCGCCCACGGTTCCAGCGACGTGCCCATGACGAACGCGCCCGCCGGGACGAACACCTCGTCCGGCAGCGGTCCGCTCCGGCGCGGTGGCGGTTGCGGCGCGTGCAGCACCGGATCGCCCCTGCGGAGCTGGTGCGTGGCCAGCATGGTCTCGTCGTGCTGCTGCTCGTGCTGGGTGATCATGCCGAAGGCGAACCCGGCCTCGGTGAGCGGCCGCCCCGCCATCGGCGCGTGGTCGAGCACGTCGAACGCCTTGGCCCGCACCTCGGCGACGTAGGCCCGTGCCTGCGCCGGACCCAGCAGCGGCAGCGACGGCCTGCTGGCCCGCGAGTGCTGGAAGGCGTCGTAGAGATCGTCGATGTCGGGCCGCAGCGGCTCCCGGCCGCCCACGTCCCGCACCAGCCACAGCTCCTCCTGGCTGCCGATGTGCGCGAGGTCCCAGACCAGCGGCGACATCAGCTTCGAGTGCTGGCGCACCAGGTCGCCGTCGTCGACGGCATCGGTCAGCGCCGTGCTGCGCGCCCGCGCCCGCTCCAGCGCTTCGGCCGCCCGGGCGCGCAGGCCCTCGACGGGCAGGTCACGCACCGGGTTCGGCGCCTCGGTGAGCGCCGGTGACACGTCGGTCATCTCATCCCCTCCCCGGCGTGCGCCAGCCGCTGCACGCCTTCACTGATCTCGTTGACGGTCTCCTCGGTCAGGTCGGTGCCCGACAGTGCGGCGCACCCGAGGTCGGCGACCTCGCGAGCCACCGCTGCCAGGCGCGGATCGGCGACCCCGGCACGCGCGGCGAGCTCCCACTCGTCCGCCACCGGAGCACAGACCTCCAGCACCTTGTCCACTGTGGACGGCTGATCGAGCAGGGCGCTCAGCAGCGCCACCGGATGCAGCCAACGCTGCCCCGGCTGGGCGTCGAGGTAGCGGACCTCCAGGTAGCCGTGCGGCCGCACGGGGGTGAACATCGTGGTGAGGTGGTAGTCCAGATCGGCCAGTGCCGGCCGGTGCAGGACCTGCCCGGCATGGCGGCCCGCCACCCACTCGGCGAACGTCAGGTCCTCCGGCGCGTCCCACGGGCCCTCGTCCCGCCGCACCACCATCAGCGGGGTGTCCATGATCCGCTCCGCCCAGCTCGCCACCGGATCGCCGCCGGACGGTCCCGCGAACGTGCGGCACCGCTCGGTCTCCATCACCGCGAGCCACCGCGCCGAGGCCAGCCCGGTGTCCCGGCCCGCGTGCCACCGGGAGTTGGCGAACAGCGCCAGCAGCGGCGGGCCGAGCGCGTGCACCGCCGCCCAGCGCGCGGCGAACGTGTCCGGCTCCCCCGCGTCGACGCACACCTGCAGGCCCGCGGTGCTGCACATCATCGTGATCCCGCCAGTGCCCATCGGGGCGAACCGGCGTTCCATCGCCGCGTAACGGGGCGTATCGAGCAACCGGACGGGCACGCGGTGGGCGTCGATGCCGTCGTCGCGCAGGACGAACCCGTGACGGGCGAGAAGATCGGAGAGATGGGCGAGATCCGCGGAGACCACGGCGGCGAGCTCGCGGAGCGAAGCCTGCGGCAGAGCGGAGATCTCCACCTGGCCGCCGGGTTCGAGAGTCAGGGGTGAGCCCGCCGGCAACGGCACGGCCGGGCTGTCGGGACGGAGGGTGCGCGGTGTGTGGGGCCCCAGCGCACGGGCGAGGTGATCGGCTTCGAGTGGTCTTCGGAGGTCGTCGGCGTAGTGCACGGTGAACTCGAGCTCCACGCCGAGCAGCCGCGGTGGGCCGTGCTTGAAGCACACGGACGCCACGTACGCCTCGCCCTCGGCGCGGTCGGAGACCACCTTCGCCGCCACCGCCCCGCCAGGGGCGGGTGAAACAGGCCGGACCGCTGTCATCATCGTGTCCCATCGTCTGAGGAGGACTCGGTTTCGGACGCTACACGCGGGCACCGACACTTTTCAGCGTACGAACGGGGCGCGCCAGGTCTCCGGAAGAGATCCGTAAGGATTGCAGTAAGTACGTACGGTTTGCGAAAGCCCGGTCCCCGGTGTCAGGATCTAGCCATGCCCCGGGTGAGCCAGGACCACCTCGAAGCGCGCAGGCGCCAGATCCTCGACGGGTCCCGCGTCTGTTTCGCCCGGTACGGCTACGAGGGTGCCACGGTCCGGCGGCTGGAGGAAGCCACCGGGCTTTCCCGCGGCGCGATCTTCCACCACTTCCGCGACAAGGAGTCGCTCTTCCTCGCGCTCGCCGAGGAAGACGCCGCGCGGATGGCCGACGTCGTCGCCCAGCAGGGCCTCGTGCAGGTGATGCGCGATCTTCTCACCGAGGACAGCGGCCACCCCGCGGACTGGCTCGGCACCCGGCTGGAGGTGTCCCGGCGGCTGCGCACCGACCCGGAGTTCCGCGGCCGCTGGGCCGAACGCTCCCACCAGCTCACCGCCGCCACCCGGCAGCGCCTGCTGTGGCAGCGCCAGGCCGGCAACCTGCGCGACGACGTGGACGTCGACGTCCTGACCGCCTACCTGGAGCTGGTCCTGGAGGGCCTGGTCTCCCACCTGGCGATGGGCCTGCCCGCGGACGACCTCGGACCGGTGCTCGACCTCGTGGAGGAGAGCGTGCGGCGCCACCGCGCCCGCGGCGCCACCGAGTCGTGACGCGCTCACCTGGGCGGATTGTCCACCTCCGCGCGCGCGGACGGGTATCATGGCGCTCACCGTTTCCGCGACCTCCCAAGGAGTGACTCTTTTCGTGCGCGACGCGCAGTCACCTGGTGACAGTACGAAGCCGGGTGGCGCACCCGGCTTGCCCGAGCACCCCGCCGGCCCGGCCCAGGACCGTGATGGCCGATGACCGAAGTGCTCCTCTCCGTTCTCGGGGTTTTCTTCTTCGTCCTCCTCACCGTCGGCACCGGTCTCGCGGTGGCCGCCGAGTTCTCCCTGACCGCGCTGGAGCGCAGCACCGTCGAGGCGCACGTCCGCCAGGTCGGCGACCGGCGGGCGCGCACCGTCCGCAAGGCGCACTCCACGCTGTCCTTCCAGCTTTCCGGCGCGCAGGTCGCGATCACCCTGACCACCCTGGTCACCGGGTACGTCGCCGAGCCGCTGATCGGGAACCTGGTCCGCCCGCTGCTGACGGCCACCGGCCTGTCCGAGGGCGCCGCCGCCACCGGGTCGATCGTGATCGCCCTGCTGCTGGCCACCATCCTGTCGATGGTGCTCGGCGAGATGGCGCCCAAGAACCTCGCCGTGGCCAAGCCGCTGGAAACCGCGCGTGCCGTGATGGGCTACCACTCGCGGTTCTCGGCGCTGTTCCGCTGGCTGATCACACTGATGAACAACAGCGCGAACTTCCTGGTCCGCAAGTTCGGCATCGAACCACAGGAGGAGCTGCGCTCGGCACGCTCGCCGCAGGAGCTCGGCTCGATCGTGCGCACCAGCGCCGAAAGCGGCACGCTGGACACCTCCACCGCGCAGCTGCTGGACAAGTCGCTGCGCTTCGGTGACCGCACCGCCGAGGAGCTGATGACGCCCCGCGTGCAGATCGAGTCGCTGACGGTCGGCGACACGATCGACGATCTGGTCGAGCTGTCCCGGCGCACCGGGTTCTCCCGTTTCCCCGTCTACACCGAGGACCTGGACGACGTGCAGGGCGCGGTGCACGTGAAGCAGGCATTCGCGGTGCGCGCGAGCGAACGCGGCAACACCAGGATCGGTTCGGTGATGCGCCCGGTGCCCACCGTGCCGGAGTCGCTGCCGGGCGACGCGCTGCTGTCCCGGCTGCGGGATTCGCGCTTCCAGCTGGCGATGGTCGTCGACGAGTACGGCGGCACGGCCGGCCTGGTGACGCTGGAGGACGTGGTCGAGGAGATCATCGGCGATGTCCGCGACGAGCACGACACCGCCGAGGCACCGTCCTCGCAGCGGGTCGGCGCCGACACCTGGCTGGTCTCCGGTCAGCTTCGTGCCGACGAGGTCACCGACATCACCGGCTTTCGCATGCCCGACGGTGACTACGAAACCATCGCCGGACTGGTGCTGGAGCGGCTCGGCCGCATCCCCGAACCGGGTGATGCCACCGAAGTCGACGGGTGGCGGCTCACGGTGTCCGAAATGGACCGGCACCGCATCGCCGAGGTGAACCTGGAACCGCTCGGCGAGACCAGCGCCGGGGAGGTGGCCCGGTGAACGACTGGCTCGCCATCTTCCTGATCGTCGTCCTGCTGCTGCTCAACGCGTTCTTCGTGGGTGCGGAGTTCACCTTGATCTCCTCGCGCCGCGACCGTCTGGAAGCACTGCTGGAGCAGGGCAAGTCGCGGGCGAAGATCGTGATCAACGCCAGCAGGCACGTCTCGCAGATGCTCGCCGGCGCCCAGCTGGGCATCACGATCTCCTCGCTGCTGCTGGGCCGCCTGGGTGAACCGGCGGTGGCGCACCAGCTGGAGGGGCTGTTCGAGCTGATCGGCCTGCCCGAGGTGGTGCTGCACGCGGTGTCGTTCGCGATCGCGCTGGCGTTCATCACGATCCTGCACGTGCTGATCGGCGAGATGGTGCCGAAGAACCTCGCGATCGCCGAGCCGGAGCGGCTGGCCCTGTGGCTGGTGCCGATCCACGTCGCGTGGGTCAAGGTCGCCAACCCGTTCATCTGGCTGCTCAACGCGATGGCCAACGCGCTGCTGCGCCTGGTCCGCGTCCAGCCCAAGGACGAGCTGGAGACCGCCTACACCTCCGACGAGCTGGCCGAGCTGCTGTCCGAGTCGCGCCGCGAGGGCCTGCTGGAGCAGTCGGAGCACGAGCGGCTGAGCCAGACGCTGTCGTCGGTGGAGAAGACCGTCGCCGACGTGCTGGTGCCCGCCGCCGACCTGACCACCCTGCCCAGCGACCCGACGATGGGCGACGTCGAGGAGGCGGTCTCCTCGACCGGGTTCTCGCGCTTCCCGCTGCGCTGCGACGACGGCAGGCTGATCGGGTACCTGCACGTCAAGGACGTGCTCGACCAGATCGGTGACGATCCGGCGAGCACGGTGCCCGCGGACAAGACGCGGGCGCTGACCGACGTCCCGGTGCACGCCCGCCTGGACGAGGCCCTGTCCGCGATGCGGCGCGAGGGGAGCCACCTGGCCCGCGCGCTGGGCGACGACGGCACCGTCATCGGGGTCGTCGCACTGGAAGACCTGGTCGAGGAGTACGTCGGCACGGTGCGCGACGGGACGCACGTGACGGCGTGATGGTGGTTCTGACCGAGATCCAGTGGCGGGCCCGGGAACGCGAGCACATCGCGCGGGTCCGCCGCTGGACCAGGCCGTACCAGGAGCGCCGCTCGCGGGGCGAAAAGCATCCGGTGGAGGACTTTCTCTTCCAGTACTACCCGCACCGCCCCGCGCACCTGGAGCGCTGGAGCCCCGGCCCCGGCGTGGTGCTCACCGGGGCAGGTGAGTTCCTGCGGCGGCCGGATTTCCGGTCGGCGCCCGAGGGGGTGGTACTCGGGGAACTTCCGGACAAGCGCGTACGGACGGTTTCGGCGCTGCTGGCGTTGCTGGAGGCCACCGCGTCACGCGCGCCGCGGCTGAACTGTTTCGGACTGCACGAGTGGGCGATGGTGTACCGGCAGCCGCCCGGGCAGGTGCGGCACGACCAGCTGTCGTTGCGGCTGGGCCCGTCCGGCACCGACACCGTCGTCGAGTCACTGGAGCTGCGCTGCGGGCACTTCGACGCCTTCCGGTTCTTCACCGAGCCCGCGCGGCCGCGCAACACACTCCAGCCGACGCGGGACGCGCAGATTTCGCTGGAGCAGCCGGGCTGTCTGCACGCGAACATGGATCTCTACCGCGCCGCCTACAAGCTGGACCCGTTCGTGCCCTCGGAGCTGGTCGCGGACTGTTTCGAGCTGGCGGCGGGGATCCGGGAACTCGACATGCGAGCGAGCCCGTACGATTTGTCGGGGCTGGGCTACGAGCCGGTGCCGATCGAGACCGCGCGAGGACGCGCGGAGTACGCGAAAGCCCAGGCCGGTTTCGCGCGGCGGGCGGAACCGTTGCGCGCTCGCCTGATCGAACAGTGCCGGATGCTCCTCGCGCGGGCCCAGTAACGCGGAGTCCTGCAATTTTAGGGGTTCATCACGTTTCGCTAACGTCGGACCGCTGTTAGGGTGAACGCGTTTGTTCATGAACTTACGGAGAGTTGAGGAAAGTACCCATGGGACGACACAACAGGGGCGACGAGTTCGCCGCTCCCGGCCGTCCTGAGTCGGAGGAACACGGCGCGTCGCCGAGACCAGACGCCGGTGCCGGGGGTGGCACTGGTTTCGCGGCGGGCCCGAGGCCGGGCGAAGCCGTCGGAGCCTTCCCGGTGAGCGGCCCGCAGGGTGCTGCCGGTCGTGGTGTTCCCCGAGCATCCCGCTCCGCGACGAGCCGACGGGTTCCCGTCGGCGAAACCTCCAGCTTCCGCCGTGCCCAAGCGTCCGAGAGTTCCGGCAGCTTCCGCACCCAGCCCGCCGAGCACTCCGGCAGCTTCCGCACCCAGCCCGCCGAAGGCTCTGGCAGCTTCCGCGCCCAGGGCCCGGTCGAATCGACCGGCGGCCGTCGTGTGCCGACCCAGGCAACCACCGGCGCCCGCCGCCGCGCCGCATCCACCGAAGCTACCGGCTCCCGCCGCGCCCGGAGCGGGGCGTCGACCAGCCCCCGCCGTCCCGGCGAAACCACCGGCAGCCGCCGTGCGGTCGAGTCCACCGGTTCCCACCGCACCACCCCGGGCGAGGCGACCGGATCCCACCGCGTCGCCCCGGGCGAGGCGACCGGATCGCACCGGGTGCTGGGTGAGACCAAGCGCGGCATCGCCAAGTGGCCCATCGTCGCCGGGGTGTTCGTCGTTCTCGTCGCGCTGGGCGTGCTCGGCTGGGGGTGGGCCGACAACATCCTCGCCAACCGCGCGGAGGCTCAGGCCAGCGCGTGCGCCGAAGGAGACTCGAACCTCAGCGTGGTCGCCGCGCCGTCGATCGCCCCGGCCGTCACCGCCGCCGCCGACCGGTGGAACCAGGCCAGGACCGTCGTCCACTCGCACTGCGTCCACGTGAACGTTCAGGCGATCGACGACGACCGGGTGCTGCTCGCCCTCACCGGGCGCGGCAACCTCGACTCGATCGGCGGGCAGCCCGCGGTCTGGATCCCGGCGACCACCGCCACGATCACCGACCTCACCACGGCCCGCCCCACCCTGCTGTCCTCCGCCGCCGAACCGCTGACCGGCGGCGAGTACCCGTGCGCGGTCCTCACCGCCGACGCCGTCGACGAGGTCCAGCAGCGCGCCTCCCAGGTGTTCCGCAACTACCTGCAGGAACCGGCCCAGCAGGCCGACTTCGGCCGCGTCGCCGCTCCCGGCGCCTGACGCGTTCACAGGCCGCGCACAGCGCACGCACGGCCGGGCGCACAGGAGGTTCACGTTCACTCAATGCCGTCCGGCCATCCGGACGACGGGAACCCATGGGCGGCAGAAGTCCGCGCATCGTGCTGGCGGTCCTCGCGGCCGTCGTCGCACTCGACCAGGCCACCACATGGTGGGCCCGGCGGCACGTCGAGGCGGCCCAGATCAACAGCGGCGGCAGCTACCTCCTCGACAGCGCGCTCGGCGAACTGGTCCCGCGACCCGCTCGCCGGTGCCGTACTGGACGTCCCGGGCGCCGCGGGACTGGCGATCGCCGTCGTCGCCCTGGTCCGGCGGCCCCGGCCCGCCGTGGCGCTCGTGCCCGTCGCACTGGCCGTCGCGGGCTGGGCGAGCAACCTGCTGGACCGCCTGGGCCTGCACTTCTGGACCCCGCCCGGCAGCGTCCGTGGCGCGGTCGACTTCATCGAGATCGGCAACTCCGTCTTCGACGTCGCGGACTTCGTCATCACCGCCGGAACCGTGCTGCTGGTGGCGGTCGCGGGTCACCGGCTCGCGCGGCGCGGACTCCCCCGACCCGGACGTGACCAGCGCGAACGCTCCCGTCACGTCGGTGTCGGACGGGTGAGGACCGCCCGGGTGGCGGCGTCGGCCGGATAGAACGACTCGATCACCAGCTCGGCGAGGGTGACGTCCAGCGGCGTGCCGAACGTGGCGACCGTCGTCATCAACCGCAGCTCGCCGTCACCGTGCCGGAGCCGCAACGGCACGAACACCGAGCCGGGTGGCATCTCGGTCTCCGGCTGGTCGCACGGGTAGCCGCGCACCTCGGTCAGCAGGTCCGCCAGGTCCGCGTCCGCGGTGATCTCCACCTGCCGCCGCAGCCTGCCCAGCAGTTCGGCACGCCACTGGCCCAGGTTCAGCACGTGCGGTGCCAGGCCACGCGGGTGCAGCGCGACGCGCAGGACGTTCACCGGCGGTTCCAGCAGCTCCGGGTCGACCCGTGCGGTCAGCAGCGCGAGGCCGCTGTTGGCCTCGACGAGGTCCCAGCCGCGGTCGACCACCACCGCCGGGTACGGCTCGTGCCCGGCGAGGAGATGACGGATGGCTTCGAGCGCGGCGCCCAGGTCGGTCAGCGCGTGCTCCGGGTACACCGGGGCGAAGCCGGCGGCCAGCAGCATCCGGTTGCGCTCACGCAACGGCACGTCCAGCCGCTCCCCCAGGCGCAGCACCATGTCGCGGCTGGGGTGGGAGCGGCCGTTCTCCAGGAAGCTCAGGTGCCGGGCGGAGATCTCCGCGGCGAGGGCGAGGTCGAGCTGGCTGAGCCGCCGCCGTTCCCGCCACTGCCGCAGCTGCTCGCCCACAGGGCGCTGCATGGTCGTCACACCGCCGACGCTACGGGCCGCGGGTGCGGGGCCGCCATTACCTCCCGGGTAATCGACGGGCCACCTGATGCGGGTGATCGTGATGTGGTCACACCGGAACTCACCAGGAGGAAACGATGCCGGACTACACCACGATCGCCCAGCGCTACATCGACGTGTGGAACGAGACGGATCCGGTCAAGCGCCGGGCGCTCATCGAGGAGGTCTTCACCCCGGAGGCCACCTACACCGATCCACTGGGCGCCGTACGCGGCGCCGACGGGGTCGACGGGTTCATCGCGGGCGCGCAGCAGCAGTTCGCCGGGCTGGAGTTCCGGCTCGCGGGCACTGCCGACGGCCACCACGACCAGGCCCGCTTCACCTGGCACCTGGAGGCACCGGGCGCAACGGAGCCGCTGGCGATCGGCTTCGACGTGGTGACGATCGCGGACGGCCGCATCGAGCAGGTGCTGGGTTTTCTGGACAAGATGCCCGGCTGACCGGCGACCGGCCCGGACCCCTGGGTCCGGGCCCTCCCCACTCTGTCTGTGCCCCGTGAGGGCGCCTGAGAGGTTCACCCGAGAAGTGAGCCGGGTTTGCACCTTCGGCGGGGCCGGACGCAGTTGTGCCCGTCGGCCCGCTTTCCAGAGGCGTCTCGTCCGCGCGGTCCAGGGTGCCTGAGAGGTTCCGGGGAGGATTTGCTCCTTCGGCGCCGGGCGCTGTGGTGGTGGCCCGGTCTCTCCCGCGCGGCTTCGGCGATCGCGGTGATCACCCTACTCCCCGGTTCGCGGGGTCCGTCAGCCGGTCCGGCGGGCGTTCCGGCGCTGGGTGAGTTCGTCCGGGACGACCGTGTCGATCTCGCCGCCGTCGGCGCGTTCGGCCGGGAACTCGTGGATCGTGCCGCTGATCTCCTGCATCGGGACCTTCACGGCGATGCCGAACACACCCTGCCCGCCCTGGAGCAGGTCCACGATCTCTTCCGGCGAGGTGCACTCGTACACCGTGGTGCCGTCGGACACGAGCGTGACCTTCGCCAGGTCGCGTGCCCCGCGCTTGCGCAGGTGCTCGATGGCCACTCTGATGTTCTGCAGCGAGACGCCCGTGTCGAGTAAACGCTTGACGATTTTCAGGGCGAGGATGTCCTTGAACGAGTACAGCCGCTGCGAGCCCGACCCGTGTGCGGTGCGGATGCTCGGCGCCACGAGCCCGGTGCGCGCCCAGTAGTCCAGCTGCCGGTACGTGATGCCGGCGATCTGGCAGGCCGCGGGGCCCCGGTATCCGACCAGCTCGTCAGGCAGCGACGCGTCCGGGAAGAGTTCACCCTGCTCTCCCGGCACGACCTGAACCGGCCTCTCGTCCACCACGCATGCCTCCCCTCGCCCGGCCGCGGTGGCCGGTCGAAACAAGCATCCGGGATCCTGGAAGTAGGACCACGGCAGTGGTAAACCGCCGGCGTGCCCCAGTGACCGCGCCGCGGCGGAATCACACCGAAGCGATTTACCGCCATCGACGGTATGCGCGCACTCCCGCCCGGTCAACGCGACGCGCGGCCCGCCTCGAGGCTGTCTTGAGAGTTACTCGTGACAGAGGCACTGACCTGGGTTACCCGGTCGGGTAATTTCTGTCTCGATGCGGTCTCGAAACCTTCCGGATACGCCGAAGGGGCCTTCCCGGCTGGTGCTCGAGCCGGGAAGACCCCTTCGGCGCCGCCGGAGTGGCGGACGGGAAACGCTCAGGTGTCCGCGCCGCGGAAGTCCTCCGGCGAGACGGACTCGAGGAACTCGCGGAACTTCTCGACCTCGTCCTCCTGCTCGTCCGGGATGATCAGACCGGCCTCGTCGAGCACCGCGTCCACGGCGTGGATCGGCACGCCGACGCGCAGCGCCAGCGCCACCGAGTCGCTCGGCCGCGCGGAGACCCGGACGTCGCCGTCGAAGACCAGCTCGGCGAAGAACGTGCCCTCGCGCAGATCGGTGATCACGACCTGCTCCAGCTCGCGGCCCAGCGCGCCGATGACCTCCTTGAGAAGGTCGTGGGTCAGTGGGCGGGCGGGGCGGACGCCCTGCTGCTCGAGTGCGATCGCGGTGGCCTCCACCGATCCGATCCAGATCGGGAGGTACCGCTCACCCTGCGCCTCCCGCAGCAACAAGATCGGCTGGTTCGCGGGCAACTCGACCCGCACGCCGACGACGCGCATTTCGCTCATCGGGCTTCGCCTCCCTCTCGTGTGCGCGGGCCGCAGCGCTGGTCCGAGGGCCCCGCATCGACATCTCCGACGCTACCCGCCATCCCGGCGCCGTGCTCGCTCTGAGAACTCCGCTCGCTCCGGGAACTGTGTGGCGGTCGCTTGGACCGTTCCGGCAAATCCATCACCAACGGTACGGCATCCGCGGCCCGGAACGGAGACCCGAAACCATGTCATTACCGTCGCGACCCGTGACCAGCGGAGATCGAGACCGCTCCGGCGACCTCACCTGCCCGTCACGTCCCGGATGCCCGCTTTGACCAGCAGCGTGTGCAACGTCACCGACAGCGCCGCGAACTGGCGGGCCAGCTCGTCGGCACGGGCCTGGGCGTCGGCGTCGCGGTGCCGGGACACCGGCGTGACGATCTGCTGCAGCAGCCCGACCTCGCGGTCCGCCGAGGCCCGGAACGCCCGCAGGTGCCGGGGCTCGATGCCGAACTCGGTCATCGCGCGGACCGTGCGGGCCACCAGGACGGCGTCCGGATCGTAGAACCCGGCCGCACCGGGGCGGATCAGCCCGTACTGCTCGAGCTCGGCGAGCAGTACGGCGTCGATACCGGTCTCGGCGAGCAGGTCCTCCTGAGTCAGGCGGACGTCACGGCCGGGCGCGAAGTCGTCCGGCCGGGGCAGTCCGTCACCCGCGGCGGGATTCGCCGGGAGCGGGACGAGCCTGCGCGGCAGCCGCCCGCCCGCGACGGATACGTCGGTCAGGCCGCGGTCGGCGGCGTCGAGCTGCTCCTTGATGACCTTGAGCGGGAGGTAGTGGTCCCGCTGCGCGGCCAGCACGAACCGCAGCCGCTCGACGTCCGCCGCGGAGAACTGCCGGTATCCGGACGCCGTCCGGCCCGGGCGGACCAGCCCCTCCGATTCGAGGAACCTGATCTTGGAGATGGTGACATCGGGGAAGTCCGGGCGCAGTTGCGCCAGCACCGCCCCGATGCTCAGCCCATCACGCTGTGGCCGCCCGGCAGCCGTCACCGCGCCCCCTGGCCCCCGTGCCCCGGGCCGGTCAGGAAGACCAGGCGGAACTTGCCGATCTGCACCTCGTCACCGCCCGCGAGCACCGCCTGGTCGACCGGCTCGCGGTTGACGTAGGTGCCGTTGAGGCTGCCCACGTCGATGACGACGAACTCCCCGCCTTCGCGCCGGAACTCGGCGTGGCGGCGGGACACGGTGACGTCGTCGAGGAAGATGTCACTGTCCGGATGACGCCCGGCGCTCGTGGTGTCGCGGTCCAGCAGAAAGCGCGAACCCGCGTTGGGGCCCCGCTTGACCACCAGCAACGCCGTGCCGGCGGGCAGCGCGTCGACACCGGCGACCGAAGGCTCCGGCGTGGGCGCCTCCTGACCCTCCGCCTCCGCCAGGAAGTCGGCCCGGAAGACCGAGGTCCGCTCCGGAGACTGCTCCGGGGGAACGCCGGGCCCGTCGTTGGTGCTCACCTGAGCTCTCCTCACCACTGATATGTCGCTGGCTGAAAACCTGTGGCTGTCAACGTACCGTGCCTGATCGATTCGGCCCCCGCCGCTCCCCCCAAAACGAGCCCTAGCCTGCGGTCAGCCGGTTGTAGGCGTCGGCGTCGAGCAGTCCGGAGACCGCCTCGGCGTCGGCGACGCGGATCTCGACCAGCCAGCCCTCGCCGTAGGGGTCACTGTTGATCAGCTCGGGCGCGCCGTCCACCGCGTCGTTGACCGCGACGATCTCGCCGTCGAGCGGGGCGAACAGCTCGGACACGCTCTTGGTGGACTCGACCTCGCCGAACGGCTCCCCCGCGGTCACCGCCTTGCCCGTTTCGGGCAGGTCGACGAACACCACGTCGCCCAGCTGGTCCTGCGCGTACTCGGTGATCCCGACGCGTACCACGTCCGCGGCACGGGTGGCCACCCACTCGTGCTCCTCGGTGTAGCGCAACTCTTCCGGCGCGGCCACTCCACGTCCCCTTTCCTGCCCCGGCTCGCGGATCTGTCGCGATGCTCGCGGGCAGTCTTACATTCCCGCGCCCTGCCCGGCACGCCGGACCGCCCGGAAGGTCTGCAGGAGGTACAGCGCGCCGGACCACACGTAGAGCACGGCGCCCCAGGCGGTGAAGGAGTAGGCGATGGGCCGGGCGATGTCGGCGGCGGCCGAGGTGCCCTGGGTGAGCAGCAGGAACGGGAACGCATACATCAGCACGAAGGTCGCGGCCTTGCCGATGTAGGTGACCTCGGGTGGCGCGTAGTCGTTGCGGCGCAGCACCAGCAGCGCGACGCCGACGAGCAGTTCACGCCCGACGAGCACCGCGACGAGCCACCAGGGCACGATCCCGCGGACCAGGAACGCGACGAGGGTGGCGACGATGTAGAGCCGGTCGGCGGCCGGGTCGAGCAGCTGCCCGAGGCGGCTCATCTGGTTGAGCCAGCGGGCCAGTTTCCCGTCGAGCCAGTCGGAGAGGCCGCTGAACACCAGCAGCGCGAGGGCCCAGCCGTCGGCCCGGGGGCCGAGGAGGAGCCACAGGAACACCGGGACACCCGCCAGCCGCAGCAGGGACAGCAGGTTCGGCACGGTCCAGGCCTGCCGCAACAGGCTGGGCTCGGCCGGCTCGGTGCGGGGTTCGATCACCCTGTCACCCTATGTGGTGCCGACCGGCGGGAACCGGTCGGCTCGGACGGGCGGACCTCAGTTCGCGCGGCGGAAGGACCAGCCGCGGTCACGCAGGTCGGCGCAGGAGAGAACGAGCGGACGCCCGAGGTGGTCGGTACCGACCCAGCGCAGCGATCCGGAGGCGGGTTCGAGGACGTAGGGGCGGCCCTGGCTCCAGACGACGGAGCAGGGGGCGGTCGGGAGGGGGTCCGCCTCGGGCGCGGTTTCGGTGCTCAACACAACCGTGATGTCGCGCGACGGGAACGAAGTGTTAGCCGCCCGCCAACTGTTCACCCTTGCGGTGGATATCCGTCCACAATGGAACTTCGCCGGGCGCGTCCTGCCAGCGATTTCGCTGCCGTGGCGGTAGTTTCCCGCCATATGACCGCACCACGCCGCGCCCTCGCGCTGCTGTCCCTGACCGCCGCCGCGCTGGCGGGCTGTACCGATTCACCGGCCACCACGCCGAGCCCCGGCACCCCACCACCACCGGCGACGACCGCGACCACCACCACGACCACCACCCCGCCGTCGACGACGACCGCTGCGGCGCGGTCGGACGAGTGCGGCACGGTGACGGCCGCGAGCGGGCTGACACTGCGGGTCATGGACACCACCACCAGCGCACTGGACTGCGGCGCGGCGACGGACCTGGTGACCCGGTTCCAGCAGGCCATCACCGGGCGGCAGCCGGCGGACTCGGCGCGGCCGGTCAGCGAGACCGTCGACGGATGGCTGTGCGTGTCGGGCCCGCCCGCGTCACAGGGCGGCACCAGCTGCAGCCGCGGCGAGGACACCGTGTTCGCCCAGGTCGTGCAGCCGGAGTAGCCGCCCCCGGCGAACCGGGGGCGGCAGGTGGCTCAGCCCTTGAGACCGGGGAAGTCGTCCTCGCGGAACTCGCCCGCGGGGCGGGACTCCGGCGTGGCCTGCTCCTTGCCGCGCAGCTCGACGCGGCGGATCTTGCCCGAGATCGTCTTCGGCAGGTCGGCGAACTCCAGGCGCCGGATCCGCTTGTACGGCGCGAGGTGGTCGCGGCAGAACGCCAGGATGCTCTCCGCGGTGGCCGCGTCCGGCTGGTGACCGGCGGCGAGCACGACGAACGCCTTGGGCACCGCGAGCCGGATCGGGTCCGGGGCAGGCACCACCGCCGCCTCCGCGACCGCCTCGTGTTCGAGCAGCACGCTTTCCAGCTCGAACGGCGAGATGCGGTAGTCGGACGCCTTGAAGACGTCATCGGTGCGGCCGACGTAGGTGATGTAGCCCTTCTCGTCGACCGACCCGACGTCGCCGGTGTGGTAGTAGCCGCCCCGGAACGCCTCCGCGGTGCGTTCGTCGTCGTCGGCGTAGCCGACCATCAGGCCCACCGGCCGCCGCGTCAGGTCCAGGCAGATCTCGCCCTCCTCGGCCCGCTGCCCGGTCACGGGGTCGACGAGCACGACGTCGAACCCGGGCACCGGCCGTCCCATCGAGCCGGACTTGACCTCCTGCCCGGGCGTGTTGGCGATCTGCACGCTGGTCTCGGTCTGGCCGAAGCCGTCCCGGATCGTCACGCCCCACGCCTTGCGGACCTGGTCGATCACCTCCGGGTTGAGCGGCTCGCCCGCGCCGACGACCTTCGAGGGCGGGGTTTCCAGCGCGCCGAGGTCGGCCTGGATCAGCATCCGCCACACCGTCGGCGGCGCGCAGAAGCTGGTGATGCCGCATCGCTGCATCTGCCCCATCAGCGCGACGGCGTCGAAGCGGGTGTAGTTGAACAGGAACACCGTGGCCTCGGCGTTCCACGGCGCGAACACGTTGCTCCACGCGTGTTTCGCCCAGCCGGGCGAGGAGATGTTGAGGTGCACGTCGCCCGGCTCCAGGCCGACCCAGTACATCGTGGACAGGTGCCCGACCGGGTAGGACACCTGCGTGTGCTGCACCAGTTTCGGCTTGGCCGTGGTGCCGGAGGTGAAGTACAGCAGCAGCGGGTCGGACGCGGCGGTCGGACCGTCCGGGGTGAACGATTCCACCGCGGCATAGGCGTCGGCGAAGTGCTGCCAGCCCTCCGCCGGATCCCCCACCGCGATGCGCGTGTAGTCCCCGGCGACGTCGGCGAACTTCTCCGCGTCCGCCGAGCGCACGACGACGTGCCTGGCGTTGCCGCGCTCGACCCGGTCACGCAGGTCGGCCGCGCCGAGCAGGGTCGACGCCGGGATGATGACCGCGCCGAGCTTGATCGCGGCGAGGATGGTCTCCCACAGCTCGACCTGGTTGCCCAGCATCAGGATGAGCCGGTCGCCGCGGCCGACGCCGAGGCCGCGCAGCCAGTTCGCGACCTGGTTGGAGCGGCGGGACATCTCGGGGTAGGTCCAGCGGCCCTCGCTACCGTCCTCCTCCACAATCCACAGCGCGTATTTCTCCGCGTTGGCCTCGTCGGCGGCGACCACGTCGAACCAGTCCAGCGCCCAGTTGAACTCGTCGAGCTCGGGCCAGCGGAAGTCGCGTCGGGCGGTGTCGTAGTCCTCGCGGTGCGCGACCAGGAAGTCGCGTGCCTCGCGGAAGCGCTCGTGAGCGGCTGGATGGACACTGCTCATGTTCGTTCTCCTCATTCGCCCGTGAACTCCGGTGCCCGGCGCTCGAGGAACGCCTGCACCGCTTCCTGGAGGTCCTTGCTGGGCAGGAACGCCGCGTTCCAGGTGGAGACGTAGCGCAGCCCGTCGGTGACCTGCCGCTCGGTGGTCAGCGACAGCACCTCCTTGACCCCCTGCACGACCAGCGGCGGGTTGCCCGCGATCTCGTTCGCCATCTCCTCGGCGGCGGCCAGCACCGCCTCCTGGTCGTCGTGGATGTCGTTGACCAGGCCGATCTTCTCCGCGCGGGCGGCGTCGATGTCCTTGCCGGTCAGCGCGAGCTCCCGCAGGTGGCCCTCGCCGATGATCCCGCTCAGGCGCTGCAGACTGCCCAGGTCGGCCACGATCGCGACCTTCGCCTCCCGCACGCTGAACTTCGCGTCCGCGCTCGCCAACCGCACGTCGGCGGCCGCGATCACGTCGACGCCGCCGCCGATGCACCATCCGGACACCGCGGCGATCACCGGCGTGCGGCACTCCGCGACGGCGGTGACGGACTCCTGCAGCACCCGGATCTCGCGGAGGAACTCGGTGCGCGGACCTGCCAGCGCGTCCCCGGCCAGCAGCGGCGCCCACGCGCCCATCATCGCGGGCAGGTCCAGGCCGTAGGAGAAGTTCTTCCCGCTGCCGGTGAGCACGATCGCCCGGACGGCCGGGTCGGCGTCCAGCGCGCGGAACACGATCGGCAGCTCACGCCAGAAGTCGGGCCCCATGGCGTTGCCCTTGCCGGGGCCGAGCAGGGTCACCCTGGCGATCGGACCGGTGCGCTCGACGGCGAGCGACACCAGGTCCGGCAGCTTGTCGGCGGTGTCAGTCATGGCTGCCATCTTGGCTCATCCGGACGCTTTCGCGCGTCAGGCCCTGCGCGGGGGCGGACCGGGATGGTTTCCTGATCGTCATGCTGACCCGTCCACTGGAGACCACCGGACTGGCCGCCGCGTTCCCGTTCGAGGGTCACCGGCTCTGCTACACCGAGTTCGGCACCGGTGACCGCGTCGTCGTGCTCGCGCACGGCCTCATGTTCACCCGGCGCATGCACGCCCCGCTGGCGCGGCGGCTGGCCGCCGACGGGTTCCGGGTGATCACCCTGGACCTGCTCGGGCACGGCGATTCGGACCGGCCGCACCAGTCATGGCACTACTCCATCCCGGCGTTCGGGGACCAGGTGGTGGCGCTGCTGGACCACCTCGACGTCGATCGCGCGGTGGTCGGCGGGACGTCGCTGGGTGCGAACGTGGCGCTGGAGGTCGCGGTCAAGGCGCCGGAGCGGCTGCGCGGGATCGTGGTCGAGATGCCGGTGCTGGACAACGCGATCGTCGCCGGGCTGCTGGCGTTCACCCCGCTGTTGTTCGCCGCGCGGTTCGTGCCGTTCGGGGTGCAGACGGTGGCGAAGGTGGCCGGGCTGGTGCCGCAGGGCAGCCAGTGGGTCGACGTCGTGACCGACACGCTGGACCAGCGCCCGGCCGCGATGGCGGCGCTGCTGCACGGCGTGTTCTTCGGCCGGATCGCGCCGCCGCGGTCGGTGCGGCGCACCATCGAGGTGCCCGCGCTGGTCATCGGCCACCAGCGCGACCCGATCCACCCCTTCGGCGACGCCGACACCCTGGCCGCCGACCTGCCCGCGGCGGAGTTCGTGCAGGCCCGCAGCCCGGTCGAGCTGCGCTTCGACCCGCAGCGCCTGACCGGCGCGATCCTGGCCTTCACCCACCGCTGCCACACCTGAGCCCAACCCGGCCGCCGTGTTGGCCGCTCCCGGCACCGTGTTGGCCGCTCCCGGCACCGTGTTGGCCGTTCCGGGCGCCGTGTTGGCCGCTCCGGGCGCCGTGTCTGGCGTTGCGGGCATCAGCGGAGATCGTCGGGGAGCAGACCGGCCACCGGGCCGATCACGATCACCGCCGGGGGGCGCACTCCGGCGGCCTTGGCGGACTCCGCCGCGGTTGCCAGCGTGAAGCGGTGCACGCGCTGCGCGGCCATCGTGCCGTTCTCCACGATCGCGACGGGCGTGTCGCCGGGGCGGCCGCCGTCGAGCAGGGCGGCGGCGAACAGGCCGAGCCGTTCGACGCCCATCATCAGCACGATCGTCCCGCGCAGCTTCGCCAGGGCCGGCCAGTCGGTCAGGGAACTCTCGTGGTCCGGCGCGACGTGCCCGGACACGACGACCACCTCGTGCGCCACCCCGCGGTGCGTCACCGGCACCCCGGCGACCGCGGGACCGGCGATCGAGCTGGTGATGCCCGGCACCACCGTCACCGGCACGCCCGCCTCCGCACACGCGAGCAGCTCCTCGAACCCGCGGCCGAACACGTACGGGTCACCGCCCTTGAGGCGCACCACGAACCGGCCCGCCTTGGCGTGTTCGACGAGTGTGGCGTTGATGAACTCCTGGCTCGCGGCCCGGCCGTAGGGGATCTTGGCCGCGTCGACGACCTCGACGTCGGGCGGCAGCTCGTCCAGCAGCTCGCGCGGCGCGAGCCGGTCGGCCACCACCACGTCGGCCCGCGCGAGGAGGCGACGGCCCTTGACCGTGATCAGCTCCGGGTCACCGGGGCCGCCGCCGACGAGCGCGACACCGGGCAGCTCGGTGGCGTCGGGCGGCGTCAGGTCGTCGGCGATCGCGCCGGTGTGCAGTGCTTCGACGATGTTGTCCCGTACCGCGGCCGAACGCAGCGGCTGACCGCCGGACAGCACGCCCAGGACAAGGCCCTCGTGGCGGCCGGCCGCGGCGGTGACGGCAGTGCCCTCGATACCGGCGTCGGCACGCACGCAGAAGATCCGTCGGCGCTCGGCCTCCGCGCAGATCGCGGCGTTGACCTCGGCATCGTCGGTGCAGGCCAGCGCGTACCAGGCGCCGTCGAGGTCGCCTTCGGCGTAGCGGCGCTGGTGCCAGACCACCTCGCCCGCGTCGACCATGCCGCCCACGGCGGGGGTGGTCGACGGCGAGATCAGCTCGACCGCGGCACCGGCGCTGATCAGGCGCGGCAGCCGGCGCTGGGCGACGGTGCCGCCGCCGACGAGCACCACGCGCCGTCCGGCGAGGTCGAGGCCGACGAGGTAGTGCTGGTCTTCAGGCATGGGCCAAGCATGCCTGCCGTTTCCCGCGCGGACACCTCAGGGTTGCAGGAGTGTGAGCAACTCCGTATTGCCGAACATGCGCGCGGCCTCCACGGCCGACGGGGTGCCCGCCGCCGGGTCCGCTCCCCCGTCGAGCAGTGCCTTGACCACGCCGGGCTCGTTCTTGAACACGGCTCCGGCGAGCGGGCTCTGGCCCTTGTCGTTGAGCCGGTTGGGGTCGGCGCCGCGCTCCAGCAGGGCCTTCACCGTGTCCGCGTGCCCGTGGTAGGCCGCGAGCATCACCAGCGTGTCGCCGCGGTCGTTGGTGAGGTTGGCCGCGATCCCGGCGTCCACGTAGGCCGCCAGTGTCTCCGTCCGTCCCTCGCGGGCCATCCCGAAGACCCGGCTCCACAGCTCGATCATTTCCTCGGACGGCTCGCTCATGACGGCCAGCGTAACGCCGTGCGGGCCACCCGGCCGGATGGCCCGCACGGCGTTCAACGCGCCGACGAGGGATACGGCAGCAGTGCCATCTCCCGGGCGTTCTTGATGGCTGTGGCCACCTGTTTCTGCTGCGTGGGCGTCAGACCGGTGACCCGGCGGGCGCGGATCTTGCCCCGGTCGGAGATGAACTTGCGCAGCAGGTCCACGTCCTTGTAGTCCACGACGGACACCTTCTCGGCGGCGAGCAGGTTGCGGCGCCGCCGCCCCGGCCGGTCCTTGGCGTACTTGGGCACGGCGCTCACCAGCTCGACTTCGACACGCCGGGCAGCTCCCCGCGGTGGGCCATCTCGCGCAGCCGCACCCGGGACAGCCCGAACTTGCGGAAGTAGCCGCGCGGGCGCCCGTCGGCGGTGTCGCGGTTGCGCAGCCGGGTCGGGCTCGCGTCGCGCGGCAGCTTCTGCAGTGCCGACACCGCCGCCGCCCGCTCCTCCGGTGTGGAGCGCACGGACGAGACGACGGCTTTCAGCTCGGCCCGGCGCTCGGCGTAGCGGGCCACGATCACGCGCCGCTGCTCGTCGCGGGCGATCTTCGACTTCTTCGCCATCAGCGCTCCTCCCGGAACTCGACGTGGCGGCGCACCACCGGATCGAACTTGCGCAGCACCATCCGGTCCGGGTCGTTGCGCCGGTTCTTCCTGGTCACGTACGTGTACCCGGTGCCAGCGGTCGAGCGGAGCTTGATGATCGGGCGGACGTCGTTGCGGGCCACTACAGCTTCACCCCCTTCGCGCGCAGCTCGGCCACGACCGCCTCGATGCCGCGCTTGTCGATCGTCTTGATGCCCTTCGCCGACACCCGCAACGTGACCCAGCGCCCTTCGGACGGGATCCAGTAGCGCCGCCGCTGGACGTTCGGGTCCCAGCGCCGCGAGGTGCGCCGGTGCGAATGGGACACCTGCTTGCCGAAGCCCGGCTTGCGGCCGGTGACCTGGCAGACCGCCGACATCCACCCTCCCTAGTTGGTAGCGATTTTCATTACCAACTACTCTACAACGCGTGGATCCCGAAACGACCGGCACCACCCGGGTGCCCCTCACCCTGATCAGCGGCCTCGTCCCGGCGGCGACCGCGGAACTGGCCGACCAGGCCCGCGTGGCCCGGCCCGGCACCGCGGTCGTCCACCACGACCTGCGCGAGATCGACGGCGGGATCGTCCGGCGACGGCTCCAGATGGGTGCGCACGACGAGACGACCGTCCTCGAACTCGCCCACGGCTGCGTGTCCTGCACGCTGCGGGAGGACCTGCTCCCCCTGCTGCGGCGCCTGGCGGGCACGCCCGGCGTGCGGCACATCGTGGTGCGGCTGGACGAGGCGATGGAGCCCGAACCGGTCTGCTGGGCCATCGCCCACGTCCTGGTCGGCGACCGGCCGGTGAGCGACTTCGTGACGATCGAGGGCGTGCACACCGTGCTCGACCGCGGCAGCTGGCTGGCCGACGCGACCGGCGACGACACCCTCGACGAGCGGAACCTGCGGGCCAGCCAGGACGACGAGCGCACGGTCGCGCAGGTCGCGTTGTCGCAGGCCGAGTTCGCCGATGTGCTCGTGCTGACCGGTACGGCCGACGCCTGGACCGACGCGAAGACCGCCGCCGTGCTCGACCGGGTCGCGCCGTCCGCGCTGCGCACCTCGCACCTCGCCGAGGTGCCCACCGGTGCGCGCCGCGGCGCGGTGACCGACATGCACGGCGCGCTCGTGCACGGCGAGCCCCCGCTGCACGCCGACTGCGGTGTCGCGACCCTGTTGTTCACCGCGCAGCGCCCGTTCCACCCGGAGCGGCTGCACGACGCGCTCGACGTCCTGCTCGACGGTGTGGTGCGCACGCGGGGCCGGGTGTGGGTCGCGACGCAGCCGGACATGGCGCTGTGGCTGGAGTCGGCGGGCGGCGGTCTGGGCATCGGGCACGCCGGGCCGTGGCTGGACGCCGCGGACGGTCCCGCGTGGACGGACGTCACGCCCGAACGGCGGACCCTGGCCTCGTTGCGCTGGCACCCGGTGTTCGGCGACCGGGCACAGGAGGTCTTCGTCGTCACCGATCAGGCCACACCGGACGAGATCGAGGAAGCGCTGTCCGCGGCGCTGCTCACCGACGCCGAACTGGCCGCCGGGCAGCAGGAGTGGCGCACCTACGACGACCCGTTCGGCGACTGGCACGAAGAACCGTGCGAAGACACCGAAGAGACGCAGGACGTGAACGTCACGTCCGGAACGGAGAAGCAGTGAAACCGGGTATTCACCCCGACTACCACCCGGTGGTGTTCCAGGACAGCGCCACCGGGGACGCGTTCCTGACGCGGTCGACCATCACCTCGGAGAAGACGATCGAGTGGAGCGACGGGAACACCTACCCGCTCGTGCTGGTCGACGTCAGCTCGTGGTCGCACCCGTTCTGGACCGGCAACCGGCGGATCATGGACACGGCGGGCCAGGTGGAGAAGTTCCACCGCCGCTACGGAAGGCGGAAGTGATGGCGGTTCCCAAGCGCAAGATGTCGCGCAGCAACACCCGCCACCGCCGCGCACAGTGGAAGGCCGTCAAGCCGGACCTGGTGCCGGTGGTGATCGACGGCAAGGAGCAGCTCGTGCCGCGCAATCTGCTCGGCCACTTCCACCGGCTGGCGCGGTGAGGGTCACCGTCCTGTCCGGGTTCCTCGGTGCGGGCAAGACGACGCTGCTCAACCACGTCCTGGGCAACACCGAGGGGATGCGGGTCGCGGTGATCGTCAACGACATGAGCGAGGTCAACATCGACGCCGCGCTCGTCCGCACCGAGGAACGCCTGGTGGAGATGACGAACGGCTGCATCTGCTGCACGCTGCGCGACGATCTCCTGGAGGAGGTCGGTCGGCTCGCCGACGAGGGCCGGTTCGACCACGTGCTGATCGAGTCCAGCGGCATCTCCGAGCCGATGCCGGTCGCCGCGACCTTCACGTTCCTGCCCCGTGCGCGCCTGGACACGATGGTCACGGTGGTGGACGCGGCGAACTTCACCCGCGAGCTGGACAGCGGCGACGACCTGGTCGCGCGGGCGCTCGACCAGTACGAGGGCGACGAGCGCACGGTCAGTGACCTGCTGATCGACCAGGTCGAGTTCGCCGACGTGCTGCTGCTGAACAAGACCGACCTCGTGGGCGAGGCCGGCCTGGCCCGGCTGGAGGCGGTGCTGCGGCGCCTGAACCCGGCGGCGGAGGTGGTCCGGACCAGCTTCGGGCGCGTGCCGGTGTCCGCGGTGGTCGGCACCGGCCGGTACGACCCGCAGCGCGCGAGCGAGGCGCCGGGATGGGTGGCCGAGCTCAACGGCGACCACGTGCCGGAAACCGATGAGTACGGCATCTCCAGCGTCGTGTTCCGCGCGGAACGGCCCTTCGACGCGGACCGGCTGTGGGAGTTCGTGGCGCACGACCTGGACTCCGGCCGGTTCGGGAAGGTGTTGCGCTCCAAGGGTTTCTTCGCGCTCGCCTCTCGTCCGGGTGTGGTGGGACTGTGGTCGCAGGCCGGCGCGGTGGCGCGGTTCGAGCCGCAGGGCGCCGGGCCCGCGCGGCAGGAACTGGTGTTCATCGGCACCGAGCTGGACCACGGGGCGCTCACCGCGGCGCTGGAGGACTGTCTCAGCGTGGCGGAGGCGGCTCCGGCGGCGGATCCGTTCCCGGCGTGGGACCTTCACGCTCACGCGGGGCACGCGCACTGAGCCACCCGCGCGCGAGTCCCACGCTCCCGTGCGCGAGTCCCGCGCTCGGTCAGCGAGGAGGTGGGTCGGGCTCCGGTGCCGCGGTTGTGCCGCGCGCGCTGAGCCGTCCCTGGAGCTGGTCGAACGCGACCGCCAGCAGGATCAGCACCCCGATCGCGATGCGCAGGTAGAAGGAATTGATCCCGAGCAGGTTGCCGCCGTTGTTCAGGGTGGAGGTGATCAGCGCACCGGCCGCCGCGCCGAGTGCGCTGCCCTTCGCCCCGAACAGGCTCGCCCCGCCGATCACACACGCCGCGATCGCGTCCAGTTCGTAGGTCTCGCCCATCGTCGGCACGCCCGCGTCGAGCCGGGAGGCCAGCAGGATCCCGCCGATCCCGGCCAGCAGCCCGGACAGCGCGTACACGGTGACCAGCACGCGCGGCACCGGCACCCCCGCCAGCCGCGCCGACTCCGCGTTCGACCCGGCCGCGTACACGTAGCGGCCGAACACCGTGCGGCGCAACAGGAAACCGGCCAGCAGGATCATCACGACCGTGATCAGGAACAGGTTCGGGATGCCCCAGACGGTGTCGTTCGCGATCGAGGCGAACCCGTCGGGCAGCGGCTGGATCGTGTTGGCGTTCGTGATCACCAGCACCAGCCCGCGGGCCGCGCCCATCATGCCGAGCGTGACGATGAACGGCGGCAGCTTCGCATACGCCACCAGCACCCCGTTGACCACGCCGACGACCGCACCGGCCGCGGCCGCGCACAGCACCGCGAGCGGGATCGGGAACCCGGCCACCAGCAGCTGCGCCGCCACCGCCCCGGACAACCCGACCACGGAGCCGACGGACAGGTCGATGCCCTTGGTGAGGATCACCAGCAGCTCGCCGATCGCGATGATCCCGAACACCGCCCACTGCCGCGACAGGTTCGCCAGGTTGCCGCTGGTCAGAAAGCTGTCCGTGGCCAGCGCCAGCGCGCCGAACAGGATCACCAGGACGACCAGGCCGCCGCCCTCGCGCCCGACCGCCTCGCGCCAGCCGACGATCCGCGGCGGCGGCTCGCCGAGGTCGCGTTCACGAACGACCAGTGCCATCCGACCTCCCTGTGCTCGCGAGCGTCAGCAAGCTCTCCTCGGTCGCCTCGGCGGCAGGCACGTCCCCGACCACCGCTCCCCGCCGCAGGACGACGATCCGGTCGACCAGGCCGAGCAGTTCCGGCAGGTACGACGACACCACGACGATCGCGAACCCACGGGAGGCCAGGTCACCGATCAGCGTGTACAGCTCGGCCTTCGCGCCCACGTCGACGCCCTTGGTCGGCTCGTCGAACAGCAGCACCCGCACGTCGGTGACCAGCCACCGCGCCAGCAGCACCTTCTGCTGGTTGCCACCGGACAATGTGGACACCGGCTGGTCGTAGGAACCGGCCCGCAACCGCAGCCCGTCGAGCACCTCGTCGACCCGTTCGGACTCGCGGCGCCGCGACAGCAGTCCGCGGGAGGCGATCGCGGGCAGGCTCGCCACCGACACGTTCTCCCGGACCGACAGCTCGGGCAGGAGCCCCAGTTCCTTGCGGTCCTCCGACAGCAGGCCGATGCCGGACCGCACCGCCTCGCGCGGGCGGCCCGAGGGCACCCGTTTGCCGTCCACCTCGACCGTGCCCGACACCGGCGGATCGGCACCGAAGATGGCGCGCAGCAGCTCGCTGCGGCCCGCGCCGAGCAGCCCCGCGACACCGACGATCTCGCCCGCGCGCACGTCCAGGTCCACGGTGTGCGCGCTGCCCCGTGGCCGCAGCCCGCGCACCCGCAGCAACGGCGCGGTCCGCTCGGACCGTCCCGCGGCCGCGGGATACAGCTCCTCGACGTCCCGGCCGACCATGGCCGCGATCAGGCTGTCCTCGGTGAACTCGCGCAGCGCGCCCGCCCGCGTCACCGTGCCGTCGCGCAGCACCGTGACGCGGTCGCCGATCTCGAACATCTCCTCCAGCCGGTGGCTGACGTAGAGCACGGCGACGCCCTCCTCGCGCAGCGCGGTGATGCGGCGCAGCAGGGCCTTCGCCTCCGCTCCCGACAGCGCGGTCGTCGGCTCGTCGAAGATCACCACGCGCGGATCGTCGCCGAGCACGCGCGCGATCTCGACCAGCTGACGGGTGGCGGCGGACAGTTCCGCCACCGGCGTCAGCGGGTTCAGGTCGAGGCCGACCCGCTCCAGCTTGCGGGCCGCCTCGGTCCGCATCCGGCGCCGGTCGACCACTCCCGCGCGGGCGGGCAGGCCACCGATGAGCAGGTTCTCCGCGACGGAGAGGTCCGGCAGCAGGCTCAGTTCCTGGTACACCGCGCCGATCCCGGCAGCACGCGCGGCGGCCGGGCCGACCGCCATGGGCATCGGCCGTCCGTCCACCCGGTACTCCCCCGCGTCCCGGCGGAGCGCGCCGGTGAGCACCCGGATCAGCGTCGACTTCCCGGCGCCGTTCTCCCCGGCCAGGCAGTGCACCTCACCGGCGTGCAGGTCGAGCGAGACGTCGTGCAGCGCCACCGTGCCACCGAAGGTCTTGCGCAGCCCGGACAGACGGATCCGTGGCGTGGTCACCGGCTCGCCTGGGCAGTCGGCGGGTTGAGCAGATCGCGGACCTCCGGCGAGTTCATGTTGCCCTGGTCGGCGATCACCGCGCCCGGGTCGAGCGAGCGCGGCAGCTTCGCGCCGGTCGACGCCGCGATCGCCTCGACCACGCCCTGGTAGCCGAAAAAGTACGGGTTCTGCACCACGAGCGCGTCGATCGACCCGTCGGCCAGTGCCGCGTTCTCCTGCGGGTCGGAGTCGAACGCCACCACCGGCAGCGTGGCCGCGCGGCCGGTGTCCTTGACCGCGCGGGCCGCGCCGTTGCCGGACATGTTGTTCGCCGCGAACACGCCCGCCAGGTCGGGCACCGCGCCGAGCGCGTCGTTGACCTGGTTGGCCGCGGTGCTGATGTCGTTGTTGTTGAACCGTTCTTCCCAGACGGTGATCTCCGGGCAGTTCCCGGCCAGTCCCTGCCGGAAGCCGCGCGCCCTGTCACCCAGCGCCTGCACACCGGCGACGGCGTTCTCCAGCAGCACCTGCCCGCTGGTGCGGCCCTGGGCGCGGATCAGCTCGCACAGCCGCTGCCCGGCCTGCTCACCGGCACGCAGGTTGTCGGTGCCGATGAACGCCTCGGTCTCGGTGGTGACGGTGCCGTCGACGGTGATCACCTTGATACCGGCCTGCCGCGCCCGCTCGATCACCTTGTCCAGGGCGCTCTCCGAGTTCGCCGCCAGCACGATCGCGTCCACGCCACGCGAGATCGAGTTCTCCACCAGCTGGACCTGCTCGTTGACGTCAGTCTCCGAGGTCGGCCCGAACCGGCCTACGTCGACCCCGAGGTCGGCGCCCGCCTGCTGGGCCCCGGCGAACATGCTCTGCCAGAAGGCGGAGTCGGTGGCCTTCACGATGACATCGACGCGCAGCCCGGACGCCGCGCCGGGACCCGCCTGGCCGGTCGAGCCGCCGCCCCCGCTCGCCCGCCCGGCCACGAGGCCGATCACCAGGGCGAGCACCGCGGCCGCCACGAGCAACGGTGTCGAGAACAGCACCCGGTTCCGCGCCATCGCCCACGCCTCCCAGTGCCTCGTCGCGCAGTGGCCCGCGGCGGAAGGTAGCACAGCGGAGCTGGGCAAGTAAACGATTACTCGGAGCGGTAGAGCATTCCGAGGAACTCACGTAGCAGCCGTTCCCGCAACGCCGGGCTCGCGGCGCCCAGGAGCGCGTTGATCTCGGCCATGCGGTCCGGCAGCCGGGCACCCCCACCCATCCCGGCGGCGGTGAGCAGGCCCGCGAACTGTTCAGCGGTCAGGGTCTCCGGGTCGAGCGCGGCGACGAACGCGGCCACGTCCTCGTCCACCGTGACCGGACCGGCCGCGCGCGCGGCAGCGACCGAGGCCGCCAGGTCCGAGGCGAGCTCCGCCTCACTCCCCCGGTTCGCGGCCGTCACCGTGAGGTGCAGGTTCACCGGCGAGGACGCGTGGGCGAACTGCGGCTGCACGTACCAGCCGCGCACGCGCATCTCGTCGGCGACGGTGAACAGGTCGAAGCCCTCGTCCGTGGCGGTGAGGGCGAGCAGGGTCGAGTCCGGCTCCGCGAGCAGCCGCAGACCGTCGATCGCCTCGATGCCGTGCGCGAGTCCGGTGACGGCGGCGAGTGTCCGCCGTGCCAGTTCGAGATAGCCGTCGTCGCCGAGGTGCCGTACCACCGCCCAGGCTGCGGCGAGCGGACCACCGGAGCGGGTGGACTGGATCGTGCTGTTCAGCATCGTGTAGCCGGGCCAGTCGGCGCTGGCGAAATAGTGACCGCGCCGCAGGTCCGCGTTCGCGTGCAGCAGCACCGACACGCCTTTCGCGCAATAGGCGTATTTGTGCAGGTCGACCGAGATGCTGGTCACGCCCTCGACGCCGAACCCGAAGTCGGGCACGGGACGGCCCAGACGGCGGAAGTAGGGCAGGATCCAGCCGCCGATGCACGCGTCGACGTGCATCCGGACCCCGCGCGCGGCGGCCGCGGCGGCGATCTCCGCGATGGGGTCGAGCACGCCGTGTGCGTAGGAGGGAGCGCCGGCGACCACGAGGACGGTGGTGTCGTCGATCGCGGCGGCCATCGCGCCGGGGTCGGCGCGGAAGGTTCCCGGGTCGGCCGGCACGACGACCGGGCGGACCCGGAACAGGTGCGCGGCCTTGTGGAACGCGGCGTGCGCGGTCGAGGGCAGGACCATGCTCGGCGCGGTCACGTCCGGCCGTCCCTCGCGCGCGGCGAGCACGGCGAGCAGGCACGATTCGGTGCCACCGGAAGTCACCGCGCCGACCGTCTCCTCGGTGCCACCGAGGAGCCCCGCGGCCGTCGCGACGAGGTCGTTTTCCAGGCGCCGCAGGCTCGGGAACGCGGTCGGGTCGAGGCCGTTGGCGGAGGAGGCGAGCGCATGGGCCTGCGCCGCCAGGTCGTCCACACCGGACAGCCCGCTGTCGTAGACGTAGGCCAGGGTGCGGCCACCGTGCGTCGGCAGGTCACCGGCGCGCAGCTCGCGCAGCTGCTCCAGGACCTCGCGCGCGGGCCTCAACGGACTTCCAGCACCGAACGGCGCAGCAGCGGCAGGCCCGCCAGCACGAGAATGCCGGGCAGCAGCGAGAAGCCGAGCAGGATCGCGGTCACCGCGCTGTCCGGCTGCGCCGCGTTGGCATCCACACTGGACACATAGCCGCCCGCGGAGAGCACGAGCCCGAACAGGCCCGGCCCCAGAGCCAGTCCCAGTGTCTCCGACGCCGTCCACACCCCGGCCGTGATGCCGGCGCGGGTGGCGCCGGTGCGCTCCTCCTCGGCGCTGATCAGATCGGGCAGGATCGCCAGCGGGAACACCTGGATACCGGCGTAGCCGACCCCGGCCAGCGCCACGAACACGAACGACACCGCGGTCGGCAGCACCAACGCCGCGCACAGGCCGGCGCTGCCCGCACCGAAGGCGAGACAGGCGAACCGGAAACCCCACAGCTTGCCCCAGCGGGCGCCGATGCGCGGCCACAGCGGCATCGTCAGCAGCGCGGGCAGCACGAACCCGACGAACAGGAACGTCTGCAGGTCCGCGTCGCCGAACACGTGTCGCGACGCGTAGTTCACGCCAGCCAGGAGGGTGGCCAGGCCGAGTGACTGGACGAAGTAGACGCCCAGCAGCCAGCGGAACGGGCGCCACTGCCGCATCGTCGCCCACAGCTCGCGCCATCCCGGCGTCGGCGGCCGCAGGTTCCCGACGGGCGCGCCGCGCGTGCCCAGGTACACCGCGATCGTGCCGAGGATCATGATCACGCCCATGGCGATGCCCATGACGCGGTAGCCGGTGACGCCACCGACCTGGTTGGTGATCTCGGGCGCGCCGCCACCGGCGACGAGGATCGCGATCGCGAGCAGGCCGATGCGCCAGCTGGTGAGGCGGGTGCGCTCGTCGTAGCTGTCGGTCAGCTCCGCGGGCAGCGCGTTGTAGGGCACCTGGAAGAACGCGAACGCGGTGGCGCAGAGGAAGAACGCGAGCACCACATACCCCGCGTCCAGGGGTGTGCTGCCGAACCCGGGATGGGCGAAGATCGCCGCGAACAGCACCGCCACCCCGAGCCCGCCGAACAGCAGGAACGGTCGGCGGCTGCCGCGCCTGGCCAGGCTCGCGTCCGACAGCCGCCCGGCGACCGGGTTGAACACGACGTCCCATGCCTTGGGCACGAGCACGATCGCACCCGCGACCGCGCCCGGCACCGCCATCGTGTCGGTGAGGTAGGGCAGCAGCAACAGGCCGGGCACCGTGCCGAACGCGCCGGTGACGAACGACCCGGCGGAGTAGCCGAGCCTGGTCTTGGCCGGTAGGGCGACCATGGTCCTCCGATCGACACCCGATGATCGCCCGCATCGTTGCACCGCTGCCGCCCCCGCGAGCCGCCGGGGCGCGAATCGTTACGAGACGACGAACGCGCGGGAGGTGCCGGTGAACGCGGTGGTGCCGGTCAGCGACTTGGCGTCGCCGGTGTGCACGATGCGGTACTTGCCGATCGGGGTGCCTGCCGGGATGTCCCAGGTGATCGCCGCCTTCGATTCGGCCAGGAACGTGCGGGTCCAGCGGTACTTCGTGGCCCAGTCGCCGTCGTCGGCGTGGCGCACCCACCGTTCGCCGTCCAGGCGCTGGACCTCCAGGAACGTGCCGTTCCGGTGCAGGTCGTTCTTCGGGTGGCCGGTCACGAACTCGACCAGCACCTGCTCGCCGCGCCGGTAACTGCCACGGGCCTCGGTGAGCACGTCGCCGAACCGCTTGAGCAGTGGCGGGGAATCCACCACCACACCGGGCTGGAAGGTGAGCTGGTCGTCGGACAGGTCGCGGGGCACCGGGCCGTGCGGAACGCTCGCGCCGGTGCGCATCGCGGCCGCCAGCCGGGCGAACTCCTGCTGGTAGGCCGGGAGCGTGTACCGGCCGAAGAGGGTGGAGGCGCCCTCGTACTGCTGCGAGTCGTATTCCTCCGGGGTCGTCACGTACTGGCTGTAGGCGTTGGCGTAGCCCTGCATGATCACGTTCTCCAGCGGCGCACCCAGCTCGGCCGCGACCGCGCGGCGGATCCGCAGCCCGGCGACGATCGTGTACTCCGCCGGCCCGCCCACCAGGTACAGCTGGCCCAGCCGCAGGATCTGCAGCGGCAGCACATCCGGCGCCCACGGGTACGGCTTCATCGCCCCGAACGGCACCGCCACCACCTTCGGCGCCTGCGCGTCGGCCAGTGCCCGCGGGATGGGCGCGTCCATCCCGCCGAGCGCGTCGAGGAACGGGTTGCGAACCCCTTCGGGCAGGGGCAGACCGGGGCCGTCCTCGGTGCTGCCCGCGAGCATCGACACACCGATCGCCGCGGTGGCCGTGGTGTGCTGTTTCCCGTCCGGGGTGAAGCGGCCGTCGACGGTCACCTTCGACATGTCCACGTAGCAGAACCGGAAGTCCAGCGGCCCCTCCACCGGGGTGGCCGCGTTGTCGTAGGCGGTTCTGGCGGCGGTGAACTGGCGCTCGCCGATGATGCGGGTGTTCTCGAACTCGTCCTCGGTGGGTCCCGAGCCAGGTTTCAGGTTCAGGTTCGGGGACATGTCGCCGGAGTTGGTCTGCGGGAAGCACGCCACGAACGCCGGTTCGCCGTCCAGGTAACGGGTGCCCCGGCCGTGCTCCCAGGCGTAGGCCGCGTAGCCCTTGTTGTCGCCGCTGATCAGCTTGTTACCGTTGGTCATGGACGTGCCGTGGGTGGCGAACCAGGCGATCGCGCCGACGTCCCGCCCGCCCTGGGTGAACCGCAGCACGGTGACCGCGGGATCGATCGACAGCGGAAAATGGTCCTTGTCCGCCTGCGGATTCAGTTCGAACGCCGTGCAGGACCGGTTGACACTCGCGTCGGTCAGCTCACCACGGCCGAGCGTGATCGTGCCCGGCGCGAGGTTGTCGTGGGCCTGCTCGATCGCCTCCGCGATCCCCGCCACCTGCGCGTCGTAAGTCTGCTGCTGAAATCCGAGGATCGACAGGTTGTAGGCCGCGTACCAGGAGGATCCACCACAGCCGGCGTGCGTGTGGGTAGCGTTGAGCAGCACGTTCCGCTCGGTGTAGAGGTCGCCGTATTTCTCCGCGAGCCGGGCCAGCACCCCTTGGTGCACGGCTTGGAAGAGCGCCCCGAGGTCCGCGTTGACATACACGATCCGCGCGGTGCTCGTGGCGACGATGTAGGCCCTGGCCCGGGTCCGCTGGTGAATGCCCGCTGTCTGCTGTTGCGGCATCGAATAGCCCATCATCCCGCACTCGGCGGCAGGCCCTGTCACGTCAGAGAGTCCGACGCCGACCTGGAAGCCCTCCTGAGCAGCGGCTGTGGTCGAGCCGAGCAAGGTCGCCGCGAGCGGCGTCGCGGCCGCCCCGGCCAGAAGGCTCCTGCGGCTCACGAGCATCGTTGCCTCCGTCAGACGTGAAGTGTTTTCAGGTTTGACGGAGCTTAGGCGAGTGGACGCAGCGGCGCCAACCCTCGGACGGGTGGTTCGGAATTCCGTAACCGCTACGCGGCGCGCTACGCGAGTACCCAGGGCGCCGAGCTCGCAAGCTCGCAGCCGATCGCCCCTCCCGGCCCGGAGGGCCAACACAGTGCCCGAAACGGCAAACACGCCGCCCGGAGCGGCAAACACAGCGCCCGGAGCGGCAAACACGGTGCGGCGCGCGGCGTGTTTGCCGCTCCCGCTGGCGTGTTGGCCCTTCCGGGCAGCGTGTTTGCTCTTCCGGGCAGCGTGTTTGCTCTTCCGGGACACCAGCCACCCACCAAACCGGAACCCGGCAGCGCGACCCGGTCACCAGGACGCCCAGTCCTCCCCCCGCACCCCGATCCGAAGCCCAGTTCTGCGGCCGATCAGGCGGGGGCAAGGCAGTCTTTCCCGCTTGGCCCCGCCTGCTCGGCCGCAGAAACAGGGAAAAATCGGGGCGGCCACAATCGGGGCGTAGCGAAGCGAAGCCGGCGCTTTCGGCCGCGCGCAGCGCGAAACCCGCGTAGCGGCCGCGAAACTCACGCCAAAGCGTCCGCGATCCGCCGCAAACCTTCAGCATCCCCGCGCAACAACAACGTCGTCACCACCGTCTGATCCCACGCCGCCAGTTCCGCCCGGATCTTCTCCGGCGGCCCGATCAGCGACGTGTCCTCCACCAGCGACGTAGGAATAGCCGCAACCGCCTCTTCCTTACGACCCGCGAGATAAAGCTCTTGAACCTTCTCCGCCACATCCGCATATCCCAAGCGGGCGAACACGTCCTTGTGGAAATTCACCTGCTTGGCTCCCATGCCCCCGATATACAGAGCCAGCGACGGCTTGATGAAACCCGCCGCCGTCTCGACATCGTCGTGCACGATGACCGGCACCGACGCCGCCACTTCGAACGTCTCCTGCGTCTGCCGGGCGCCAGGGCGGGCGAAGCCTTCCGCGAGTGCCGCACGATAGAAATCATCGCTCTTCGGGGAGAAGAACAACGGCAGCCAGCCATCACAGATTTCCGCCGCCAGCGCGACGTTCTTCGGCCCCTCGGCGGCGAGGTGGATCGGGATCTCCGGGCGCAGCGGGTGGACCGTGGACTTCAGCGGCTTCCCCAGACCGGTCCCGCCCCGCAACGGCAACTGGTACTGGTCACCGTCGAAGGTGACCGGCTCGCCCCGCGCCACCACGCGGCGCACGATCTCCACGTACTCGCGCGTCCGCGCCAGCGGCCGAGGGTAGGGCTGCCCGTACCAGCCCTCCACGACCTGCGGCCCCGAAGCGCCCAGTCCCAGGATGAACCGGCCACCCGACAGATGATCCAGCGTCATCGCGGCCATCGCCGTCGCGGTCGGGGTGCGAGCCGACATCTGGATGATGTTCGTCCCCAGTTTGACCCGCGAGGTCGCCGCGCCCCACCAGGCCAGCGGCGTCAGCGCGTCCGAGCCGTACCCTTCGGCCGTCCACACCGAGTCGAACCCGAGCTCCTCCGCCGTCCGGATCGCCTCCAGCGCACCCTCCGGCGGGCCGGCGGACCAGTAACCGATGTGATAGCCGAGCTTCACGACACCTCCCGGGGAACATAATGAGTCGAACTGTCCCGTTCGGACAGTGGCGGCAGGTTGCGCGCCGGGGTTTCCACGAGCGGCACGTCCGCGGGCACGTCACCGCGGACCCGCTGCCATCCGGCACGGGCACGCGGGTGGAACCGCCGGTCGTGCGGCACGAACCGGAACGCGAACCCGATCGCCCGCCCGGTCAGCCGGTGCAGCGCCTCGTCGCGCCGCGACCAGCGGTAGCCCAGCCGCTCCCGCACCGCCGGGTGGTACATGCCGACCGTGAACCACACGAACTGCTTCGCGATCAGGACCCGCAACGGCCGCCACAGCGGATCCGGCAGCCACGCCGCGAACGGCGGCTTGTCCAGGCCCCGCAGGTCGAGCACGTCCCGCGTGGCCTTGTTGTCCTCCAGGACCTCGGTGCACATGTGCTCCCAGTATTCACCGAACTCCTCCCACGACCCGGGCACCGGCCGCATGCTCATGCCGTAGAGCGCGTACCACTGGACGTGTTCGTCGAACAGGCGCCGCTTCTGCTCCTCGCTCAGCCCGCCCATCATCCGCTCCGCGGCGATCACGGTGAGCATGAAGAACGTCGAGTGCGCCCAGTAGAACGTGCCCGGGTTCAGGGCGTGGTAGCGGCGGCCGCGGGAGTCCACGCCCTGGATGGTGTCGTGGTAGCCGCGCACCGTCCGCGCCGTCTCCGCCGCGCGCGGGCCGTCGTAGACGACGCCACCGATCGGGTAGAGGGACCGGAACAGGCGCTGCCACCGTTCGGCGAAGAACCGCGAGTGCTCCTCGACGCCCGCGCCGAGCTCGGGGTGCATGTTCTGCATCGAGCCCGCCCACAGCGCCATGAGCAGCGTCCGCCAGTCGCCGAAGTACTTCCACGTCAGCGAATCGGGGCCGAGAGGCTGCGGTGCCATGATCCGAACGCTACAATTGACAACACTCGTAGTCAATTGTGAGGGCGGATGACCGAGAAAACCTGGGCGGGCACCACGCTCAGCGACCGCCGCGCCGCCCGGCGGGCCCAGCTGCTCGACGCGGGACTGGACCTGCTGGGCACGACGGGCAGCGCGGCAGTGACGGTGCGCGCGGTGTGCCGGCACGCGAAGCTCACCGAGCGCTACTTCTACGAGAACTTCGCCGACCGTGAGGAACTCGTGGTCGCGGTCTACGAGCAGGTCGCCACGCAAGCCCACCAGGCGCTCGTCGACGCGGTGCCGGACACCGGCAGGGACCCGGCGCAGCGCGCCGAGGCGGCGGTGTCCGCGTTCGTCGAGCTGATACTGGACGATCCCCGCAAGGGCCGGGTCCTGCTGCTGGCGCCGGTCACCGAACCGGCCCTGTCCGCCCGCGGCGTGGCGCTGCTGCCCGCGTTCGCCGGGCTCGTCCGCGAACAGCTGCCCGAGCGCATGGACGCCCTGGAGAAGCAGCTGACCGCGATCGGCCTGGTCGGCGCGCTGACCCACCTGTTCACCGCCTCTCTGTCCGGGACACCGGAACTGCCGCGCGAGCGCCTGGTCGCGCACTGCGTGGGACTGCTCGTGCGATCGTCCTAAGCGGACTCCCGCTCCGTGGCGAGCTGGAGCGCGATGTCGATGATCATGTCCTCCTGACCGCCGACGTAGCGGTTTTCCCCCACCCGGTACAGGATTTCGTGCGCCGGCACCTGGTAGCGTTCCGCGGCGCGCTCGGCGTGCAGCAGGAAGCTGGAGTACACCCCGGCGAAACCCTGCACGATCGACGACCGGTCCATCACCGGCAGCCGCGTGATGAACGGCTTCACGACGTTCTCCGCCGCGTCCATCAGCACATCCTTGTCCACCCCGGTGCGCACACCGAGCCGCTCGAACACCGCGGCCAGCACCTCGGTCGGCGAGTTCCCCGCACCGGCGCCGAGCGCGACGAGGGAACCGTCGATCTGCCGGGCCCCGGCCCGGTGGGCGAGCACCGAGTTCGCGACGCCGAAGCTGAGGTTCTGGTGCCCGTGGTAGCCCACCTGCGCGTCCTCGCCGAACTCGGCGACCAGCGCGGCGACCCGGTCGGCGGCCTCCTCCAGGATCAGCGCCCCCGCGGAGTCCACCACGTACACGCACTGGCACCCGGCGTCGACCATGATCCGGCCCTGCTCGGCCAGCTTCTCCGGGGTGGCCATATGGGACAGCATCAGGAACCCGACGGTCTCCAGCCCGAGCCTGCGTGCCTCGGTGAAATGCTGGACCGACACGTCCGCCTCGGTGCAGTGCGTCGCGATCCGCACCGCGCCCGCACCCAGGTCCGCGGCCGCTTCGAGGTCGGTGACCGTGCCCAGGCCGGGCAGCAGCAGCACCGCGATCTTGGCCTGCTTCGCCTCCTCGACCGCCACCGCGATCAGCTCGCGCTCGTCCACCAGCGAGAACCCGTAGTTGAACGTCGATCCGCCCAGCCCGTCGCCGTGGGTCACCTCGATCAGCGAGATGCCCGCCTGATCCAGCGCGCGCACCGTGTCGCGGACGTTGTCCACGGTGAACTGGTGCGCCATGGCGTGACTGCCGTCGCGCAGGCTCGTGTCGACGAGCCGCACCTCCCGCTCGCTCACGCCGGCACCTCCTGCGCGCGGTTCACGGCCAGCAGCTCGCCCACGCGGGCGGCCGCGGCGGTCATGATGTCCAGGTTCCCGGCATACGGCGGCAGGTAGTCGCCGTTGCCTGCCACCTCCAGGAACACCGCCACCCGCGCCCGGCCCTGCCAGCCCGGACGCGGATCGTCGAACTGCGGCGCGGCCTTGAGCGTGTAGCCGGGCACGTAGACCTGCACGTCGGCGACCATCCGCTCGATGGAGGCGGTGATCGCGTCCCGGTCGGCGTCCGGCGAGATCGCGCAGAACACCGTGTCGCGCATGATCAGCGGCGGTTCGACCGGGTTGATGATGATGATCGCCTTGCCCTTCGCCGCACCGCCGACGATCTCCAGGCCGCGCGCGGTGGTCTCGGTGAACTCGTCGATGTTGGCCCGGGTGCCGGGACCGGCCGACCGCGACGACACCGACGCCACGATCTCGGCGTAGGGCACCTCGGTGACCCGCGAGACGGCGTGCACGATCGGGATGGTCGCCTGCCCGCCGCAGGTGATCAGGTTGAAGTTCGCCGCGCCGAGCTTGTCCGGTGCCGTGACCGCGGGGCACGTGAACGGGCCGACCGCGGCCGGGGTGAGGTCGACGGCCTGAATGCCGGCTTCGGCGTAGCGCGGCGCGTTCGCCAGATGGGCCTTGGCCGAGGTCGCCTCGAACACGATCTCCGGCAGCTCGTCCCGGGACAGCAGCCAGTCCACGCCGCCCGCCGAGGTTTCCACGCCCAGCTCGGCGGCGCGCCTCAGGCCGTCGGAGGCCGGGTCGACGCCGACCATGGAGGTCACCTCGACGTGCTCGCTGCGGCGCAGCTTCGCGAGCAGGTCGGTGCCGATGTTGCCGGGCCCGACGATGGCGGCCCGTACCTTGCGGGTGCTCATGCGCTCTCCTCTCGGGGTCGACTCACCGTCCACCCCGTCGTGCGGCACACTCAACGCATGTGTGCCGCTGAGCGGGACGACGGGATGACCGCGGCCCGGATCGCCGCGCTGTTCGGCGCGTTCGGCCCTGGCGACCACGTGCTGGGCGCCTCCGAGCTGGCGCGCCGCACCGGGCTGCCCAAGTCGTCGGTGCACCGGCTCACCGGGCACCTCGTCACACACGGTCTGCTGGAACGTGACGGCACCGGCGTGCGGCTGGGGCTGCGCCTGTTCGAGATCGGGCAGCTGGCCGGCCGGGAACGCGGGCTCACCGAAGCGGCCCGCCCCTACCTCGCCGACCTGCGCGAAGCCACCCGCAACACGGTCCACCTGGCCGTTTTGGAGGGCATCGAAGTGGTCTACCTCGACATCGTGCGCGGCCCCGACGCGCCCGCCCTGCCGTCGCGGATCGGCGGCCGGTTCCCCGCCCACGCGACGGCCGTGGGCAAGGCCATCCTGGCGCACTCACCCGCATCCGTGCTAGACACCGTGCTAGCGGCGGGACTGACCCGCATCGGACCGCGCACGATCACCGCGCCGGGGCTGCTGCGACGGCAGCTGGCGAGGATCCGCGACGAGGGCGTCGCCTACGAGCGAGAGGAATCGGGGGTGGGCGTAACCTGTGCAGCCAGTCCGCTGCTCGACGCGACCGGTCGGGCACGGGCCGCGATTTCGATCTCGGGCTGGAGCAACCGGGTCCGGGTCGAGCGCGTCTCTCCAGCGGTGCGCACGGCGGCTCTCGCCTTGTCGAGGGCCTTGCCGTAGGGTCTGCGCACCACCGGGGAAGATCGACACGTACGGGCCTCGCGGCCGAAGTGCACCAGCCGCGGGATGTTAGGGAGGATTGGGCGTGACCACCGGGACCACCCAGGTTGACGACCTTCGGCTCGTGGCTGCACCGAGCGCCGTCAACTGCGCCGAGATGTTCGTCCGCTTCGGTCTGCTGGAGTGGAAGCTCCGGCCACTGGCCGACGACGGCGCGAAAATCGTCCGGCACCTGGTGACTTCCTCGGTGGAAGGCGCCGACAAACGATCGCCCCGCTTCCTGACCGTGCGGTTGCGGCTGCACCGCGACGTCGTGGTGGTCGAACTCGACGACGACCGCGCCGGTGAACCACCCGAGCTGCCCGGGTGGACGATCAACACCGTCGCCCTGCCCGGCGGGCACCGGACCGCCTGGTGTGAACTTCCCCTGCCCACCGGTCTCACCGGCGCCCTCCCGACCCGCGCACCGCACCGCATGCCCAGCCCCGCCACGGAGTACCCGCCCGAGGAGCCGTTGCCCGAGCCCGACTTCCTGGACTCGCAGATCCTCCAGCGCGTGCTGCACGGCCTCAACGGCTCCTCCCGCTGAGAGCGCTTTCCGGGCGACCAGGCCGCGCCTGGCCGCCCGGCGTGACGTGAGGTCCGGGTCCTCCGGTGGCCTCAGGCCAGTCCGCGCACCGCCTGGGCCGGCGGCCGCTCCCCGGTGATCGCCGCGACCATCTCCAGCACCCGGCGCGTCTGCTGCACCTCGTGCACACGGAACACCTGCGCCCCGTCGCGCGCCGCCAGCGCGGTCGCGGCGAGGGTGCCGTCGAGGCGTTCGGTGATGCCCGCCCCCAGCGTCTCGCCCACGAAGTCCTTGTTGGACAGTGCCATGAGGACCGGCCAGCCGGTCGCGGTCAGCTCGTCGGCGTGCCGCAGCAGAGCCAGGCTGTGCCAGGTGTTCTTGCCGAAGTCGTGCGTCGGGTCGATCAGGACGCCGCCACGCGGCACACCGAGCGCCACGACCTCCTCGGCCCGCCTCGTCAGCTCCCCGACCACCTCACCGGCGATGTCTTCGTAGCGAACGCGGAACGGGCGCGTGCGCGGCGCCGCTCCCCCGGTGTGGGAGCAGACGTACCCGGCGCCGAACTCGGCCGCCACCTCCGCCAGCGCCGGGTCCGCGCCCGCCCACGTGTCATTGAGCAGATCCGCGCCCGCCTCGCAGGCGAGCCTGCCGACCTCGTGCCGCCAGGTGTCCACGCTGATCACCAGCTCCGGGTGCCGCCGCCGGATCTCCTCGACGAACGGCACCACCCGCCGGGTCTCCTCGGCCACCCCGACGTCACTGCCCGGCCCGGCCTTGACACCGCCGATGTCCACGATGTCCGCGCCCTCGGCGACCGCCCGGTCGACGGCCGCCAGCGCGTCCGGGTCGGCGAAGGCCGCGCCCCGGTCGTAGAAGGAGTCGGGTGTGCGGTTCACGATCGCCATCACCAGCGCGCGGTCGGACACGAGGTGCCGTCCGCGGAAGACCAAATCCACTGCCACGACTTCATCATGCCTGCCGCGCCGGGGGCGCGATAACGCGCGTTATGGCCTAAGTTGCTTCCAGGGAGTGGAGAAGGGGGTGCGCGCCGATGGCCACCCGACACGGCCCGGCGGGGCCTGCCGACAGCCACAGCAGGGAAAGATTCCTGCAGGCCGCGCTGGCAGTACTCCTCAAACAGGGCGTGTCCGGCCTGACCGTGCGCAGCGTCGCCGAGGCCGCCGGCACCTCCACCATCGGCGTCTACACGCGCTTCGGCGGCCGCACCGGCATCCTGGATGCCTTGTACGAGCGCACTTTCGAGATGCTGGGCGAGGAGTTCGTCGCCGTGCCACGGGTTCCCGGTGATCCGGTCGCCGGGATCCTCGGCCTGACCCGCGCCTACCGCCGGTTCGCGCTGGAGGGCCCCGCCCGCTACGCGTTCATGTTCGAGCAGGCGGTGCCCGGGTTCGACCCGGACCCCGACCTGCGGGCCTACGCGCAGCGCGCCACCTTCGCGCTCATGGTCGACCGGATCGAGCCGATGACCCCGCCCGGCGGGGACGCCACCACCACCGGTTACCTGGTCTGGACGACCATGCACGGGCTGGTCAGTGTCGAGCTGACGCAACGCGCGCGCACCGCACCGCCCAAGTGGTTCATCGGGGCCTCCGACGACGTCTACGACGACCTCTTCGACTCGGGCATCCGCGCGATGCTCACCGGGCTCGGCCTCCGCGCGCGCTGAGCGCGCCATCGTCCAAGTCGGTGGCGTCGGGGAGAGGAATGTGGTTTTCTCTGGCGATGGTCTTGGACGGCAACCGGTGAGTGTACTGGGCGATATCGCCAGGGTGAGTCCCGTCGAGCTTGAGAGGTTGCGTACCGTCTCCGATGCCTACGGCTACCTGTCCGACCAGGTGCCCACGTGCGACCTCGACCGGTACTGGGACGGCCTGCGCTTCGCGATGGACGCCGCGGGCTTCCCGATCAACCCGATCGGCGGCGAGCCGTATCCCGACGAGGGGTCCACCTGGGGCGAGGGCGGTCCGCACACCAACTCGTGTGCGCTCACCTCCGACCAGGTACGGCAGGTGGCGTCGCTGCTGGCCGCGACACCGTTCACGGCACTGACGAAGCATCTGACCGCGGGCGGCACCGCGGGCCTGTACCCCGCCAACCGGAACTGGGCCTCTCCCGTCGTCCATTCGTGTGCCGCAGGCTATTACCGCGGGCTCGTGGAGTTCTTCCAGGAGGCGGCGGCAGCCGGGCAGTGCACCGTCTTCTGGGCTGCCTGACCCTCATTCCCGTCGCCGCCGTCCGACAACGACATGGCCCCCGGTCTCCGCGGAGACCGGGGGCCACATCGAATCATTCAGTCAGCCTCGAGGGCTCACGCGCCGCCCGAAAGCTTCTCGCGCAGGGCCGCGAGCTGCTCGTCGCTGGCGAGCGTGCCGCCGCTGCGCTGCTCCGAGCTGCCGCCGCCGGTCGAGCTGTACTCCTGCGGAGCACCCCCGCCGACCGGACCGCCGGTGGCCTCCTCGGCCGCCGCCTGGGCGCTGGCCTCGGCCGCCTTGGCGATCTGCTTCATGTGGGCCTCGTAACGCTCGTGCGCCTCGGCGTACTGACGCTCCCACTCCTCACGCTGCTTGTCGTAGCCTTCCTGCCACTCCTGCGTGTCGGGGTCGAAGCCCTCGGGGTAGATGTAGTTGCCCTGCTCGTCGTACTCGGCGGCCATGCCGTACTGCGTCGGGTCGAACTCGCTGTCGGTGGTGAAGCCCTCGTTCGCCTGCTTCAGCGACAGCGAGATCCGGCGGCGCTCCAGGTCGATGTCGATGACCTTGACCATGACCTCGGTGCCGACCTGCACGACCTGCTCCGGGATCTCCACGTGGCGCTCGGCCAGCTCGGAGATGTGCACCAGGCCCTCGATGCCCTCCTCGACGCGGACGAACGCGCCGAAGGGAACGAGCTTGGTGACCTTGCCCGGCACGATCTGGCCGATCGCGTGGGTGCGGGCGAACTGACGCCACGGGTCTTCCTGGGTCGCCTTGAGCGACAGCGACACGCGCTCGCGGTCCATGTCGACGTCGAGGACCTCGACGGTGACCTCCTGGCCGACCTCGACGACCTCGCTCGGGTGGTCGATGTGCTTCCAGGACAGCTCCGAGACGTGCACCAGACCGTCGACGCCGCCGAGGTCGACGAACGCGCCGAAGTTGACGATCGAGGACACGACACCCTTGCGGACCTGACCCTTGGCCAGCGCGTTGAGGAACTCGCTGCGGACCTCGGACTGGGTCTGCTCCAGGTAGGCGCGGCGGGACAGGACCACGTTGTTGCGGTTCTTGTCCAGCTCGATGATCTTGGCTTCGAGCTCGCGGCCGACGTAGGGCTGCAGGTCGCGGACCCGGCGCATCTCCACCAGCGAGGCGGGGAGGAAGCCGCGCAGGCCGATGTCGAGAATGAGGCCACCCTTGACGACCTCGATGACGGTGCCCTTGACGGGCTCGTCCTTCTCCTTGAGCTCCTCGATCGTGCCCCAGGCGCGCTCGTACTGCGCGCGCTTCTTGGACAGGATCAGCCGGCCTTCCTTGTCCTCCTTCTGGAGGACGAGGGCCTCGACCTCGTCACCGACGCTGACGACCTCGCCGGGATCGACATCGTGCTTGATGGACAGCTCACGCGAGGGGATCACGCCCTCGGTCTTGTAACCGATGTCGAGCAGCACCTCGTCGCGGTCGACCTTGACGATGGTGCCCTCAACGATGTCGCCGTCGTTGAAGTACTTGATCGTCTTGTCGATCGCGGCGAGGAAGTCTTCCTCCGACCCGATGTCGTTGATGGCGACCTGGTTGACGGCGCCAGACGTCGGGGCAGTGGTGGTGTCGGTGGTCATTAGGTGGGTAGCTCCGGTTGGTTTACGGCTCGAGTGGTTTGCAGTGTGCGTGCGCGGCGAGCGTGCGACGGCAACAATCGAGCAAACGTTCACAACGGAACGGCCGCGGAGCATCACCGCCGACGGTGCGCGACCCGGAACCCGGCCCAGCTCTGCCGAGTGGAAGGTAGCGCGAACCCACTGCGCTAGAGATATCGTACGCGGCCGCCCTCGTACCGCACAAACAGGGTCGCCCGCCCGGACGCGCGCCAATCCAGCGGTGAGAATACCGGGGTGACGACGGTGGACCGCGACGACGAACAGGACCGGCACACGAGGGCGGAGCAACGGCTGGGCACGGTCGGCGTCGCCCACCGCAGCGTCGGCGCGCGCGAGGCCACGCGGGCGAATCTGGCCTGGTGGGACGCCGACGCCGACGACTACCAGGCCGCCCACGGCGAGTTCCTCGGCGACGCGGACTTCGTGTGGTGCCCGGAGGGCGTGCGGGAGGCCGACGCGCGCCTGCTCGGGGACGTCCGCGGGCGGCGCGTGGCCGAGATCGGCTGCGGTCAGGCGGCCTGCTCGCGCTGGCTCGCGGCGGCGGGCGCGCGGCCGGTCGGCCTCGACCTGTCCGCCGGGATGCTCCGGCACGCGCGCGCGGGCGCGGCCCGCACCGGCATCGACGTTCCGCTGCTCCAGGCCACGGCCGACGCGCTCCCGCTCGCCGACGGGAGCATGGACGCCGCGTGTTCGGCGTTCGGCGCGCTGCCGTTCGTCGCCTCGGTCGAGGCGGTGTTCGCCGAGGTGCGCCGCGTGCTGCGGCCCGGCGCGCCCTGGGTGTTCGCCGTGACCCACCCGATGCGGTGGATCTTCCCCGACGATCCGGGACCCGCCGGACTGACGGCGAGCCAGCCCTACTTCGACCGGACGCCCTACGTCGAGGTCGACGCCGACGGCCGCGCCACCTACGTGGAGTACCACCGCACCGTGGGCGACTACGTGCGGGCGCTGGCGGCGACCGGCTTCGCCCTGGAGGACCTGCTGGAGCCGGAGTGGCCGGCCGGGCACACCCGCGTGTGGGGGCAGTGGAGCCCGGTGCGCGGCAAGCTCTTCCCCGGCACCGCGATCTTCCGGGCACGAGCGTGTCCGTGAGCGCCGCGCTGCTGTCCGCGCAGCGCGCCCGCTTCGCCGCGCTGGACCCGCTGCTGCCGCCGGCCGCGCCGCCACCGGAGGGCGAGGTGCTCGACGCGGCCACCGCGGATGGCACCAGGGTCACCGCGGTGCTCCAGGTCGAGCGGCACGTGCTGGGCGCGTTCGACCTGCTCTGGTCCGCCGTCCACACCTGGCAGTTGTTCCCCTGCACGGGCGGCACCGGCACGGCGGGCATGGATGCGCTGCTGCGGGCGTGGCGTCACCGCATGGACCGCGAATCGCCGGGCCCGGATTCGGCGTGCACGGTGACCTGGCCGAGCCGCGACGCCGAGGCGGTCCGCGCGTTCCTCGACCACGGTCTGGTGCCGCTGTCCGTGCTCGCGGTGCGCACGAGCCCGCCGGAGGATCATCCGCCACCGCCCGGCGTCACCATCCGCCGGGCGGGGCCGGAGGACCTGGAGGAGGTGATGGCCCTGTCGCTGGCCACGTTCCGCTACTCGGCCCTGGTCGCCGGGCCGTGGCGGCCGGGCACGGAGGCGCTGATCGCCCCGCGCCTGGAGCGCGCTCTCGCGGCGGAGGCGCCGATCTGGCTCGCCGAACGGGACGGGGTCGCGGTCGCGCTGGCCGACTGCGGCTGGATCGAATCGGCACCCGGGTCCTGGGCGGCCGAGTTGCTGCCGGTGGGCCAGTGGGGCTACGTCAACAACGTCGCCACCGGTGAGCACGCACGGGGTGAGGGCATCGGGCGGGCGCTGATGTCGCGGGTGCACCGCGAGTTCCACGAACGCGGCGCTCGCGCGACCTACCTCTACTTCAACCCGGCCAATCCGCTGTCCTCGGTGTTCTGGCCGCGCCAGGGCTACCGGCCGCTGTGGTCGTACTGGGAGGTGCGGCCCGCCTCGGCACTGCGGTGACCCCTCGAGTTGCCGCTCCCGACGGACAGTCGTATCTTTTGAACTGACTAGTCAGTTCAAAAGAGGAGGGCCCCGTGCGCGTGCACGCCGACCGGGTCACCGTCGATGGGCCGCACGGCACCGTGCTGCCGCCGACGTCGCTCACCGTCGACGAGGGCGAGCTGGCCTTCGTGCACGGCGAACCCGGTGCCGGGATCACCGCGTTCGGCCTCGCGCTCACCGGGCGGATGAAGCCCGCCACCGGCCTCGTGACCGTCGACGGCAAGACCGGTGCCGCGAAGCTGCGCGCCGTGAGCGCCGTGGTGGACGCGCCGGGGATCACCGCGCCCGAAGAGTCGCTGCCGGTGCGGATGGTGGTCGCCGAGGAGTGCTCGATCGGGAAACTGCCCGCGGGCAAGGACGCCGTCGCGCGGTGGCTGGATGACCACGACCTGGCCGGCCGCGCCGGGGTCCGGTTCGAGCACCTGTCCCCCGCCGAGCGCACCCGCCTGCTCACCGCGCTCGCCGCGGCCCGCCCGGGGGTAGGGCTGCTCGTGCTCGACACCCCCGACCGGCACACCAGCGACGTGGACAGCTGGGCCGGTCTCGCCAAGGAGTACGCGGGCCGCGGGTTCGCCGTCGTCGTGCTGACCGCCACCGCGCCGCCCGAGGTGCTGCCCGCTCCCCCGGTGCGCATCGGGCAACCCGAAACCGTTGTCCCGGAAGGAGATCCGCAGTGACCGGCTTGCGCCTGGCCGCCGGCGAGCTGCGCCGCCTGACCTCCGGCAGGCTGCCCAGGCTCGCCGTGGCGGCACTCGTCCTCGTCCCGCTGCTCTACGCCTCGTTCTACCTCTACGCCAACTTCGACCCCTACGGACGGCTCGGCAAACTGCCCGCGGCGATCGTCAACGAGGACACCGGCACCGCCGACCGCAACGTGGGCGACGAGGTCACCTCCTCGGTCGTCGGCTCGGGCACCTTCCAATGGCACGAGGTCTCCGCCGCCGAAGCCGGCGCCGGGGTGCGCGACGACCGCTACTCCTTCACCATCACCATCCCGCGCGACTTCTCCGCGGCGCTGCTGTCCAGCGGCAACCTCGATCCGCAACGGGCGACGATCCGGCTGACCACCAACGACGCGAACAACTACCTCTCCCACACCATCGCCAACCAGGTGGCCGAGCAGATCCGCGGCACGATCGCGGAAAAGGTCGGCAGCGAGGCCGCGAACCGGTTCCTGATGGGCTTTTCCACGATCTACCAGCAGACCCAGCAGGCCGTGGACGGCGCCACCCGGCTCGCCGACGGATCCGGCCGCCTGCTCACCGGGCAGCGCCAACTCGCCGACGGCGCCCAGCAGCTGGCCGCCGGCAGCGCCCAGCTCTCCGGCGGTCTGTCCACGCTGAAGTCGAGCACCGCGACGCTGCCGCAGAGCACGCGGCAACTGGCCGACGGCGCACAGCAGGTGGCCGACGGCAACAGCCGGATCGCCGCGGCCGGGTCCGTCGTGGCCTCCGGTGCGGCGGATCTGGTCAGTAGCCTGGATGACGTGAACGGGCAGCTCACCGACCGGCTGCGCTCGGCCGGGCTGTCCGAGGCCGACATCCAGCGCGTCCAGGGTGTGCTCGGCGACCTTCGGGCGCCGGTCGACCAGGCCAACGCCGAGATCCAGCAGACGTCCGGGCAGCTGAACCAGCTCGCCGACGGCGCCAGCCAGGTCGCCGCGGGCGCGAACACGCTCGCGAACTCGGCACCGGCACTGGCAGGCGGGATCGCCCAGGCCGCCGACGGCGCGAACACACTGTCCACCGGCGCGTCCCAGCTCGACGACGGCGAGAAGACCGCGCTGTCGGGCACCCAGGAACTGGCGGACGGCGCCGCTCAGCTGCGCGACGGCCTGAACGACGGGCTGCGGCAGATCCCCAACCCCGACGATCCGACCCGCACCGCGACGGCCGACACCATCGCCGACCCGGTCACCGTGAACTCGGTCGGCGTCGCCTCGGCCGGGACCTACGGCGCCGGACTCGCCCCGTTCTTCCTCGCACTGGCCACGTGGATCGGCGCGTTCGTGTTGTTCCTGCTGATCCGGCCGCTGTCGTCGCGGGCGATCGCGGCGGGCACCGCGCCGCTGCGGATCGCGCTCGGCGGGTGGCTGCCCTCGGCGCTGCTCGGGATCGCGCAGGTCGTGGTGCTGTTCGCCGCGGTCACCTGGTTCGTCGGCATCCACGTCGCGCATCCGCTGGGGGCGCTGGCGTTCACGGTGCTGGCGTCGCTGACGTTCACCGCGATCGTGCACGCGCTCAACGCGTTCTTCGGCGCGGTCGGCAAGTTCCTCGGGCTGGTCCTGCTGGTGCTGCAACTCGTCAGCGCGGGCGGCACGTTCCCGTGGCAGACGCTGCCCGACGCGCTGTACCCGCTGCACGTCGTGCTGCCGATGGGCTACGTCGTCGACGGGCTGCGCCACCTCCTCTACACCGGGGCTTCCCTGCAGAACCTGCTCGACGTCGGTGTCCTCGTCGCCTACCTGGTGGGGGCGCTCGCGTTGTCGGCGCTGGCCGCGCGCAGGCAACGCGTGTGGACGGTGTCGAAGCTGCAACCGGAGCTGAGCCTGTGAGCCCGCGCGGGGAGAACACCAAGCAGAAGCTCTTCGAAGCCACGCTCCGGCTCGCGACGGCGAAGGGCCTGGCCGGGCTCACGGTCGACGAGATCGCGGCCGAGGCCGGGGTCGCCAAGGGCACGGTCTACTACAACTTCGGCAGCAAGGACGGGCTGATCGACGCGCTGCTGCGCTACGGCGTCGGCCAGCTCGCCGGGCGGCTGCGCGAGCACACCGGCGAGCCCGACCCGGTGACAGCGCTGGAGTCGCTGGTGGACACCGGGCTGGCGTTCATCGCCGAGTACCGCGGCTTTTCGCAGATCCTGGTCAGCGAGCTGTGGCGGACGCCGGGCCAGTGGCAGGAAACCCTGTCGCTACTACGCGAGGACATCATCTCGATCGTCAAGGAGCAGCTGCAACGGGTCGCCGACGCCGGGCGCCTGCCCGAGGGTGTGGAGGTGCCCACGGCCGCGGCCGGCCTGTTCGGCACCCTGCTGGTGGTCGCGCTGGACTGGCAGGTGTTCCAGCCGCAGCGCACGCGCGCCGAAGTGCGCGACGGCATCATGCTCCTCGTCCGCGGGGTCGCGCGCGGAAACTGAGGCGCGCCGGTTGTCGATTCCGCTTCCGCCCGTTCGCCGTAGGGGCGTGGGTGCCGGCGCGGCACCCGGAACGGAGGGAAGCGACATGCGGAAACTGGTGGTCACGGCGTTCATCTCGGCCGATGGCGTCATGCAGGCGCCCGGCGGGCCCGACGAGGACCGCGACGGCGGTTTCGGCCACGGCGGCTGGGCGGTGCCGTTCGTCGGCGAGCGGGTCCTGGAGGTGATGTCCGAGTTCACCCGCGGGGCAGGCGCGCTGCTGCTCGGGCGCCGGACCTACGAGGAGTTCGCGGCGACCTGGCCGCTGGCCGACGACCCGCACGGCGACCTGATGAACGGCCTGCCCAAGTACGTGGCCTCGCGGACGCTGGGGGCCGTCGGGTGGCGGAACACCACACTGCTGCGGGGCAAGGCCGCCGAAACCGTCGCGGAGCTCAAGCGTGGCGACGGCGGCGACATCCAGGTCCACGGCAGCAGCGGGCTGATCCAGACGCTGCTCGCCCACGATCTGGCCGACGAGTTCCAGCTGCTGGTGTTCCCGGTGCTGACCGGGCCCGGCAAGCGGCTGTTCGGCGACGGGACGGCCGCGGGCGGGCTGGAGCTGACCCACACCGAGCGGCTGCCGCGCGGCGGGCTGCTGCACCGGTACACCCGCGCGGGCAAGCTCGAATATGGTGCGATGGGCCCGGAAACGGGCAACTGGTGAGCGGGAGACGCTGATGCCGCAGTACGCGATCCTGATCTATGAGAAGGAAACCCCGAACGGGCCGGCCGACATCCCGCCGGAGGTCATGGAGGCCAACCTCGCCGTCGGCCCGAAGATCGAGGCCATGGGCGCGCGGGTGGTGCACGAGCAGGGGCTGCAGCCGGTGGCCCAGGCCCGCACGATCCATCAGGGCGGCGCGGTCACCGACGGTCCCTTCCTGGAGAGCAAGGAGGTGATCGCCGGGTTCTTCGTGGTCGAGACGACCGGGCTGGAGCAGGCGGTCGAGATCGGGAAGCTGCTGCCGATCATGGACGGCGCGGTCGAGGTGCGGCCGCTGCTCGAGATGTGACCACGGTCCGGCAGGCGATCGACGACGCGCACCGGCACGAGTGGGCCAGGGTGCTCGCCGCGACGGTGCGCGTCACGCGCGATCTCGATCTGGCGGAGGAATGCGTCCAGGACGCCTACGCCGCCGCGCTCGCCGCCTGGGGCCGCGACGGAATCCCGGACCGTCCGGCCGCGTGGCTCACCACGGCGGCGCGGCACAACGCGCTGGACGTCCTGCGGCGCGCGGCCACCCTGCGGGCGAAGCTGCCGCTGCTCATCGAGCCCGCGCCCGGCCCCGTGCCGCCCGAAGACCCGCTGCGGCTGGTGTTCCTGTGCTGCCACCCCGCGCTGTCGCCGGAAGCGCAGGTCGCGCTGACATTGCGGGTCGTGGGCGGGGTGCCGACACCGGATGTGGCGGCGGCGTTCCTGGTCACCGAACCGACGATGGCCGCGCGGATCACGCGGGCGAAAAAGAAGATCAGCGCCGCGGGGATCCCGTTCCGGATGCCCTCGCCCGCCGAACTGCCCGCCCGGCTCGACGCCGTCCTGACGACGATCCACCTGCTGTTCACGACGGGTCACACCGCGCCGTCCGGGACCGCGTTGACGCGGGTTTCGTGCGCGGAGCGGGCGATCGAGCTGGCGCGGTTGCTGGTCACGCTGCTGCCGGGCGAACGCGAGGCACGGGGGCTGCTGGCGCTGATGCTGGCCGGACATGCCCGCCGCGCGACCCGCACGGACGAGGCCGGGCGGCTGCTGCTCCTGTCCGAACAGGACCGTTCCCGGTGGGACGCGGAGTCGATCGCCGAGGCGGACTCACTGGTGGTGTCCGCACTGCGGGGCGGCCGTCCCGGACGGTTCACGCTGCAGGCGGCGATCGCGATGCTCCACGCGAGCGCACCCGCGTACGAGGAGACGGACTGGCCGCAGATCCTGCTGCTCTACGACGAGCTGGCGAAGGTGTGGCCGTCGCCGGTGGTCGCGCTGAACCGGGCGGTCGCGGTGGCGATGGTGGACGGCCCGGCCACCGCGCTGACCGCGGTGACGGCCCTGGAAGACGACCCGCGCCTGTCCGGGTACCGCTACCTGCCCGCCATCAAGGCCGATCTGCTGCGACGACTGGAACGCTTCGCCGAGGCCGCGACCGCCTACGAGGAAGCGCTGCGGTTGACGGACAACGAGGCCGAGCGCACGTTCCTCACCGGCCGTCTCACCGAGGTACGTCGGTAGCGCCGAGTGCAGCGGCGGCTACCGGCCCCCAGCATGGCGTCCTCCGTCGGGGCCGCGGCGAGCGCAGCGCCCCTATCGCACCCAGGGCCGCCGCTGTCCGCTCCGGCAGGGCGCGAGGCGGGGGTCCCTTCCGCCGCGGCGGACCGCCCCACGACTCGCCTGCCGGTTCAACGGTCGCGGCTGCCCGACCGTGGCGTGTCTACCGGACCAGCGGCCGCAGCTGTCCCACCTGATGCGTGGACGTCGGATGCCCCTCGATCGCCCGGCGCACCGCGTCCGACACCCCCTCGCCGATCTCGGCCTGGGCCAGGCAACGGTGCGCATCGTGGGCCGACACCGTGCCCAGTTGCACCACCTGCGTCGGGTGCGACGGCAGCAGCGGGTCCGGCAGGTCGACGCCGCCGAAGGCGTTGCGCACCTCCACCACCGGCGCCCCGTGGGCGAGCAGCCCTTCGACCGCACCCATCACCGAGCGCCGGTACTCCTCGTGGATCCACGCCACCAGCAGGTCCGCCTGCCCGCGCAGCGCCGCCTCCGCCTTCGCCGCCAGTTCCCGCGGCCGGTCCCAGTGCGCCTCGACCCAGGTCGCCTTCCCGTCCGGCCGCGCGCGGCCGGGGCCCCCGCGGTAGGGCCGGTGCCCGGGCCGCCGCAGCGAGCGCAATGCCGCCGCGCCCGGCCGCACCTCGGTGTCCAGCGGGTGGTACCGGCGGCACGGCAGCACCACGTGCCAGCCCTCCCGCGTCAGGTTCTCCGCGATCCCGGCCAGCATTCCCGTACCCGCCAGGATCAGTGCCTTCCTGCCAGCCATGACCTCACGCTACCTGCCGGTTCCGGGCACGGCAGTGCTCTCAACGTGTCCTTTTCGCCCGGATCGGCCCACCGGAGCCGGGAACCGTCACGCCCAGTCCTTACCGGGGTCGAACTCGTGACGCTGCGTGAGGCTGAACCAGTTCCCCGAATCGTCGCGGAACACCGCCTCCACCCCGTACGGCCGCTCGGCAGGCTCCTGCAGGAAGGTGACGCCGCGCGCGGACAGTTCGGCGTGTGCCTCGCGACAGTCGCGGGTCTGCCACACGCCCCCGCCGAGCGCGCCCTTGGCCACCAGCTCCCGGATCTGCTTCTCGGTCTCCGCGTCGTGCTGCGGCGGCCCCGGCTTCATGAGGATGAAGTCGAGGCCGGGCTGCCCGGGCGGGCCCACGGTGAGCCAGCGGAAGTCACCCAGCCGCAGATCCTGCCGCAGCTCGAAACCCAGCTTCTCGGTGTAGAACGCCTTCGCCGAATCCTGGTCCAGCACGTAGACGCTGGAGTGGGACAGTCCCGTGATCATCGCGAACCTCCTGTGGTCGATGGCCGGGACGCTACGGGCCGGCGGCGTCCCCCGGCTTCTCCGATCGTGCGGTTTCCGGCGAGGGCCGCGTCCACATCATCAGGTAGCAGCCCGGCACCGGCGGTGGGCCTTCGGAACGCATCCGCGCGCGGTAGCGGCTGGGTGACTCGCCGGTGATCTCGGCGAAGCGGCGGCTGAACGTGCCCAGGCTGGTAAACCCGACGGCCAGGCACACCTCGGTGACCGTCAGGTTCGCCGAGCGCAGCAGGTCCTGCGCCCGCTCGATGCGCCGCCGCGTCAGGTATGCCTTCGGGCTCTCCCCGTACGCGGCGGCGAACGAGCGGGTGAAGTGGTAGCGCGAACAGCAGGCGACGGCGGCGAGCGCGTCCACGTCGAGCGGCTCGGCGTAGTGCGCGTCCATCCAGTCCTTGGCGCGGCGGACCTGCGCCACCACCGCCGCCCTGTCGCTCATGGTGTCAGTGCGCCGCCTCGTTCCAGGAGCGCCCGAACCCGACGGAGACCTCCAGCGGCACCGCCAGCTCGTAGGCCGCGCCCATTTCGCGCCGCACCAGCGCCTCGACCTGGTCCCGCTCCCCCTCGCTCACCTCGAGGACCAGTTCGTCGTGCACCTGCAGCAGCACCCGCGACGACAGCCCGGACTCCGCGAGCGCCCGGTACACGCCGATCATGGCGACCTTGATGATGTCAGCGGCACTGCCCTGGATGGGCGCGTTGAGCGCCATCCGCTCGGCCATCTCGCGGCGCTGCCGGTTGTCGCTGTTGAGGTCGGGCAGGTAGCGGCGCCTGCCGAAGATCGTCTCGGTGTAGCCGACCTTCCCGGCCTCGATCACGACGCTCTGCAGGTAGTCGCGCACGCCGCCGAACCGGGCGAAGTACTCGTCCATCAGCCCGCGCGCCTCCTCGGTGGAGATCCGCAGCTGCTGCGACAGACCGTAGGCCGACAGCCCGTAGGCGAGGCCGTAGTTCATCGCCTTGATCTTCGCCCGCTGCGGCGGCGTGACGTCGGCCGGATCGACGGAGAACACCCGCGCCGCGGTGGCGGCGTGGAAGTCGAAACCGGACTGGAACGCCTCGATCAGCGCGGCGTCCTCCGACAGGTGCGCCATGATCCGCATCTCGATCTGGCTGTAGTCCGCGGTGAGCAGCTCCGCGTACCCGTCGCCGACGACGAAGGCGTCGCGGATGCGGCGGCCCTCCTCGGTGCGGATCGGGATGTTCTGCAGGTTCGGGTCCACAGAGGACAGACGGCCGGTGGCCGCGATCGTCTGGTGCAGCGTGGTGTGGATCCGGCCGTCGTCGGCGACCGACTTGAGCAGGCCCTCGACCGTGCTCTTGAGCCGGGTGGCGTCCCGGTGCTCCAGCAGGTGCTGCAGAAACGGGTGCTCGGTCTTCTCGAACAGCGTCTGCAGCGCCTCGGCGTCGGTGGTGTAGCCGGTCTTCGTGCGCTTGGTTTTCGGCATGCCCAGCTCGTCGAACAGCACGACCTGCAGCTGTTTGGGCGAACCGAGGTTGACCTGCTTGCCGATGACGCCGTAGGCGGCTTCGGCGGCCTGCTTGACACGGGCGCCGTAGTGCGCCTCCAGCGCGGTGAGCTGCTCGATGTCGACCGCCACGCCCGCGGCCTCGACCTCGGCGATGACCTGCAGCAACGGCAGCTCGATCTCGCCGAGGAGCGTGGTGCCGCTGATCTTGTCCAGCTCCTCGCCCAGCGCCCCGGCGAGCTCGGCCACCGCGCTGGCGCGCACCAGCTCGCCCTGCACCAGCTTCTCGTCGCCGTTGTCGCCGTCGAGCAGGGACAGCTGCCCGTCGTCGGCGTCGTTGTCGTTGCGCAGCTCGCGCTGCAGGTACCGCAGCACCAGATCATCCAGCTCGAACGATCGCTGCCCCGGCCGCACCAGGTAGGCGGCCAGCTCGGTGTCCAGGCGCAGCCCCGCCAGCGTCCAGCCACGCGCCCGCAACGCGTGCAGCGGCACTTTCAGCGCGTGGCCCGCCTTGCCGATCTCCGGATCGGCCAGCCACGCCGTCAGCGCCTGCTCGTCCGCCTCGTCCAAGGTGGTCACGTCGACGTACCCGGCCTCGCCGCCCGGGGCGGCCATCGTGATCGACTGGATGTCCGACCGCACCGAGGACCCGGTGGTGCGAAACGCCAGGCCGACCGTCTGTCCCGCCTTGGCGTGCCGCGACAGCCACGCCGCGAGGCCACCGGCAGGCACCGCGGCACCCCGGACCTCGAACCCGGACTCGGCCTCGGGCTCCGCGCTGGACAGCGTGGCGAACAGCCGGTCGCGCAGGACCCGGAACTCCAGATCGTCGAAGAGGCGGTGCACCGCGTCGCGGTCCCACGGCTTGAGCGCGAGGTCGTCCGGCACCGCCTCCAGCGGCACGTCCCGCACCAGCTCGGTGAGCTGCCGGTTGAGCATCACCGAATCCAGGTGGGCCCGCAGCGCGTCACCGACCTTGCCCTTGACCTCGTCGACGCGGTCGATCAGCTCGTTCAGCGATCCGAACTGCTGGATCCACTTGGTCGCGGTCTTCTCCCCCACGCCCGGGATGCCGGGCAGGTTGTCCGACGGGTCGCCGCGCAGCGCCGCGAAGTCCGGGTACTGCGACGGGGTGAGCCCGTATTTGTCCGACACACCCGCCGGGTCGTACCGAACCAGGTCGGACACGCCCTTGCGCGGGTAGAGCACCGTCACCGCGTCGGACACCAGCTGCAGCGCGTCCCGGTCGCCGGTGCAGATCAGGACCTGGTATTCCCCCGCCGTCGCCTGCGTGGTGAGCGTGGCGATGATGTCGTCGGCCTCGTAGTTGTCCTTGGTCAGCACCGGGATGCCGAGCACCCCGAGCACGTCCTTGACCAGGTCGACCTGGCCCTTGAACTCGTCCGGCGTGGTGGTGCGCGTGGCCTTGTAGTCGGCGAAGGTCTCCGAGCGGAACGTCTTGCGTGACACGTCGAACGCCACCGCGAGGTGGGTGGGCTGCTCGTCGCGCAGCAGGTTGATCAGCATCGAGGTGAACCCGAACACCGCGTTGGTGACCTGGCCGGTCGAGGTCTTGAACCGGTCCGCCGGGACGGCGAAGAAGGCGCGGTAGGCCATCGAATGACCGTCGATCAGCAACAGCCGCGGCCGTCCTTCGGCGGGCGCGGTGGCTGTGGCGTTGGCTACTGGCTGGTTCTGACTGGGGCTCACGGGTGCGAGTCTAGGGTGGGCCACCGACAGAACCGCGCGAGCGGTCGACCCGCCCCGCCGCCGTCTCACCGAGGAGTCACCCGCGTTGTCCGAGAACCTCACCGAAGCCATCCGCGAGCAGCTCGCGGGCATCGACCCGCGCGTCGCGGAGCAGCAGCTCAACGCCAAGCTGGGCATCGAGTTCGTCGAACTCACGGCGGAGCGGGTGGTCGGGACGATGCCGGTCGAGGGCAACCTGCAGCCCTACGGCCTGCTGCACGGCGGCGCCAACGCGGTGCTGGCCGAGGCGCTGGGCTCCACGGTGGCCGCGCTCAACGCCGGCGCGGACAAGGCCGCGCTCGGGTTCGAACTGTCCTGCACCCACCACCGCGCGGCGCGAGAGGGCCTGGTCACGGGCGTGGCGACGCCGCTGCACGTGGGACGCGGCACCATCACCGCCGAAATCGTGCTGACCGACGCCCAGGGCCGCCGGACCTGCACCGCGCGCCTGAGCTGCCTGGTCCGCGACGCCGCCCCCGGCGCCCGCTGACCCCACGCGAAAAGGGCCTCGGCGCGACCGAAGTGATCGCGCCGGGGCCCTGTCCGTTCCAGGTCCTGCACCGAAGTCGCGGAACGGGGATGCCGGCCGGGTTGCCGCTACGCGGGGCTGCTTGCGGCGAAACCTCCGGCGGGTCCCACGTTCTCGTGCGTGAGTTCTGCGCTCCGGTCGCCGAGTTCCACGCCCGGCGAGTGCGGCCGGGCCGACGCCGCGTCCCGAGCAACTTCGAACCCACGACCACAGTCCACCCGATCAGGCGACGCCCAGGTATGCCTCCTTGATCGCGTCGTCGGCGAGCAGTTCGCGGCCGGTCCCGGATTTGGTGATCCGGCCCGTCTCCAGCACATAGGCGCGGTGGGCGCGGGAGAGCGCCTGCTGCGCGTTCTGCTCCACCAGCAGCACCGTCGTGCCCTGGTTGTTGATCTCGGTGACGATCCGGAAGATCTGCTGGATGAACTGCGGCGCGAGCCCCATCGAAGGTTCGTCGAGCAGCAGCAGCCGCGGCTTGGCCATCAGCGCCCGCCCCATCGCCAGCATCTGCTGCTCGCCACCGGAGAGGGTGCCACCGGCCTGCGTGCGCCGCTCCGCCAGCCGCGGGAACAGGTCGAACACCCGGTCCAGGTCGGGCCCCAGGTTCTTGCGGTCCTTGCGGGCGTAGGCACCCATGTCCAGGTTCTCGGCCACCGTCATGCCCGGGAACACCCCGCGCCCCTCGGGCACCTGCGAAATCCCCCGGACCACCCGCAGGTCGGCCCGCAGCTTCGTGATGTCCTCACCGGCGAAGGCGATCCGGCCGGCCGACAGCGGGCGGATGCCGGAGATCGCCCGCATCGTGGTGCTCTTGCCCGCCCCGTTGGCGCCGATGAGGGCGACGATCTCGCCCTCCTCGACGGTCAGCGACAGCTCCGAGACCGCCTGGATCCGTCCGTAGTGGACGGAGACTGCGTCGAGCTCAAGCAGCGTCATCGTCGGGCACCCCCAGGTAGGCGGCGATCACAGCGGGGTTCTCCCTGATCTCGGACGGCAGTCCGTCGGCGATCTTCTTGCCGAACTCCAGTACGACGATCCGGTCGGTCACGCCCATGACCAGCTTCATGTCGTGCTCGATCAGCAAGACCGTGTAGCCGTCGTCGCGGATCTTGCGGATCAGCCCCATGAGCTCGTCCTTCTCCGCCGGGTTGAACCCGGCGGCCGGCTCGTCCAGGCACAGCAGCTTCGGCTCGGTGGCCATCGCCCGCGCGATCTCCAGGCGCCGCTGGTAGCCGTACGGGAGGTTCTTGGCCTTGTCCGCCGCGCGGTCGGCGATACCGACGAACTCCAGCAGCGCCATCGCCCGCTCCACCGCCGTCTTCTCCTCGCGGTGGTGCCGCGGCAGCCGCAGCAGCGCACCGACGACGCTGGTCCGGTGACGGGCGTCGGTGCCCACGACCACGTTCTCCAGCGCGGTCATCTCCCCGAAGAGCCGGATGTTCTGGAAGGTACGGGCGATGCCGCGCTGCGTGATCTGGTGCCGGGACGCCTTGCCCAGCGGGCGGTCCTCCAGCAGCACCTGTCCCGACGTCGGCCGGTAGACGCCCGTCATCGCGTTGAAGCACGTCGTCTTGCCCGCGCCGTTCGGCCCGATCAGGCCGAGGATCTCGCCGCGGCGGATGCCGAAGGACACCGAGTCCAGCGCGGTCAGGCCGCCGAACTTCAACGTCACGTCCCTCAGTTCCAGCAGGGTCTGGCCGACCTCGACGTCGATGTCCCGGTCGACCGTGACGGCCTCGGCGACCTCGGCCTCGTGCTCGGCGCGCTCCGCCGCGCTCATCCGCGCGACCTCGGCGACCAGACCGCCCTCGACCGGCGCCTCCTCGTGGGGATGGCTCATCGGGGACCTCCGTTCGGGTGAGTCTCCAGCGCGCTCTCCCCGCTGATCTGCTCGCCGCGGCCCAGCAGGCGCCGGTAGGCCTGGCGGCCGCGGGCCAGCAGCCGCTGACGCGCGCCGAGCAGGCCCTGCGGGCGGAAGATCATCAGCACGATCAGCGCGATGCCGAAGATGAGGTAGTTGTACTCGGCCAGCTGCACGAACCGCAGCGGCAGATACGCCACCACGGCCGCGCCGAGCAGCACGCCCACCTTGTTGCCCGCGCCGCCGAGCACCACCGCCGCCAGGAACAGCATCGAGGTGACGACGTCGAAGGACTGGTTGTTCACGAACCCGAGCTTGCCCGCGTAGAGCGCACCGGACAGGCCACCGATGGCGGCGCCGATGACGAACGCCCAGATCTTGAACCGGAACACGGGCACGCCCATGATCTCGGCGACGTCCTCGTCCTCGCGGATCGACACCCACGCCCGGCCGACCCGGCTGCGTTCCAGGTTCCCGACCAGCAGCAGGATCGCGATGATGATCGTGACCGTCAGCCAGTACCAGGCGGTGGCGTTGGCGAAGAACGGCGTGCCGTTCGCGTCGGTCCCGACGCGCTCGAAACCGGACTGGCCGCGCAACGGCCCGACGTTGTCCGCGACGAGCCGGATGATCTCGCCGAACCCGAGCGTGACGATGGCCAGGTAGTCGCCGCGCAGGCGCAGGGTCGGGGTACCGAGGATGACCCCGAAGATCATCGTCACCGCCATCGCCAACGGCAGCGTCCACAGGTAGGGCAGGTGGTGCAGGCTGGAGTTCGGACTGGTGAACAGGGCCGCGACGTAGGCACCGACGGCGAAGAAGCCGACGTAGCCCAGGTCCAGGAGGCCCGCCTGGCCGACCACCACGTTGAGGCCGATGGCCACCAGCGCGTAGCGCGCCACATCGAACATCGCGGTCGGGAAGTCGGTGCCGGTGGTGGCGATCAGCGGCGGGTTGAGCACCGGCAGGAAGTAGATCAGCACGACGAGCGGGACGAGGATCCCCCACTGCGCCGGCCGGGACAGGTTGTTCCACTGCTCGCGGACGGAGCGCCGCTTCGGCGGCGCGCTCACGGTCTGGGTCGTCATACCCGCGCCTTCCCGAGCGACTCGCCGAGGATGCCGGTCGGCCGGAACATCAGGACGACGATCAGCACGACGAACGCCACGATGTCCTTCCACTCGCCACCGAACAGCGACTGCCCGTAGTTCTCCACGAGCCCCAGCAGGAACCCGCCGACCAGCGCGCCGCGCAGGTTGCCGATCCCGCCGAGCACGGCGGCCGTGAACGCCTTGATGCCGAGCAGGAATCCGCCGTTGTAGATGGCGCCCTGCGGGATGCGCATCATGTAGAACAACGCGGCGGCGCCGGCGAGCAGCCCGCCGACGAGGAACGTGATGACGATGACCCGTTCCTTGTTCACCCCCATCAGCGTCGCGGTGTCCGGGTCCTGGGCCACCGCGCGGATGCCGCGCCCCAGGCGCGTCCGGTTGATGAAGTAGTCGGCGATGAACCACAGCAGCACCGCCGCCACGAACAGGATGACGTGGATGTTGGTGACGGTGGCGTTGAAGATCCGGAACAGCGGTTCCGGCTGCAGCAGGCGGATCTGGGGCTGCTGGTTGAGCCCGAACACCAGGCGCAGGCCCTGCTGGATGGCGAACGAGGCGCCGATCGCGGTGATCAGGAAGACCAGGCGGGGGGCATTTCGCTTTCTCAACGGCCGGTAGGCCACGCGTTCCAGCAGCACAGCGGTGCCACCGGAGACCGCCATCGCCGCGACACACGCGATGGCGAGGAAAAGGATGATCTCGGCGACCGACAGGACGGGCGTGGCGCCCGCGCGGAAACCGAGACCGTAGAACGTCAGCCAGGTCGCGAACGCGCCGACGACGAACACCTCGGAGTGGGCGAAGTTGATGAGCTTGAGCACGCCGTAGACGAGCGTGTAGCCCAGGGCCACGAGGGCGTAGATACCGCCGAGCGCGAGGCCGTCGACGGTGTTGTTCCAGAACTGCTCCGCCAGGCCGGCCACATCGAAGGAGATCCAGGGCTCGGACTGCGCGAGGAATGGGGTCATCGCGGGGTACAAGGATTCACTCTATTCCCGGGTATGGATCGGGCATGCACGCGACGGTCGGCCGCGTGCATGCCCGATTGCTCGCCTGCGTCAGCTGATCTGGCCGTTGTTGACGATCTTGCCGTTTTCGACGCGGTAGCTCCACACCGGAGTGTCCGAGAGCTCGCCCTTGTCGTTCCACTTGAACTTCTTGGTCAGGCCCTGACCGTCGTAGTTCTTGACGAAGTCCAGCAGGCCCGCGCGGTCCTTGACCCCGCTGTCGATGCCCTTGAGCAGGATGGTGGTGACGTCGTAGCCCTCGGGCGAGTACGTGCCCGGGTCGGCACCCTCGACCTGCTTGAACGCGGCGGTGAAGTCCTTGAAGTTGTCCTCCGGGACGCACGGGCAGGTGAAGTAGGCGTTGTCCGCGCCCGCACCGGCACCCTTGAGGAACTCGTTGTCCTTCACACCGTCCGGTCCGACGAACTTGGCGGTGACGGCCTTGTCGTTGAGCTGCTGCGCGAACGGTCCCGCCTCGGGGTAGTAACCCGCGTAGAAGACGACGTCCGGCGCCTCGGTCGAAATCTTGTTGACCACTGCGGAGAAGTCGGTTTGACCGGTCTTCACCTTGTCCGCGCAGGAGGCCTTCGAGCCCAGCGCGTCCCTGACCTGCGTGGCGAGGCCGGTGCCGTACTCGGTGTCGTCCTCGATGACGCAGACCTTGTTGGCCTTGAGGGTGTCGGTCATGAACTTCGCCGCCGCCGGGCCCTGGGCGGAATCGTTGCCCATGCCGCGGAAGAAGGTCTTCCACCCGTTGTCGGCCAGCGCCGGGTTGGTCGCCGACGGGCTGATGGTCACCAGGCCGGCCTGGTTGAACAGGTTGCCCGCGGCCTTGGACTCACCGGAGAACGGCAGGCCCACGACACCGAGGATGTCGGCCTCGTTGATGACCTGGGTGACGACGCCGGGCGCCTTGTCCGGCTTGCCCTCGGTGTCGAACTGCTTCAGGGTGACCTGGCAGTTCGGGTTGGCCTCGTTGTGCTGCTTGACCGCCAGATCGGCACCACGCAGGATGTTCTGCCCGAGCGCCGCGCTGGTGCCGTTGATGGTGCCCGCGTACGCGAGGGAAACACCCGAGCACACCGCCTGGCCGTCGCCACGCGGGTTCGCCGCGTCGGCGGCCTGTGAAGGCGCCGCCGCCGAGCCCGTGGTGTCGCCCGACGAACCACCCTCGTCACGCGCCGCGCACGCACCCAGCGCCAGCGTTGCAGCCGCCGCAAGGACGAGGACTCGCGTGAGTCGTGCTCCTGACACTCGTTCCTCCAATATCCAGCCGGCCGCCGACGACGGCCGTCCCTGGCAGGGACCTGATGGGCGCTGAACGTAACCGTCCAACGTGGCGGTGCACAGCGTTATGCGCTGTCTTGTTTCCACATCGTGACGGGGGTCACCATAGTTCATGCATGATTTACACCCGGTTGCTGGATTGCAACAACCGGGTGCTAACCATGGGTGACCTCACGCTCAGATGAGCAGCGACTTAGCCGCCCAGTGGAGTGGTGTCAGGATTCTGTTTCGCCTGCGCGACCGCGCAGGGTTACTGCTTCTGGCCGATGCTGTCCACGACCGCCTCGGCGACGGCCTTCATGGTGGTGCGCCGGTCCATGGCGGTGCGCTGGATCCACCGGAACGCGTCCGGCTCGGTCAGCCCCTGGTTGGTCATGAGCAGGCCCTTGGCCCTGTCGATGACCTTGCGCGTCTCGAGCCGGTCGGACAGGCTGGCGACCTCGGCCTCCAGCGCCTGCATCTCCGAGTACCGGCTGACGGCCAGCTCGATCGCGGGTACCAGGTCCCGCTTGTTGAACGGCTTCACCAGGTACGCCATCGTGCCCGCGTCACGGGCGCGCTCGACCAGCTCACGCTGGCTGAAGGCGGTCAGGATGACCACCGGGGCGATCCGGTCGTTGGTGATCTGGGACGCCGCTTCGATGCCGTCCAGCTTGGGCATCTTGACGTCCAGGATCACGAGGTCGGGCTTGAGCTCGGCTGCCAGCTTGATGGCCTCTTCGCCGTCGCCTGCCTCGCCGACCACCTGGTATCCCTCTTCGCGCAACATCTCGACGAGGTCAAGCCTGATGAGTGCTTCGTCTTCGGCGACGAGCACCCGACGCTGCGGAGCGGTGGCCACACCGCTGGCCTCGGTAGCCTCTTCGGTCACCGGGGTCCTCCTGCGTGCTCGACGGAATGGGAATCGCGGCTTCGACCGCAGGACGAGCCTACCCGGAACGATCCAGTTAATGGATGGCGTGGACCACGTGCGCAGCATGGTGTTCACCACGTCGGGTCACGGCGTGTCGGCTGGCTTGTCTTCCCCTGCGGTGACCACTGATCACACAGGGCTACCCCGGTGCTCAGCCCCAGGCCGGGGCGCGTAAAGTCTGGCTGCACTGCCCCCGTAGCCCAACTGGCAGAGGCAACGGATTCAAAACCCGTCCAGTGTGAGTTCGAATCTCACCGGGGGCACTCCCCCAGACCAGTCAGAATCGGCCCCTCACCTGCACGAACAGGACGAGGGGCCGATCTTGTACTGTCCGGCTGACTCCGGGTCTGTCCAGCCCTCGCCGGGCGTTCACGGTTTATTCGCGGTCCACGTCTTCGACTCCGAGAGCGCGCTCGATGCGCTGCCGGGCGCTCGCCTCCTGCCCGGCCACGATCTTGGCGTAGATCCGGTGCAGGACGGCGACCGAATGCCCGGCCCACTCGGCTACCTGCGTCGGAGGCGCGCCCGCGGCCATCACGCGGTCCTGGGGTGTCGACCGCTTCGGCGACGACCAGCAGGCCGCACGCAAGCGAGTCCGGGTCGCTACCGCGGGCGTCTTCACCTAGCCGGAGCACCCAGCCAACGGGGAGCGCGGCACAGGCCACGAAACCGTCCGGACGCACCAGCAAACCGCTCAGGCCACTGCCCTTCGCCTGCCCCACACCAACTCCCAGACGCGTTCATACGCCTTCGCCAGTTGGCCGAGCTTCTCGTTCCCAGCGAAGTCGGCCGGCAGAGCCTGTCCCCCGCGGGCGTGGTCGGCCAGCCGACGGCCGCTACTCCTCGCCCGAACACCGGGCTGTCTCGAACCCGAAGCAACGGCTCCACGTAACCCCTTGGGCGGTACGCGTCGAGGTGATTCCGGCTGGCCCGGCGTGCTACGCCTGGCCGGAGTCGCCCGCGAGCCGCTGGACCATTTGCTCGTATATGGCACCGGCTCGGGTGTCCAACTCGTTCACGTCGATGCCCAGCTCGCGGGCGATCGTCTCGCGGAAGATGCTGTAGCCCAGGTAGGTGACCGCCGTCATGGCATGGACAACCTCTCCGTCGGCGTCGGCGGGCAGGGTTCCGGCGGCCTGGTCCTTCTCCAGCGCTTCCCGCGTTCTCGCCAGCTCCGGGAACAGCGTGAGCTCCTCGTCGCCTTCGAGGGCGAGCAGGGCCTCGAGCTTCGGAATGTCGCTGTGCTGGAGCGCCCACTTCCACATCGCGATCCTGCGCCGCGCGAACGGCTGCGCCCAGTGAGCGGGGCGTTCGGCCATCGATTGGCGGAGCAGCCGGGCGATCGCCGCTCTCAGCAGGGCTTCCCGCGAACCGAAGTACTGGTAGATCTGCCCGTGGTTCACCCCGGCTTCCGCGGCGACGTCGCGAAGGGTGATTCCCTCAAGGAGACCGTCTCGGCGAAGGATGCGCATGGCGGCGTCAAGGAGATCGGACTCCGTCTCCTCCCGGGTACGGCGTCGGCGTCGTCGCGTGGCTGAACCCGCCTGCTCGGTCATCCATTCCCCATTCGGCGCTTGACGTTCCCTCGAAAGTCAGCCTAGCATACGATCCGTTATTAACGCTTCGTTATTAACAGTACGTACACGAGGAGTGTTCGTGGCTGATTCACGACTACCGCTCGCCGGCATCAAGGTGCTCGATCTGGCCACCGTGCTGGCGGCACCGGTCACGGCGACGATGCTGGGCGACTTCGGCGCCGAGGTGGTGAAGGTCGAGCAACCGGAAGTGGGCGACTTCACCCGCAACGGTCCCGGATCCTCCGCACCCGGGCGACGGTCGCTCCAGTGGGTGCAGGAGGGCCGCAACAAGAAGTCGGTCACGATCGATCTGCGCAGCGAGCGAGGGCAGCGGCTCGTGCGCGAGCTCGTTCCGCATTTCGACGTGGTAGTCATGAACTTCCGCCCGCCGACACTGGAGAAGTGGGAGCTGACTCCTGGATCCATGGCGGTGCTCAATCCCCAGGCCGTGATCGTCCAGATCACCGGCTATGGAATGTCCGGACCGTACAGCGAAAGGGGCGCCTTCGACCGGATCGCGAGCGCTTTCGCCGGACTCACCTACGTCAGCGGCGAGCCGGAGTCCGAACCAACCCGCACCGGCTACGCCGTGATCGATTATATGGCTGCGTATCTGGCGTCATTCGCCACGGTCACCGCGCTCTACGACCGCGACCACAACGGCGGCACCGGTCAGGTCATCGATCTCGGCCTCTATGAGGCGGGTTTTCGCGCGTCGGAGAACGCCTTGCAGACGCATGCGGTCTTCGGCGAGGTCCGCGAACGCCGAGGGAACCGCAATGACCAGATCGTTCCGGCGAGCGACTTCGCGACCGCCGACGGACGGCGAATCTCGATCCACGCCGGCACCGAAAGCCTGTTCCGCAAGCTGATGGGCGCCATGGATCGTCGCGAACTTGTCGCAGACGACCGGTTCAGCACACGCGAAGAACGCATCGAACATCAGGACGAGCTCTACGCCGCGATCGCGGACTGGGCCCGGACCCAGAACGCCGACGAGGCGGCCCACCGCCTCAACGACGCGGGGGTGCCCGCGTCACCGGTCATGAGCATCGCCGACATCGCCGAAGACCCGCACTACCGGGAGCGCGGCACCATTACGACCGTCTCCGACGCGGACTGGGGTCCACTGCCGATGGTCGCACCGTTGCCCAAGCTCAGCGCCACCCCGGGACGCATCCGCTCGCTCGGGCCCAGGCTCGGTGAGCACACCGACAGCGTGCTCACCGAAGTGCTCGGACTCGAGCCTCATGACGTCGACCAGCTCCGCGCCGACGGCGTGATCTGAAACCGTTCCAGCAAGGGCCCCGCAACGACGCAGAAGGTCTGACCCATGGACGCCGCAACCCTGTCAATACTGATACTCGCGCTGCTGTTTCTCGGCGCGTTCATTCCACGCTTCAGTCTCGCCGTGGCTGCTCTTCCCGCGGCCGCGCTCGTGGCGGTCGTCGCCGGCGTGAGCATCGATCAGCTTCTGGAATTCTTCCCCGCCGACTTCTTCGTCCTGATCGTCGGCATCACCGCCTTCTTCGCCGTGGCGAAGACAAGCGGAGCGACCGACTGGCTGCTGGCGGCCGCACTCCGCCCGATCGGCGACAGGACCATCCTCGTTCCCTTGCTGTTGTTCGCGGTCGGCGCACTCATCACCGCGATCGGCACCTTTCCGGCGGCGGGAATCGCCATCATGGCGCCGATCACCCTCGGTGTCGCAGCGCAACGCGGCCTGCCGCCGATCCTGCTGTGCCTGACCATGCTCAACGGAATCACCTGCGGTCTGTTCTCCCCGATCGCGGTATTCGGCTCGGCCGTCCCACGGATGCTGACGAAAGCCGGTATCGACATGCCGTCGGAAACCGGCCCGGCACTGTTCCTGGCCTCACTCGGCACCGGCCTCGTCCTGTGCCTGATCGTCATGGCGGCCGGGCGACGGTCCCTCCGCGCGGCCGCCACCAGCGCCGGGTCTGCCGGCCAGTCCGCGCCGAACCCGATACCCGCGTCCGGCGACGAGGTCCTGCCAGGCCACACCGTGACAAGCCCGGAAGGCGGCACACCCACCGCTGTACTGTCCCGCCCCCTCGCCGCGACCCAACCGGCGGCGCGGGCGCCGAAACCCAGCTCGCTCACCCTGGGCAGCGTCGCCATCGCCCTCATCGTCCTGGTGATCGGTGGCGCCGTCTTCCAGCTGAATCTGGGACTGCTCGGGCTGGCCCTCGCGCTCGCGCTTCAACTGCTGCTGCGGATCCAACCCTCGGTGATCATCGGGCACCTCCCGTGGGAGATCGTTCTTCTCATCGCGGGTCTGCTCACCTACATCGGCCTGATGCAGCATCTGGGGGCTTTCCAGCGCATCACCCGCGTGCTCACCATCGCCGGCTCCCCCACACTGTCCCTGCTCGCCGTCTGCCTCATCGTCGGCGTCACCTCGTTCTTCGCATCCTCACTGGCGGTGATCGCTACCGGAGTGCCGCTGATCGCTCCACTCGTCGCCGCTGGTGTCTCCCCCGTCAACGCGATCATCGCGGTCGGCTTGTCGGCCGTGCTGGTCGACGTCAATCCGCTCGGCATCACCGGTGGGCTGCTGCTCGGCGCCGCCGCCCCTGAACAGCGACAACGGCTTTTCCGCCACCTGCTCATCTATGGCATGTGCTCGATCGTGCTCGGCCCGCTCCTCGCCTGGGCCGCGTTCGGAACCTGGTAGCAACTCGTCCCGCTGGAGTCGCCGACGTGAAACGAACCTTGTTCGACGAAGACCACGAGGCCTTCCGGGCGATGGTCAGGTCCTTCGTCGCGAAGGAGATCGAACCGGGCCTGCCCGCCTGGGAGCGGACCGGGGTGGTGGATCGGGAACTGTACGCGAAGGCGGGTAAGGCGGGCATCCTCGGTATCGATGTCGCCGAGGAGTTCGGCGGCGGCGGCATTCATGACTTCCGGTTCAACCTGGTCGTCATCGAGGAACTCTGCCGCGCGGGCGCGGTGTCGCTGACCATGAACTTCAGCGGGTTCAACGACCTCGTCGCACCGTATCTGAACGAACTCGCCACCCCCGGGCAGAAGCGGCGCTGGCTCCCGGGACTGTGCACCGGCAAGACCGTCGCGGCGATCGCGATGACGGAACCGGAAGCGGGCAGCGACCTCAAGGCGATGCGCACCACCGCCGTGCGCGACGGGGACATCTACATCGTCAACGGGGCCAAAACCTTCATCAGTAACGGACTACTCGCCGACACCGTCATCACCGTGGTCTCCACTGATCCCGCCGCCGGCCGCGACGGACTGAGCCTGCTCGTTCTCGAACGAGGCATGCCGGGATTCGAGCGAGGGCGCAAGCTCGACAAGCTCGGCCTGCGAGCACAGGACACCGCCGAGCTGTCGTTCACCGATGTCCGTGTACCTGCCGGAAACCTTCTCGGGAAGGAGGGGCACGGGTTCGGCTACCTCATGCAGAACCTGCCACAAGAACGCCTCAGCGTCGCCGCCGCAGCGGTCGCGTGCATGGAACGGACCTTCTCCGGCACACTCGCCCACGTCCGTGAACGGGAAGCGTTCGGGCGCAAAGTCGCGGACTTCCAAGCGGTCCGGTTCGACCTTGCGGAACTGGCGACGGAAATCCAGGCTGCACGTGTCTTCCTGGATCGCTGCGTCGAGGAACTGGTCGCTGGCCGCCTCACCGGCGCCGACGCCGCCATGGTCAAACTCTGGACGACAGAACTGCAGCAAACCGTCGTGCAGCGCTGCCTCCAACTCCACGGCGGCTACGGCTACATCCGCGAATACGACGTGGCACGGGATTTCCTCGACGCGCGGGCGAGCACGATCTACGCCGGGACATCCCAGATCATGAAAGAGGTCATCGGCCGCTCGCTGTGGGGCAGATGAGTCACACCTGCGCCTCGGTCGAAGCGTTGGTCCAGATCGGGCAGTGCGGTCGTCGGCGGGTGCAGCGCGCGGAACACCGAGCCGCGCATGGCAAATGCCCGCTCGGGTGGCCTCGACGTCGAGCCCGATCGCGAGTCCTGCCTTCCGGCGCCGGGCGTCCCGAGCAGGATCACGTTCTCCGCATCGGCGACGAACGTCCGGAAGGTGAAAACACCGCTCGTCGATCACGTCGCGATCCTGATCCGCGTACGCCCCGTGCACCCGATCGAGAAACTCAGCCTGCGACTACGCCGCCCGTTCGGGCGGCGCACGCCGGTTTCGACTCGGGTGGACAGAGGCGGGTGCGGCTTCTGCCGAGCCGCACCCGCCCTTGCTCGTCGACGGCCTCGCGGTCAGCGACCCACTGTGCGCGCCCTCGGCCACGCCGGACTCGTGCGTGTCGCGCGGCCCGGCGCGAATGATGATCAGGGGTGTGAACCTCGGATCCGCGGGCAGCGCACGTCGTTTCGCGGACGTTGCGGTGCGGAAAATGGCTCAGGTGGATCGATCGTCTCGGCTAACGTGCTTCCTGGACACGGGCTCTTGCCACCCATGGCAACATTCTCCGGGAGGTCCCCGAATGCCCACTGTGCAGCAGCCATCGGGTCGAGGGCGCACGGTCGCTGCGCCATCCTGGTCGACAACGGCGGGATCTTCCCGTTCGTCGACATCTCAGAGCTCACCTACGACACCTGGCGCAGAGTGCTGTCGGTGAACCTCGACTCGCAGTTCCTCATGACGCAGGCTGTACTGCCTGTCCGCTTCTGAAGCCCAGTCAATACACAACGGAGTGTGTCGGATGGACAGCACGACGGGCGCGCAGCGCCCCCGAAACCGACTTCGATCACCACGACGCAAGCTTGAGCCGCGACGACGTGCTCGACGTGTGCACCTCGATGCGAGAGCAGTGCCCTGTCACACGCAGTTCCGCGCACGACGGTTACTTCAATGTCACGCGTTACGGGGGCGCCGAGCATGAGGCATGGCGGAAGGCCATGCAGGCTCCCCTTGTCCCGGTCACAAGCGGGCGGGGCTCGCGGTGAACGGCGGCGCCCTCGTCGACCGCTGCCCGCGCACGTCCGATCCGGACATCTTCGCGATGGTGACTGTGCGTCCTACCGGTACCGGAACCGGCGAGCCCGGCACGAATGCGTCGAAAACGCCGTCGGCCGGGCGCACGCCGTGGCCGGCACGCTGACCTCCGGCGAATCGCCACCTCACCGGCGGATGCCGGTCGGTTGCGGTTCTCAGGCTCAAGTGGAAGGAAACTAAGGAATGCGATTCGGGGTACTCTATGATCTCCGCAACCCCGCGAGGCCCGGCTGGCACCGCCCATGGTCCCAGTTCTACAGTGGCGCGTTCGAACACATGCAAGAGATGGAGAACGTCGGATTCGACGCGGTCAGCCTGAGTGAGCATCACGGCGACCCGGACGGATACAACCCGGGACTTCCGGTGACGCTGACCGCGGCCGCGCACCACACCAACAGGATACGCATCGGTACCAACATCATCCAGGTGCCGTTCTACCACCCGGTCCTCCTCGCCGAGCAACTCGCCGTGATCGACATCTTGTCCGGCGGCCGCCTCGATGTCGGCCTGGGTCAGGTCGGGCCGACCTTCAACATGGAATTCCCGATGCTGGGGGTGAATCCGAAGTTCCGGCCGAGTCTGCTTGACGAGGGCATTGACATCATGCTGAGGTGCTGGAGCTCGGACGAGCCCTTCAGCTATCACGGCAAGCGCTGGCATCTCGACGATGTGTGGATCAACCCGAAACCGATGCAAAATCCGTTGCCGGTATGGGTTGTCGCGGCGTTCTCCGCGGCGGCGATGGACCGGGTTGCGAAGCGGGGGCTGAATGTCGGTGGGCTCGGCGGGTTTTTCCAGGGGCTGACCGGTGGGCCGACGTGGCAGAAATGGCTGGCCGGCTGGCGGGAGGCGTGTGTCCGCAACGGAAGGCAGCCCAACTACGCGAAGATCCACACGTTCGGGACCTGCTACGTCACCGATGACCCGGAGCGGGCCTGGGCGAAGCACCGTGAAGGAATCTTCGAGCATTTCCATTACCGCCGGGGAGATGTGCACCCGTACAGCTCGTTACTGATGGACGCGCCGCCGACCAAACCCGAGGACATCCCGAACTGGGAGCGGATCTTCCAGACACCGGACCAGGCCATCGCGGAACTCCGCGCCACATACGAAGAGGGCGGGCCTGACGAACTTCATCTGATGGCCACCCGGCACGGGATGACCTGGGAGGAATCGGCCGGTTACCTGCGAAACTTCGCCGAGAAGGTCATTCCCGCCGTACGGGACATGTGAGGCTGCTCTCGGATCGCTCGTGGCTGCGCAGACATGCGCAGCCACGAGCGCTCGCCACGACACGACACAGCTGTGGCCCTCACCCAGGTCGGTTCTCGAACCAGGGCGGTCGCGACACCACGAATTCGAGTCCGCGCTTTCCCCGCCGCAGTGTGTGCGACGGCGGCTCCCCGTACCGCTCCTGATACGCGGCCCCGAACCGGCCGAGGTGGCCGAAACCCCAGCGGAGCGCCACCGCGGACACGGTGAGGACATCGGGGTCTCCGTTGATCAGGTCGTCCCGTGCGCGGGCGAGCTTGACCTGCCGAAGGTACGCCATCGGCGGTATGCCGAACTCCCGGACGAACGCCTTCTCGAGCGCTCGCAGGCTGAGACAGGCGATCCTCGCGATGTCAGCCGCGCTGCCGACCTGCATGGGGTCGTCTTCGATCACGTCGACGACCCGCTGGATCGCGGAGGGAAGGCACGAGCCCCGGTCTTCGTCGAGCTTGTCCGAATAGTTGTGCGGTTGCGACATGAGCAGCGCCGACCGGACCAGTCGTCCCAGGTGCGATGCCATGACCGGATGCTGCTGGGCGAGCTGGCTGGGCTGTCCGACGTCGTCTTGCAGGAGTCGCAGCACACGGGCGAAGTCGGCGCCTCGTCCCTTGGTGAGGTCCAGCTTGTCGCCGAACTCGATCGGCTCGACAACCCTTCTGCCGAGGATGGCGGACAGATCGTCCTCCAGATCGGCGCGGACGATCCGCATCGCCATCAACGTACTGTCGTCGGTCCAGCGTTCGAACCGCCACGGCGCGCTGGGCGACAGGACAGCAGCAGTGGTACGGGACACGGATGCGGACCGGCGGCCCGAAACGACGTCGACGGATCCCGATGGCGCATAGCAGAACACGTAGAACGACGGTGGCGGAACTTCCAGCCGGACGTCGGACTTGAAGTTGCTGTACCCGATCCTGAGCCGCTCGGCGTTCAGCACCCGCATGCTGAATCCGAGTCGGCCTCGTTCGACCGCCGTCAGGTGGTGGGGTGCGTACACGCTGGTGAGGAAATCGCGGGCCTCATCGAGGTCGTCGGTGCGCACGAGACCTCCCGAAGTGGCTCGTTGCCCCTTCGCGACCTGTTGTGCGAGCGCGTGGGCCTCGGACGCGTGCCTCGACGCCATCGTCGAGTACCTCCCACTCGGCTTCGGGTGGCACAGCAAGGATGGTCGGTGATCACCCTTCGGCAACATGGTAATGCTTCGCACTCCGGTCGACAGTCCGGAAAACGAACCGCATCAGCCGGAGTTCGACCGGGACCCCAGGCCGGCCGTTCAGGTCAGCGAGCTGACAGGTCGGTTCTGCACCGCGAGGACCGTGAGGTCGGGCCGGGCTAGCTGCAGCGCCGTCGCCGGCCCGGTGAGCAGCCGGACGGACCGGTACCCGAGGTCAGCGACGATCGCACCGGCAGCGCCGGCATCGGCGGTCGTCCAGGTGTGCCCGTCGAGCGCGTCGAGCACCCGCGCTCCCGGCCTGCGCAGGTAGACCAGCACACCACCCTCCTGGGCGATGACGGCCGCCGATTCAGCGATACGCCGAGCGCAGTCACAGTGCGTAGTCTTGACGATGTCGCCGGTGATGCACTCGGCGTGCACCGCCACGAGCGGCACACTCGTCCGCGGCCGTCCGACCAGCGCGATGTGCTCGGCGCCGGTGACCTCGTCGCGGTATCCGACCGCGTCGAGCTGCCCGTGCACGGTCGGCAACCGCGCGTTGGTGACCCGGGTGACACGTCCTCGTTCCCCGTCGCCGAAGCGCAGCCGGTGCTCGACCAGCTCCGGTATCTGAATGACGGGCAGGTCGTGCCGGGCCGCGAGCAGGGCCACGTCCTCGTCGCCGGCCGTCCCCACGCCCTCGCCGACCAGCCGGGCGGTCAGCGCCACTGGCGGAAACCCAGCGAGGCGGCACAGGTCCACGCCTGCCTCGGCGTGCTCGGGCCGTCCGACGACACCATCGGCATGGACCGTCAGCGGCAGCAGATGACCGGGCCGTATGAGATCGGCGGGGCCGCTGGCCGGATCGGCGAGCACCCGCGCGGTGCGCGCGCGGTCAGTCGCGCTGATACCGGTGGTGACGCCGTGTGCCGCGTCAACCGAGACGGTATAACGAGGACTTCGTGGATCCTGGTTGTCATGGACCATCGGGGGCAGGCCGAGTGCGCCGGCGCGCTCGGCCCGAAGGGGTGCGCAGAGGACCCCCGACGTGTGGCGGACCGTCCATGCGGTCCACCGCGGCTCGGCGAGTGCCGCGGGGAGGACGACGTCGTACTCGGTGCCGCCACCCACGAGAACCGGGCGTCCGGCACGCAATGCGGCCACGGCGTCAGCTACGCGGTCGTCCGTGACAAGGGGGACGGGCTCGGCGGACATCAGGACGCCAACGCGGACAGCGCGTGCAGCCCACTGCCGTGGAAGACCAACGGGGCGACCTTTTCGTGTGGCTGCATGGCCTCGACTCGGAGCAGCACCAGGTCGTGGTCCCCCGCGCTGGCGACCGTGTCGATCGAACAGTCCAGCCACGCGGCCGCGCCGTGCAGGAGCACCGCACCTTCGCCGGTCGCGGTGTAGCCGATGCCGGCGAACCGGTCCCCCGTCTTCGAGGCGATCTGCCGGCAGGCCCGGTCGTGCGTCGTCCCGAGCACCGACAGCCCGAGCCGGGGCCGGTCGGCGAGAAGCGGCCAGGTCGTGGAGGTGTGCTGCACGCATACCGACACCAGCGGCGGGTTCATCGAGACCGCGACGAACGAACTCGCGACGATGCCGACCGGAGCGGCGTCGCGCAGCGCGCACACGGCCACCACCCCGCTCGGATAGGCGCCGTAGACCTGCCGCAGCGGGCCAGTCTCGTCCGGATCGGGAACGATCATCGCGGGCCTCCTGTCACGGCCGCGGGGTTCAGTCTCAGGAGTGACCGTGGCACGGCACTGTGCACCGACGGTCTCGACCGATGGCATTGTTTTCTCCTCGTCAGCGGTTCAGCAGGTTCGGCGTTCCCCGGCCTACGCCGCTGCCAGAAACTCACGGATCAGGCCACCGAGCCGGGCCGGCACCTCGAACTGGAGCAGGTGCCCGCAATCCGCGAACAGGTGCAGGTCCGCGTGTGGAAGGTGCTCGGCCAGGAAGAGCCCCGCGGCGGGCGAGATCGTCCCGTCGTCCTTCCCGTGCACCGCCAGGACCGCGTGCGGTATGCCGGCGAGCACCGACTCGTCGTAGACCGGTGCGGGCTCGCCGGTCGCCATGGCGGCCTCGAACGACCGCCGCACCTCCGGCCTGATCGCGACTGCGAAACGCTCCCTCACGTAGTCGTCGATGCCGCCGCCTCGGGACAGCTGGGCGGTCACGAGCGCGTGCATCGCCTCCTCGCTCGGGCTCTCGTAGAACGCGGTGAGCGTCCCCAGCTTGGCCTTGACCGGGGTTCCGCCCGCGCCCATCAGGACGATCCGCCCGAGCCGCTCGGGTGCGTGCACGGCCAGTTCGAGCGCCACGCGGGCGCCGTAGGAGTGTCCGGCCACGTGAACCCGATCCAGTCCGAGCTCGTCCAGCAGCCGGAGCACCGCGTCGACGCGCCGCCGGAACCACGGCCCCGGGCCCGGAGGCAGCGTGTCCGGATGACTGCTGCCTCCGAATCCCACCAGATCGGGCATGATGCACCGGTACGTCGCGATGCCGGGCAGGATCGGCCGGAAGCTCAGCGCTCCCGTCGCGCCCGGTCCGGTCCCGTGCAGGAGCAGCAGCGGTTCGCCGCCGGGATCTCCCGCCATCGCGACGTGCGTCGTGTCCGGGCCGGTGGCCCGGTCCTCCGTCCGCACGGGAGCAAGCTCCGCAGAGGGCATGATCGGTGCTACCTCTTCCCCAGGGTTCGGTGGAACAACTCGAGCGTGCGGTCCCACGAAACGGACGCCGCGTGCTGGTGATAGGCAGGCAGCTGCGGGAACATGAAGCCGTGATCGGCGCCGTCGAAGATCTCGACAGTCGCTTTCACCGGGGGCCTGCCCAGCTCGTCCCGGAGCGGCTTGTTCAGCTCGAGCGGGGAGAGCCTGTCGGCCGCGCCGAGTCCGACGAACAGCTCGGCGGGGATCTTCCCGACGCTCCGATGGGGCGAGTCCGGATCATCCGTGACGCAGTTCGACGGGTGCAGCGCCGAGCCTGCCGCGAATCCTGCGGGGTCGGAGGCGAGCAACCGCAGGGTGAAGCGCGCACCCATGCAGAACCCCATGGCGGCTTTGGCGTTCATGTCGGCGGCGGGGTCCTTCGCGGTGACCTCCAGCATCGCGGCCGTGTCGGCAAGCACCATGTCGTCGCCGAGCGAGGTGACCGCCGCCATCAGCCGATCGAATTCCGGTGATCCCGGCCCTTGGCCGATCCCGGCCAGGTCGAAGGAAATCTGATGACCGAGCCGGTGGTAGAGATCCGGCAGAACGGCGTAATATCCGGCACCCGCCAGTTTGCGGCTGACGTCGTGGATGTCCTCGCGCAGCCCCGGCCCGTCGTGGTAAACGATGACCACCGGAAACGGGCCACTACCGTCGGGATGGCGAACCGTGACCGCCATCGGCCCGTCATCGGTCAGTACGACTTCTTCTTTCTCCACCAATTCTCTCACCTGGTCGTTTCTCGTGGTCGCGCCGTGGTCACCGCGAAGCCGATGATCCACTCGGGGACCGGCTGGTAGAACGAAGACCCGGTCCGGTAAGGCCCTGCGGTCTGCAGCGCGGCGTGGGCCGCGATCCACGAACGGACTTCGTGGATCGAACTGCCGCCCTGTTTGCCGAGCCACTCGACGTTCATCGCGTCGAACCAGGGCAGGTCGCCCTTCGCGAACTGCTGAAGAATCTGCTCGTCGAGATCAGGGTTCACTGGCAGCAGCGAGGACTCACCGCGCGCGAAGGCCTGGCCGGCCTGAAACACCGCCTCCTCGCGTGCCTCCTGCTCAGCCGGCGTTCGGCGTTTGTCCACGATGTACGCGACATCTTCCGGTGGCGACTGGCGCAGCCGCGGGACCGGCACATCGTGTGACAAGCCGCCCGAGCCGACCAGCAGGACCTTCTGATCCAGCTTCCGGACGAACTCGCCCACCGCCGTGCCGAGGCGCCTGATGCGGCGCAACGGACCCAGCGGCTCGGCGACCGAGTTGATGAAGACAGGGATCACGGGTTTGGCCGCGCTCGAGCCCAACAGATTTTCCAGCGGCTGGGAGATGCCGTGATCGACGACCATCTTCTCCGACATGGCGACGTCGAGATCCGCCGCCAGCAGGTGGACGACCAGATCGTCGGCGAGTGCTTGTGGCACGTCGAGCTCACCGGGACTGGTGTTGTAGTCACCGATGGCCGTAGCCGACAACCCGACACAGAACGGTGGCATGAGTTCATATCGGAAGCCCTGGTAGTGGTCAGGGCCGAAGATGACGATGAGGTCCGGGTCGAAAGCTTCCACGAACTGCCTCGCGTCGCGGAGAGCGCCGTCGACCCGCTGCACGACCGACTCGCCCGGGTCGCCCGACCCCAGCAACGGCGTGTGCGACATGCAGCACAAGGCCAGCTCGGACGTCACGACTTCACCTTCAGAGAGCGCAAAGCCGGCACCACGTGCTCGCCGAACAACTGGTAGGAGCGCATCGTCTGCTCCTTGGTGAGGGTGCCGAACGACCCCCAGTTGAGGAAGTTCCCGCAGCCGATGTGCTCGATCTGGCTCACGATCTGGTCGCGGACGGTCTCCGGCCTCCCCACGCAGATCGCCCCGATGTCGATGAGAGCGTCGAACGACACGTCCTCCCCGGCGAAGGGGCGGAAGAAGGACTGGTAGTGCTCGTAGCCGGAGGGCACGTTGTCGAGATCGTGGAACACAGCCGCTTCCTTGAACGCCGCGAACAGCGCGTCGAAGGCGGGCTCGGCGAGATCGCGCGCCTCCTGTTCGGAGTCCGCGATGAACACGTTGCGGCACACGCCCATGTCAGTGGGTTCGGCTTCACGACCGGCTTCCGCGGCCGCCTTCTTGTACTGCTCGAAAACCGCCCGCATGTTGTCGGTCGGCGAGAAGACCGAAGTGAACCGGAAATTCTGCCGGGCCGCCCAGCTCACTGTCTGCGGGCTCAGCGCCGTGACCCAGATCGGCAGATCGGGCCGCAAGGGCCGAGGCCAGAGACTCACGTTGTCGTAGTTGTAGAACTCGCCCTTGAAGGTGAAGGCTTGTTCCTTCCAAGCAGACTGGATGAGCGCGACGGACTCCTCGAACCGGGCGCGCGTCTCCTCCATCTTGACGCCTTCGCGAATGAACTCGGGCTCGTCCACTCCACGTCCCAAGCCGACCTCGAGTCGGCCGCCGGTGAGGTAGTCGAGCATCGCGCCCTCTTCGGCAAGCCGGCGCGGGTTGTGGAACGCGGTGATGTTCGCCATCACCCCGATGTTCATCCGGCTGGTCCGCTGGGCCAGCGTCGCCACGAGCAGATTGGGCGAGGGGCTGATGCTGTACGGCGTGAAGTGGTGCTCGGAGAAGAAGACCCCATCGAATCCCAGGTCCTCGGCGGCGACCCACGATTCCAGCTTCCAGTCGTAGAGATCCTTGCACAACTGCGGGTCGAACTTCGCAGGGTCGGGATCGTACGGGTAGCTGAAAATCTCGAAGAGCCAAGACTTGACCACTTAATTCTCCGTCCACTCTGACATTCGGCCGATTTCCGCGTCACGGTTCACGACCGGATCCGGTGCCGATCACGTTAGGGCGGACTGCCACGGTCCGACGAGCCGTTCTTCGTTCGAGGCTGTCCACTTTTCGCACCGGTCGCGGGCACATCAGAGGCGTGCGGATGAGCTGGACGAACCTTGGCCACGGCCGGCGGTGCCGCGCTGTCCGTCGCCGGTTGCGGCGGTGGCGACATCGAATCAGCGGCGCCGGCACCCCACCGGTACCGTCGTCGGGAGAAACCCGCCTCACTGACAGCGCGGACCGCCGTCACCCGGTCAGGCGGGGTCGAAGTAGTCGCTCGCGCGGGTGCCCTCCGCGGCGCGAAACCAGGGCACGAGCAGCTCATGCACCGTCTCAAGTTCACCCGCCCACACCCTGACTTCAGAGGTCGCCCTCGTTGTCGACGGGGCTGCCCGGGCGCCGGGGCGGCACTGCTGCCCGTTAGTGAGCTCGAAGACCTTGTCGTAATCCCCGCGCCGCTCGGCATGGCGCTGGACCTTGACCTGGTCGAGCCCAGCCGAGCGTCTCGCGCGTGCTGCGGCTGGAGATCGGCCGGTCGCGACATCGGTCCAGCCGGGCAGGCAACGATGAACCCCTCGTCAATCAGCTCGACAGCGGCTCGTCCGGCGGGATCCAGATCACTTTCGCTATAGCTTTACGAAAAGCTATAACAAAAGCTACGGTGGTGTCGTGACCAAGCGCGGAGAACACGGCTCTGCACGGAGCCGACCGAGCGTGTACGTAGGTTTCGCTCGCCACGTGGGCAGGTTCCACACGCTCCTCGATCGCGAAGTTGTGACAGCAGTGGGGAAACTGGGGCTGTCCCGATCCGAATTCGACGTGCTCACCGCGCTGCTGGCGACGGCGGAGGGAGAAGCACGCCCGGGAGACCTGTCCACGGGGCTTCTTCTCACCACAGGAGGCACGAGCAACATCCTGCGCCGCCTGGAACGTGAACGGCTCGTCGAACGAGCGGGCGACAGCTCGGACCGGCGAAGCTATCGCATTCGCCTCACCCCCGCTGGTGCTGCCCGCGCAGGAGAGGCGCTGTCACTGGTCGACGCGCGGCTCACCCGGTTGCTCGCGTCGATGGACATCGACGCCATCCGGTCAGGTACCGAGATCCTGCACGAACTGCTGACACAGCTGGGCGAGGACGGTCCCGTCCACCAGTTCTGACTCCGCAGGCACGCCCCGCTGCTCGATCGCGCCGTCCCTCGCAGTCGGTTCGGGTTGCGCGTTCGTCGTCGCGGCTGCTGCCATCCTTCCCGAAACAACTGTCCGAACAGGATGACACATGCCCAGAATCCAGCTCCGCACCTACCACCTGTCGTCGCCCGAGGCGGCCAGCGACTACCTGCCTCGATGGGAGGCACACGTCGCGAGCCTTCGGGAGTTCGGCGTCGAAACCCTCGGATTCGCCAGACTTCCCGGCGACCCCTCCGTCGTTGTCGCCGTTGTCAGTTACCCGGACGGGGCCGATCCGGAGGCGGTCATCCGGGAGTACATGGGCAGCGAAGGGTTCGCCGGAGATATGGCCGGGTTCGACATGCGCCAGATCGAACAGGTGGAGACGGTGCTGCTGGGAACGACCGAGCCGAGCGACGCCCCGGTGCGGGGCTCCGTCCGTCCGCTCTCCGCGCCGCGTGGCGCTGGAAGGCTGCGGGGCAAAGTGGCTGTCATCACCGGTGGCGCGCGGGGTCAAGGAGAGGCAGAGGCCCGGCTCTTCGCACGAGAGGGTGCACGCGTCTACCTGTGTGACATCCTCGACGAGCGAGGTGAAGCGGTCGCCGCGGAGATCCGGGAAGCAGGTGGGTGGGCCCGGTTCGCGCACCTGGACATCACCCGGGCCGAGGAGTGGCGGCGCCTCGTCGGTCAGCTCGAAGCGGAGGCCGGACGCCTCGACATCCTGATCAACAACGCCGGCGTCAATGTCCGTCATGACCTGACCGGCACGTCGGAAGACGACTGGGACAGGATCCTGAATGTCAACCTGACCGGGCAGTACCTCGGCATGAAGGAGTGCGCGGCGCTGATGAAGCGCAGCGGCGCAGGCAGCATCGTCAACCTCGGCTCCACCGCGGGGATCATGGGGCATCCGGTCGCCGCGTACTCGTCGTCCAAATGGGGTGTCCGCGGACTCACGAAGGCGGCGGCAACCGAGTTCTCACCGGCCGGTATCCGAGTGAATGCCCTCCACCCCGGGGTCGTCGCGACACCGATGATGGACGCGGGCAGCGCTCTCTTCGCGGAGTTGGTGCGGCTCACTCCTCTGGGACGTGCCGCCGATCCGGACGAACTGGCGGCCGCGGCATTGTTCCTCGCCAGCGACGATGCCGCCTTCGTGACAGGAATCGACCTTCCCGTCGATGGCGGTTTCAGTGATCTCGCCGCCTACAACCACGTGTGGCACACCATCAACCCGACGTAGGAATCCGGCTTGCGAGCGGCATCCCGGTCCCGCAGCCATCGCCGGCAGGCCATTCCCGCCCCGGACTCAGGGCGCGGCTGCGGGACACGTCGGCGAGACCAACGTGCTCCCCCAGCTCACGCCGAGACCGCCCTCTCCCGGGAACCCCGCTACCAGCGGGGCTGGGTCAGCCCAGTTCCGTCCAGGCCGCGCCGGACAACGCGGGCATGCGGGCCGCCTGCCTGCCGAGCGCGAGGGCGGCGGTCCGGACCGCGGGTCCGAGCGTCGCGGTGTCGACCTCGCCCCGCCGTGTGCTGATCGACAGGCCCGCGATCGGCCTGCCCTCGCGGGCCGTGACGGGTGCCGCCACGCACACCACGTCGGGGCCGGATTCCTCGGTTTCATAGGCGATCCCGGCCTCCCGGATCGCCGCCAGCTCGTCCCGCAGCCGTGTGCCGTCGGTGATCGTACCCGGCCCCAGGCGCGGCAGCCCCGCCTCGATCACGCGGTCCACCACACCGGGGCCGGCGAAGGCGAGCAGCGCTTTGCCGACGCCGGTGGCGTGCGCCGGCATCCGGCCGCCGACGCGCGAACCGAGTGGTGGCGCGGTCCGGCTGCGCAGCTTGATCACGTAGACGACCTCGGTGCCGTCGAGCACGGCCAGGTGCACGGTCTGGCGAGTGGCGCTGCGCAGGTCGGACATGTTCGCCATCGCCATCTGCCGCAGCTGGTGCGGGCGCGCGGCCTGCTCACCCAGTTCGAAGAACCGCAGCCCGATCCGGAACCCGCGCCCGGCCGGCTCCAGGAACCGGTGCTCGACCAGCTCGCGAACGATCCTGGACACGGTCGAGGACGCCAGCCCCGTCCGGCGCGCGATCTCGCGCACCCCGAGCGCATCGTCGGGGGGCCGGAAGGACTCGAACACCCGCGACACCCGGGCGATCATCGACGCCGGAGTGTCCCGCTCACTGGAGCACATGTTAGGAGCGTGCAGGTCAGCGGCGGACGATGTCAACCAACCGCGTTTCCTCTCACAGGGAGTGTTTTTCGTGAGCCCACAGCCCCGCGTCGCAGAGGCGGCCCGCCTGCTGATGCAGGCCTACGACAGCGGTGTCCCCATCCCGCCGTTCACCGGCCTGACCGTCGAGGACGCCTACGACGTCCAGCTGCGCCAGGTCGCGGAGTGGACGGCGGCGGGCCGCATCGTCAAGGGGCACAAGGTCGGCCTGACCTCGGCCGCGATCCAGCGGCAGCTCGGCGTGGACTCCCCGGACTACGGTCACCTCTTCGCCGACATGTTCTTCGTGGACGGTCAGCCCATCCCGGCGGACGCCTACCTCAGCCCGCGCGTCGAACCGGAGATCGGATTCGTGTTGCGCAAGCCGCTGGCCGGGCCGGGCGTCACCGTCGCCGACGCGCTCGACGCGATCGCCCACGCCGTGGCCGCGCTGGAGATCATCGACTCGCGCATCGAGGACTGGAAGATCGACCTGCCCAACACGATCGCCGACAACGCCTCCTCCGGCGGCCTGGTCCTCGGCTCGACGCCGCTGCCGCTCGACGCCTTCGACCCGCGCACCACCGGAGTCGTGCTGCGCCGCAACGGCCGGACCGTGCAGACCGGCGCCGGCGCGGCCGTGCTCGGCTCCCCGGTCAACGCGCTGGTATGGCTGGCCAACACGGTCGGCCCGCTCGGAATCACGCTCGATTCCGGCGCGGTCGTCCTGCCCGGTGCGCTCACCGCGGCAGTGGGCGCCGCGGCCGGAGACACCGTCACCGCCACCTTCGCCCACCTCGGCAGCGTCACCGCGACGTTCGCCGGCACCCCCGAGGAGAAGTGATGCCCCGCCCCACCGCCGCCATCGTCGGTCCCGGCAACATCGGCACCGACCTGCTGGTCAAGCTGCAGCGCCGGGATGTCTTCGACGTGCGCTACATGATCGGGGTCGACCCGTCCTCCGACGGCCTGGCCCGCGCCCGCGAGCTCGGCGTCGAGGCCAGCGCGGAAGGCGTGGACTGGCTGCTGGCCCAGCCGGAGCTCCCCGACTTCGTCTTCGAGGCCACCGCCGCGAAACCACACTTGGCCAACGCCCCTCGCTACGCCGAGGCCGGGATCCGGGCGATCGACCTGACGCCGGCCGCCGTCGGCCCGTTCGTGTGCCCCGCGGTCAACCTGGGCGCGCACGCCGAGGCGCCGAACATCAACATGATCACCTGCGGCGGACAGGCGACGATCCCGATCGTGCACGCGGTCTCGCGCGTCACCGAGGTGCCCTACGCCGAGATCGTCGCGTCGATCTCCTCGCGCTCGGCCGGCCCGGGCACGCGGGCGAACATCGACGAGTTCACCGAGACCACCTCGCACGCGATCGAATCCGTGGGCGGCGCCGCGCGGGGCAAGGCCATCATCATCCTGAACCCGGTCGAGCCACCACTGATCATGCGGGACACGGTGTTCTGCGCGATCCCGGGCGACGCCGACACCGGTGCGATCGCCGAGTCGATCCACCGTGTCGTGGCCGAGGTGCAGACCTACGTGCCCGGCTACCGCCTCAAGTCCGACCCCCAGTTCGACCGCCCGAGCGAGCTGTGGGACGGGCACGCGCGGGTCGCGGTGTTCCTCGAGGTCGAGGGGAACGGCGACTACCTGCCACCGTGGGCCGGGAACCTGGACATCATGACCGCCGCGGCGGTGCGCGCCGGAGAGCTGCTCGCCGCCGAATCGAAGGAGACGACCGCGCGATGACGAACGCCGTGCGCATCACCGACACCACGCTGCGGGACGGCAGCCACGCCGTGCGCCACCAGTTCACCGCGGACCAGGTTCGCGCGGTGGCCGCGGCACTGGACCGGGCCGGGGTCGAGGTCATCGAGGTCACCCACGGCGATGGGCTGGCCGGCTCGTCGTTCAACTACGGCTTCTCCAAGGTCCGGGACATCGAACTCGTCGCCGCCGCGGTCGGCGAGGTGCGCCGGGCGAAGATCGCCGTGCTGCTGCTTCCTGGTCTGGGTACGGTCGCGGATCTTCGCGAGGCCGCGGACGCCGGTGCCCGCGTCGCCAGGATCGCGACGCACTGCACCGAAGCCGACGTGAGCGTCCAGCACTTCGGCGGGGCCCGCGATCTGGGCCTGGAAACCGTCGGGTTCCTGATGCTCTCGCACATGAACTCGCCGGAGGGCCTGGCGAAACAGGCGCGAATCATGGCCGACGCGGGATGCGAGTGCGTCTACGTCGTCGACTCCGCGGGCGCGTTGCTGCCCGGCGGCGTGACCGACCGCGTCACCGCACTGGTCCAGGAGCTGGGCGAGGACGCCCAGGTCGGGTTCCACGGCCACCAGAACCTGTCCCTCGGGGTCGCGAACTCGCTCGCCGCGCAGCAAGCGGGCGCCCGCCAGATCGACGGCACGTTGCGCGCTCTCGGTGCGGGCGCGGGCAACTCCCCCACCGAAATTCTCGTCCCGGCGTTCGACGCACTGGGCGTGGAAACCGGAGTGGACAGTGAACTGATCCTCGCCGCGGCCGAAGAGGTCCTGGCCCCGATGGTGCCCCGGATGCCGGTCGCCGACCGGGCCGCGATCGTGCAGGGCCGCTACGGTGTCTACAACTCGTTCCTGCTGCACGCCGAAACCGCCGCCCAGCGGTACGGCGTGCCCGCCTACCGGATCCTGAAGCGAGTCGGCGAACTGCGGTACGTCGGCGGCCAGGAAGACATGATCATCGATGTGGCGATCGGCTTGGCCGAGAAGGAGAACGCATGACGACGTGGAGCGTCGACACCGCGGCGGACGTGCTGCTGGCCGCCGAGGCGAAGCGGCGGGACCGCGGGCCGATCACCGAGGAGTGGCCGGAGCTCGACCTGCCGACCGCCTACCGGGTGCAGAAGCGGCTGATCGAGCGGAAGGTCGAGGCGGGCGAGACGGTCGTCGGCGTCAAGCTGGGACTGACCTCGCGGGCCAAGCAGGAGCGGATGGGCATCGACTCGCCACTGACCGCGGTGCTGACCGACGGCTACGTGCTGGCCGCCGATGAGCCCGTTCCGCTGGACCAGCTGATCCACCCGCGAGTCGAGCCGGAGATCGTGTTCGTCATGGGCAAACGCCTCGCGGGCCCGGGCATCACGGCGGCGACCGCGCTGGACGCGGTGGAGAGTGTCCACGCCGGACTCGAGATCATCGACTCGCGCTACACCGACTTCAAGTTCACGCTGCCCGACGTGGTGGCGGACAACGCCTCCTCAGCCCGGTTCGTGGTGGGTGGGAAGGCGGTATCGCCGAAGAGCCTGGACCTGGCACTGGAAGCGTGTGTGCTCACGGTCAACGGCGCGGTGACCGACACCGCGACCGGTGCCGCCGTGCAGGGCCACCCAGCCGAGGCGCTGGCACTGGCCGCCAACGCACTCGCCGCGCGCGGCGAGGCCCTCGAGGCCGGGCAGATCGTGCTGACCGGGGGCATGACCGACGCGGTGTTCGTGCGCGCCGGCGACCAGATCGGTGCCGAGTTCACCTCCCTCGGCTCGGTATTCGTCACCGCGGCCTGACCGTGACGAAGAAGTTCCGATGCCCCGCTGAGTCGGCCGAGGCTCCCGCAGGGCTGCCCGGCGACGGAGAGCGAGACCGCCGCCACGACCGGGATGGCCACTCTGGAGGACCGTCGCCCGACCACGGTGATCGTCACCCTGCTCTTACTCGGCACTGGGAGGAAGATCGACCTGTGGACGCTTCCCCGTGAGTCGCGCCTGCCACTGCGGCGCACCCTCGAACGCGTCACGGATCCGGGCGGCTGGTTCGAGGTCGCCCTCACCCACGGCTGATCCCGACCCAGCAGGCGCGGCGATGCGGTGACGCCTTGCGTCACGCGCACGACCGTTCGCGTGACGCGGTCTCGACTGCCGGCGCGCGTTCGTCGCGGGTCGAGTTCCGGCGCGAGAAAACCCGACGCCAGCTTCAAGATCTCGTCAGCCTGCTTGAGCTCCCGGTTCTCCCTGCGCAACCTGTCCGACACGGCCCGCTCGGCCGCCCCCAGCGCCCGGCCCGCCGTGGAGGACTCGCGGTACGCATGGCACCGTCGCGCGAGCAGATCGAGTCGGGCCCGCCCCCGCTGGGGCAGGCACGCGCACCCCTGGAGCGCGTCGCCGCGCGACGTCGTCCTGGGTCGAAGACCGCGGGCGCGGTCATGGCACGCGGACCGCCGCCGCGGCACCGGCCCTGGTCGGCTGTGACTCACACGAGCCACTCCTTCCTGTCTCCGGCAGTCCCAGGGACGCGAGCAGATCCTCCTGGTGCCGCAGCCGGTCGCCGAACAACACCGCGCTCGTCGTGGCGCGGCGCAGGTGCAGGTGCGCGGGGTGCTCCCAGGTGAAGCCCATTCCCCCGTGCACCTGGATGTTCTCGGCCGCCACCCACGAATATGCCTCGCCGCAGGTCAGCGCGGCCACCGCCGCGGCCTGTGCGGCTTCGGTGGCACCGTCGGCCACGGCCGCGGCCGCCCACAGCGACGCCGACCGCGCCGCCTCCACGCGCACGGCCATGTCCGCGCAGCGGTGCTTGATCGCCTGGAACGTCGCGATCGGACGTCCGAACTGGACCCGCTGGGCGGCGTGGGCGCAGGCCATCTCCAGCGCCACGGTCGCGCCACCGGCCTGTTCGCAGGCGAGCGCGGCGACCGCCCGGTTCCGCACGCTCGCCGTCACCGGTTCCGCCTCGGCCTCGACCAGGGTCGCCGGCGCGTCGCGGAACCGGATCGTGGCCAGCTCCCGGTTCGGGTCCAGGGCGCGCAGCGGTTCCCGATCGAGCCCCGCCCCGTCGACGGCGAACAGACCCGTCCCCTCGCCGGTGCGTGCGGTCACGAGCAGCACGTCCGCGCTCGCCCCGTCCACGACGAGGGTCTTGGACCCGCTGACCCGCCAGCCCGCTCCGGCGGCAACCGCCACGGTGTCCTCGGAGTCGTCCACGAAGGCCACGGTCGCGGTGCACGAGCCGGAGGCCAGCCGGGCCAGCAGCTCGTCCCGCGCGCTGCCGCGGCCGGCCAGCAGCGCGCCGACGGCCAGCACGGAGGTGCCGAACCAGGGCAGCCGCGCCAGCGAGCGTCCCAGTTCCTCGGCGACCACGCAGACCTCGCGGAACGTCGCGCCGGCGCCGCCCAGCCGCTCCGGTACGTCGAGCGCCACGGCACCCAGCTCGGTGGCGAGCCGCGTCCACGCGGCCGGATCACCGGCCTGACGCTCCAGGAAGTCCCGGACGACCTCCCGCAGCTCCTCGGCCTCGGGGGTGTGACTGATACGCACTGGTCCTCCTCCACGATCGTGCTGAGCTGGGCGCGCGGTACGCGCCGCAGGGCCTTACCGGTGCCGGTGCGCGGAAGCCGGTCCCGCACGTGCGCGGCGGGACGGGCGAGCAGCGACAGGTACTCCCCCGGCACCGCGGGTGGGACCGGGTGCCCGCCCGCGCCCCGGATTTCGAGGATGCGGCCCGGCATGACCGTCGCGTCGGAGGTCAGGTCGGCCGGGCGCAGCGCTTCGCGGGAGAGGCGGTTGGGTCAGCTCACCCACGGCCCGCCGGCCGGGCCCCGCACCGGCAACCATCTCCAGCAGCAGAGAACGGTGCACGCTCGCCCGGCTCAGCCGTCGGCCGGCAGCGCGCGGGCCGCGGCGCTCTGGACCGGGTGGTCGTCCGCGGCGAGCGGGACGCCGTCACCGGTGAGCGTGACCTCCGCGGGCACGCGGATCACCACGATCCGGGCTTCATGCTCATGCCGGTCCTTCCTTCCGTGATCAGTTCAGGCGTCGCCGGCAAGCCGGGTCAAACCGCGCCGGACGAGCACCGGGATGTGCTCGCCCCGGGCCGCCATCCGCTCGTCGGTGGTCTCCCCGCGCAGGTAGCGCGCGTAGAGCTGCTGCAGGATCACCGCGGTCTTGAAGCACCCGTATGCCTCGTACCAGTCGATCCGGCCGACGTCGATGCCCGACCGGGCGGCGTAGCGCTCCACCAGTTCCTCCCGCGAGGGCAGGCCGAGTTTCGACAATCGCAGCGAGGCCAGGGCGCCGGCGTCGCCGAACTCCGGGTCGGGCCAGTAGTTGAGCAGGGTGCCGAGGTCGACCAGCGGGTCGCCGAGTGTGGCCATGTCCCAGTCGAACACCGACACGACCTCGTCGGGGTCCCCGGGTGCGAACTGGCAGTTGTCGATCTTGAAATCGTTGTGGACGATCGCGGCCGCGCCGGAGGCCGGCAGCGTCTGGGCCAGCCGCTCGCCCAGGGTCGCCGCCAGCGGATCGCCGCCCTCGGCCGCCGCCAGTTCCCACCGCTTGCGCCAGCCGCGGACCTGCCGCTCCAGGAATCCCACGGGCCGGCCCAGGTCCGCGAGCCCGCACTCCACCGGGTCCACGCGGTGCAGGTCCGCCAGCGCGTCGATCACCGCCAGCCCGACCCGGCGCCCGGCGGCCGGAAGCGCGGACATCGAGGCCGGGACCGAGTCCCACACCACGACACCGGACCGGTACTCCACGACGAGGAAGTCCGCGCCCGCGACCGCGTGGTCGGTGCACAGCAGCTGTGCCTTCGGCGCCCGCGGGTAGGCCTTCCACAGCCGGGACAGCACCTTGTACTCGCGGCCCATGTCGTGCGCGCCCGGCGCGATCCGGCCGAACGGCGGCCGCCGCAGCACCAGCGCGGTGTCGCCGAAGCGGATCTGGTAGGTCAGATTGGCCGACCCGTTCGGGAACTGCAGCACCGCGAACTCGCCGGACAACTCGGGCAGGCGCTCCCGCAGGTAGGCCTCGACACGGGGCCAGTCCAGGTCCTCCCCCGGCCGCACCGGGGCGGTGTCGGTCTCCCGGGTGGTGGGTTCACCCACGGTGGTCCTCCCCGTCGTCGCAGGCTTCGGCCAGGATCCGGGCGTAGCGTTGCCGCGCCTCCGCCTTCCGCGTCGGCAGGAGGTAGGGCGGGAACAACCCGTCGTCCGGTTCCGTGCCACGCAACAGCGCCTGGGCGAGGTTGACCTTGTGCACCTCGGTGGCGCCATCGGCCAGTCCCATGTGGAACGACTCGAGAACCCACCTGCCGAAGGGGAGCTCCTTCGAAATGCCCAGGGAACCGTGGATCTGGATGGCGCGGCCGGCGATGTCGGCGAGCACCTTGGGCATCGCGGCCTTCACCGCGGAGATGTCCGCGCGCACCTTGCGGTAGTCCCGGTACTTGTCGATCCGCCACGCCGTGCGCAGCACCAGCAGGCGGAACTGCTCCAGCTGGATCCAGGAGTCGGCGATCATCTCCTGCACGAGCTGCTTGTCGGCGAGGCGCTCACCCTTGGTGGTGCGGGACACCGCACGGCGTTTCATCATGTCGAACGCCGCCTGCACGAGCCCGACCGTCCGCATCGCATGGTGGATGCGCCCGCCGCCGAGCCGGGTCTGCGCGACCGCGAAGGCCCGGCCGCGCTCGCCGAGCAGGTTCTCCGCGGGCACGCGCACATCGGTGTAGCGCAGGTATTGGTGGGTGCCGACCGGCTCGTCGTGGCCCCACACGCTCACGTCCCGCACCCGTTCGATGCCGGGCGTGCCCGCGGGCACCACGAACATCGACATGCTCCGGTGCGGCGGCGCGTCCGGCTCGGTCACCGCCATCACGATGAGGAACTCGGCGAACAACGCGTGCGAGGAGAACCACTTCTCACCGTTGATGACCCATTCGTCACCGTCGAGCCTGGCCGTGGTGCGGAACCCGGTGGGGTCGGACCCGCCGTGCGGCTCGGTCATCGAGAAGCACGACACGATCTCACCCGCGATCAGCGGCTCGAGGTAAGTCTTCTTCAGATGCTCGGTGCCGTAGTGGGCGAGGATCTCGGCGTTGCCGGAATCGGGTGCCTGGCAACCGAACACGACCGGCCCGGAGTGGGTGCGGCCGAGCTTTTCGTTCAGCAGCGCCAGCCGTAGCTGCCCGTACCCCTTACCGCCGAGTTCCGGACCCAGGTGGCAGGCCCACAGGTTGTGCTCGCGCACCGTGTCCTGCAGCGGTTTGATCAGCGCGTTGCGCACCGGGTCCCGCGGGTTCCACGCGTGCTCGATCACCTGGTCGACCGGTTCGACCTCCTCGCGCACGAACTCCTCGACCCAGTCCAGCTCCCGCTGCACCTCGGGGCTCGTCTCGAAGCTCCACATGTTGAATCGTCCTTTCAGCGGGTGAGCACCGTGCAGGCGGAGACGCCGGGCGCACCGTAGACGTGCGTGAACCCGACCCGCGGCCGGTCCGGCACCTGGTGGGCGCCCGCGGCCCCACGCAGCTGGAGCACGTTCTCGTAGACCTGCCGCAGCCCGGACGCGCCGATCGGCTCGCCGTTGGCCAGGCAGCCACCGTCGGTGTTGACCGGCAGCGCTCCGCCGATCGCGGTCGCACCGTCGATGATCAGCTTCTCCTGCTCGCCGTGCGCGCACAGCCCGGTTTCGGCCAGGTGCATCAGCTCGGCACCGGACTCGGTGTCCTGAATCTGCGCGACGTCCACTTCGGACGGCGCGATCCCGGCCCGCGCGAACGCGTCGCGCGCCGCATCCACGGTCGGCGACTCGCCCCGCTCGGCGGCCAGCCACGGCCCGAACACCTCGAACGAGCCGTAACGCCGCGAACGCAGGCTCGCGCCGCGCAGGAACACCGGTTCGCCGGTGTGGTCACGGGCCCGGTCCGCGCGGCACAGCACCAGCGCCACCGCGCCCTCGCCCGGCGAGCAGTACATGTACTGGGTCAGCGGGTGGGAGATCATCGGCGCCGCCGCGATTTCGGCCGCGCTGAGCTCCCTGCGCCGCCACGCCATCGGGTTGAGCGCGCCGTTGCGGAACGCCTTCTCCGCGATCAGGGACAGCACGTCCGGGGCGATGCCGTGGTCGTGCAGGTACCGCTGGATCTTCATGCCGAAGAACTGCGTGGTGACCATCAGCCCGGTCTCGCCGTACCAGGAGCCGATGCCGTGCTCGGCCGGGTCGGTGTTGAACGCCCCGCGCTCGTGCTTGTCGAAACCGATGACGATCCCGACGTCGGCCCGGCCCGAACGGATCGCGGCCTCGGCGGCGATCAGCGCGGACCCGCCTGTGGCGCAGCCGTTGTAGACGTTGATGAACGGCAGCCCGGTCAGACCGAGTTCGGACACCAGCGTGTCCGCGTCACCGGCCGAGTGCGACCCGCCGAACGCGAACTGCATGTCGGAAAACCACAACCCGGCGTCACGCAGCGCCTCCCGGGCCGCGTGCGCGGCCTGCGCGCGCCCGGACACACCGTCCGTGCGGCCGAACCGGTGCATGCCGATCCCGACGATCGCGACCTCAGTCATGGGTGTCCTCCACGAACGCGAACGTGTGCACCGGCTCGCCCTGCTCGTCGTCGGCGAACGGCACGAGCTCCAGTCGCAACGGCATGCCGATCCGCAGCCGCGCCGGATCGGTCTCGGTCAGCCTGGTCTCCACCAGCAGTTCACCGGGAAGCTCGGCGTACCCGACGCCGTAGGGCTCGTAGGCCGCGGTGCCGGTGTAGGGGGGCTTGGGGCGGAACCCCTGCACGGTCCAGGTCCACAGCGTCCCGGTGCGCGACAGCGGCACGTCCACCATCGCCGAACCGGTGCAGCGCGGGCAACCGCCCTGGCGAGGGAACGTGTACGCGCCGCAGTCGTCGCAGCGGCTGCCCACCAGCGCCACCCCGTCCGCGGTCTCGGTGAACAACGAGTCGTCCACGGTGCGCTTCCCGGCGATCACGGCGCGGCCAGCCGTCCGCCGTCGACCGCGAGCAGCGACCCCGTGGTGAAGGTCGACGCCGGGCCGCAAAGGTACAGCGCGGCACCCACGATCTCGCTGGGATCGGCGCCGCGTCCCAGCGGCCAGTCCCCGGCCATCTCGTCGAAGACCGCCATGTCCCAGTCCCTGCTGATGTCGGTGAAGAACGGCCCGGCGAGGATCGTGTTGACCCGCACTCGCGGCCCGTAGGCCTGGGCGAACCCGGCGGTGAGGGTGTTCAGCGCCGCCTTGGCCGCCGCGTAGGGCAGGTCGGCGGCGGTGGGACGCTGCGAGGCCATCGACGAGATGTTGAGGATCACCCCGCCGTCCCGGCCGGCCATCCGCTTGCCCGCGGCGGCCATGAGCCGGAACGGGCCCTTGACGTTGACCGCGACCACCTTGTCGAACAGCGTCTCGGTCACCTCGTCGAGACTCGGGTAGACCGGGGCGATGCCGGCGTTGTTGACCAGCACGTCCACTGGCCCCAGCGCGTCCTCCACCTCGTCGAGCAGCGGGCCGAGCCGGTCCCAGTCGCCGACGTGCGCGGCGTGCGCGCTGGTGCGCCTGCCGGTCTCGGCGGCGATCTGCTCGGCGAGCGCCTCGCAGCTGTCCTTCTTCCGCGACACCACGGCCACGTCCGCGCCGGCGGCGGCGAACGCGATCGCGATCTCCCGGCCCAGCCCGCGGGACCCGCCCGTGACCAGAGCCGTGCGGCCCGCGAGCGGCAGGTCCGTCAGCGCGGTCGCGCGTGCCGCGCTGACCGACCGCGCGACCGGCCTCTCCCCCGATGTGCTCATCTCGGTATGTCCTTCCATGTCACGTTGCGGTCGGCGCGTGGTTCGGGCGGCAGGCCCAGCAGCCGTTCGGCGATCACCGTGCGCTGCACCTCGTCGGTGCCGCCGGCGATCCGGTACCCGGGCGCACCCAGGAAGTGCTCGGTCCAGCGGTAGGTGCCGTCACCGGCGTCGGCCACCAGACGCGGGCCGAGCACCACGGCGGCGGCATCGGAGACCAGCTTGAGCCGGTGCGCCCAGGCCAGCTTGCGCACTGAGCTGAGCGCCCCGGGCTCGCCGCCGGACAGGCGGGTCTCGCGGTCCCGCTGGGCGGAGACCGCGGCGACCTTCTCCGCCGCCCAGACTTCGGCGAGCATCCGCCGCACGTCCGGGTCGCCGGTGCGCCCCAGCCGGCGGGCGTCCTCGGCCAGCTGCGCATAGCCGCCGCCGAGGTCGGCGTTGGCGCCGGAGTGACCCCGTTCGAACCCGAGGGTCGCGAGCGTGACACCCCAGCCGCCGCCGACCTCGCCCAGCCGCAGCGAATCGGGAATGCGGACGTCGTCGAGGAACACCTCGCAGAACGACGAGCCGCCCGACATCTGCCGCAACGGGCGCACCTGCACACCGGGGGTGTCCATCGGCAACAGGAAAGCGGTGAGCCCCTTGTGCTTGGGCACGTCCGGGTCGGTCCGGGTGATCAGTTCGCCCCAGCCGGCGAACTGCGCGCCCGAGCTCCACACCTTCTGGCCGTTGACGACCCAGTCGTCGCCGTCACGCACCGCGCGGGTGGCCAGCCCCGCCAGATCGGAGCCGGCCGAGGGCTCCGAGAACAACTGGCAGGCCAGTTCGTCGCCGCGCAGCAGCGGCCGGACCAGGCGCCGCTTCTGCCCGGGCGTGCCGAACATCTGGACGGTGGGCGCGATCAACGCGGTGCTGACCGAGGTCAGCTCGTGCTGGCCCGGGGTCTCGAACTCCCGCTCGGCCTCGGCGAACGCCTCCTCGTGCAGGGGCGTCAGCCCGGCGCCACCGTGCTCGGCCGGCCAGGACAGCGCCCCGTACCCGGCGTCGAACCTGATCCGCGTCCACTCCTGGATGCGCGCGATGAGAGCGCGTTCCTCGTCGAAGGGCAGATCGTGGAACACGGCGACGGAACGGCGCGCACCGTCCTGCCGGAGCGCCAGGTGCCGCGAGAGCCAGGCCCGCGCCGTCTCGGTGAACTCGGCCAGCCCGGCCCCGGTGACGTCAGCGGACATGGAACCCCGCATCCACCGGGAGCGCCACGCCGGTCACGTACCGCGCGGCGTCGGAGGCGGGCCACAGCACCGCGTCACTGATGTCGGACGGCTGCACCAGCTCGACCGGCAGCGCGTCGAACGCGGCGAGCTTGTCCTGTTCGGTCTCCGGCATGGCGTTCCTCCTCGAACGTCGGTCAGGCGGGGATCCACGGCGGGACGGTGGTGGCGTCCCGCTCCTCGGAGTGCATGCGCATCGGCTGGCCGGTTCCGGGCAGGTGCCCGGAACCGGACCGGCGTGGGGGCGCGGCGGCGGTGCCCTGCGTGGGTCCACGACCTGCAGATCCGAGTAGACGCCCGGCAACCCGACCTCCTCCGGTCACGCTCGCGGCCCCTTCGACGCCGATGGACCGAACCCTACGACGACTCGACGTCGACTTCAAGTTCGAATTGAAGTCGCCGTCAACTTCGTGTCTGATCCACGTGAACGACAACGACAACACCGACTCCGCGGAGCAGTGCATCGACGAGAAGGCCGACGCGGTGTGGACGCGCATGATCGGAGAAGAGGAGCCGGGACGAGGACCAGGCGACCTACCAGCGCCTGCGCCGGGAGCCGGGAAAAGGTCCCAACTACCAATCGAGGGCCTGCCGCGGGTCGCGCTGGGCATCTTCCGCCGGGACGGACAAGCTGCACCGCATGATCGATGACAGGTGTTCCGGCGTGACCGAGGGCCTCCACCAAGGGGATGGAGGGGATGGTGTCCTCAGCCCGCGTGGCCGGCGAACCGGTCGAGCACCGGTCCCGGCCGACGCCGGAACTCCAAGTAACCGTCCCAGCGGGGACGTCGAGTCCTCGATCCAGCTCAGACCCTCGTCGGTGGCCGGGATGTCGTCGTAGATCGCCTGCGCATCCTCGGGCACGGTGAGGACCTCATCGCCGGTGGCCGGCCGGACGCGCCGCTCGAGCTCGTCGGAACCTTCGCGTACGCCCGCCACGCCGAGCACCCGCCTCAGGACGACCTTCTCGGTGACCGGTTGCCGTCCGGCCCAGCAACGGACGTTCGCGAAGGCCCCGTACAGCGTCACGATGAAGCACAGGCATCAGCTGAACAATGCCTCCTGCGGGACCCCGTCCGCGGACGGGAACGACGACGTCCTCGAGCCGGCCGGCCGGGCGCTGGCGCCGGTGCGCGAGCAAGTGGTGATCGCCACCAAGTTCCGGCACTCACTGCCTCGAGACCCTCAAGCTCGGCTTCCGATGGTCGCTGTCGGCGGCCATTGTGGTGGATCTCGTTTACTCGCGCGTAATGAGTCCGCCGAGATACTTGCCGACCTCCGCGACGATCTGATCGGAATTGACCCGGTCTCCGGGGCGGTACCAGCGAGCGATCGACGTGAGCGTGCTGTTGAGCAGGTTGACGACGACCGGGACGTCGATGTCGTCGCGGACCACTCCCTCGCGTTGCCCCTGTTCGAGCAGTCCGGCGGCCGAGCGGTTCACGCTCCGCGCCCAGGACTGGTAGCGGCGCAACGCCTGGGGTGACAGCTGGTGCTGGTCGGACGTGAGGACCGCGTAGTAAGGCTTGTACCGGATGGCGGAGAGAACATGCAGCTCGATGTAGGCGTCGAGTTTGTCCGCCGCCGACCACTCGCTCGCCGCGATCTTGTCGATGCCGTCCCGCAAGGGGTAGACGGCCTGTTCGACGATGGTCTCCAGTAGTTCCTGTTTGGACTTCACGTACTGGTAAACCGTGGGCTTGCTGATCCCCGCTTCGGCGGCGATGTCGGCCAGCGTGGCGTCCGTGTAGCCCTTGCGTTCGAACACCCGGGCGGCCGCATCGACCAGCTCCTGAACGTCGAGCGCGCGCCGACGCCCCATCCGGCGCCTCCTCTCTCGTCCTGACCATGTTACTGAACTGCTGGGTAGCCCTACAGGACATTAGCAGAACTTGACAACGGTAGTTGCGTCCTGAATATTTCTTGTCTACCCGGTTAAGTTATGAGTCGAGAGGAGCCAGGATGCCGCGGGAAGTCGACATCGTGGGAGCGGGGATCACCCCCTTCGGCAAGCGGCGGGACATGTCGCTGCGGTCGCTGGCAGCCGATGCCATGACCTCGGCGATCGATGACGCCGGCCTCACACCCGCCGACATCGGCCTGTTGGTGTTCGGGAACGCGATGGCAGGCGTGCTCACCGGGCAGGAGATGATCCGAGGCCAGGTTGCCGCGACGGAGGCCGGGCTCGCCGCGATCCCCGTGCTCAACGTGGAAAACGCATGCACGTCGTCGTCGAGCGCGGTCCATGTCGCGCTGGCCGCGATCCGGTCCGGGATGTACGACACGGTGCTCGTGTGCGGCGCCGAGAAGATGACCGGGCTGCCGACGCGGACCGTGCTGGACGCGATGACCAGCGGCGCGGACATCGAACGCATCCCGGAGGTCACGCGCGAACTGACCGGTGGCGCGGACAAGGTCGAGTCGTTCTTCATGGCGGTCTACTCGCAGATGACCCGCGCCTACCAGGCCCGATCCGGGGCGACCGCGGACGACCTGGCGGACGTGGCGGTGAAGAACTCCGCCCATGGCGCGCTGAACCCCAACGCCCAGTACCGGCGCGCGCTCAGCCGGGAGGAGGTGCTGGGCAGCAGGCCGGTAGCGCCCCCGCTGACGACACTGATGTGCTCGCCGATCGCTGACGGCGCTGCCGCGCTGGTGTTGCGCGCTGCCGATCTCGACAACTCCGAGCGCGCTCCGGTTCGCGTCCGTGCCTGCGTGCTCGGGTCGGGTGTGCCTGGGGCCGATTCGCCCGCGATTCCGCTGGAACGCCGCACAGCGCAGGCCGCCTACGCGCAGGCCGGTGTCGGTCCGGAGGATCTCGACGTCGTGGAGGTGCACGACGCGGCCTCGCCCAACGAACTGATCATGTACGAAGAACTCGGGCTGTGCGGAGTTGGCGAGGGCCCGAAGCTGCTCGCTTCGGGCGCGACAGCGCTGGGCGGCCGGGTGCCGGTGAATCCTGACGGTGGCCTTGTCTCGCGTGGGCATCCGGTCGGCGCCACCGGCTGTGCCCAGCTCGTCGAACTGGTCACGCAGCTGCGCGGCCGGGCAGGTGGGCGTCAGGTGCCCGGTGCCCGGATCGGCCTGGCCGAGAATGCCGGCGGCTACCTGCATCCCGACCCGGCCGCGTGCACGGTGACGATCCTGGAGAGGTCAGGCGCATGACCGACGAGGTGCTGACCGAACGGCGGGGCGCCACGCTCTGGCTTCGACTGAACCGCCCGCACGCGCTCAACAGCCTGACCGACGGCCTTCTCGACGCGCTCAGTCGCGGGCTCGACATCGCGGCGTCCGACAAGGACATCCGTGTGGTCGTAGTCGCCGGTGAGGGCAGGGCATTCTGCGCCGGCGCGGATCTTCTGGCGTTTCCCGAACCCGATGCGGTGCGAGACTTCCTGCATCGAGTCGGCATGGTCTTCGACCGGATCGAGAGCTTCCCCAAGCCGGTCATCGCGGCTGTGCACGGTATCGCGGCCGGTGGAGGACTGGAGCTGCTGCTGTGCGCCGATCTGGTGGTGGCCTCGCGTTCGGCGCGGTTCGCCGACGCGCACGCGAACTACGGGCTCCTCCCGGGCGCGGGCGGCTCTGTGCGGTTGCCACGCCGTATCGGGCCCGCGCGGGCGAAGCACCTGATGTTCACCGGTGCCGCGCTGCCCGCGGAGGAATTCGCGAACACCGACCTCGTCACGATTTTCACCGAAAACGAGCGACTCGTCGAAGAGACCGACGCGCTGGCCGAGTCGATGGCCGGAAAGAGCCCGCTGGGGCTGGCCGCGATGAAGCAGCTCGTTGCCGAAGGACTCGAGATCGATGCGGCCGAAGCCCTTCGCCGCGAACGCGACCGCCTGATCGCGCATGCCCGCTCATCCGACTTCGCCGAAGGTATCCGCGCGTTCAGTGAAAAACGCACCCCCGTCTTCACCGGCCACACGCCGCAAACACCGAGGAGTGACCACCCGTGACCGACCTACTTCGACTCGATGGCCGGACCGTCCTGGTGACCGGTGCCGGGCAGGGCGTCGGCCGCCAGGTCGCCCTGCAGTGCGCCGCACAAGGCGCTGCCGTCGCTGTCAACGACTACTACCCGGATCGGGCCGAGTCGGTCGCCGGCGAGGTCCAGGCGGCCGGCGGGCGCGCCGTCGGACTGGGTGGCGACGTGACGGACTTCGACGACGTCATGCGTCTGGTCGGGACCGTCGAGCAGCAGCTCGGGCCAGTCGACGTCCTGGTCAACAATGCCGGAAACGCGGGCCCGGCGCAGGATCCGATGCGCCCCGCGCCGCCGTTCTGGGAGACCGGGCCGAAGGAATGGGAGCCGTGGCTCGGCACCAACCTCTACGGCGTGCTGAACTGCGCCCGGGCCACCGTGCCCGGCATGGTGGAGCGCGGGTACGGCCGCATCGTGACGGTCATCTCCGACGCCGGGCGTGTCGGCGAGCCGCATCTCGTCGTCTACAGCGGGGCGAAGGCGGGCGCGGCAGGTTTCACCCGCGGGCTGGCGAAGTCCGTCGGGCGTCACGGCATCACGGCCAACTGCGTCTCGCTCGGTCCGATCCGGACTCCCGGAGTCGCGTCGGCCATCGAGGATTCCGCTCAGGTCAAGGCGATGCTCCGCAGCTACGTGGTGCGGCGACTCGGTGAGCCAGCGGACGCGGCGAACCTCATCCTGTTCCTGGCCTCGGAAGAGGCGTCCTGGATCACCGGGCAGACGTACCCGGTCAACGGTGGCTACTCCTTCGCGGTCTGAGAGGGTGTCATGAAGGTCGATCTCTACCTCTACCGTGCCCGTCTCGACGAGATGGCGGCGCGGGCACGCCAGGCCGATGCCGGCTTCGACGGGCTGTTCGTGGCCGAATCGGTCGGCGATCCTTTCCAGGCGCTCGCGATCGCTTCACAGCATCTGCACCGTGGTGTACTCGGCACCTCGATCGCGCTGGCGTTTCCGCGCAGTCCGATGCTGACCGCGGTGTCGGCCTGGGACCTGCAGCGCGCCAGCAGGGGCCGGTTCGTGCTCGGACTCGGGTCGCAGGTTCGCAAGCACATCGAACGGCGATTTTCCAGCGCCTTCACCCCTCCCATGCCGCGTCTGCGCGAGTACGTCCGTACGGTTCGGCACATCTGGGGCGCGTTCGCCGGTGAGCACCCGCTCGACTTCCACGGCGAGTACTACACGCTCGACTACCTGCCTCCCGGGATGAACCCCGGTCCGCTGGAGTTCCCGAAACCGCAGGTGTATCTGGCCGCGCTCGGGCCGGCGATGTTCGAGGCCGCCGGTGACGTCGCCGACGGCGCGTTCATCCACCCGATCCACACGCACACCTACCTTCGGGAGGTCGCCGAACCCGCGATCGCGCGCGGGCTCGCGAAAACGGGCCGGGACCGCGCCGATTTCGCCCTTTCCGTCACCACACTGTGCATTGTGGACGAAGACACCGGGGATGCCGAACGCGAAGCGGTCCGCCGCCAGTTCGCTTTCTACGCGTCGACTCCCGCCTACCGGCCTGTCCTCGACCTGCACGGCTGGGGCGCACTCGGCGAAAGCCTGCGGCAGAAGGTCCGCCAGGGCGAGCACGACACGATGGCACAGCTGGTTCCCGACGAGATCCTCGACGCCTTCTGCGTTGTCGCGCCCACCTGGCAAGGCGCGATCAAAGTCGCACGGGAGAAGTACGCCGGGGTGGCAGACCGAGTCATGTTCCAGAGCACGCCCCCACTTGCCACCGCCTGACCAGCGAACTCGAGGAGAACACCGTGGTTCACCCCTCTTCCCCCGAATTGACCTTCCCCGATCTGATCATCGAGGCGCTGGACCGGTTCCCCGAGCGCGACGCGTTCGTCCTCGGCGAGCGGCGAGTCAGCTATGCCGAGTCCGCCTCCCTGATCAGCCGGATCGGACAGGTGCTGGCCGCACGGGGTATCGGGCACGGCAGTGCGGTCGGCGCGCTCAGCCCGAACATTCCCGAGGTCTGGCTCGCCCAGGCGGCCACCTACCTGCTTGGCGGCACCTACACCGGCCTGCACCCACTCGGTTCCGTCGACGACCACAGCATCGCCTGCCTCGACGCCGGCATCGAGGTCCTCCTCGTCCACCCGAAGTTCGCGGACACGGCGGCCGCGATCGCGCAGCGCTGTCCCGGCATCAAGCACCTGCTCACCTTCGGTCCCACGGAGCTCGCGCCGGATCTGCTCGCACTCGGCGCCGAACTCTCCCCGCGACCACTCCCCCGCGGGCCCGCGAGGGAAGAGGACACCGCCTGGCTGCAGTACACCGGGGGAACCACGGGACGCCCCAAGGGAGTCCTCGTTCCGCACCGCGCTCTGGTGGCGATGTCCCGGATTCTGACCGCTTCGTGGGGACTGCCGGAACGCCCGCGGTTCCTGCTCTCGGCACCGATCACGCATGCGGGATCGTTGCCGATCCTGCCGACGTTGTGTCGTGGCGGTACGGTGGTACTTCACCAGTCGTTCGACCCTGAAGCCTGGCTCGCAACCGTTGCCGAGGAACGGATCAACTACGCGTTCACGGTGCCTACCATGGTCTACTCGCTGCTGGACCACGGCGGGATCGACCGGCACGACACCTCGTCGCTGGAAACCGTGCTCTACGGCTCGGCACCGATGACCCCGGAACGCATCGCCGAAGCCTGGCACGCGTTCGGACCGGTGATGCAGCAGGGATACGGCCAGACCGAATGTCTCGGCATGTGCACCAGCCTGCGCAAGGACGAGCACGACCCGGCGCACCGGCCGGAACTGCTGGCGACCTGCGGACGTCCCGCCACGGAAACACGGCTCGCGATCCTCGGCGAGGACGGGGAACCGGTGCCGCGCGGCGAGATCGGCGAGCTGTGCCTGCGCTCGCCCGCGGTCATGACCGGTTACCACAACCAGCCCGAGCAGACCGAAATCGCACTGCAGGACGGCTGGTTGCACACCGGCGATCTCGCGGTGCGCGACGAAGAAGGCTACTACTCCATTGTGGACCGGAAGAAGGACATGATCATATCCGGCGGGTTCAACGTCTACCCGCGGGAGATCGAGGACGTCATCGCCACTGTTCCCGGCGTCTCCTCCAGCGCGGTGATCGGCCTGCCCGACGACAAGTGGGGCGAGGCGGTGACGGCCTTCGTGGTCCCGCGCCGCGGGCAGCCGGTGGACCCGGAAGGGCTGCTGGCGACGGTCCGGGAGAGGAAGGGCCCCCACCAGGTCCCCAAGGCGGTGCACATCGTGGACGAACTCCCGCTGACCGCCGCCGGGAAGATCGACAAGAAGGTGTTGCAGGCGCGTTACCAGGCGAGCTGACACCGTCACGACACTCAATGACGAGTAAGGGAAAACTTTCATGTGGCAAAAGACCCTCCGGCGGCTCGCTGTGCTCGCAGCCGCCATCGCGATGGTGTTCGGTTCGGTGCCGGCGTCCGCGGCGCCCGCGCCGTTTTCCGGGTGGAACGTGCGGGTCTCTCCTGTCGACGGCAACGACCAGGTGCTGCACTTGACCTTCGACAGTCCGCTCCTGCAGCGACGCATCACCAACACGGTCTATCTTCCGGACAGTTATCGTGACACCGGCACGAAGCTGCCGGTGATGTACGTCCTCCATGGCACCGTCTTGTCTCCTTTGGACAACTGCGCGCTCAATGCGGTCACCTCGCAGGAGACGTTGGTGCGGATGATCGGATGCGGTGGCGGGTACCTGCAGAACAACCTGTACGACATCCCGTCACAGCTGAGCCGGATGAGTTTCGTCGCCGTCGCACCGGATACCGACCCCGCCGGGTCGGTCTGCCAGACCTGCATGTGGGTCGACGGCCGCTCCGACCTGCTTCCGAACATCCAGCCGCTGACGGCGCGCGACCTGCCCGCGGACTCGTTCCTGCACCAGGAGCTGTACCCTCTGGTGGAGAGCATCTTCAACGTGCGGGGCGACCGCGGTGGCCGCGGTGTCATGGGCTTCTCCATGGGCGGCTGGGCCGCCGCGCTGCAGGGCATGATCCACCCCGACGCGTACTCCTACATCGGCTACGTCAGCGGCGGCTACGACATCAAGGAACCGGAACTGCAGACCACGATCATCGAGCCTGTCGGCTACTTCCGGGATCAGGGTTACACCACGAGTCTCACGGATCCGGTCTGGTGGGCCCAGTTCAATCCGCGTGACATCGCCACCAACATCAAAGGAACCGATATCGCGTTCCTCCTCAGTAGCGGCGATGCCTGCCTGAATCCGCTGGAATTACTGAACGCCCCGGAATGCCAAGGCGATTTCTCGCCGGTACGCTCGCCATCGGGAACCCTGCTGGAACAGGAGCTCAGCCTCAATCGCACCATCGCCGTCGATGACCTCACAGCAAAGGGAATCCCGTTCCGGACCGTCCAGACCCCGGGTACGCACGGAGCGAACAACGCCAGGATCTTTGCCAGCGAGGTAGTTCCCGGCGCCAACGCGAAGTTCGCGACGCCCACTGCCACACCCCAGACGTTCTCCTACCGGACCGCGATCCCGCGATTTTCGATCTGGGACTACCAAGTCCGGGTGGCTCGCGGCACTGACGGTTTCCTCGATCTCACCGGCGCCCGCACAGACGGCCGTGCGCTGACGATCACCGGTGCGGGCAACGTCGACATCGCCACGCCCGCCGCGTTCACGCCCGGCCAGACCTACACGATCCATGCCACGCACCAGGCGGTCACGACCACCCGGGAGGCCACCGCCGACCCGGGGGGCCGGCTGCACTTCGCACTCGATGCCGGCACGGGCGAATTCGGGACCACCAGGGCAGCGGCACCCGGCACGACGACACTCACCATCACCTGACGAACGCGCCGCCCCGCCACGGGCTCCGCACCGTGATGTCCGGCGGACGACGTTCCACACACCGGCGCGAGACCCACGGGGCGCCCAGCGGGCGTCGAGGACGAGCTGACCGACCGCTCCTCGGCGATCGAGAGCTTGACACGTGATCGGGGCCAGGCACGGGAGCCTGGCCCCGATCCGTCCTGTCAGACGCGGTGTTCCGGCACCCGCACGCCCAGCGCGTTCGCCCACAACAGGGACAGCTGCCGCGCCGAGGACTCCAGGTCGAACTTCCCTCGACGGGCGGACAGGCGGTACACGAAGTTGCTGACCATGCCGGTGAGGGCGACCGCCGCGCAGGCCGCGTCCAGAGCCGGGTCCGCGACCCCCGTCCCCTGCCAGTGCCGCACCGCCGCCTCGATCCTGGCCGCGAAGCGATCGCTCGCCGCGCGGCGCAGATCCTCGACCTCCGCGTTGAGGGTGGCGACCTGCTCCCACACGATCATGATCTCGCGGTTGCGGTGGTAGGCGTCGAGGTAGACCGTGTTCGCGCGCAGGATCGACTCGTACGGCTCGTGCTGCTTGCCGTGCTCGTCAGCGGTGCCGGCGGCGCCGGGACTGCGCAGCTCGTCCTCCAGCTCACGCAGCAACGCCACGAAAACCTCCTCCTTGGAGGAGAAGTAGGTGTAGAACGAACCGTGCGCGACCTTGGCGGTGTCGGCGATGTCGGTGATGCGCGCTTCGGCGAAGCCATCCCGCGCGAAGACGACCTTTGCGGCGTCCAGCAGCGCCTGCCGGCTGCGCCGCCCCCGAGCGGTCACCGGCAGCTGCTTCGGCGTGACCTCGTCGATGGCCCCAGTCATGGCAACTCCCTCGGCCCCAGCAGAATCCGCAGTTGACGTCGGATTCAGCCTACCGGGGATCGTTCTCCCACGCGAACAGTCGTGCTCATCGGGCGCGTTCACCTGACCGCACGATGCGCGAGCGCGCCGGTGCCCCGGACCGTGCCGGTGGCGCCACGCAGGTCGGTGACCAGTACACCGGTGTCCGACCCGGAACGCTGCCGCGTCTCGCTCGGACCCACGGGTACGGCAAGGCCCGGCCGGACGTCCAGCGGAATCAGCTGATCATCGCGCCGTGAACCGCTGGATCAGCCGCTGGGCCTCGCCGGTGGTGACGGCCGCGGCGATGGTGGCGGCCTCATCGGCCGCGCTGCGTTCGCGGGAGACATCGAAGGACGAGCGGATCAGGCGTTTGGTCTGTCCGAGCGCGGCGGCCGGACCACCGGCCAGTGTCTCCGCCAGCTCGCTCACCCGGTCCGCCAGCGCCTCGTCGTCGGCCACCTCGGTCACCAGGCTCCAGTCCCGCGCCTGCTCGGCGGTCAGCGTGCGCCCGGTCAGGGCCAGTTCGAGCGCGCGCTGGGTACCGACCGCACGGGGAAGTAGGTAGGACACCCCGCAGTCCGGGGTGAGCCCGATACCGGAATAGGCCATCCGGAACTTGGTCGACCGCGCGGCGACCACGACGTCGGCGTTGAGCACGAACGCCAGTCCCGCCCCGGCGACCGCGCCCTGCACCCCGGCCACCACCGGTTTCGGCAGCGCGGAGAGGCGCCGCAGCGCGGCTTCCGCCTCCGATGCCAGTCCGTGCAAGTACTCCGACGGTTCCGGCGCGGCCAGGAACGAACGCACGTCCCCGCCGGCGCAGAAGCGGGCGCCCGCGCCGGTCAGCACCACGACACGGACATCATCGGCCTCGGCGGCGGTGACGGCAGCGGCCAGCTCCCGGACCGTGGGCAGGTCGATCGCGTTCGACACCTCGGGCCGGTCCAGCGTGATCCGGCCGACTCCCCCGGTGACCTCCCAGCGCACGCTCACGCGACCCTCCGCAACAGCGCCGCCAACGCCTGTCCGCCGCCGATGCACATCGTCACCACAGCGAGCTCCTGGTCGTGCCGCACGAGGTGCTTGGCCGCCCGCACCGTGAGGATGGCCCCGGTCGCGCCGACCGGGTGCCCCAGCGCGATGGCGCCACCATAGGGGTTGGTCTTGTCCGGGTCGAGCCCGGCGTCGCGGATCACTGCCACGGCCTGGGACGCGAACGCCTCGTTCAGTTCGACCACGTCGATGTCGGCCGGCGTGATTCCGGTCTGCTCGAACAGCCGCCGCAGCGCTGGAACCGGCGCGTAGCCCATCAGCTCCGGTTCCATCGCCGCGGTCGCCACCGCCTCCAGGGTCACCAAGCCGGTCAGCCCACGCTCGGCCACGACGGACTCGCGCGCCAGCACCACGGCCGCCGCACCGTCGTTGATGCCCGAGGCGTTGCCCGCGGTGACCGTGCCGTCCTTCTCGAACGCCGGACGCAGCTTTCCCAGCGCCTCCAGCGTGGTCCCGGGCTTCGGGTGCTCGTCCTCGGTCACGGTCACCGGCCGCCGCCCGCCGACCTCGACCGGCACGATCTCCCCGGCGAACGCCTCCTTGGCCGCGACCGAGGCGGCCCGCCGCTGCGACTCCAGCGCGAACTCGTCCTGCTCCCGTCGGGACACGCCGAACTTGCGCGCGACGTTCTCCGCGGTTACTCCCATGTGGATGTCGTGGAACGGGTCGGTCAGCATCATCACCGTGCCGTCCACCAGCGTGCGGTCCCCCAGCCGGTATCCGGAGCGGGCGCCGAAGTCGTAGAACGGCATCCGGCTCATCGACTCGTCTCCACCGGCGAGCGCGAAGTCCACGCCGCCCCAGCGCATCTGCATCGCCGCGGACCAGATCGCCTGCAGACCCGACCCGCACAGCCGGTTCACCGTGTAGGCGGGCGTCGTCACGGGCAACCCGGCGGCCAGCGCCACCCGGCGCGCGTTGTAGGCGTCCGGGCCTGCCTGCCCGATGCAGCCCATCACGACCTCGCCGAGATCCGCCGGCTCCACCCCGGCCCGCTCGATCGCGGCCCTCGCCGCGGTCGCGCCCAGCTCGAACCCCGGCACATCCTTGAACGCGCCGCCGAAGCTGCCCACCGGCGTCCGCGCCCCCTCCAGCAGCACGATCCTGTCCTGGCTCATCCGCACCTCATTCACGCCCGACGATCTCGGGCAAAGAGTAGGTCGTCCGACTATTTCGTGGGTGATATATGCATCACAGGCGGGCAGATCACCACACTTCACCGACCGGACGGGCCCTACGGTCACCGCCGCTCACCGTTAGTTTTCGGGCACCTCGGGCATCATGACGACCAGCCGTCCGGTGACACGACCTTCCCGAAGCCGCTCGATGCCCTCCGGCACTTGCTCGAATCCCAGGTGTTCCACCGCCGGGGTCACCGCGCCGGAGGCGAGGTGTTCGAGCACCGCCCGGATGTCCTCCCGGGTCCCGCCGGAAGACCCCACGATCCGCGCCTTTCGGTGGATCACGTCGGCGGTGACCAGGCTGGTGCGTTCGGCCCCGAGCCCCAGCATGACGACGGTGCCACCCGTGCGGATCGCGCGGACAGCCGAGTCGGTGGTCGCCCCGAAGCCGGCGAAGTCGATCACCGTGTCGAGGTCACGCCCCTCCAGGGCGGCCGCCGAGTGGACGACGTCCGCCACGTCCAGACCACGCCCCAGCTCGACAGCCTCCGGGCGCACATCCGCTGCGTGCACCTCGGCGCCGTGCAGCACTGCGAGGCGTGCCCCGATCTGGCCGAGTCCACCGAGTCCGATGATGCCGACCCGGCTGCCTGGACCGACGCCGGCCACCTTCACCACCGCGTGGTGCGACGTCATACCCGCGTCGGTGGCAAGGGCCGCGAGGGCGTAGGACAGCCCGGACGGCAGCCGGAGCAGGTCCAGGGCAGGGGCCACGACGTACGCGGCGTAACCCCCGTCCCGCCCGTATCCGGGCACCGTGGCGCCCATCGGGAAAACAGCGACTCGGTCTCCCGGCGCGAATGCGGTCACCAGGGCGCCGGTCTCGGCCACCTCGCCGGCGATCTCGTGCCCCAGGGTGATCGGATTCTTGTGGATGTTCTCGGCCCACGACGGCTCGTCCAGTTCACCGACGTCGGAGTGACACATGCCGGCCGCACGAACCGCGACGAGGACCTCGCCCCGCCCCGGCCGGGGAACCGGAACCACGCACCTGCTCAGCGGCCGGCCGGTTCCGGTCCACTGCCACGCTTCCATCATCGCCGGGGACGGTGTGGACATCAGCTCCTCCGCAAACCGTCGCACGGATCGTTCACGCGGCCGAAAAGAGGTCGACGCCGCCGCGAGCGGTCACCTGCAGGGCCTCGCGGGCGACGAGCACGTCGAGGTGCGCCATCGTCTCGCAGACCGCGATCATCTGGTTGAAGGGATCGAGAACGTCGAACGGCCGCTCCCGCCGTGTCCAGGTCAGCCGCGACGCCACGGTGATCCCGTCCACGGCGTCGCCGGCGCCCGCGGCGACCGGATCTCCGGCAACCGCCGCGCGGGTGGCGGCGAAGCGCCGCTCGTGGTGGGCCAACAGCTCGCGCACGCGAGCATGCACGCTGCCGCCCGGCATACCGTGGGCCGGCAGCAGGGTGGCGTCGGGCCGGCGATCCAGCACCTCCAGGGAGGCGAGGTACTGCCCGAGCGGCAACTCCCAGTCCCCCAGCTCGAAACCGATCGACGGAGTGATCGTGGGCAGGACGTGGTCACCGGCGAACAGCAGGCCCGCGGCCCGGTCGTGGAAGACCAGGTGCCCCTTCGTGTGGCCGGGGACGGCCACGGCCTCCATCGGTCGGCCGGCCACGGTCACCGGGCCGGCATCGAGCCAGACGTCGGGGTCCTCCCAGTCCCGCGCGGTCCAGGATTCCTCCGCCGTCAGGCCGGCCACGCGCGCCGCAAGGTCCTCCGCGCCTGCCCGGGCCAGCTCACGCAGCGACGAGACCGGTTGGTTGTTGCCCAGTTCCCGGATCAGCCGGACGCCCGTGCGCTCGCCGGCGCCGAGGTGAATCCGGGCGCCGACCTTGCGGCGCAGCTCGGGTGCGAGCGTGTAGTGGTCGCGATGCACATGCGTGACGAACACGTCACGGATGTCGCCGACAGCGTGGCCGATCCGGTTCAGACCGTCGTCGAGCAGTTCCAAATTGCCCGGCACCCGCCAGCCCGCGTCGATGAGTGTGAGCCCGTCCACGCCGGCGAGGACATAGACGTTGACCGCTTTGAGCCCGTCCTGCGGCATCGGCAGCACGATCCGGTGGACCCCGTCGGCCACCGGGTGGGCTCCGGGCGCGGTCCACTCGCCGGTGCTTGCGGCGGCGCCGCCCGGGCCGGTCACCGGTGCCCGGCCAGCGTCGCCCCGTCAGGCGCCAGTGCGATGCGCCCGCCGCGCATCGCGGCGAGAACGACGATTTCGTCCATGAGGTTCTCCTTCAGCTCGGGTCACCACCGGGTGACCGGCGTCAGATCCGCGCGCCCGCCTGGTACCCCTCGGCGATCGCGTGACTGATCCGCCGAGGCGTGCGGCAGTCCCCGATCACGGTCACCGGCGCACCCTCGGGCACCTCCCGCACCAGGGCGTCCACCGGGACCCGCGGGCTGTGCCACACCGTGAGCACGTCCTCCAGGCGCCGCTGGGTGCCGCCGCCGAACGCCGGGCGCAGCAGCACCGGCTCCGACGCGTCGCCGGGCACGACTGCTTCGTGCCCCACCAGGAGTTCGACTCCGCCCGCGCCGAGCCGCCGCAACAGCGGGCCCGCGCTTTCCGCCGGGACACGCGTCGCCAGTCCGGTGAGCGGTGTCGCGAAGGTGACCTGCCAACCGTCGCGCAGCAAGGATTCCGCGGCGCTGTAGGCCGGCCAGAACCCGTCGCCCTCGTCGTAGACCAGCGCGCGCCGCCCCGGTACCTCCGGCACCTTGCCCAGCAGCACGTCGTCGATCGTCGCGGAGGCACGTGCGGCGAGGCCGGGCCGGATGCCCGCCGACTTCGAACCGGTCGCCAGCACCACGTGGTCGGCCAGCGAGAGGATTTCGGCGAAGTCGTCCGCCTCGATCCCCGCCGCCAGGTTCACCTCCACCCTGAGCCGCTTCATCTCGTTCCCGAGGTAGTCGACGATGTCGATGATCGTGGCCCGGTGCGGGGACTCGGCCGCCACCCGCACGGTCCCGCCCAGCCGGGTCGACCGCTCGAAGACCGTCACCCGGTGGCCACGCCCGGCCGCCACCCGCGCCGCCTCCAGCCCGGCCGGTCCGCCGCCGATGACGTACACCTCCTTGGAGCGCGGCGCAGGCACTCCCAGGTTCGGATGGCGGCCACGCCCGACCTCCGCGTTGACCGCGCAGTGCAGGTGCGGATCGAAGGCCCGGCAATCCTGGTTGATGCCCAGGCAGCCGCGCACCTCGGCAAGGCGCCCGGTCCGCGACTTCTCCGGCAGGTCGGGGTCGGCGATCAGCGCGCGGGCCATGCCGACCAGGTCCGCGTGACCCGATTTCACGATGTGCTCGGCCGTCGCGGCGTCGCGAATCCGCTGGCCCACCAGAGTCGGCAGTCCGGTCGCCGCGCGCACCCGCGCCGCCGACGGCACCGCGACCGCGTCCGGGTTGCCGGCGTCCTTGACGTAGTTGCCCCGGGTACCGTGTGTGATCGAGAAGTAGTCGGCGCCGAGGCAGGCCAGATCCTCGGCGATCCGCACGCAGTCGTCGATCCCCATGCCCCCGGGGATCTCCTCCTCACCACTGAGCCGCACGCCGATCACGAACCCCTCGGGCACCACCGAACGCATCGCCGCGAGCACCATCCGGGTGAAACGCATCCGGTTGCCGAAACTGCCACCGAACGAGTCGGTGCGCCGGTTGGTCAGCGGCGAGAGGAACTGCGCGGGCAGGTAACCGTGCGCGGCATGGATTTCGGCACCGTCCGCGCCCGCTTGCACCAGGTTCTCCGTGGAGATCCGCCAGCCCTCGACGATGTCCTCGATCTCGCGCACGGTCAGCTCGTGCGGCGGGTACGCGTCCCGCGCCGTCTTGATCGGCGAGGGCGCCACCGGCGGGGAATCCGACTCGCCACCGATGAATTCACGGCCGAGGTGGCACAGCTGCCCGATGAACTTCGCGCCGTGCCGGTGCACCACCCGGGCCTTCGCGGCCGCCGCCGGCACGAACTCGTCGACATAGGCTTCGACGAGCTTGCGCGAGCGCAAGGTCGAGCTGCGGTGCACGACGGTGGCCCCGCCGATGATCATCCCCACGCCACCGGCGGCGAGCCGCCCGAAGTGCTCGGTGTCGCCGTGGGTCGGCACGCCCTGCTCGGCCATGCTCGTACCGGCCGGTAACGCCACCAGCCTGTTGCGCAACGTCAACGGGCCCAGCCGGAACGGCGAGAACGCGTGCTCGAAAGTCTCCACCCATGCATCCCTTCCGTCGGCGAACCGGGAACATCCCCAGCGGAGCCCGGCGCGGTCGGTGCGTCCCGTCGCTCAACCGGAGCCGGCTGTGGCCTCACGCAGCCGCACGGCGAGGTCCGTGGCGTCCCGGCGGGACAGCTTGCCGACCCGGTTCTGGGGAAGGGCCTCGACCTGGAACACGTACTCCGGCCACTTGCCCTTCATGAGGCCCTCACGGCCGAGGTGATCCTGAATCGCGGGAAGATCGAGGTTTCCGGACGAACTGACGACCAGCGCGGCCACGCGTTCACCGAGCACCTCGTCCGGCACGGCGACCACGCACACCTGATCGACCTGCTGGTGGCGGGCGACCGCGCCCTCCACCTCCGCGATGTCGATGTTGCGGCCGCCGCGGATGATGATGTCCTTTTCCCTGCCCCTGACCGAAACCCGCCCATCGGGGCGGACCTCGATGAGATCACCGGTCGGCAGGAAGCCGTCCCCGGTCAGCTCCGGTGCGGTGACGGCACCACCGCGCGCGTAGCCGGTGAACAGGGACGGCCCGTTCACCTGCGCCCTGCCGGTTTCACCGGGCGGCAGCACGTTCCCGGTCTCGTCGACGGCGCGCAAGACGGTGCCGGGAAACGGGGTCCCGTCGGTGCCGAGGCGGATTTCCTCCGGGTCGTCCGGCGAGGATGTCGTGTGACCCAGGCATTCCGACATGCCGAACACGCGCAGGAAACTCGTGCCGAGGCGGCGTTCGGCGCGGCTCAGCGCACCGGCGTCCATCGGCCCGCCGCCGACGGTCATCGCCACCATCGACGCGAGCAGTCCCTCGCCCGTAGCGGCGGCGCCCATTTGCAGCGCCATCGTCGGCACGCACATCGTCCAGCGTGCCTCGTGCTCGGCCAGCATCCGCACCGCTTCGGCGGGATCCCACTTGTCCAGCACCACCATCCGGCCCCCAAGCAGCAGCGGGAGGTAGGCGCCGAAGCAGATCGCCGCCGCGGACGACAACGGCACCATGGCGCCGATGGCGTCACCGGGCCGGAGCCCGACTGCCTCGATCGTCGACCGGCAGGCGTACCGCAACGCCCGTTCCGACTGGACGACGCCCTTCGCCCGCCCGGTCGATCCCGAGGTCAGGCCGATCACGGCACCGTCTCGCCAGCGGCCGGAAGGCAGCCCCCTCTCGCCCGCGAGCCGCCACCCGTCGAGCACGTCGGTATCGCTCGGCGGCCGGAAGCCGTCCGCGCCCCACGCGTCGAACAACTCGGGTGCCGCGACGACCGCGTCCGGCGCGATGTCCTCGCACGCGGCCGCGAACTCCTGGCGCGTGCTGTGCCGGCTGATCAACGCCAGCGTGCCGCCCGTGCAGCCGGCCGCGACCACGCCGACCACCGTCCGCCACGTGTTGTCGGCCTGCAGCAGGAGCGTCGAGCCGGAGCCGGCGACGCTTTCCAGTTGCGCGGCAAGAGCTTCGCCGGCCGAGAGAATGCCGGCCAGGGTGTGCACGCCGTCCTTGTCGACCACGATCTCCGCGTCCGGGGTATCCGAGACGCGCTTGCGCAGGTCGGCGACGAGTTCCCGCATCGCTCCCCCTCAGGCCCGGAACATCTCGCGCTCGTCGCCGAGCAACGCGATCCGCTTGCCGCGCATCGTGCCGACGTGGGCGATCGCGTCCGCCCATTCCTTGCTGGCGAGCGCGGCACGGAGGGCTTCCTCGCTGTCGAAGCTCAGCACGGACAGCCCGTCCCAGCCCTCGGAGCGGGGTTCGAGCGCGCTCGACACCGCCGTGTGGCGCCAGGCCCGCAGGCCCGGCAGCGGATAGGTGACCTCGGCGTGCTCACCACGCCACCAGTCGATGAACTGCTCATGCGTCCACTCCGGCGGGCGTGCGGCGAGCAGTGCGAGGTTGAACATCGATGTCTCCTCTCGGGGATTCAGCGGGCTTCGACGTCGAGTTCCGGCGACCGTCCGATGATGAGCCGGGACACCTTCCCGTCACCGTCCAGCCGCGCGCACGCGACGAACGAGGACTCGAACGCGCCGCCGCGGCGAGCCTGACCCAGGACCAGCTCGTCGGAGCCGACGGTGGACGCGGTCAGCACGTGATGCGTCAGCACGCCCTTTTCACGCTGCGCGAGGTAACCCTCCATGGCCGGACGGCCGCCGTTGAAGTCGGTGGCCGCGGCGCTGCCGGTGCCGAACACGATCGAAAAAGTGAAGTCCGGGGCGATCATGCCGAGGATGTCCTCGGGCCGATCGGAATCGATCGTGGCGAACCACCTGGTCAGTACGGGCGCGCTCATGCGTTGTTTCCCTCGGGGAGCGCGAACATGTGGAACGTCGTGTGGAAGAACGCCTGGTACCGCGCGATCTTCTGGTCCGGCGACAGCAGCGCCACCGCGGAGAAGGAACCGGTGCCCTTACCGTTGCCCTCGGTGACGTAACCGTAGACCATTTCCAGGTCGCCGTCCGAGCAGGCGCTGATCACGTTGTGCTTGCGGCCGACCGGCGGCCGCCCTTCGAGGTAGTCACGAAGCGCGTCCTGGCCGTTACCGGTGGTGTCATCACCGCGCACGGCGATGAGGAACTCGACACCGGGCTCCACGAGGTTCAGCCCGGTCAGCGGCTCCGGGCCGTCGATCCGCGCGTAGTAATCGGTAATGACCATCGGCACTTCCTTTCCATTGTGACCGCTCATCAGCGGCGGTTCACCGGGGATCTCCCCCGGTCGCGATCAGCACGCACGACGTTTCGACGGAATCGGCGATGGCCTCCAGCGTGAGCCGGCCGCCCGGCCGGTACCACCGCCACACTCCGACGATGAGCCCCAGCAGGATGCGTGCCACCAGCGCCGGATCCTGCCGGACGAAATCACCGCCGCGCATTCCTTCCTCGAGCAGCTGTGACCAGTTCCGCTCGATCTGCGCCACCAGTTCCCGGCATCGCTGACGCTCGTGTTCCTCGCGCGCCGAGCTGCGCGGGTTGGCGATGACGGACATGTTCGCCTGCAGAATCCGGTTCTGCAGCACTTCGCCCGGCGTCAGGGAATACGCGGCCCGCACGGCTGCCCGCAACGCCGGTACCGTTCCCTCGGCATCTGCCACGGCCCGCGCGAAGGCCGCTTCGGAATTGCGCAACGCCAGCCGCATGATGGTCAGCAGGCAGTGCGCCTTCGACTCGAAGTAGTGATACAGGGCGGTCTGGCCGATGCCGACCCGATCGGCCACTTCCGACCATTTGATGGCCTCGTATCCGACCTCCCCGAACCCTTCCATCGCCGCGGCGAGAATGGCGGGCCGCTTCGAACGCGGGCCGTCCGCGGCTTCGGTCAGTGCTTCGATGCTCATGTCGTTCCTCCTCGGTCACGCTGTGAGCACAACCATAGCCGAACTGACTTCAGCTCAGCGTCGAAACGACATCGTCGGTCCCGGCAAGTGCGAGCACCACCGCCGGGGCCAGGCCGCCGGCGTAGGCACCGACGTACAGCCCGCCGATGTCGGAACCGGCGGCGTAGAGCCCGGGCACGACGTCCCCGGCCTTCGACAACACGTGCGCCTTCTCGTCGACGCGCACGCCCGCGAACGGGAAAGTGATGGCCGGGACGGTTTCCACGACGTAATACGGAAGTTCGGCCAGCGGCCGCGGATCGAACTCACGGGCGGGGCTCGGCGCCTCTCCCGCGGCGAGCCGTGCCACCTCTTCGGCGATCTTGACTCCGTGGTAACCCCACTCCGGCGGCATCGCGGCGAAGTCCTCCGCGTCGTCGGCGATCACGCATCGACCGCCGCGGCGCCTGGCCAGCGCGAACTTGTCGGTGAAGGGCGCGCCCTCCACGTAAGCGGCGTTGACGAACTCGCGGTACCCGCGCGCGTCGGTGATCAACAGCGCGCGTGCTTCCCGCTGCGCGAGCAGCGCATTGGCGTTGTGATGGTCACCGACCGTCTCGTCGACGAAGCGCTCGCCGTCGAGGTTGAACATCAGCGCGTGCTCGCTGTAATACAGCGCCAGGTCCACGAACAACTCGGGCTCGAGGGTGATCTGCGAGGGCACGAGATGGCCGTAGAAGCCGCCGTGCCGGTTGGCCGCCACACCCCCGGCGCCCTGGGCGAGCCGCAGGCCGTCGCCACGACTGTACGGGTTGGAACGCAACGGGATTTCGCCTGCCGCGGCGTGCACGTATTCGGCCCTTAGCTCGGCGTCGGCCTGGAACCCCCCGGTGGCGAGCATCGTCGCACGCGCTGTCACGGCGCGGGTCTGGCCGCCGGGCAGCGTCAGTTCCGCGCCGACCACGGTCCCGGCGTCGTCGACGCGGAGTCTCCCGGTGGTCGTCGAGGTGAGGATCTCACCCGCGCCGGCGACGATCTTGCGGCAGGTCTCGACATACAGCGCGGTGTCGAACTGGTGGCCTCGGCCGAAACGCAGGATCGGCACCGCGGGGCCGACCGGAACGCCGAGCCCGCGCAGGAAGTCCACCGCGCCGGGAAAACCGTTCACGACGGCCGCCTTGAGCGCCGGATCGCCGTCCGGGTTGGCCTCGTCCATCGCCTCGATCGTCGGCGCCGTCCACAGGTAGCCGGCGTAGAGCGCCGAGCCGCCCAGGTTCGGTGCCCGCTCCACCAGCAGGACCCGCAGCCCACGCTGAACCGCGCGGGTCGCCGCGGTCAGCCCGGCCATACCGCCGCCGACTACGAGCAGGTCGACGTTGTCCGTCACGCGTTGCCTCCGTTGATGGTCACCGGGCAGTCCAGCCGCCGTCGACGGTGAGCACCTGACCGGTCAGGTAACTCGACGCCGGCGAGGCGAGGAACAGCAGGGCGGTGTCCAGTTCGGACGCCTGCCCTGGCCGGCCCAGCATCGTGTTCCGGTTCACCCACTTCGCCGAGCGTTCGTCGGCGAACAGTTCCTCGTTCATCTCGGTCCGGAACCAGCCCGGGGCGAGCGCGTTGACGCGCACCCCGCGCCGGCCCCAGTGCCCGGCCAGCTCGCGGGTCAGTCCCAGCAGCCCGGCTTTGCTCGCGGCGTAGCCGGCACTGCCCAGCGGAGCGGCCGAGACCAGGCCCAGGATGGAGCTGACGTTGATCACGGACAGCTCTCCCCCCAGCTCCGTCGCGAGCTGGGCGAGGTGGAACGGTCCGACCAGGTTGGTGCCGAGGACCCCGGCGAACTGCTCCGGGGTTTCCGCATCCGGCTTCGCACCGTTGTCCGCGCCCGCGTTGTTGACCAGGACGTCCAATGTGGCGCCCGCCGCACGAATCGCCTCGATCAGCGCGGCCCGGTCGTCCGCGTCGGAGACGTCGGCGCGGAACGGCCGGAAGGCCGGATTCCGCTCCGCCAGCCGTTCCAGCCGTTCCGCGCGCCGTGCGGTGATCCACACGGTGGCCCCGGCCGCGGCGAGCACTTCGGCAAAGCGCACGCCGAGTCCGGACGAGGCACCGGTGACCAGAGCTGTCCGGCCGGTCAGGCCGAACAGCTCCGCGGGCGTGCGGACGCTCAGCGTCCCGTCCACTTCGGCTCACGCTTCTCGAGGAACGCCGACACACCCTCGGCCGCGTCGTCGGAGTTCAGCGTGACACCCACCGCGAGGTGCTCGAGCACCATGAGCGAGGCGATGTCGGCGTCCAGACCACGGTCGATCGCCATCTTGGTGAGCTTCATCTGGAACGGGCTCTTGTTGAGCAGCTGGGCGATGAACTCGTCCACCGTCGCGTCGAGCTCGTCCGCCGGGGCGCTCGCGTTGATCAGGTCGAATTCGTCGGCTTCCTTCCCCGACAACAGCTTCCCGGTGAGCATCAGTTCCTTGGTCTTGCGGATGCCCAGCATGCGCGGGAGGCGGTAGATCGGGCCGGCGCCGCCGAAGAGCGCGCGACGGATGTGGAAGTCGCCGATCTTGGCGTTCTCGTCCGCGATCGCGAAGTCACAGGAGATCGAGACCTCGAAGCCACCGGCGGTCACGTAGCCCTCGAGCACCGCGACGGAGGGCTTGGACATGTTGTAGAGCCGGTCGCAGACCTTGGCCGAAACCACGGCGACGTCCATCGCGGTACTGGTGCCGATGAAGTCTTCCTTCAGGCTGTCCAGGTCGAAGCCCGACGAGAAGGTGTTCTCACGACCGCGGATCACCACGACGCGCAGCTCCGGGTCCGCCTCGATCTCGGTGATGAGCTGATCGAGCCGGTGCAGCATCGGCACCGTGATGCAGTTCTTCTTGTGCGGGCGGTTCAGCCAGATCCGCGCGATGTGGCCATCGCGCTCGAACTGCAGGTCGTCCTCGACTGCCATGATTCCTCCGATTTGTTTCTTCTTACGGGGCAAGGCTTTTGCTCAGGATGATGACGGAAGCGCGATTCCGGTCACCGGTGGCGCGGCGAGTTTGCCGGTGTCCCAGCGGTCCCAGTGGATGACCTCGTCGGGCGCGGGCCGTTTGGCCGGACTGAACTTCTCGCCCACGGTGTAGGCCAGCGGTGTCAGGCATACCTGCTGCACCGTGTCGAACGGGATGCCCAGGATCTCCGCGACCTCACGTTCGCGGGCCAGGTGCATCGTCGTCCAAGCCGTGCCCAGACCGCGGGCGCGGGCCGCGAGCATGAAGCTCCACGTCGCCGGAAGCACGCCACCGAGCATCGACGCGCTCGCGAGCGCCGGGGTGCCGTCCAGCCGCAGGCCGTCCAGGCAGGCGATCACGATCGTGCCGACCTCGTGCAGCGCACGCTCCAGCGCGTCCGCCGAGCGTGCGGTCTTCTGCTGGGTGTCCGGGTCCTTCGCCTCCACCCGGCCGAGGTAACCGGCCGATTCACGGTAGGAGCCGAGATAGACCTCGGAATAGATCCCCGCCACCGCGGCGCGAAGTTCGGGGTCGCGTACGACCACGAACCTCGTCCGCGGCACGTTGGAGCCGGCCGGCGCCTGCAGAGCCAGGCGAACGCACTCCCGGATGAGGCTCTCCGGGACCTCACGGGTGGGGTCCAATCGCCTCCGAACCGCACGCGTCGTTGTCAGCATCTCGTCAGCGTCCACAAATTGAACTAAGCTCAGTTTGGTTTGAATGTCAAGCGTCCGCGTACCGGGAGGATGAGCATGCGAGGTCGGCTGGCAGGGAAGAAGGTCCTTCTGACCGGCGCAACCGGCGGTCTCGGCACCGCCGTCGCCACGCGTCTGATCGAGGAGGGCGCATCCGTGGCGCTGACCGACGTCGACGCCGGGGCCTGCGCCGCCCTCGCCGGGCAGCTCGACGGTCCCACGGTGGTGTACGAGTTGGACGTCCGCGACGAAGACGCGTGGCAGCGCACGGTCGAGGGCGTCGTGCGGGAGTGGGGTGATCTGCACGTCCTGGTCAACAACGCGGGCATCGGCAGCAGCGCCACCGTCGAGGATGAGACACAGCGGCGCTGGGATGACGTCATCGCGATCGACCAGGCCGGCACCTGGCTCGGGATGAAGCACGGCGGCCCGGCCATCGAGCGTGCCGGCGGCGGCGCGATCGTGAATCTCGCGTCGATCCTGGGTGCCACCGGCGGGCTGGCCAACAGCTTTTCCTACGCCGCCGCGAAGGGTGCCGTGCGCTCGATGACGATGAACGCGGCCCTGCACTGGGCCACCCGGGGCGTGCGCGTCAACGCGGTGGTCCCGGCCTTCATCGGCACCGAACAGCTCTACAGCCGGTTCCGCGGCACCGAACGCCACCGGGCAATGCTCGCGAACACGCCGATGGGCAGGCTCGGACGACCGGAGGAGGTCGCCGCGGCCGTAGCCTTCCTCGCCAGCGAGGATTCGGGCTACACCACCGGTTCCGAGCTGTACGTGGACGGCGGCTGGAGCGCCCGATGAGGCCGGAAGATCCGGTCCGCGGGGACACAACGACTGGAAAGGTGGCCGATGCGCGCATTTCGTCTGAGCAGCCCAGGCAAAGCCGAGGTTGACGACATTCCGGTCCCCGAGCCGGGCCCGGGCCAGGTACGCCTCGCGGTCGCCGCGGCGGGGGTGTGCCATTCGGATCTGCACGTGATCCACGACGGTGCGGGCGACCAGTGGGCGATGCCGTTCACCCTGGGGCACGAGATCTGCGGTGTCGTCGACGAAACCGGCGACGGCGTCAGCGGACTGGAGCCGGGCAGCCAGGTCGTGGTGCACGCCCCGGTGGGTTGCGGCCGGTGTGCGCGATGCCACGCGGGCAGGACGAACTACTGCGATCGCCGCCGGACGCTTCCCGCGGCGGGCATCGGTCTCGGCGTGGACGGCGGGATGGCCGAGTACGTCGTGATCGACGCACGGGCCGCGGTAGGAGCCCCCGGTCTCGATCCGCGCCTGGCCGCGACGCTCACCGACGCCGGGCTGACGTCGTACCACGCTCTGACTTCCGTGCAGGGACTGGAACAAGGCGCGTTGATCGTCGTGATCGGCATCGGCGGTCTGGGTCACCTCGCGCTGCAGATGGCGCGGGCGCTCTACGACGCACGGGTCGTGGCCGTCGACACCCGGCCGGAACCACTCGCCCTCGCCGAAAAGCTCGGCGCCGCCGCGGTGGCCCGCGACGGGACGGAAGCATCCGCCGCGGTGCGACAGCTGTCCAGTGGCTGGGGCGCGGATGCCGTGCTCGATTTCGCCGGCGTAGCCGCGACCACGGCGTTCAGCCCCGATCTGCTGCGCACCGCGGGCACGCTCGTCCTCGTCGGCACCGGCGGCGGCTCCTACCAGATCACCAAGACCGGCAACCTGCCGCAGGGCCTGCGGGTCTCGGTTCCCTTCTGGGGCTCGCGGACCGAGCTGGAAGAGGTCGTCGCGCTGGCCGGTCGTGGTGTCCTGCACACGGAGACGACCGCCTCGCCACTGGACGAGGCAGCCGACGTGATGGAGCGAGTGCACCACGGCGAAGTACTCGGCCGTGCCGTGCTGCTCCCCTGACCCGGGGATGCCCGCGTGGCGCCAGCGTCTCGAGCTGGGTCACGCGGGTCACTTCCGGCTCACACCGCGGTGTAGCCACCATCGACCGGAACGCTCGCACCGGTCATGAAGGATGCCCGGCCGGACAGCAGGAACCCGACGACGGAGGCGATCTCCCCTGGGGCGGCCGCGCGCGACAGCGGTGCCCTGACCCGGCCGGCGATGGCCGTGCGCGGCACCGAGTTCAGCCCGTCACCCGCGCTGTTGTCGGCCAGGTTCGTCGCCACATGACCGGGGCAGACACAGTTCACGCGCAAGCCCCGGTCCGCGTACTCCGCGGCGAGACTGCGGGTCAGCGCGAGCACCCCGCCCTTCGTCGCGTCGTAAGCGGCCGAACGGCCCGCGGCCGCCACCGCTCCTACCGAACCGATCGTGACGATCGACCCCGACCGCGAACGCAGCAGCTCGGGCAATGCGGCCTGGATGCACAGGAAAGTGCCGGTGAGGTTCACACCGATCAGGCGCTGCCACGTCCCCAGCGGCATCTCGTCGGATGGCGTCCCGTCGGTCACGCCCGCACAGGTCACCAGCCCGTCGACGCCGCCCAGCGACGACGCGGCCGCGCCGAACGCGGCCTCGACGGAGCCGGCGTCGGCCACATCGCACTGCAGCGACAACACCCCGGAACCGAAATCCGGCGTGCGCAGGTCCAGCGCAGCGACCCGCTCCCCCGCGGCGACGAGCTGTTCGGTGACGGCTCGGCCGATGCCGCTTCCCGCGCCGGTGACGACAACCCTGCTCACGCGACTTCCACCTCCACGGGGCGCGCCGTCCGATCCAAGTCCTCACCCGATGTCTCGCGCATGGTGGCCACCACGATGAGTCCCACGACCGCACCGAAAATCACGTAGAACGCGGGGGAAATGGTGACCCCGGTCGCCGAGACCAGCCAGGTCGCCACCATCGAGACGGTGCCCGAGCCGATCACGCCGCCGATGTTGAACCCGATCGACAGGCCGGTGTACCGGATTCGCGTCGGGAACAGCTCCGAGTACATCGAGTAGACCACGCCCTGCTGCATGGCGAACGGGATGTTCAGGATCAGCGCGGCCACGATCGCCAGCGTCAGCGAACCCTGCTGCATCAGCAGGAAGCACGGCACCGCCAGCACCACGAACGCCACCATCGAGATGGAGATCATCCGGCGACGGCCGAAGCGGTCGGACAGCGATCCGGTCCACGGGATCACCGCCAGCGGCAGCAGCACGATCAGCACGACCAGCCACAGCGACCAGGTCAGCGAGTACTTCAGCACCGCGGACAGGTGCACCAGAATGTAGACCGAGGCGATGCCGCCGGTGGTCATCGTCGAGTAGGCCAGGCCCACCACGCGGAAGACCGAAGCCTTGTGCGTGCGGAACACCTGGGTGACCGGCGCCTTGATCGGCTCATTCTCCCTGACCATCTGCAGGAACAGCGGCGAGTCCTCGACCCGCATCCGGAACAGCGTCGCCACGACCAGCAGCGGTGCCGCGATCAGGAACGGAATCCGCCACCCCCAGCTGTGCATCTGCTCCGAGGTGGTGAACGCGCTGACCGTGCCCACCGACGCAGCGGCCAGCGCCATCCCCACGGAGATACCGATCGAGGTCGCGGAGCCGAACAGTCCGCGGCGGCGGGAAGGCGCCGACTCCGTCGACAACGAAGTCGCACCGCCGATCTCGCCACCGGCCGAGATTCCCTGCACGATCCGCAGCACCGTCAACAGCATCGGCGCGGCCACGCCGATCGAGCCGTGGGTCGGCAGCAGACCCGTCAGTGTGGTCGCGAGACCCATGCAGGTGACGGTGGCCATCAGCACCACCTTGCGGCCGCGCCGGTCACCGATCCGGCCGAAGATCAGCCCGCCGATCGGCCGGGCGAGGAAGCCTGCCGCCACCACGCCGAGGGTGCCGAGCAGCCCGACCAGGCCCTCCTTCGCGGGAAAGAACAGCGGCGCGAGCACTGTGGCGAGATAGCCGTAGATGGCGAAGTCGTAGTACTCGATGGCCGTGCCCACCGCGGCGGCGATTCCGGCCCTGCGAGCCACACGGTCACGGTCCGGCAGCGATTGTGTCGTCATTGGCACTCCTTCGCGTCAGGCAGCACGACTCCGTCAGCCGTACTTCCCGGGTCACCTGAACCCGATACTGAAGTGATCTCAGTTCAAATTTTCGGCCAAGCGCTTCTCGTCGTTGTGCACGAGACCGGCACCGACCACGAGGCTCGTGACTTCAGCGAGCAGGTGCGCCGTGACCACCCGTCTGGTGAGCTGTCGGGATCCGGTGCGACCTCGCGCCACGTCACGGTGGGTCGTGCGCGAGCAACTGCCGCACTTCGGCGCGACGGGAGCTTGATGCGAGCCATTTCCGGGCCACGTCGGTGCACTCGGTCACCTCGGCTTCGGTGACCGCACGGGACTCGGACGACAGGGAACCCCGCATCCTCCCCCGTCGCCGGTGTCGGCCGGACCGATCACCCCGGTACCCGCGTCGGCAAGCCGGACCGAGTGCGCGCGGCCTCGCCCGCGAGCCGCGCCGGTCATGAGCGCGACCTTGCCGGCCAATGTTGCCACGGCAGGTCCTTCCTGGATCCAGGCTCGGCCGGGGTAGCCGATCCGTGGATCCGCCCGCCACGGATCCCCGAGAGCGTCATCGCGGGAAACGTCCGCCATCCCGGTACCGGTTCCCGCAACACGACGTCATCGACGCCCGCGCCGCGTTCGGTTATGGCGATCGCGCGACCACCTTGCCTGAGATCCACGACGCGAAGCTTCGAACACACGCCCCGTCCCGGCACACCGACCTCCTCCGGTCACGTCCCGCGACCATCCTGCACGGTGAACCGAGGCTACTTCGATTTGACATCGGGTTCAAGTCTTGTCGAAGTCGCAGTCAAGTTCGTATTCGTCCCGCGGTGCGCAGGATGCCGGGGTGGCACGTGTGCGCCCGGCAGTGGAACCACGGGATGGTCACCGCCCGGAGCCACGCCGTCCCGGCTGCCGAGATCCCCTCGATGGGTTCGCGCGAGGTGTATGTGCACGCCGTGGATCTGGGCGCCGGTGTCACTGTCGCAGACCTGCCCGGTGACTTCCTCGCCTCTCCAGTCGACGACATCGTCGCCAAGCGCGGCCTGGCCATTGGCCGGCTCCCCGTCGTCGACTCGCCCTCGTTGTCATCATGCCGTGAAGCCGCAGGCCGCCCACGTCCTCGACCGCGCACTGGTACAAGCCGCGCTGGGGGGAACGCTCACCAGTGCTCGGCTTTGCGAGGTCGCCGGGCTGCTCGATCGGCTCGCGGTGCGGCTGCATGTCCGTGCAGGGCGAGCTCGACGGCACCCTCGCCGGACAACCGGTGACTCGCCCGCACCCCGACCGGGCTCGACGCGCCCGTAGCGGTGACGACCGCCGTGGACTGCTCAGCGTAAGTCGAGTGGCGTAGCGACGGCGGCACTGTCGAACAGCCTTGCCAGGTTCTCTGGCTTTCGGATGCCAGATCGACGGCATCGGGCCGCGTGTTCCGGGTCCCCGGCCCGCGAGGAGCGCCTGCCCGGCGAGTGCGCCGGGCAGGCTCGTTGCCGGTCGTCCCGAGGAACCCGAGCGAGGCGATCCCGTGCCCGGTTCCCCGAAGTTCATCAGTGCGCGGCCCCGCCCTCGCTGCTCAGCGGTTTCCCGGCAGCATCGGTAGGCGCTCGATCGTCGGAGGCTGCATTCGTCCACCACACGAACAGGCAGAGTGCGGCGATGCCAGCGAGGATGACCGGCACCCACACGCCCCCGAAGCCGACGAACGTCCCGAAGGCACCAGCCTCGCCGTCGTTCACAGCCGGCCAGCCGGTGGCGAGCCACGCGAAGCCCGCCGCGGCACCGGTGAGACCGCATCCCAGCGCGTATGCGACCGCCTCCGGATCGCGGATCCTGCGCCGGGAGACAGTGGTCGCCGCGAAGGCGACGATCACGCCGATGAAACCCACGACGTAGAGCACGACCAGCACACCGCGGGAGAGGCCGTGCGGAAGGGGGTCGTCCGTGCTGCTGGTGATCTCCCCGGTGTAGCCGAGGCGGTTCGCGAGCGCGTTGTCGAGAACGCCGACCCGGAAGACGTCGTAGATGGACGCCAGCCAGAACCCCACGAACGCACCGCAGACCAGCACCAGCACGGTGGCGGTCACCGTGCCGCCCGTGTGGATCTTCCGGACAGGGTTGGCCATCCCGTCGAGTCTCCGTCCGTCAACGAAGGGAGTCGTGAATGGTGATCGTCACCCACCCGGCTGCGGCGAGTGTGAGCGCAAGTGACGTCCACAGCAGTGACAGGAAGGCCCGGGTTCCGTGCCGTGAGCGCGGGACCGACCAGAGCAAGCTAATGCCTACCCCGAGACTGGTCGCGGCGATCCCGAGCGCGACCGCCGGGTTGATGAGCAGGCCCGTGCCCACGAACGCGGCGACCACGGGCGCGATGAGCGCCCATCCCGTGCGGATCCAATGCCGTAAGGGGTCGGCGCTGCGCTCCAGGACCGACTCGAAGATGGTGAATCCGATGCAGGAGGCGACCAGTCCCACCATCACGGTCACGCCATAGAACGCCGGGGCGAAGGCCACCGCCTGTTCGTCATTCGGTACGGCATCGGTGGCTATGGCCAGGGCGAAGAGGCCGAGGAACAGGAGGGCGAGCAGGATGAGCAGGGCTGCGCCGGAGACGGACGCGCGTTCCCGCACGATCGCGGTGGGCTTGTTCCGCGCCGTCATGACCGCCCCCTCTCACGACCCGCCTCCGCTCGTGTCCGACTCGTACGGGCGGTTGTCGGGATGATATTCGACCGGATGGTCCGAGTCGAGCTCGACGAGCAGATCGTCGCCGTCGGTGAACACGATCACGGGCGTGCCGGGCACGGGGATCTCGTGTGCGTAGGTGTTGAGCCGCACCCGGATGGTGCGCTCCCCGCCGCTGTCGTCCTGATAGCGGATCGGCACGTCCCCGCCATGGTTCCAGGTGGCTGGGTCCGGGAGCGCAATGATGATGCCCGGGCGGGGCCCGCCGGTGGCGCGCAGGCGCAGGATGCGGGCCACGTCCCGCCTCGCACGTCGCGCTCCCCGCACCGCAATGAGCGCGAGGACCAGGCATCCGATCGCCGCGGCCGCCGATCCGGCACCGCAGATCAGCCCCTGCTGGATCAGTTCCCGGTTCCACCCCGGATAGTCGATCAGTTCCGGATGCAGCACGATGTCGCTGCCGCGCCAGAACCACCAGATCGACAGGGCGCCGAGCCCCGGGACTGTCCCGCCAAGCAGTGCGGCGGCGATGATCAGGTTGCGCGGGTTCTCGCGCATGATCAGCTCGGTGCCGGTGACGTACACGCCTGCGAGCAGGAAGATCGTGAGAGCGGTAGCCGGGACCCCCAGGGCGAGCCACCACCACGACGCAGGGCCGAAGCCCTCCGCGAGGCTCACGAACACGAGCCCGATACCCGCGATCACGGCACCGGCGGCGAGGGCGAGGCCGGCGACGAGGAGCACGAAGCCGCCGCGCATCGGCTGCAGGGCGACACCTGGCGGCACGCGGGTGACGTTCCCGCCCTTCTCGCCGCGCGTCGTGAACACCGGCCCCTCGTCGAGCCACGCCCATTTCTCCGTCGGCCCGGTCACCGCGTCCGGCCCTGCCCGGCAGCGACGACTTCCCCGTCGGGCTCGAAGGCACTCCCATCGAGACCGCTGATCTTCTTCCGCGTGATGCCGCACGAACGACCGGCCGGGGCGTCCGGTATCCCGAGATACCGGTGGCGCGCGTCCTTGGCCTCTCCGAACGCCGGAAACCCGGTGAAGAACATCCGCAGCGGCCACTTACCTTCAAGCTTGCGTCGTCGGTTCCGCACGTCTCATCGTCTCAACAGTCGATCGCTCCGCGCCGTCGCCACGCCAGCAGCCCGCTTCGTGACGACGGCGGCGGAACTCGGGGCCTTCACCATCACCTTGATGGTCTTCACGTCGTCCCAGCGGGTCCGGGGTTTCGAGTCCCTGATGGCGCACGGCTACCCGGTCCCACAGGGTCTGGGAGGTTCATCGATGTCATGGCGCTCCGGCGGGCCCGGCCGGTGCCGCTCCCCCGTGTCCGGCCGGGCCCGCCGCCTCACGGAAGCGAGTTGGTGCGCGCCACCTCGGCGAAGTAGCGTGCACTGTCTTTCGGGATGCGCTGCTGCGTCTCGTAGTCGACGTAGATCAGGCCGAACCGCCTGCTGAAGCCCCACGCCCACTCGAAGTTGTCGGTCAGTGTCCACACGAAGTAGCCACGCAGGTCGACGCCCTGTTCGATCAGGCTGTGCGCGGCCCGGAAGTGGCTGTCCAGATAGGCCACCCGCTCCGGGTCGGCCACCGCACCGTCCGCTCCGGGCGCGTCGGCACAGGCGATGCCGTTCTCGGTCACGAACAGCGGGATCGGGTCGTACTCCTGGTGCAGGCGCACCAGTACGTCCCGCAGGCCACGCGGGTCGATCTCCCACCCCATCTCCGTGGTGGGCAGGCCCCGCGACACCTTCTCCACGTCGGCACTGGCCACGAACGCCGAGGGTTTGCCGTCCGGGCCGGGGACGCGCGGCCCGCTGCCCGCCCGCACCACGTGCCGCGTGTAGTAGTTCACCCCCAGCACATCCAACGGCGCGGCGATGGTCGCCTCGTCACCGTCACGCACGTAGGACGCGTCGGTGACCACGGAGACGTCGTCCAGCAGGTCCGTCGGGTAGTGACCCCGCAGGATCGGGTCCAGGAAGATCCGGTTCTGCAACGCGTCGACCCGCCGGGCGGCGTCCAGATCGGCCGGGTCGTCGGTCGCGGCGTCCACCGGGTACAGGTTGAGCGTCACGCCGAACTGCCCGTCGGGCCCCTGCTCACGCATCGCCCGCACGGCCTTGCCGTGACCCAGCATCAGATGGTGGGCGGCCCGCAACGCGGCCTCGGGCTCGGTGCGGCCCGGCGCGTGCCTGCCCTCGGCGTATCCGATGAACGCCGAGCAGTACGGCTCGTTCAGGGTGGTCCAGAACCGCACTCGGTCGCGGAAGCGCTCATGCACCCGCACCGCGTAGTCGGCGAACCGGTCGGCGGTGTCCCGCTCCGGCCAGCCCCCACGATCCTCCAGCACCTGCGGCAGGTCCCAGTGGTATAGCGTCACCCACGGCTGCACACCCGCGTCGAGAAGGCTGTCGATCAACCGGTCGTAGAAGGCCACGCCCGCGGGGTGCAGCTGTCCCTCACCCCGCGGCTGCAGGCGCGGCCACGCGAACGAGAACCGGTAATGCGTGGAGCCCAGATCGGCGATGAGCTTCACATCTTCGGCGTAGCGGTGGTAATGGTCGCAGGCCACGTCACCGTTGCTGCCGTCGGCGATCCGGCCCGGCGTGTGGCTGAAGGTGTCCCAGATCGACGGTCCACGACCGTCCTCGGTGGCCGCACCCTCGATCTGGTAACTGGCGGTCGCGGTGCCCCAGAAAAAGCCTTCCGGGAAACGGGCGGGCTGACTCATGCTTCGAGGTCCTTTCACCACTGCCACAGCGACGAGGGCGCCGCGGCGTTGTCGAGTGTTTCCCACAACTGCTCGGGGATGTCCCAGGTCGCGTACTCCGCGGTTTCGGCGACCCGCTCGGGCCGTGAGATCCCCACGACGGTCGAGGAGACGCGCGGATCCCGCATCGAGAACTGCAACGCGGCCGCGGCCAGCGGGACACCGTGCTCCGCACACGCCGTCTCGATGTGCCGCACCAGCGCCAGGATCTTCTCGTCGGCCGACCGGTAGGCGTACTTCGGCTGCGCCGCCGCGCCTTTGGCGAGGATCCCGCCCCCGAACGGCGCGCCGTTGACCACCCCGATGCCCCGCCCGTGCGCGTACCCGATCAGGTCGTCCGCGGACCGGTCGATCAGCGTCCACCGGTTGTGCGTGAGCAGCACCTCGAACGCGCCGGTGTCGAGGTACCGGCGCAGCAGTCCGACCGGACCACCGGCGACCCCGAGGTGCTCGGCGACGCCCTCACCCCGTAGCCGCACCAGCGCTTCGACCGGCCCGCCCGGCGCGACCCCGTCCTCGAACGGGATGTGCTCGGGATCGTGCAGGAACAACAGCGGGACCCGGTCCAGCCCCAGCCGGTCCAGGCTTTCCGAGATCGACCGGCGCACCTGGTCGCCGTCGAACGTGCCGTCCGCCGCGCGATCGACCTTGGTGGACAGCACGAACCCGTCGGGCAGGCCGCCGTTGCGCCGGATCGCCTCCCCGATCCGGCGTTCGCTCTCCCCGCCCGAATAGTTGTTGGAGGTGTCCAGGAAGGTGAACGGGCCCTCGAACGCCCGCAGCACCGTGCGCACGCCCTGCTCGGCGGGAACGTCGTAGCCGAAGTTGCGCGGCATGCTGCCCAGCGGTCCGCCACCCACGCACACCGGAGTCACCTCCAGCCCGGTCCGGCCCAGGGGCCGCTTCGCCAGCCGTGTGCTCATCACGGCACCAGCTCCAGCGCGACCCGGTCGCGGTCGGTCACCAGGTCACCGGACAGGACGTGTCCGCCGGCGGCGGCGACCCGTTCGGCCGGCGCGCCCCCGACGGCCACCCGGTTGATGCCGCGCACCCGGCGGCCGGGCCGCCACGGGCTCGGCTCGGTGTCCGCCCCGGTGAAGGCGAACACCTCCAGCACCGCGGGGCCCGCCTGCAGGTAGGTGATCTCGAACCCGCGCCGGTCCCGCGGGTTGCGCAGCTGCCCGATCACCGGGTAGCCGAACGCCTCCCGGTAGAACGCGATCGTGGTCTCGGTGTCCTCAACCGTGACGGCGACGTGGTCGAAGCTCGGGCCGGCTTCCGGCGGGCGGGCGGCGTGCGCGGCGCGCTCCCGTTCGGCCAGCTCCGGTGACCACGTCTGGTCGTAGTCCAGGTGCCCCTCGACGAACTCCAGCACCGTCCCGTCCGGGTCCTGGAAGAAGCACAGCCGCACACCACCGTAGGCCTGCTTGGGTTCCACGGTGAACGTGACACCGGCGCGGGCGATCCGCTCGGCCTGCCGGTCGACGCTGCCGACCTTGAGCCCGATGTGGCGGAACCCGCGTTGCAGGTCGTCATAGCGCCAGCCGCCCTCGTCACCGTCGGTGCGCACCAGGCGCAGCAGCGCGGGGCCGGCGTCCAGCCAGCGCTCGTCCGGTCCGCCCGCCCGCTGCAGTGGCCGCAACCCGAGCAGGTCCCGGTAGAACTCGACGGAAGCCGCCAGGTCACGGCAGCCGATCTCGACGTGCCGGAGTCCGGAGTGGTCGGTCACAGTGGTCCTTTCCCTGAGGTGTCAGTCCTTCACGGCACCGAGCGTCAGCCCGGCGACGAACTGTCGTTGCATGCGCACGTACACCACGACGATCGGAACGATCGTCATCACCAGTGACGCGGCGAGGATGGTCCAGTCGGTCGAGTACTCGCCGACCAGGCTGTAGAGCACCGGCTGCAGCGGGTGCCGGGAGGGCGTCTGCAGCAGGGTCTGCGCGAAGAGGAACTCGTTCCAGGTGTGCATGAACTGGAAGATCACCACCGTGGCGATCCCCGGTCGTGCCAGCGGCAGCATGATGCGCCAGAAGATGGCGAACTCGCCGCAACCGTCCACCCGTGCCGCCTGGATGAGTTCGTCGGGCAGCGTTTCGAAGAACGCCCGCATGAGGAACATGGCGAACGGCAGCGAGGTGCCGATGTAGACCAGGATGAGGCCCTGCCGTGTGTTGAGCAGCTCCAGCGAGCGCAGCTCCAGGAACAGCGGGACGACGATCGCGGTGGCCGGCAGCATCAGCGTGACCAGCAGGACCACGTAGATCGGCTCCTTGAACGGGAACTCCAGCTTCGCGAAGCTGTAGCCACCCAGCGCCGCCAGCGCCACCACACCCAGCACGGTCAGCAGGGTGATCCCCAGGCTGTTCAGGAAGTGACCGGGATAGTCCAGCTGGGTCCACGCCCGCACGTAGGCGTCGAACGAGATCTCGCGCGGGAGCAGGCCCGCACCGAAGACGTCGTCGGCGGGCCGCAGCGAGGTCAGGACCAGCCACAGCAGCGGGAAGACCATCGCCGCGGTCAGGGCGATCAGGAACAGGTACCCCAAAACCCGGCCAGGCCGGAGCAGCCGCCGCGGAGCGGACACCGCGAGGCGGGGCGCGAGGCTCGTGTCGGCGGTCATCGTCACCCTCTCTTGGACAGTCGCAATTGGACGACGGTGCCGACCATGCAGAGCACGAGCACCACCATGCTGATCGCCGTGGCGTACCCCAGCGCGGGGGTTGCTCCGGCGCCGGAGCCGAAGGCCAGGCCGTACAGGTAGGTGCCCAGCACCTCGGACCCGTGGTTGGGCCCGCCCCCGGTCATCACGAAGATCAGGTCGAACGTCTTGAGCCCGTTCATCATGTTCAGCACGAGCACGACCGAGGTCACCCTGCGCAGCATCGGCACGGTGATGTGGAAGAACTGCTGCCGTCCCCCGGCACCGTCGATCCGGGCCGCCTCGTAGAGCGTCGGGTCGATGCCCTGCAGCCCGGCCAGGAAAATCACCAGATACAGACCGAGGGTCTGCCACACCGACACCAGGATCAGTGCTGGTATCACGGTCACCGGGTCGGCGAGCCAGTCGTGCGCCAGCCCGCCGAGGCCGAACGCGCGCAGGACTCCGTTGAGCGCGCCGAACTTGGAGTCGTACATCAGCTGCCACAGCACGCCGGTCACCACCAGCGAGATGACCGCGGGGACGAACAGCAGCGTGCGGAACACCACGCTGCCCTTCCAGCCGCGGTGCAGGAACACCGCGAGCAGCATCGGCAACGCAGTCTGCAGGATCATCGTCGACGCCGTGAAGATCAGCGTCGTGCGCAGGGCCTGCCAGAACACCGGATCGCCGAGGAGCTGGCTGAAGTTGAGCAGCCCGACGAACTTCGGCCTGCCGTAGCCCGACCACTGCGTCAGGCTCAGGTAGAGCGAGCGCACCAGCGGGTAGCCCACGAAGAATGCGAAGAACACCACGATCGGCAGGATGAACAGGTATCCCGCGGTGCGTCGTCGCGCGGCGGGCCCGCGGCGGGCGGGCGGGGCCTGCTCACGCTGGGCCGGTGCGGTCAGAACCGCCATCACCTGGCTCCTTCCGGTTGTCGGGGCCGCCTCACCGGCGGGCCGCCGCTTCGACACGGGACTGGATGGTCTCCGCGGCGGACTCCGGTGACAGCTGGCCGCCGACGACGCCCGCGAACGCGTTCGACGCGGCGGCCGAGGACCCCTTGCCGAACAGGATGTGCGGCGCACCGTCCCCGTCGAGCAGCCACTGCGTCATCTCCCGCATGACCGGGTCCTGCACGAGCTGTCCCGCGCTCTTGGTGGAGGGCATGCTGCGCGAGTCGTTCATGGTGCGGGCGTAGCGGTCGCGCTGGTAGATGAACCGGAGGAACTCCAGCGCCGCTTCCTTGTTGCGGCTGACATCGCTGACCGCCAGCCCGGCACCGGCCTGGTTGGCCGTCCAGTGCCGTTGCCCCGCCGCCCAGGCAGGGGTTTTCATGACCCGGTAGCGCCGCACGAATTCCGGCGGTGCGGACTGGGCGAAGTCCTGCGGGATCCAGGATCCGGAGTACAGCATCGCGGCCTCCCCGGCGTAGAGCAGCCGCTCGTCCTGGGGCTGGGCGATACCGTTGGGGCCGGGGCTGATCGTGCCCCCCTCGATCATCCCGCGCACGTGCCGCATCGCCTCCACCACCGCCGGGTGGGTCCATTTCGCCCCGCCCCGCTGGTGGTCGATGTCGATCATCAGCTTCGGGTCACCGGTGATCTGGGTGACCAGCGGGAGCAGGAAGTCCAGCCCCGCCGTGCCCGGGATGTTGCGCACCACGCAGCCTTCGAGCCGCGTCGCCGTCCGGATGCGCCGCACCGCCTCGATCAGATCGTCCCAGGTCTCCGGGACGTCGACCGACGCGCGGCGGAACACCTCGGGGTCGTAGAAGATCCCGAACATCTGCGCCATCCAGCCGACCGCGTACTGCTTGTCGCCGTCGGAGTAGGCGTCGTTGGTGGACTGCACGAAGTCGGCGAGGAAGTCCGCCCCCAGTTCCTTGCGCAGATCGGCGGAGATGCCGGCCTGCCCGTAGGTGACCGCCAGCACGTGCGGCCCGAAGACGTCCGGCGGGTCGCCGGCCGAGACCGCGGCCTGCAGGGCGGGCAGGTAGGCGTTGGTGTTGCCGAAGAGCCGGTTCTCCACCTCGATGGTCGGGTGGGCCTGCTGGAACTCGTCGACGAGCCGCGGCCATTCGTCACGCTGCTGCGTGTACCACGTCCACACGCGGATCTTGGCCCGGCCGTTCGAGCCGGAGGTGTACATGCTGTCGCACGCGCCCGCCATCGACAGGGCGCCGAGGGCCGCCGCGCCGGTCAGCCCTTTCTTCATCAGTTCGCGGCGGCCGAACGCGCGTGGCCGGCGCGACGGGGTGGTCTCCGTTGACCTGGAAGACATCTGGATCTCCTGTGATCGCGAACCCGGCGGTTCGGGGATGGCGGTCAGCGTGAACGCGATCGGGGGATGTGGTCAACGGCGCATTTCCGGAACGGATCGGGGCTATCCGGGTTGTCCGCGGGGTCTGGGCCGGCCGCCTTCGCCGTGGTTAGCGTGAGGCGTCCCCGGGGCGAGGAGGTCTTGCGGTGAACCAGACGACGATGTCCGCGGTGCGCTGGCACGGACGCGGTGATGTGCGGTACGAAACCGTACCGCGGGCCTCGTCGCCAGGGCCGGGCGAGATCCGCGTCCACGTCGCCTGGTGCGGTCTGTGCGGTTCGGACGTGCACGAGTACCTGCACGGCCCGTTCCAGGTTCCGGTGCAGCCACACCCGACCACGAAGCAGAGCGCGCCGATCACTCTGGGACACGAAATTTCCGGCTGGGTCGACGCCATCGGCCCGCGGGTATCCGGGTTGCGCCACGGTGACCTGGTCGTGCTCAACGCGTTGCTGCCGTGTGAGCGGTGTGCGCCATGCGGTCGCGGGGAGGTGCACCTGTGCACCGCGCTCGGCCACCTGGGTATGTCCGCCGACGGCGGGCTCGCCGGGTTCGTCACCGTGCCCGCCGCGATGGCCGTGCCGGTGCCATCGCACGTGCCCTCCGAGGTCGCGGCACTGGCTGAGCCGTTCGCCGTGGCCGTGCACATGGTGCGGCAGGCAGCTGCGGCGCGCGGGCCACGTGCGGTGGTGGTGGGCGCCGGTGCCATCGGGCTGGCGACCGCGCTGCTGCTGCGGGCCGAGGGCACCGAGGTGCGCCTGGTCGACGTAGCCGGACTGCGTCTGGCGCACGCCCGCGAACTCGGGTTCGCCGCTGGGAAACCCGAGGACGACCACGGCAGCTGGCCCCTGGTGTTCGAGTGCTCGGGTGCGGAGGGGGGCCTCAGCCTCGCGGTCGGGCTGGGCGAACCGGGCGGCTTGCTCGTGCTCGCCGGGCTACCTGCCGCTCCTGCCCGGGTCGACGCGGCCGCGATCGTGTTGCGCGAACTGCGGCTGGTGGGCAGCATGTCGCATCTCGTCGAGCCCGATCTGCGGCCCGCCGTGGACTTCCTCGCCGCGCATCCCGGCGAGGCCGCGCGGCTGATCACCGGCCGCGTCCCGCTCGCCGACGCCGTGTCCGGCGGGCTGGACGTTCTCGCCGGCCCGGACCGGGGCCGCCACGCCAAGGTTCTCGTCCGCGTCGGCGCACGGGACTGACCACTCCCCGAAAGGAACACTGAATGTCCACATCAGACCGGCGCAGCGCGGACTGGTTCGGCGCCGAAGGCCGCAACGGCTTCATCCACCGGTCCTGGATGCGCAACCAGGGCTTCGGCCCGGAGGTCTTCGACGGGCGGCCGGTGATCGGGATCGCGAACAGCTGGTCCGAGCTGACCCCGTGCAACGCCCATCTGCGCGATGTCGCCGAAGCGGTCAAACGCGGCGTGTGGGAGGCGGGTGGCCTGCCGCTGGAGTTCCCGACCATGTCGCTCGGCGAACCGCTGATGCGGCCGACGACCATGCTGTTCCGCAATCTGATGGCGATGGAGGTCGAAGAGACCATCCGCGCCAACCCGCTGGACGGGGTGGTTCTGCTGTCGGGCTGCGACAAAACGACGCCGGCGCAGCTGATGGGCGCCGCGAGCGTGGACCTCCCGGCGATCATGGTCACCGGCGGGCCGATGCTCAACGGCAAGTTCCGTGGCCGTGACATCGGTTCCGGCACCGACGTGTGGCGCTTGCACGAGGAACATCGGGCGGGCAAGCTCAGCGCGGCCGACCTCACCGAGGCCGAAGGCTGCATGTCCCGCAGTCGCGGGCACTGCATGACAATGGGCACGGCCTCGACCATGGCCTGCCTCGCCGAGGCGTTGGGCATGCAGCTGCCGGGATCGGCGGCGATCCCGGCGGTCGACTCGCGCCGGTACGCACTCGCCCAGGCGGCCGGCCGCCGTGCCGTCGAGCTGGTCGAGGAGGACCTGCGGCCATCGCGGATGCTGACCCGCGCGGCGTTCGAGAACGCGGTCATGGTCAACGCCGCGCTCGGCGGATCCACCAACGCCGTCGTGCACCTGCTCGCACTGGCCGGCCGCGTCGGCGTGGCACTCACCCTGGACGACTTCGAACGGCTCACCCGCGACATCCCGGTGCTGGTGGACCTCATGCCCTCGGGCCGGTTCCTGATGGAGGACTTCTACTACGCCGGCGGACTGCCCGTGGTGCTCGGCGAGCTGGCGGACCACCTCGACCTCGGCCAGATGACGGTCACCGGCGCGACCTGGAAGGACGTCCTCGACGGCGTTCAGTGCTGGAACCGGGAGGTGATCCGGACGGTCGACGAGCCGGTCCAGGAGGCCGGCGCCGGCACCGCGGTGCTGCGGGGCAGCCTGTGCCCGGACGGCGCGGTGCTCAAGGTGTCGGCCGCCTCACCCGGGCTGCTCGAACACCGCGGGCGGGCACTGGTCTTCGACCGCGTCGAGGACTACACGGCGGTGTGCGACGACCCGGACCTGCCGGTGGACCCGTCGACCGTGCTGGTGATCCGCAATGCCGGCCCGCGCGGTTACCCCGGCTTCCCGGAGGTCGGCAACGTGCCGATGCCGAGGGTTCTGCTGGAAGCGGGCGTCGAGGACATGGTGCGCGTTTCCGATGCCCGCATGAGCGGCACCGGCTATGGCACGTGCGTGCTGCACGTGGCACCCGAGTCCGCCGCCGGCGGTCCGCTGGCCCTGGTGCGCACCGGGGACGAGATCGAACTCAGCGTGGCCGGGCGCAAACTCGACCTGCTCGTGGCCCCCGAGGAGCTGGAACGCAGGCGTGCCGCGTGGCAGCCGCCCGAACGTCCCGGTGAGCGCGGCTGGCAACGGCTCTACGTCGAGCACGTCCTGCAGGCCGACCGCGGCGCGGACCTGGACTTCCTGACCGGCAGCAGCGGGCACGGCACCCCGCGGCACTCGCACTGAGGACATCCCGTGCAGATCACCAATCTCAAGTGCGCGGTGCTGGGCGACAGCCCGATCGTGCGCGTCGTGACCGACGAGGGCGTCGACGGCTTCGGCGAGATCGAGTCCGCCAAGCCCTACCTCGGCCCGGTCGTGGAGATGTACCGGCCGTTCCTGCTCGGTGAGGACCCCACGGACATCGAACGGTGCATGCTCAAGATCCGCCGGTTCGCCGGGTTCAAGCCGTGGGGCAGCGCGGTGAGCGCGATCGAGATCGCGCTGTGGGACCTGCTCGGCAAGGTCAGCGGCTTGCCGGTGCACAAGCTGCTCGGCGGCAAGGTCCGTGACCGGGTGCGGGTCTACAACGGCGGCGTGCGCCCCGAACTGCGCGGGCACACACCGGAGGACTACGCCGCGGCGATGCGGGAGATGAAGGCCGCACCGGAAGGCTTCACCATCATCAAGGAAGGCGTGGGCTTCCACGGCTTCATGGCGCCCAACGTGCCGGACTTCTTCTACGGCGACCTGCGCACCGGGCCACGGCACCCCAACCGCGGCACCCTCACCGAACGCGGGCTCAACCACGTCGTGGACACCGTCGCGGCCATGAAGGAGGTGCTCGGCGACGAGGTCGGGCTGGCGCTGGACATGGGCCCGGGGTGGACGGTCGCGGACGCGATCCGGGTCGGGCGGGCGCTCGAGCCCCATCAGGTGATGTGGATGGAGGACCTGCTCACCGGGGACTACGTGCCGTGGGTGCACGCGGACCAGTTCCGTGAGGTCACCAGGTCGACCAGCACCCCCACGCACACCGGCGAGCAGATCTACCTGCGCCACAACTTTCGCGAGCTGATCGAGACGAACGCCGTGCGGGTGATCGGCCCCGACCCCTGCGATGTGGGCGGCCTGGCGGAGCTGAAGTGGGTGGCCGAGTACGCGGACCTGCACGGCATCGGCATCGCCCCGCACGGAGTGCTCGACGGCGTGCTGGGCCTGGCCGCGCTGGTGCAGGTGTGCGCCACGCTGCCGGACAACTTCATCGCGTTCGAATATCCGGTCGCGCGCCCGGACTGGTGGTACGAGATCGTCCACGGGCTGCCCGATCCGATCGTTCGCGACGGGTTCGTCGAGGTCGGCGACGCGCCGGGACTCGGCGTGACGATCGACCCGCAGGCGGCCCGGCCCCACCTGCGCCCCGCGGAGGAGGACTTCTTCTCCTGGGACCAGGCCGACCAGTGACCATTCCGTCCTCCTTGGGGGAAACCATGATGGCAGCCGCACCGGAGTCGCGGCACGGGCTCAGTGGACGCCGTGTCGCCGTGATCGGTGGCACCAGCGGGATCGGCGCCGCTGTCGGCGCCCGCTTCGCCGAACTCGGCGCGCGGGTGACGCTCGGCGGGCTCGACACCGCGGCCGTGCCGGCCGGCCTCGCCGACACGGCCGAGGTCGTCGAACTCGACGTCACCTCGCCGGAGGACGTGACCCGGTTCTTCGAGCGGTTCGACCAGCTGGCCGTGCTCGTCAACGCAGCCGGGGTGATCCGCCGGGGCGAGGAGTACGACCTGCCGGTCTTCGGGGCCGTTCTGGACGTCAACCTCGTGGGCAGCATGCGCAGCTGCGTCGCCGCGCACGGCGCGCTGACGCGCGCGGGCGGGTGCGTCGTGAACGTCGCGTCGATGCTGAGCTTCACCGGCGGACCGCTCGTGCCCGCCTACAGCGCCAGCAAGGGCGGCGTCGTCTCGCTCACGCGGTCGCTCGCGGTGGCCTGGGCACCCGACGGCGTCCGGGTCAACGCGGTCGCCCCCGGCTGGATCACCACCGGCCTCACCGCCGACCTGCGCGCCGACCCCGACCGCGACCGGAGGATCCTCGACCGCACCCCGATGGGCCGCTGGGGCACACCGTCCGAAGTGGCCGGAGCGGTGACGTTCCTCGCCGGCCCGGACGCCACGTTCATCACCGGCGCCGTGCTGCCGGTGGATGGCGGATACCTCGCCGCCTGAGCAGAAAGGACAGTCATGACCGAAGCACCTTCCATTACCGCGACCCTGGACCTGCCGCCGGAGATCGCCATCGCCGCGATGCCGGAGGACGACCGGGTGTGGGTGCCACAGGCACCGAACGTGTGGTTCCGCCCATTGCTGTTCAACACCGTCACCGGCCAGTGGTGCAACCTGCTGCGCGTCACCGCATCGGGCATCGTGTCCCGGCACCGTCACCCTGGCGCGGTGTTCGGCTACGTCGTGAAGGGACGGTGGCATTACCACGAGCACCCGTGGATCGCCGAGCAGGGCCACTTCGTGTACGAGCCGCCGGGCGAGATCCACACTCTCGCCGTGCCGGAGGACTGCACGGAAATGATCACGTTCTTCAACATCACCGGCGCGATGGTCTACGTGGACGCGGACAACCGCCAGACCGGGTACGAGGACGTGTTCACCAAGATCCAGATGTGCCGCGACCACTACGAGGGCAACGGGCTGGGCGCCGACTTCGTGCGCGAGTTCATCCGCTGAGCCGGAGGTACACTTTCCCGGCCACGGACCGAGGACGGGAGGGACGCGATGCCGCCGCGATTCGTCTCCGGATACCGTCTGGAGTGGCTGGCCAGCTTCGTCGCGGTGGCCGAGTACGGCGGGTTCTCGGCCGCTGCCAAGCACCTCTACCGGTCGCAGAGCCGGATCAGCACCCACGTGGCCGAGCTGGAACAGCTCATCGGAACGAAACTGTTCGACCGCACCACGCAGCCGCCCCGGCTCTCCCCCGAGGGCCGGGCGCTGCTGCCGCACGCCACCGCGCTCCTGGAACACCTGGACCTGCTCGCCGAGGTCGCCACCGGTACGGGCGAGCGGGTGCACGGCGTGGTGCGACTCGGCATGTACCCGAGTGTCGCGGCCTACCTGCTGCCGCTGGCGATGCTGGCTCTGCGCAAGCAGTACCCGGGGGTGCAGCTGGTGCTGTGGGAGGGCGAGACGCTCGCGCTGAGCGAGCGGCTGAGCCGTGGCGAGATCGACCTCGCGGTGCGGCCCGTGCTGCCGCCCGTGAGTGACGACCGGCTGGTGCACACCCAACTGTGGCGCGAGCCGCTGGTGGCGGTGCTCAACCGCGCGCACCCGCTGGCCGGTCGTGGCGCCGTCCGGCTGGAACAGCTCGGCGATCAGCAGCTCGTCACGATCGGCGACAGCAGCGACGGGGCGGGCCGCCAGTTCGAGACCAACCTGGCCTTCGCCAACGCCGGCCTCAATCCCAGGATCGCGTTCCAGACCAATCAGCCGCAGACGCTGATCTCGCTGGTGCGGCACGGCTTGGGCGTCGGCGTCACCAACTCGCTCGCCATGACGACCGCCAACACCGACGGCGTCGTGCTGTCGCCCATCGCCGGTGCCACCCAGTCCGAGCGGCTGGTCGCGCTGTGGTGCCGCGGCGATCAGCCCGCCTCCCGCGCGTTGCACGCGGTTGAGTCGGTGGTCACCGCGCTTCCACCGCCCCGGTTCACGCTCACCAACCGGCGCGGCCCCAGCACCGGCTGAGCCCCTGCGCGGCCCGCGGCCCGATCACCTCCGTAGCCCCGGTCACCGGAATGGTGGCTCCGGGAGGGAGTGGATCTGGGTGCGTCTCCGGCGCTTTCCGGCCCAGCGGACCGGCGAAGGGCTCCCCCGGAGTCTCCCGCGCCGCCGCGCGATCGACGTCCGTGCCTCGGCGATCGTCCGCCACACGTGCCGCGGCAAGGGGTGAACACAACCTGGCCCCTCTCGCCACGCCGGACAGTCCACGCGGTCAGTGGTTCATGGTGAGTCGTCGTGCCGCGCAGTGGAGGGCGAAGGCGAGTTGCCCGGTCTGGAACGCGGCACCGACGCGGTGGTAGTCGATCGCATGCCCGGCCGCGGGGAAGAACGCGGCGTCGACCGTCGGGGACGAGGTGAGGGCGGCGGCGAACTCGGCGAACTGCTCGTCGTCGGCGATCCAGAGTTCGTCGAGCTCGCCCACGCGCAGGTGGACCGGTACGGAGATGTTCGGCGCCAGGTCCCGGAAAAGGCTGTGCCAGCTCGAGGAACTCTCCACCAGTTCGGCCTTGAGCAAAGACGTGGAAAAGCGCTTCCCCGGTCTCCTCGATGCCGTACTCGGCCACGAGCACGACCTGGACGTGACAGGGACGATCGTCTAGAGACCGTGGCGGAAGTGGCGTGCCTGACGCCGCGACGCGATCGTCACCGCGACTGCCGTGCAGACGGGCGAAGGCTTGCCCGGCATCCCGGAATCCGGTGCGGGACAGGGGACGTCCGGCCGGTCATTGGTGAACCGGGAACGGAAACGTGGTGCATCCAACGGAATGCACGCTGTCCGCCGCCTCCTGATCCGGCGGTGAGCGCGGTGGCGGTGTCGAGGATGGTCTGTTCGACGGGGCGGGGACGCCAGCCCAGCTGGGTACGTGCCTTGCTGCTGTCGACCAGCCTGGTGCGGCCGAGTTCGGGACGCAGCATCGCCATCTGTGGGTTACGCCGGGCGAGCAGCTTGACGACGACGTCCGGCATGGTGCGCACGGGCACCTTCGCGGCTTCGTCCGGCAGCTGTTCCCGCAGGAGACGAGCGATCTGCCGGTACCACAGGAAGCTGCCCGAACCGAGGAAGCGCTGGCCCGCGGCGGCCGGACTGGTCATGGCGAGGATGTGCAGTTCGGCGATGTCGCGCACGTCGACGACGTTCCACCCGATGTTCGGCAGCGCGGGGATCCCGCCCTCGATCACGCGGCGGATGACCTCGAACGTTCCCGACCTGTCCGGGGTGCCCAGCATCGGGCCCTGCATGAACGTGGGGAGGACGGCGGTCAGGTCGAGCCCGGTCGCGTCGGCGAGCTCCCACGCGTCGCGCTCGGCGAGGATCTTGGAATCGGGATAGGCGCGGACCGGGGTGCCGGACGGCTCGGTCCAGGTCGCCTCGGTCCAGGTCGCCTCGGTCGCGGGCGTGTCCGAGTCGAGGGTGTCGGCCGCGACACCGGACGCGGTGAGCACGACACGTCTGACGCGCGCGGGCTGCGGCACCCAGGACGCGGCGGGTGCCCTCCCGCGCGGTGCCGATGTGCTCCGCGCCCGAGCTGAAAGGCGTCGGCGAGGCGGTGTGCAGCACGTAGTCGACGCCCGCGACCGCCTCCTCCCAGCCATCGTCGCCGAGAAGATCAGCGGCCACGAACTCGATGGCCCCATCCGCCGCGTCGCGCACCTGCCGCGCTTTGTCGAGGCTGCGCACGGTCGTGCGCACCCGATAGCCGCGGTGGAACAGGCCCGCGATCACCCAGCCGGCCAGGTAGCCGGTTCCGCCTGTGACGAGCACTGTCCCGCCCGCGCGTCGAGCGGAAGGCCGAGATCGTCCGTGTTCTCGTCGAGGTCGGCAACGCCGCGGACGCGGTCGTGGCCCAGGTGCTCGGCGAGTTCGGGGTCCCGGCCTCCGTCGCGGGCACGCTGTGGGCACTGGCCCCGGGCACCGAGCCGCCGACGATGCGGGACATGGCGGCCCGCCTGCGCTGCGACCCGTCCACAGTGAGCCTCGCCGCCGACAAACTCCAGGCCATGGGGATCGTCGCCCGTCAGCCCCATCCCGCCGACGGCCGTAAGCGCACCCTGGTCCTCACCGAACACGGGCACGAACTGTGGGAGGCGCTCCGGAAGCGGCTGCACGCCTCCGGGCTGTTCGCCGGTCTCGACGTGCGAGAACAGGACACCCTGCTCACGCTGCTGACGAAGATGCGCAACCCGCCGAGCTGACCGGGCCGAGCCCGGGCACTCCGGCGCCCGACGACGAGTGCAGTCACGCGCGGAGTTGAACGAACCGAAGGTGGGTGCACCCGCGGCCGACCCCCATCAAGGGGTCTCGCCAAGAGAGGGCGGCTCGAACGCGGGCCCGGCCAGAAGACCGAGCAGGCCAAGGGGCTGAACACACTCCCCTGACGTTGTCGCCTCGTGCGGACGGCCTCCGACGCTCCACCGGCACCCGCGCTTCCAGGGCGAGCCGCTCCCCCAGCGCCGCGGACCGCGATCCGGCGGTGCCGCGCGGGGCAGCAGCCCCGAAACCGGTGCGCATCCGGGTGTTCGCCCCCATCCACCCACCCGATTCACATCGTCACGACGACCTTCCCCAGGTTGTGCTCGCGGACGTAGGCCACAGTGGCTTGCACGACGTCCTCGAACCGGAAGCGGCGGGCGATCCGGACCGACAGCGCGCCGCGATCCGCCGCCTCGGCGACCTCGCGCATCCCGCCGAGTTCGCCGTCCGCGTCCAGGAAGTAACGCAAGTCGACGTCGTCCCGGCCGAGGAGTTCCTTCGCCGGTTCGGGGTAGATGATCGTCACCAGCCGTCCGCCGGGGCGCAGCGCGGCCGCCGCCGCGAACAGGCGGTCGTGCGGCAGCACCAGGTCGAAGACGGCGTCGACCCCAGCGGGGTAGTTCGCCGCGTCGTACCCGACGACCTCGTCGGCTCCGAGTTCCCGCAGGACCGGGTGATCGGTGGCGGCGCCGGTCGCGACGACCCGGGCCCCGGCGGCGGCCAGGAGCGGAAGCAGTGCGGTGCCCACCCCGCCGCTGGCACCGATGACGAGGGCGGTTTCCCCTGGCCGGATCGCGGCGAGGGTCATCACTCCCAGCGCGGTCATGCCCGCGATCGGCAGCGCGGCGGCCTGCTCGACGGGGACGGTGGCCGGGCGGTGCGCCAGCAGTGGGGTGTCGGCTTCGAACACCGCGTACTCGGCCAGCGCGCCCGTGCTCGCCGACGGACGGCGGGCGGGCAGGAGGCGCAGCTGCCGGGGCAGTGCCTGCCCGAAGATCTCATCGCCCACCCGGTAGGCCGTCACCCCGGCCCCGACTTCGGTGACAGTCCCGGCGAACTCGTTGCCGGGCACGTAGGGGAACTCCAGCTCGACGGCCTCGCGGTAGTCGCCCGCGACCACTCTGATGTCGGTGGGGTTGATCGCGGACGCGGCGATCTTCACCTGGATCTGCCCCCGGCCGGGGCGGGGTACCTCGAGGTCGGCGATCGAAAGCTGCTCGGGCTCGCCGTACGCGGTCGCGACAAGGGCTTTCACGGGGTTCCTCCAATAAGCGGACCGATTGGTCAGGTTAACTGCCGCCACGGTACACAGAAGCGGACCGTGCGGTCAACTTGCTAGCATCGGCCCGTGACCCCACCCGCCCGGACCTTGCGTGCCGACGCCGCCCGCAACCGCGAACTGCTTCTGGCCGCGGCGGAGGCCGAGTTCGCCGAGCGGGGCCTCGATGCCTCGGTCGCCGACATCGCCCGCCGGGCCGGAGTCGGCAAGGGCACCGTGTTCCGCCACTTCGCCACCAAGGACGACCTGATCGCCGCGATCGTGCGTACCCACGTCGGCGCCCTCGACGAGGCCGGGCAACGACTGCTCACGGCCGAGGATCCCGGCGCGGCGTTGCTGGAGTTCCTCACCGTGGCCGGCGGACAGCGGGAGCAGCGTGACGTGTCGTTCCTGTTGAACGCCAACGACGCGGGCCCGGAGGTGGTCGCGCTCCGCGAGCGGCTGTACCGCACGGTGTGCCTGCTGGTCGACCGCGCGCGTGAGGCCGGCGCGGTCCGGGGCGACGTCACCGGCAACGACGTCGTGCTCCTGATGTGCGCGCCGAACCACGTCGTCAGCTTCGTGAAGGACCCGTCACCCGACCTGTGGCGGCGTTACCTGGCGATCATCTTCGACGGGCTGCGTCCCGAGGGAGCGCACCCCCTGGCACCGGCGGCACCGGCGCTCTAGACGTTCAGTACAGCGGACCGCCCCGACCTCGATCAGGCCACCACACGCGTTCGGGTACCGCGGCGCCGACGGCGGTCGACGACACCGCCCGCACTCCCCTGCGCACCGCCTCCAGTACCCGTGCCGCCTGTCAACCAGCACCGTGTAGCGATATCAGCAAGCCGGTCTCGTACCGCGTTCGTACAAACTGCCGCGCGGCTACGAGTTCACGAGTGAGCCCGTGCGGGACGAGGCAGGAAAGCCGCGCCGTGCACTACACACGCAGCGCCTCACTCGCGACCGGGGCGGGAACCCGGCCGAGCGCAGGCCAGCGAACTACGTCGCCCTCGCAGGGTGTGCCAGGGCGCGGTGCGGCTGTCTACCGTGGACGAGGTGATCGACGCCGGAAATTCCCTGGGTGAGTTCCTGCGGGCCAGGAGGGCACTGCTGGACCCGGCCGAGTTCGGCCTGCCCGGCCAAGGGCAACGACGCGTGGCCGGGTTGCGGCGCGAAGAGCTGGCGTTCCTGGCCGGGGTCAGCCCGCACTACTACGCACGGCTGGAGCAGGGCCGCGACCGCAACCCGTCGCCGGCCGTGCTGGACGCGATCGCGCAGGCGCTCCAGCTGGACGAAGCGGGAGCCGCTCACCTGCACCAGCTCGCCTCGGCACCGCCGCCGCGCCGGCGGGCGTACCGGCCGGAGGAGGTGCGGCCAGGGCTCGCGCGGCTGGTCGAGAGCTGGACGGCCAATCCGGCCGTCGTGATCGGCCGGTACCGGGATGTGCTGGCCGCCAACGAACTCGCCGTCCTGCTCAACGAGGGCTTCACGCCCGGACGCAACCTGCTGCGTGACGTGTTCCTCGAACCGGTCGCGCGCGAGATCTACCCGGACTGGAACGCGATCGCGCACAGCGTGGTGGCCAGCGTCCGCTCCACCGCCGGCACCGACCTCGACCACCCGCGCCTGACCGAGCTGATCGGCGAACTGTCCTTGAAGAGCGCGGAGTTCCGCGCGATCTGGGCTCGGCACGACGTGCACGAACGGACCGACGGCACGAAGCGGTACCGCAACCCCTTCGTCGGCGAGATCGTCGTCCACTACGAATCCTTCGCCGTGATCGGCGAGACCGGGCAGACACTGTACCTGTACTACGGCGAACCCGGCTCGGCCGCCGCGCCATCGCTGGCCCTGCTCGCCGGCATGACCCGACAGGAGAACCGATGACCGGCACCATGCGCCGCTGGGAGATGGACGCCATCGGCCGCGACCACCTGGAGCTGCGCGAGGTTCCGGTCCCGGTACCGCAACCCGGTGAGGTGCTGGTCCGGGTGGCGGCGGTCGCGCTCAACCACCGCGACAAAATGGTCACCGAGAGCGGCCGGGGCCTGCCGCTCGTCTTCCCGTTCACCCCGGGGTCCGACCTCGCGGGCACGGTCGAGGCGCTCGGCGCCGACGTCACCCGCTTCGACGTCGGCGACCGGGTGATCTCCACGTTCACCCCGGACTGGATCGACGGCCTGCGCCCCGGCGACGCCCGCACTCCGGCCTACCGCACCCTCGGCGGCTACTACCCGGGCGTCCTCGCCGACTACGTCACCTTCCCGGCCGGGTGGTTCGTCCGCGCACCGGAAACCCTCGACCCAGCCGGAGCCGCCACCCTGCCCTGCGCCGGGCTGACCGCCTGGTTCGCGCTCGCCGAACGCGGCTCGGTGCGCGCCGGCGACACGGTGCTCGTCGAAGGCACCGGCGGGGTGTCGCTGTTCGGGATCCAGATCGCGAAAGCACTGGGCGCCGAGGTCATCGTGTCCGGCAGCGCGCGCAACCTGCCCCGCGCCACCGAACTCGGCGCCGATCACCGCGTCGACCGCACCCGCGAGGACTGGATCGACGCCATCCTCGGCATCACGAACGACCGCGGCGCGGACCACATCCTGGAGATCGTCGGCGGGTCACATCTCGGCAAGGCCGTCCAGGTCGCCGCCGTGGGCGGGACGATCTCCCAGATCGGCGCCCTGGACGGCTTCGAGGCGTCGGCTCCCGTCATGCCCCTGATGCTCAAGGACATCACCGTCCAGGGCATCGGCACCGGCCACCGCCGCGCACTGGAGGACCTCGTCCGCGCAGTCGACCGGACCGGGCTGAAGCCGGTGATCGACCGGCGCTACCCGATCGCCGACCTGCCCACCGCACTCGATCACCTCGACCACGGGCCCTTCGGCAAGGTCGTCGTCGAAACGAGCTGACATCCAGTCCTGGGCGAGAGGAACACGTGTAGTGGCGGTGCGTGCTCGATCCGGCGATCCGCTCCCCGGCCGCTCTCGTACCGCAAGAACATCAGGGACAACCGGTCAGGGGATCAGCAGCAGTTTCCCGGTCGTCGTACGCGACTCGATGTCGGCGTGCGCTCTGGCCGCCTCGGCCAGCGGGTAGCGGCCGCCGATCCGCACGACCAGCTCGCCCTTCTCGACCAGCCCGAACAGCTCGGCCGCGTGGGTGACGAGCTCCTCGTGGGTGCGGATGTGGTCGGGAAGCGTGCCGTAGGTGAGGCGGGTGCTGCGCGGGATTTCGTTCATCGCGATGGTCGGCACCTCACCGATCAGCGGCCCGTAATACACCATCGTGCCGTGCGTGCGCAGCACCTGCAGTGACGCGGCGAACGCCGGCCCGCCCACACCGTCGAACACCGCGTGCACCCCCTCACCCCCGGTCAGTTCCAGGACCCGCTCGGCGAACGCCGCACCCGTGGAGACCACGACGTGATCAGCGCCCGCGGCAGCGGCGATCTCGACCTTCTCCGGCCGCGACACGACGCCGATCACGGTGCCGCCACGAGCCTTGATCAGCTGCGTCAGCAACAGCCCGACCCCGCCGGCGGCAGCATGCACGAGCGTGATGTCCCCGGGCTGTACCGGATGGCAGACGGTGCAGTGATGCTGTGCGGTCAGGCCCTGCAACAGCACGGCCGCGGCCGTCTCGTCATCGATGGCGTCCGGCACCGCCACGACAGTGGCGGCGGGGAGCACGATCTGCTCCGCGTAACTGCCCTGAGTTCCGCTCGTCACCCAGGCGACCCGGTCCCCCGGGGCGAACTCGCCGACCCCCTCGCCCACCGCCGCCACCACACCGGCGCCTTCCACGCCGGGCACCTCGGCCACCTTCGCGCGGCGGGTGCCCACGTCGAAGAAGTTCACGCCCGCCACCCGGACATCCACCAGTACTTCCCCCGGCCCCGGACGAGGTGCCGGCCGCTCCCGCAGCCGCAGCACTCCCGGTCCGCCTGCTTCACTGACAACGATCGCTTTCATACGGCCGAAACTAAGCACCAAAAAATGTACCTGCAAGTACACTTCTCGTCGTGACCACGAAGAAGGGCGCGGCAACCCGCCTGCGCATCGTCGAAGCCGCCGCCGCCGAGATCCGAGAACGCGGCCTCAACGCCACCACCCTCGACGACGTGGGCCGGCGCAGCGGCACCGGGAAGGGCCAGATGTTCCACTATTTCCCGGAAGGCCGCGAAGAGCTTCTGCTGGCGGTGGCCGAACACGAAGCCGACCGCGTGTTCGAGGGCCAGCAGCCGTATCTCGACGAACTCACCTCGCGCGCGGCCTGGGAAGCGTGGCGCGACCTCATCGTCACCCAGTACCGCGACCAAGGGCTGTACTGCCCGCTCGGGGTGCTGATCTCCGACATCGGCCGCCACAGCCCGGCATCGCAAGCCGTGGCGGCGCAACTGGTGAAACGGTGGCAGCAGTGCGTCCGGACCGGCATCGAGGCCACCCAGGCGGCCGGCGAGGCCGACCCGGGACTCGACCCCGACCGCACCGCGGCAGCCGTGATCGGCACCATCCAGGGCGGGGTCACCGTTCTGCTCTCCACCGGCTCCACGGAACATCTGGAAGCCGGGCTGAACCTCTGCCTCGACCGCCTGCTGGTGTGAATGCGGGCTCGCCGAGGGCCGGCAACCGCGGCGTCCCGGCAGACGTGGCCGACCCGGCGGTCGCGCCCACCACCTCAGCCCGGTTCCGCACAGGTGACCATCACCGAAGGTGAGCACGCCCCGGGCGGTGCCGCCGCCGGGAAGACGGCCACCGGCACCGGTCAGCGGCCGGATCCGGCGGGCGTGCCGGCCGGCCCAGGTGACCGTGACGGGGCGGCAAGTGCATCGGCCCCGGCGCGCTCTCGACGCCCCGGCCCACGTCCGGCCACGCGCCTTGGCGATGACACCGCCGGAGAACGCCTTCAGTTCTGCCGGAAGAGCCCGTTCAGGACGACGTCCAGCATTGTCGCAACGCGCTTGTCCCGGTTGGCGTCGACTTCCACACGCCAGAGAAATCCCACGAGCAGCAGGAGTTCCTCCGCGGTGATGTCATCGCGAACGGTGCCGTCCGCGGTGCCGGCCGCGAGAAGAGCGCCGATCGCACCAACGACCGGCTGATATCCCTCTTCGGCGAGCTGGGCGTGGGTTGCGGCGTAGAAGGCGCCGGACAGGCCGTGTTTGATGCGCCCGTAGCGCGCGAGCATCTCCAGCCACTTGCGCAGTGCGACCACCGGTGGGTGCTCGGTCAACAGCTCGGGGGCCGCGCGGACCAGCGCCGCGACGTCTTCCCGGTGCACCGCCAAGACCAGCGTTTCGCGGGTAGGAAAGTGCCGGTACAGCGTTCCCTGACCGATTCCGGCGGCTTTGGCGATCGCGTGCATGCTGACGTCGCCATCGGCGGCCAGGGCGGCGCGCGCGGTGTCGATGATGCGCTGGCGGTTGCGCACCGAGTCCCGCCGAGTGCGGGAGCTCGTCGAGGCTTGGCTGGTCACGATCGTCCTCCGGCGTCGATTGCAAAGCGGACAACTGTCCGTTAGAGTTCAGGACAGTTGTCCGCTTCACGCTACAGGGGATCAGATGGGTGACGAAACAGCCGCCGACACCGGGACAGGCATCGCCGGCAAGGTCGTTGCGGTGACGGGTGCGAGCGGCGGGATCGGAGCCGCGATAGCGGAACGCCTCGCGGCCAGCGGTGCGACGCTGGTGCTCGGCGCCCGGCGCGCGCACAAGCTCGACGAGGTCGTCGAGCGGATCCGCTCCACTGGAGGCAGCGCGAGCGCTGTCGAAATCGACGTCCGCCGCCGGGAGGACCTCATCCGCCTCGTCACCGCCGCTCAGGAGCAGCACGGGCGGCTGGACGTCCTGGTCGCCAACGCCGGCTCCATGGCGACTTCGAGGTTCGACGAACTCAAACAGGACGACTGGGACGAGGTGGTCGCCACCAACCTGACCGGCGTGCTCAACGGCATTGCCGCCGCCCTGCCGGTGTTCCGGGAGCAGGGATTCGGTCAGTTCGTCAACATGGCCTCCACGTCCGCGCACACCATCGTCCCCACCCAGGGCGTGTATGCCGCGACCAAAACCGCGATCCGCGTCCTCTCCGAAGCGCTGCGGCAAGAGGCCGGGCCCGCGTTGCGGGTCACCGTGGTCTCACCCGGCCTGACCCGCACCGAGGGAACCCTGTCCGGCGACGAGAAGATGACCGCCTGGGTCGACGCCGTCGCCCAGCCCGCCGACGCAGTCGCCCAGGCGGTCGCCTTCGCCATCGCACAACCCGACGGCGTCGACATCGGCGAGATCATCGTCCGGCCCACAGCACAGGACTGACTCAGCAGGCGAACACGAAGCAGCCCGGCGACCAGGTACGAGCCGCCGGGGCAGCAGACCCGCGGTCAGCCGTCGAGCCCGGTCAGCCGCCTGGCCACGGCGTCGAGCCGCCCGCGCGTCTCGCGGTCGTAGGCCTGCCGGTGGGCACGGGACTTGTGCCTGACGTTGAAGTACTGCCCGGTGACACCGTTCACGGTCGCGAGCGCGACGACCGCGGCTCCCCCGCTGTCCGCCGAGCCCGCCGGGCTGATGCCGGCCGCACGCACCATCGCGGTGTCGAGGTGAGTGCCCGGATGCAGACAGTTCGCGACGACCTCCGTCGGGTCGTACTCCTCGGCGAGGTCGAGGGTCAGCATCACCTGGGCGAGCTTGCTCTGGCCGTACGCGCGATAGCCGGAGTAGCCGTGTTCGAGCATCAGGTCGTCGAAGTCGAGCGGGTCCTGCGCCGCGGAGACGACGTTGACCACCCGCGTCGGGCCCTGCGCACCGAGCAGCGGGCCCAACAACCGGGTCAGCAGAAACGACGCGAGGTAGTTGATCGCGAAGTGGCTCTCGTAGCCGTCCACCGTCAGCCTGCGCGGCGCGCTCGGCTTCGAGATGCCGGCGTTGTTGACCAGCACGTCCAGGTGCGAGCACTCCTCCCGCACCGCACGCGCCAGCCCGCGAACCTCCGCCAGTGAGGCCAGGTCCGCCTCGAGGAACGTCGCCGTGGCTCCCGCGCGTTCGACGGCCGCGACCACGGCCTTGCCCCGACCGGCGTCCCTGCCGTGCACGAGCAGATGGGCACCGGGCGACGCGAGCCGTTCGACGGTCCGCCTGCCGACCCCGTCGGTCGACCCGGTCACGAGGATGGTGCGAGTTGTGGACATGAGCTTGCTCCAACCGGTCGTGGCAAAACGTAGAAACCCTACGTTTAAATCTACGTAGGGACACTACGTTTAGCAAGGGGACAGCCATGCCGGACGGAGCCGCCCGCAAACCGATGCGTCGCCCCCGCGCCGACGGCGAGCGGAACCGGGCACGGTTGGTCGAGGCGACGAAGCACGCCATCGCCGAACGAGGAACCGCCGTCAGCCTCGAACGGATCGCGCGCGGCGCGGGCGTCAGCATCGCCACGAGTCGTCAGCGCGCCTGAGCTCGGCGGTCGACGCGCTCAGGGGACGGGCGACCGAGGCCGGCGCGCTCCGTGACGACGTCGAGCCACTGGACCTCCTGCTCACCGGCTCGCGCGCCCAGCGGCCGGGTCAACCGCGCTCGTCGCGGTCCGCGACTGCCCACGCGGTACGAGCGCGACAAGCAGCGCCCCGGCGAGCGCCGGCGCGGCGAACCCGTAGAACAACCACGCCGTCGGCAACTCCGCCGACAGCAGCGCACCACCGTAGAGCGGGCCGAGGATCGCACCCAGCCTGCCCACCGACAACGCCGCCCCGATCGCGGTCGCCCGGACCCGCACCGGGTACCGGCTCGCCACGAACACGTTGAGGAGGATCTGCGTTCCCACCGTCCCGATGCCGGCGAGCACCACCGCGACGTAGAGCAGCACCAGCGGAAGCCCCGTGCTGAGCACGACGATGCCCACGACGGCGAGCAGGAAGGCCACGACCAGCACCGGTTTCGGCCCGGTCCGATCGGCGAGCCAGGCCAGCAGGGGCGATCCGACGGCGGTACCCAGGTTGAGCACGAGCAGGAAGGTCAGGGCGGAACCGGTCTCGTAACCGACCGAACGCATCAGCTGCGGCAGCCAGGTGTAGATCCCGAACAGCACCAGGAGGGACGCGAAAGCAACCAGACAGAACAGCGCCGTCGTCACGGCGTAGCGCCGGGAGAACACCGTTGTCAGCCGGCCGCGGCCACCGTCGTCGTCCGGTTCGGACGATGCCGCCGCCGCGAGCGCGGGGTCCAGCCGCAACCGGGCGATCCACCGCCGCGCCTGCGATTCCCTGCCCACGGCCCGGAGGTAGACCAGTGACTCGGGAAGCCATCGCAGCGCGGCGGGCAGCACGAGCAACGCGGCGAGCCCGCCGACCAGGAACTCGGCCCGAAACCCCGCGACGGGAACGACCGTCGCCGCCACCACGGCGGCCAGCGCGCCGCCGATGCTCACGCCGGCGAACGACAGGGCCACATTGAGACTGCGCCGGTGCGGTGCCGAGAACTCGAAAACCAGCGCCGCCACGGACGGAAGCACACCACCGACGCCAAGGCCCACAAGTACGCGTCCTACCGCGAACACCGCGACACCCGGGGAGAGCCCGGAGGCCAGCATCGCCGTGGAGAACAACGCGACACTGGCGAGGATCAGGTTGCGGCGCCCGATGCGATCGGTCAGCACACCCGCACCGATCGCGCCGACGAGCATGCCGACGGGGGTCAGGCTGCCGAGCAGACTCGCCTGGGCGACGGTGACGTGCCATGACGGATCGGCGAGCAAGTACGGCAACGCCGCCCCATAGGAGACGACGTCGTAGCCCTCCAGCGTCAGGCAGGCGAGGCCGAGCAGGACGACGCCGATCGGCGTTCGCCCGGAGGGTGTCGGGGAAGGCGACCGTAATGAGGACATGGCGACGCTGCCTTTCGGGTGTCCGGTGGTGGGCGGGGTTCACGCCGCACCGGCGCGCGCCGGTGCGGCAGGGGTTCGTCGAGGAGGCGAGCTCGTTGTCGGCTGGCTCGCCGTCGCTGAGGGGACCGCCGAAGCGCAGGCCGCGCGCGGTGGTCGTGCTGAGGTCCTGAGCACCGAGTGCCGCGATCACCCGGCGCGAGCCGGCGCCCGGATCGAGCGACAGGTTCACGGTCCGGGGATCGGCGCCGATGCGGGCCACCCGGTCACGCCGGGCCGCCCGGTACCGCACTCCCGGCTCGCCGGAGCAACGGGACGAACGGGGGGTGGGTGACATCCTGGCGCATCAGGCTCGCGCGGTACGAGCGCCGGGAACGGTGGACGGCGCACCACGAACCGGCACACCGTCCACAGTGGTCAGATCGTGCACGGAGGTGACCGTCTCCGCATGCCCCCGGCCGATCCGGCCGAGACCGCCGGGTCCTGCGAGGCAGGCGCGGGCACGGTGGCGTTCTCCGGGACGTCGAGTACGTGCAGCGTGGTCATGCGTAGCTGCCGTGCGGCTGCGCGGCCTCCCACGCGGCGGCACGTTCGACGATCAGTTCCGCCTTGCGCGCCAACAGCTTCGCGAACGTCGGCTCGGCACCCGCGACCACGTCGAGCAGCGCGTCGATGGTCACGATGGCGTCGAGGTCCTCCCGCGGGGTGACCGGCCGCATGGCCCGCGTCAGCTCGGCCATGCGGCCGTTCGGGTCATGGGTGTCGATCGACTCGATGGTCTCGTGCTGCACCTGCATTTCCACCGGCCACTGACTGCTGGAGAAGAACGCGATCCGGTCGTCGTTGCCGATGTCGAAGAAGAAGTGGAGGAAATCCGGGTGATCCTCAGGCCCCCACCCGGCCGCGCAGATGGAATGCACCACCGGAGACCCGAGGACGTCGCGGTAGAAGCGCACGGTCGCCGCGGGGTCGAAGGACGGAAATGCGGCGTGATCGACACCCTGCACCCGGTGATCGAGCTCAGTCATCAGGAACCTCCCGCGATGGGACGACTCGGCTTCCGAACCTCGACGCTAGCCACGTTCAACTTCTTCGTCAATAGTTCTACACATACGACAGCACGGTGGAGCCGGCGCACGACAACGGCCCTGGACCGTGGGTCCAGGGCCGTTGTGCGTCCGCGCTCAGCCGCCGATGATCCGTTCCAGGAACTCGAGATCCTCGCGCAGCAACGCGATCGCCGCTGTCGGCCCCGCCTCCTCCGGGACGCGGTGCCCCTGACGGGCCACCGCGGCGACGGCCATGTCGGCGAGCTGCTCCGCGACGGACTCGGGGGTCTGCCGGGCGTCCGCGTGGAACCACCAGGCGACCCAGTTGAACATGCCGATCACGCCGAGCGCGGCGACCCGCGCGTCGAGGGGCCGGAACTGCCCCGAGCGTATGCCTTCGTCGACGACCTTCGTCAGCTCGTCGAGCACGGCCCGCCTACCGCGCTCGTGGGCACGCGAGAGCTCAGCAGGCAGTTCGGCCTCGGAACGGATGATCAACCGGAACCGCGCGGGGTGGCTCGTCTGGCGGGCCACGAGCGCACGGGCGATGGCCCTGAGCTTGCCCTTGGCGTCGAGATCGCCTCGCGCGTTGATGTCCCGCAGCTGCGCGGCCGGGGCCGCGGTGATCTCCGTGACCAGCTTGGCCAGCAGCTCGTCCTTGCTCTTGACGTAGTAGTACAGCGCGGGCCGGGTCAGGCCGACCGCCTCGGCGATGTCCTGCAGGTTCGTACCGGCGAAGCCCCGTTCGGCGAACAGCTGCGTCGCATGTTCGTAGATCTCGTTCTCCACCAGCTCCCGGCGGGTGGACGCGCGGGCGTTGCCACCCGAGGCCTGGTCGCCGGAACGCCGCCGGCGGCTGCTGCGCGGCGGGGTGTCATCCGTGGCGCCCTTGCGGGACGATGCGGAGCTCATGGCCGCCGATCGTAATGTGCGACGACTCCGGTGCGGCAGGCGCGACACCACCAGGGACACGAACGGTTCATCCCGGCTTCCTCGCGGCGGCCGCACGCGTGCGGCGTCCGCCCGCCGGGCCGGAACGGCGCGCAACGCCCCGACGAGCGCATCCGGCCGGCGTGGAAGGAGAACTCCGCTGCGGGGTGCCGCGCGAGCAATGCGGGCAGCTCGGTCTCGACGGTGGCGTTCGAACCGGGAACGACCAGCGCGATCCGGTTGTGGCTCACCCGGCCTCCTCGTGGTGCTCGGCGTGGAGCTTCGCGGCGACGTCCGAGCGCAACTGTTTCTTGTTGATCTTTCCCACCAGTGTCGTCGGGAGTTCGTCGAGCCATTCCAGGCGTTCGGGCCACTTGAACTTCGCGACGCCGAGCCGGATGAGGTGCTGCCGCACGTCGTCCAGCGTCATCCGCTCGCCGTCGGCGACAAGGTAGGCACAGGTGCGCTCGCCGAGTCTGCCGTCGGGCATGGCGACGACCGCCGCGGCCGCGATCGCGGGGTGTTTCAGCAGCAGAAGCTCGACCTCTTCGGCGTTGATCTTCTCGCCGCCGCGGTTGATCACATCCTTGATCCGCCCCTCGATGGACAGGTAACGCCCGCCCTCGATGAGCGTGATGCTGGCGAGATCACCCGTGCGGTACAGCCCGTCCGCGGTGAACGCCGTGGCGTTGTGGTCGGCGGCGTCGAAGTAGCCGCGCAGCGTGTAGGGACCAGTGCAGCACAACTCGCCGACGGAGCCGTCGGGCAGTTCCCGTTCCGTGCCCGGCTCCAGGATCCGGACCTCGTCCAACGGCGACAGCGCGGTGCCCACCGTGCTGAGGCGTGCCTCGCGGGGTGTGCCGGGCCGGGTCACGGCGAAGAGCCCCTCGCCCATACCGAACAGCTGTCCCGACCACAGGCCGAGGTCCTCGAGCTTCTGGAACAGCGACGGCGGCACCTTCGCCCCCGAGAGCACGACGGTGCGCAACGACGACGCCAGCGTGGCGAAGGCCGGCTCCTCGACGGCCCGGTAGTGGCCGTGGCCGAGCAGGATGTCGGTGACCTTCTCCTCGGCCAGCAGCGGCAGCGCCTCGGTGAGATCGGGATTGGTCAGCACCAGTGCCCCGCCGACGCTGTGCGGACCGTGGACACCACAGACGACGCCCGCGTTGTGGATGATCGGAACGAGATGCGCGTTGCGGGTCGTGTGATCCCAGCCCCACGCGCGGGCGTAGGCGACAGCGTTGTACCAGTACTCGGCGTGCAGCCGCGGGATGATCTTCGGGACTCCGGTGGTGCCGCCGGAGAGCTGGAACACCGCGATGGCGTCGGGGTCGATGTCACGCTGGATCCGCTCCACCGTCTCGCGTGCCAGAGCGGGATCGACACCGTCGCCGAGGTCGTCGATCCGGGGAGCCTCCGCCGAACCCTCGCCACCGAGTACCAGCACCTGCCGCAGGCTCGGATGCCCCCGGGCCTGGTCGTGTGCGAACCCGACGAGGTCGAATTTGGTACCGGCGTCGACCAGATGCGCCACCGCCTGGGCCCTGCGACTGATCCCGCCGATCTCGTGGGCGCGATGGGAGGCCAACGTGCACACCGGGACGAGCCCGGCCTTGAGCACGCCGTACCACGCGAGCACGCTCTCGAGCCGGTTGGTGATCTGGAACAGCACCGGATCGCCAGCGACGAGGCCGAGCCCGGCCAAGCCCGCGGCGATCTGGTCGCTGCGCACGTCGAGCTCGCGATAGGTCAGCCTGCCCTCGGCGGTGACGACGGCGTCCCGCTGCGGATGTTGCTCGGCGACGGCGTGGAACTCCTGCGCGATGGTGCGCCTGCCCCACATCCCGGCCGCCCGGTAGCGGGCGGCGTCCTCCGGCGCGTACGGCACGGCATGCCGTGCCCGGTCGATCGTCGTCATGCGGTCAGCTCCTCGTCGTAGGCGATTCGATCGGTGCGGCCCGGTTGCCGATCAGCCGGTGCCCCTGGTGGAGTCCGCTGCCCTGCTCGGTGACTTCGCGGCACGGGTCGGCGAGTTCGAGCAGCCGGGCGGCGCAGAGGCTGCCCGGCCCGCCTCCCAGCACGGCGATGCGGACGACGCTCATCGGGTGGTGCCTGCCAGGTCCAGTCGCCCCGGCTCCGCGATGTGGCCGGGATGCCCCGCGGGCACGACCGCCGGGTGCACCGGCGCGCCGGCGCCATCCGCTCGTCCTCACCCATGAAGTAGGCCATGGCTCCCTCTCCGCACCGGGAACTCCGCGCTGCCTGACATGCCCCGCGCCGCGGTTTAACGATCATGTTTATTGTTCGACACCTAAGACGAGGAGTCAACCCATGGGCCGCGACACCCCGGGTTTGCATACCGGAAAGCCTTTCCGTATATTAGCGGAAGAGCTTTCCGCTTATTCGGCGCGTCGCGACAGGGCGGCGCGCGTCCCGCGCATCCTCCACCTCGGGAGCACCCATGCAGTACCGGAACCTCGGTCGGACCGGGATCAAGGTCAGCCCCTACGGGCTCGGCGCGCTCATGTTCGCCACGCAGATGGGCAATGATCCGCAGGACTCGATCCGGATCATCCACCGGGCACTGGACGCCGGTATCAACCTCGTCGACACCGCCGACGTGTACGCGGACTCGGAGGAGGTCGTCGCCAAGGCACTGGCCGGACGCCGCGACAACGTCGTGCTGACCACGAAGTTCGGGCTTCCCGATCGCGGCGGCGTCGACGGGCCGAACCAGCAGGGCGCGTCCCGGCGGTGGATCATGACAGCGGTCGAGAACTCGCTCCGCCGCCTCGGCACCGACTACATCGACGTGTACCAGCTCCAGCGGCCCGACCCGGACACCGATGTCGAGGAGACGTTGTCAGCGCTGACCGACCTGGTTCGCGCCGGCAAGATCCGCGCGTTCGGCACATCGACCATGCCCGCCTCCGACCTCGTCGAGGCACACGCGGTGGCCGAACAGCGTGGCCTGCAACGGTTCCGCACCGAACAGCCGCCGTACTCGATCCTCACTCGCGGCATCGAGCGCGAGGTGCTGCCCGTCGCCCAGCGCTATGGCATGGGCGTGCTCGTCTGGGGACCGCTCGCCCAGGGCATGCTCACCGGGCGGGTCCGCCGTGGTCAGGACACCGACGTCATCCGCGCACGGTTCCTCACCAGGGCTTTCGGCGACGAGCAGCGCCTCGACGCCGTCGAGAACCTGATCACCCTCGCCGACGAAGCCGGACTTTCGATGCCTCACCTCGCGATGGCCTTCGCCATCTCGCATCCGGGGGTGACCAGCGCACTGCTCGGCCCCCGCACCATGCAGCACCTCGACGATCTGCTCGCAGGCTTGGAGACCACGCTGCCGGACGACGTCCTCGACCGCATCGACGAGATCGTCCCGCCCGGCACCGATATCGGTGTGCTCGACCAGGCATACCTGCCTCCGGCCATCACGACGACCGCACTGCGCCGACGCCCGCCGGCCGAACGCTCCGCCGTCTGATGCAGACACACCCGGCCGTGTCGTGCCGGGCACGTCAGGACACCTCGGCAGTCGCGTCGGGACCACGCAAGCCGGCCAGGAACACCGAGACCGCGCGCCGGTTGAACTCCTCGTCGGCATCCGGCACGCGTTGGCAGAGCAGCGCGACAGCGTAAAGCAGCTCGCGGGCGGTGAGCTCAGCGCGGAGCTCACCTGCCGCGCGCGCGTCCGCGAGCAGACCGGCGACGCATGGCTCGAGCCGGTCCGTCACGTGGTCGCGGATCCCCGCGACGGCCTCGTCTTCGGACCGCAGCGCCTCCGCCATCCCCCGTTTGGTCGCGACGAGATCCACATATCCCTGCACCCAGAGCCGCAGCGCGTCACCCGGGCCGCGGGAGGACGAACGCAACCGCGAAGCCTCGTCCGCGCACGCCTCGATCTCCTGCTGCAGCACGGCCAGCACCAGGTCGGACCGGCGCGGGAAATGACGGTACAACGTTCCGACCCCGAGTCCGGCGGCGTCGGTGATGTCCTTCGCCGGAGCATCCACTCCCGACGTGACGAGTACCGACCTGGCCGCGGTCAGCAGGGCGTTGAGATTCCGCTCCGCATCCGCCCTCCGGCGCCGGACGCTCCCGCTTCCCACCACACGCACCCCTCTCACAGGTCGATCGCACGAACCCAGGGCCACCGTTCAACGGCGACACCGCACGCAGCTCGCTTGTCCCACTATAACGGAAAGGCATTCCGATTCTGCTGCCGCGGACAGGAAGGTGCCGGGGGTGGAGTCGACGGCTGGAGAGGCTGCTGTCCTGGTCGCGGCCGACGCCGTCGGCCGCGGCGCCGCGCTCGTGTCCCCTCCAGGAGATCGCGCTCGACCACGTCCTCGCCGAGCCCGCTGAACGGCCGAGGTCACGGCGATCCGGCGACCCCGGCCGAGCACGGACCGATCAGATGACGCCGCCGCGGATCTCCTCGTACAGCCGGGTGGGGTCCTCGGCCAGCGACTTCTTCACGTGCACGCTCCAGTCGTCGGCGAGCACCTCGGCGGCGCCCGCCTCGATCCCGTCGAGACCGGCACCGGCGACCTCGGCCGGGTCACCCTTCGGCCCGTCGTAACCGGCGCTGAAGTCGGTGTCGACGGCCCCCAGGTGCAGTGCGGTCACCAGTGTGCCCGCGCCGGCGAGCTCCGTGCGCACGCCGTTGGTCAGCGCCCACTGCGCGGCCTTCGCGGCGTGGTAGCCGTTCGTGCCCGGGTAGGGGTGCCAGGACTGCGCGGACAGCACGTTGAGGATCGCCCCGCCACCGCCCGCCGCGAGCACCGGCGCGAACGCGCGCACCACGGCGAGCGTGCCCCAGTAGTTCGTCTCCATCTCCGCGCGGATCTCCGCGAGGTCGGAGGTGACGAGGTCGGTGAACCTGCTGATGCCGGCGTTGTTCACCACCAGCGTCACGTCACCCGCGGTCGCGGCCGCCTCCCGGACCGCATCGTCGTCGGTGACATCGAGTCGCAACGGGACGGCGCCGGGCACGTCGACGCTCTCGGGGTGCCGGGCCGTCGCGTACACCCTGGCGGCGCCGCGTGCCAGCAGCTGCCGTACGAAGTGCCTGCCCAGCCCCCGGTTCGCTCCGGTGACGAGCGCCACCGCACCCTCGATCGGGCGGCCGGAGGTCGGGACAGGCGGGTTCACATCGGTGTTCGGAGTGCTCATATCGCCTACGCTAAAACCTACCGTTGACGTGAGATGCAAGTCCCGCGCTCCAGTTCGACGAGAACCCGGCGAGAAACGAGGCCCTGTGCGCATCGGCGAGATCGCGCGGCGCTCCGGCGTGAGTGTCCGCGCACTGCGCTACTACGAGGAGCAGGAACTGATCGTGCCCGGCCGCGGACCCGGTGGACAACGCGAGTACACCGAAGACGCCATCCACCGGGTGCGTGTCATCCAGCAGCTCTACGCCGCCGGCCTGCCCAGCCGCCGCATCGCCGAGCTGCTCCCCTGCCTCGACACCGACACCACAACCGACCACCAGCGCGCCATGCTCCACGCCGAGCGCGACCGCATCAGCGCGAAGATCGAGCAGCTCACCGCCGCGCTCGGCAGGCTCGACGCCGTCATCAAGGCAGCCGACGAGCGCCGAACCGCAGCACACCCGACCGCGGGGCCGAGGGCCGCCGAGCACGGCGGTGCCCGGTCAGACGGCGGGACCCAGTAGCTTGTCGAGCTTGATCGCCAGCTCGAGCTTGCCCTTGACCTTCACCTTGCCGGTCATGAAAAGGCGGCGAGCACTGGCACGTCCCTCCACGATGGACAGAAACCGCTCTTCGTCGGTGACGACCTTCGCGTCGTAGCCGCCGGCCTCGCCCGCGATCACGGAGGACCCACCGGCGGAGATGGTGACCGTCCAGGTTCCGGCGCCGGCGATCTCGAAGCAGACGACGCCGGTGGTGCCACCGATCCGTTCGGCGGTGACCTCCTCGTCCACCACGGCGAAGAAGTCCCGCGCCGTGGTGAACCTGGCCTCGCCCTTGCCGCTCGTGCTCTGGCCGCTCATGCCTTCGTCTCCACGTGCCTGCCGATCTCCCAGCCGCCCTTTTCCACGAGGTGCTGCTCGGCGTACTCGCGGGGAGCGTCCTCCAGCGTCGTGGCCATCGTGTCGTTCCACCGGTTCATGTGGCCGAAGAAGGCGATGACCGCAACGATCTCGATGCACTGCTCCTCGGTGAAATGTTTGCGCAGCTCGGCGAACTCGGCGTCGGTCACCTGATTCGGGTTCATCCCGCTGTGCCAGGCCACCCGCAACGCGGCCCGCTCCGCGTCCGAGAACAGCGGCGAGGTCTCGAACTCGTAGGCAGCCTCGATCTTCGCGTCGTCCACCTCGAAGACCTTCGCGTGATTGGCCGTGTGCGCCTGGCAGTAGCGGCACCCCTGCGCCGCCGAGGCGAGCATCGCGATCAGTTGCTTGAGGCCGCCGTCGACCTCGTCGGGCCGGAGCACCACGAACGACCATTCCATGAATGCCTCGTACAGCTCCGGCTTCCTGGCCATCGTCAGCAGTGAGTTCGGCAGGACACCCATGAACTCGGTCGTGGCCTCGAACAGCTCCTCGTACTGCGGCAGCATCTCCCGTGGCATCGGGTCGATACGTCCCATGTCGGCTCCTCTCGTGATTTCGCAAGTGTTGCACTGCTACTGCATAAACCGCAAGAGGGATAATCGGACGATGAGCCGTGCCGCATCGATATCCGCCGCCCAGCGCCGGGAGGCGGTGGCGCGCGCTTTCGGCCCCGATGGTGAGGGCGCGGCACGCGTCGCACGCGAGCTCGGGGTGGCACCCTCGACCCTCTACCGGTGGGCCCAGAAGGGCGACGACCAGCAAGACAGCTCCGAACGGCTGATCGCCGCATGCCAGCAGCTCGCCCACTCGGCCGGCTACGACGAGCTGACGATCGAGCGCGTGGCGAGCGCGGCGGGGGTCGCCGTGCGAACGGCGTTCAACTGCTTCCCGACGAAGAAGAGCCTCTTCGCCGCAGCCGTCCACGACGCCGGCATGCGGATGGTCGCGGCGATGTCACGCGAGGTCTCCCCGTCACACGACCCGCTCGACGATCTCCGGCGCCTGCTCGTAGCCGGACTCCGCGCCGCCAGACAGCAGCCATCGGCGTACCTGTTGTTCGCCGACCTCGGCGTACCGCCGGGCGACGATCAGGCACCACCATGGCACGAGGCGATGGTGGGCTCGTGCGAGGCGCTCATCACCGCGGCCGTGGCAGCAGGCGCGCTGCCCCGCACGGAGGATCCCACCGTCCAGGCACGCATGCTCGTGGCGGCGGCACGGGCGCTCAACGCCATGGTCGTCACCGGAACGCCGTGGGAGACGGTCGAGCCGCTGATGGCGCGACTGCCGCTACTGCTCTCGCCGCCGGAAACCTGACTCTCACTCGTGTCCACGACCACGACGCCGGCCGTCGAGCCGTCACCGGACCTGCGACGGTTCGCCGGAAGCAAGCGGGCTCACCGCAAGCGCCCACCGCGACGAGGAGTCGCGATCGACGCACCGCGGCGCCTCGTCTCTGAGGGTGACTCGCCGAAGCGGAGCCGGTACTGGCGCGCGAACCGGCCGAGGTGTCCGATGCCCCAGCGGTAGGCGATCTCGCCGACCGTGTCGTCACTGCGTGCGAGCTCGTCGCGGATCCGGTCGAGTCGCTCGTTGCGGACGTAGGCCATCGGTGAGACACCGACATGATGCTGGAAGCAGGTGCCGACGGTGCGCGCACTGCAGTCCGCCGCTCGCGCGATGTCCCCTAACGTGATCGGCTCGGCGAGATGCTCCTGGATGTAGGCCATCGCCTTGCGAAGCGTGCGCGGCCGGGGCGGGGAACCACCCTGCGTGAGTTCACCGCTGAAGGTGTTCGGCTGCGCGAGCAGCAGGGCCGTGACGATCGAGCGCAATTGTCCACGCTGGACTTCGACGTGCTGGAAGACCGGGTCCCCGGAGTCCAGCTGGTCGAGCAACGAGCCGACGAGCATGGCGACCGCCCTGCCACCGGCATCGCGGAGATCGAGCGCGAGGTCGAAGCCGACGGGCGCGTCGACGTCGTGGCCGAGCAACGCGGCGAGTTCGGAATGCACGAACGACGGGCTCAGCCGCAGCGCCAACGCCGCGGCGCTGGGGCCCTCCGGCTGGAACTCCTGGCCGTCGCCGGGGCCGAACAGGGCCCCGGTGCCGGTCCGCAGCACGGTCGCCTCGCCACGGCGGCGTGTGTACATCCGTCCGGTGACACCGATGTTGAGAAAGTACGCGCCGGGCGCCGTGCGGACACCGGCCTCGGACTCGATGTAGCCGACGGAGAAGTCGCGATGCTCGACGCCACGGACTTCGTGCACGCCGCCGCGCCACGCCCCGACGGACGAGAGCTCGACATGGAAGAGCCGCGCGGCGCAAGCGAGCAGCTCGGCCGCGTCCGAGGTCCGGGTTCGCGTGAACTCGCGGAGCGCACCGGCGCGGATGACGGTTTCCATCTCGACGTCGACTGTGCCACCACCGGCCGGTTCTCTCAACGGGTTGCGTGATCCGGACAACCCGGTTCCGATCTCGGACACGCATGGCTCGCGGGGTCTTCCAGCATGGGAGACGCCTCGAACACCGAAGGAGTCCCGCGGATGGTCGCCCTGAGCAGGCGTGCCACGCCGCGAGGGCCGAGGTCATCTGATCCCGTTCCGCCGCGGAGCCATCCGTTCGGCTACCCCTGCGCCTCCGGTGGCAGCTCCGTGGGCGACCAGTCCGGCAGGGCCTTGCGGGCGCTGGCACGGGCCGATCGGCGTGGCATGCCGAAGGCGCGCAGGAGCTGTTCGGCGAACTCCTCGGGCGCGTCGTCATCGAGCAACCCGGGACGTTCGAGTCGCATGTGGACGATACCGAGCAACGAGCCACCCGTCGTGGCCAGCGCCAGATGCGGGTTGGTGAGCTGGAACTGGCCGCTGTCGATCGCACGCCGGATGTCGCGCAGGGCCCGTGGCGCGAGGCCGCGGTCGGAGTCGAGATAACGCAGGCCGGTGCGGACGAGGATCCTCGCGATCTGCGGGTGACTGTCCGCCAGCCGAGCGGTCGCCCGCAGGCTGGCCGCGAAGACCGCGGCCGGATCGTCGAGGTGTGCCGTCTGGACGTCGAGCAGCTGGCCGTGTTCTTCCAGCGTGTCCTCGATCGCCGCGCGCAGCAGCTCGTCCTTGCTCGGGAAATGGTTGTAGAAGGACCCGAAGCCCACCTCGGCGGCCTCGGTGATGTCCTGGATGCTCATGTCCAGGTTTCCCTGCCGGGCAACGAACTCGCGCGCGGCATCGATCAACGCCTGACGCGTGCGCGCCTTACGCCGATCCCGGCGTGTCGGCGCGACCGACGTCTCCCCCGCCACGGACTCCGGCTGACTCACGCTGTCATGGTAGCCGATGCCAAAGTTGATGACGTCATCAGTTTTCACCGGCCTTTGCGATCACCTCCGAGTTGTGCCATCGTAGTTGATGAATTCATCAGTTACAGAGACGGCGGGAGGTGGCGATGGCCGATCACGCTCATGCCGAGCTGCACAGTGAGCAGGGCGCGCTGCGTCACGAGCACAGTGGTCGCAGCATCGACCCGGTGATCAAGGTGACCGATCTGGCCTGGCTCGAGTTCGAGAAGCCCGACCTCGCCCGAGCCGAGGCGTTCGCCACGGACTTCGGGTTCCAGGTGGCTTCCCGCGATGCGGACACACTTCGCCTGCGGGGAACCTTCGCGGGCCCACCATGCCTGGTGATCCGGCGCGGCCCGATGTCCCGCTTCGTCGGGCCCTCGTTCTTCGCGGCCGAACGCGGCGACCTCACCAGGCTCGCCTCCGCCACGGGAGCCGCCGTGCGACGGCTCGACCGCGACGAACCCGGCGAGGTGGTCGCGCTACGCGATCCGAGCGGGTTCGCCGTCCGCGTCGTGCACGGCGTGCCCGAGCTCCCGGCACTGCCGGAACAACGGCCGCTGACCTTGAACACCGGCGCCACGGCACGACGGCGCAACGAGCCGCAGCGACCGCCGCGCGAACCGTCGCGGGTGCAACGACTCGGCCACGTCGTACTGGAGACCACCGTGTTCCGTCGCGCGCTGGACTGGTACCTGGACACGCTCGGGATGATCACCAGCGATTTCCTGTTCCTGCCGGGCCATCGCGACAGGGGCCCGACCATGGCGTTCCTGCGGTGCGACCGCGGCGGCGTCCCCGCCGACCATCACACCGTCGCGATGCACCTGGGACCGTCGGTGCAGTACGTCCACTCCGCATACCAGGTCACCGACCTCGACGCGATCGCGGCGGGCGGGGAGTACCTCGAGGAGCGGGGCTACCACCGCACCTGGGGCATCGGACGGCACATCCAGGGCAGTCAGCTCTTCGACTACTGGCACGACCCCGACCGGCTGATGGTCGAGCACTTCGCCGACGGCGACCTGTTCGACAGCTCCGTCGAACCCGGCTGGGCTCCGATGTCGGCCAGCGGCCTCGCGCAGTGGGGCCCGCCCGTCACCAAGGAGTTCCTCGGCACCCAGCCCTCGCCGAAACTGCTTCGCGAGGTCTTCCACGCCCTCCGCGACGACAACGAGCTCGACCCCGGCCGCCTGCTGGGCCTGATGAAAGCGATGAACTCATGAGCATCAACGTTGTGCGTACCGAGGGCTCCTGGTGGGTCGAGCGGCCGGACGGGACGGCCGTCGAGGTCGCCACGACCGCGACCACGACCCGCGAGCTTCTCGGCGACGTCGCCGCCGTCGAGAAGGCGGCCGAGAGCGGCGGTGCGGGCGTCGCGGTCGGCGAGCTGGCACTGATCTCGCCGGTGACCGCGCCGTGCCGGGTGGCCGCGCAGATGGTCAACTACCGATCGCACGCGCGGGACTCCGGTTTCGATCCGGACACCGTGCAGCCCACGTTCTTCCGCAAGGCCTCCGGCTCGATCACGGGCCCCCACGGCACCATCCGCAAGCCCGCGCACGTCCGGCTGCTCGACTACGAGGTCGAGCTCGGACTCGTGATGGGAGCCGAACTGCCCGTCGGCACCCGGGTCACCGAACCGGAACTGTCCCGCTACATCGCGGGCCTCGTCGTGACCAACGACGTCTCGGCACGCGACGTGCAGCTGAGCAAGGGGCAGTTCTACGAGAGCAAGTCGTACCCGACCTTCACCCCCGTCGGGCCCCGGCTCACACTGCTCGGCGCCGACGAGTTCACCCACCTGCTGAACCTGCGGCTGCGGCTGTCGGTCAACAAGGTGCTGCGCCAGGACCGCACGGTGGCCGACATGATCGTCCGCCCCGCCGAGGCGTTGACCGCGCTCGCGGGCTTCCAGGCCCTCTCCCCCGGCGACCTCGTGCTGACCGGCACCCCGGGTGGGACCGCGCTCACCGCGCCGCCCAAGCTCGTCGAGAAGATCGGCGCGTTGCTGCCGCCCGAGGTCAAGTGGAAGACGTTCTTCGCCCGCCAGGCCAGGAACCCGGCGTACCTCCGGCCGGGCGACGTGGTGGAGGCCGACATCGCCACCCCGGACGGCACACTCGACCTCGGGACGCAACGGTGCACGGTCGCATGAGCGAACAGGTCGTCGTCGTCGGCGCGGGACCGGTGGGGCTGACCTCCGCGATCCTGCTGGCACAGCGGGGAGTGCGCACGGTGATCCTCGAGCGGCACCACGACGTGTACCCGCTGCCCCGCGCCGCGCACCTCGACGACGAGATCATGCGCATCCTGCAACAGGTCGGGATCGTCGAGGAGTTCGCGCGCCGAAGCCGTCCCGGTTCGGGGCTGCGCCTCGTCGACGGGTCGCTGGAGACGATCATCGAGTTTCGCCGTGACCGCGCGCTCGGCAACCACGGCTGGCCCGAGGCCAACTTCCTCGAGCAGCCGGCGCTCGAACGGCTGCTCCGTGAGGCGGCCGCCGGCTACCCGGAGATCGAGCTTCGCTCGGGACAGGCGGTGGAACGGCTCGAGTTCCCGCGCGACGGGGACCGCGGCGTTCGCGCGCTGGTGCGTGACGTGACCACCGGCGAGGCCGGTCACGTGGACGCGCACGTGCTGCTCGGTTGCGACGGCGCGAACAGCCTGACCAGGGAGGCCATCGGCGCCACGATGCGTGACCTGAGGTTCGAGGAGCGCTGGCTGGTCATCGACGTCGACTGCCCGACGCAGCTGGACGTGTGGGACGGCGTCTACCAGATCTGCGATCCGCACCGTGCCGGCACGTTCATGCAGGTCGCCGACACCCGGTACCGGTGGGAGTTCCAGCTGCGGGAGGGCGAGACGCTCGAGCACATCGACTTCGAGTCCCTGCTGTGGCCGTGGACGAAGGGAGCGGCGTTCGAGCTGATCCGCAAGGCGGAATACACCTTCCGCGCCACCGTGGCCGACCGCTGGCGCAAGGGACGCGTCTTCCTGCTCGGCGACGCCGCCCACCTGACGCCGCCGTTCATCGGCCAGGGCATGGGCTCCGGCTTCCGGGACGCGATGAACCTGGCATGGAAGCTGGCGCTGGTTCTCAACGAGGGCGCCGACGAACGCCTCCTCGACACCTACGAGACCGAGCGCAAACCGCACGTCGAGGCGATGATCCGCAACGCCGTCGCGGTGGGCTGGGCGATGACCGGCGGCAACGATCTCACCGCCGCACTGCGGCGGCGCGCGATCACCACGGCGGGCAAGCTGCCCGGTTTCGCCGACCTGGTACTCAAGACGTCGTCGCCGCGCGTGGGCAGGAGCCCGCTCGTCCTCCGCACGCCCGGCGACAGGCTGGCAGGCACGTCGTGCCCGCAGCCCTGGCTCACTACGCCCTCGGGACGCCGGCGGCTCGACGATGTGCTCGGCGGCTCGTTCGGTGTCGTGCACACCGGCGAGCTGGACGCCGACGCCGCACTGGCCGCGAAGCGGCTCGACGCCGTCGTCATCGACGCCCGCGCCAGCACCGAGCTCGTGAACTGGCTCGGTGACGCCACCGCCGCCGTGATCCGTCCCGACCGTGTCGTGCTCACGACCTATCCGCGGCGGCGCGCCACCGGCTGGCTCACCTTGCTGCCATCCCACCGAACGCACCCTGCGAAGGAGCATTGCGATGACCCTGTCACGTCAGAGCAGTCCACTGTGGCCCAGTTACGAGGGGCCGGACGATCTCACCGCGGTTGAGGCGGTTCCGCTCGCCGAGCGCGGACTGCCCGTCAGCACCTACGAGCTGCTGGTACGCACGGAGTCACTCTCGCCGGAGCGCCCGGCGCTGACCGTGCTGGCCTCCGCGGAGCAGTGGGAGTCGCCGCAACACTGGACGTATGCGGAGTTGGCGGCCACCGTTCGCCGCTATGCCAACGCGTTCACCGATCACGGCATCCGCCGCGGCGATCCGGTCGCGGTGCTCTCCCCCAACACCGCCACGCTGCCGGCGGTGTTGCTCGGGGCGGAGGCGGCCGGGATCGTCAGCCCGCTCAATCCCGCGTTGGACGAAGGTGTGCTGGAGTCGCTGCTCCGCCTCTCGCGCGCGAAGATCCTCGTCGCGGCCGGACCGGAGCTCGATCCGGAGGTGTGGCACAGGGCGCTGGCACTGGCGTCGAGACTGGAACTGACGGCGGTGTTCGCGCTGCGGCCGACGGCGGCGCAGGGCGAGCCGCCCGCGCTGGCGGACGCCGGGAACACCACGGTCCGGTACCTCGACGAAGTCGCCGCACGGCAGCCGTCCGGCACCCTGCTCGCCGCACCGCCGGCGGGCACGGACATCGCGGCCTACTTTCACACCGGTGGCACCACGGGCGCGCCCAAGCTCGCCGCCCACACGCATACCAACCAGGTGGTGATGGCATGGTCGCTGGCCGCCCACGGCATGCCGGAGGACGACCTGACGATCTTCGCCGCGCTGCCGCTCTTCCACGTCAACGCCCTGCAGGTCACGATGCTCGCGCCCGTCTTCCGGGGCAGGCACGTCGTGTGGGCGGGTCCGCTCGGCTACCGGGACCCCCAGCTCTACGGCGTTTTCTGGCGTATCGTCGAGCGCTACCGCGTGGCCAGTCTCTCGGCGGTGCCGATGGTGTACGCGGTGCTGGCGCAGGTGCCCGTCGACGCCGACATCTCGACGCTGCGCTTCGGCGCGGTCGGCGCCGCTCCGCTGCCGGAGGCGACGCGAACGGCCTTCGAGACCAACGTCGGCGTTCCGCTGATCGAGGGCTACGGCCTGACCGAGGCGACGTGCGCGAGCACGCGTAACCATCCCGGGGCTCCCCGGCATGGCTCGGTCGGCCAACGCCTGCCGTACCAGCGCATCAAGGCCGTCGAGATCGACCAGGAGACCGGCGCGGTCCGTGACCTGCCGACCGGGACCACGGGCGTGCTGGCGATCTCCGGACCGACGGTGTTCGCCGGCTACGTCCGGCCCGACGGCGGACTGGACGACGGCGGCAAGGTCGTCGACGGGTGGCTCGACACCGGCGACCGTGGCTACGTCACCGCCGACGGTTACGTCTACCTCCGGGGCCGGGAGAAGGACCTGATCATCAGGGGCGGCCACAACATCGATCCCCGGGGGATCGAGGACGCGCTGCTGGCACATCCCGCCGTGCGGGACGCCGCGGCCGTCGGACGCCCGGACCGGCGCTCCGGTGAGGTACCGATCGCCTTCGTCACGCTGTCGCACGAGGTCTCCGTCGACGAGCTCCGCGAGTGGGCGGCCGCCAGGGCGCCGGAGGCCGCCGCCGCGCCCAAGGAGATCATCGTGCTGGACGAGTTGCCCATGACCTCCGTGGGCAAGCAGTACAAGCCGGCGCTGCGGCTGGAGGCCCTTCGCCGCGTCGTGGCCGACGAGCTGGCGGCACTGGACCTGCCGGAGACGGGCGTGGAGGTCGTGGCGGAGCAGGGGACACCGACGGTACGGGTGCCCAGGCCCGCGGCGGCCGCGACGGCCCGCGCGCTGGCGGATGCCCTGGGACACTACGAGTTCAGCTGGTCCTTCACCGACACCCGGTACTGAAGCCGTGGACGCGTGAAGCCCCGTGCCCCCGATCACGGGTGGGCGGCACGGGGCTTCGCCGAGCGGTCAGGCGCCGACACCAAGCTGGTCCAGGTCCATGCCCACGACGAGCCGTCCGGAGTAGCCTCGCTGCGCCTGTTCCCAGCGCTGCACCGGGCCGGTCGCCGGAACGAGGTGGTTGAGCACGAGCGTCGGCACGCCCGCGCGCTCGGCGATCGGGCCGACGTCCTCGATGAGCGTGTGCTTGCCGACGAGGTGCCGGTAGATCGCCTCGTCGACCGGTCCGCGCGGTGACGGGAAGTCCGCGGCGACCCAGTCGCCATCGATCACCTCGTGCACGAGGATGTCGGCACCGCAGGCGAGCTCGACGAGATTGTCGCTCGGCCCGGTGTCGCCGGAGAAGACGATCGAGCCGTCGTCGGTGTCGAACCGGAACGCCAGCGCGGGAAAGATCGGCGCATGCTGCACGAGCGTCGCCGAGACGCGGACGCGGTCGTCCTCGTAGAACGGCACGGGGCTCATCCGCGGATGGGGATCGCCGTTGGGATCGGCGAGATAGCGTTGCGGGATCGGCACATCCCTGCCGGTGATGAAGCCGTCGGTGCCCTCGATGCCCTGCTCGAACAGGCGGTCGTTGTAATCGGTCGCGAACGTCCGCAGCAGCGACTCGACCATCTCGCTCGTGCCGGGCGTCGGACTGTCCGGCGCCACCGCGCTCGGGGAGCTGCCGGGGCGCGCGGGCGGCAGCTGCCCCCGATCGCCGGGCCCCCACACGGTGACGGGACCGCCGAGCCCGAGCCCGTTCGCCAGTCCGTTGCCGAGCAAGTTGTTCAGATCGCAGACGTGATCGGAATGCAGATGGGTCACGAAGATCGCGCGCAGCCCGTCGAGCGGACCCCACAGCCGCGACTTCCAGTTGCCGAGCCGAGCCCGGCGAAGCTGTGGACCGACGCCCGCGCCCGCGTCGACCACGTAGTAGCGATCGCCGACGACGACGGCCGAGGAGATCCCGCACCGGGTGTCGTCCAGCCACCAGTTCGGACCACCCGCCGTGCCGAGCAGAACGAGCCGCGTGCGCGCGTCGGAGACGAGCGGGGCACGCGAGGCGCTGATAGTCATGATGTCGGTTCGTCCTTTCCGGATTCGGCTCTGGCTTCGCCTGCGGCCGGGCCGCGCAGGATGCGCCACGACCAGATGCCCAGCAGGAGAATCGCGGGCGGCCCCAGCACGAACTTGGCGACCCCGAGCGCGACGACGAGGTCCGCGGAGTACAGCGGCAGGCCCACCGCCAGGTGCAGCGCGCACAACGCCGTCCACAGCGCGGTGACCTTCCTGTGCTTCGGCGCATCGCGCGACAGCGCCGCCGAGCGGGCCAGCCGCGCCGAGATCGGTCTCCCGAGCGCCAGCGAGCCGGCCAGCGCGAGTGTCAGGCCGGTGTTGAACAGCAGCCACGGCAGGAAGTAGTCCCTGCCGTCACCGGTGGCCACGACCGTGCCCGCGTGCAGCAGTACGACACCGAACGCCGCGAACACCATCGTGAGCTTCTGCTTGTTCAGCAACCGGACGACGACGAGGACGAGTCCCGCCGCGACCGCGGCGATCACACCCGCCGTCACGCTGACGGTCTCGTACGCGACGAGGAAGGCCACGTTCGGCACCACGGCGTCCGCCACGTGACGGCGCGCTTCGCGACCCGGCGAGCGCGTCGTGTCGGGAACTTCCGGCATTGCGGGCATGAGTGCACGATACTCGCCGGTATCGAATTCTTGCAAGTACTCGATACTCGTCGGTATTCTCAACCCGTGCACCCCGACGCGCTCGCCGGCCTGTCCCTCCACCGTGGAGAGTCCGGCGACCTCGTTGTGCTTCACCAGTTCCCATCAGAGGAGTCACCGTGTCCGCGCTACTGGACCTCTCCGCGCGCATCATCGACAGCGGAGATCACACCGAACCCGTCAACCGCATCACCCAGGAGCTCTCCGAGCTCACCGACGACGTCGCGGTTGTCGAATCGTTCTCGCACTGCATCGCCTTCCGCACCGGCGAGGGTCTGGTGCTCTTCGACGCCAGCCACGCCGCCACCGGAACCCAGGTCGTCGCCGCGCTACGCGGCTGGAGCGACGCGCCCGTGCACACACTCGTCTACACCCACGGCCACCTCGACCACGTCGGCGGCGGCGCCGCGGTGCTCGCCGACGCGCGGCGGCGAGGTGACCCGGCGCCACGCGTCGTGGCCCACGAGAACGTGCCGCGGCGTTTCGACCGCTATGCCGACACCGACGGCTACAACGTCCTCATCAACCAGCGGCAGTTCGGCTGGCTCGCGGACAAATCCGCCAAGCCCGAGAACGGCGCCGGCGAGCTGAGCGAGACCGTGGGCTCCGTCGACCGCGGCTGGCTGCCCGCGGACCTCGTCCGGCCGGACACCCTCGTCCGGCAGTCACTCGAACTGTCCGTCGGCGGGCTCGACATCGAGCTCAACCACGCGAAGGGCGAGACCGACGACCACCTGTGGGCGTGGCTTCCGGGCAAGCGGGCCGTCTGCACCGGCGACCTGCTCATCTGGCACTTCCCCAACGTCGGCAATCCCCAGAAGGTCCAGCGCTACCCGCACGAATGGGCCCAGGCCCTGCGCGCGATCCTCGCGAAGGAGCCCGAGCTGCTGCTCCCCGCGCACGGCCTGCCCATCGCAGGTCGCGCGCGCATCGCGACCGTGCTCACCGAGGTCGCCGACGTACTGGACCACGTCGTGCGCGAGACCGTGGCGCTGATGAACGAGGGCGCACCACTGAACACGATCCTGCACACGGTGTCCGTGCCCGAGACCGCACTGGCCAAGCCGTACCTGCGGCCGCTTTACGACGAGCCCGAGTTCGCGGTCCGCAACATCTGGCGGCTCTACGGCGGGTGGTACGACGGCAATCCCGCCCGCCTCAAACCGCCTGCCGACACCGCGGTCGCCACCGAACTGGCCGCGCTGACCGGCGGCGTGACAACGCTCGTGCGCCGCGCCGAGGAGCTCGCCTCGGCCGGCGACTTCCGGCTCGCGTGTCAGCTCCTCGAATGGGCGGCCGACGCCGAACCCGCCGACACCGATGTCCACCGGGCACGGGCCGCCGTCTACAGTGCCCGCAGCGAGGCCGAGACGTCCCTGATGGCCAAGGGCATCTTCACCTACGAAGCTCGGCGTTCCGAGCGGGTTTCGGCTGAATCATGAGGACGCGCGGCGACGGAACAGGCCGCGCAGCGTGGTCGCGAAGACAGCGACGACCGTATCGTGGTCGACCTGTTCCGGGTCCGTGCCGTGCTCGAGCGCCAGTCCCAGCCGCAGCGACTGCAGGGTGAGCGCGAGCTGCTCGGCGGGCACGAGCAGCTCCGCGCCGAGCTGCTCGCACGCGGTAGTGAGCGTGGTGGCCAGCTCGTCGCGCAAAGCTCTGCGGACCCCGACGTACGCCTCGCGCACGTCGGGGTCGTGGCTCGCCTGCTGGGCGATCTCCACGAGCAGCCGCGTCCAGGTGCCCTCCTCGACGATCCCCCGTGCGTAGGCGCGCGCGGTGTCCTCCAGCACCCCCTCGGCCCGGTGCTCGGCGTCGAGCTCGATCGAGGTCACCGCGATCTGGTGCCGGACGTGCTGCCCGATCAGTTCGGCGAGCAGCGCGTGCTTGCTCGCGAAGTTGGAGTACACCGCGCCTTTGGTGAACCCCGCGACGCGGGCGATTTCGTCCAGCCGCGCCGCCTGATAGCCACGCTCGGCGAACACCTCGGCCGCCGCGTCGAGCAACCGGCGACGCACCTCCTCACGCCGCACGCGCGGAACCGGCCCGCTCACCGCGTTCTCCTCACGGGACCCAGCAGTCATGCCCCACACGATACCGCCGGTATCGAACATCGCCGTCACCGGCGCGCCGACCCGGCCCGAAACGCGGGACCGGGCTACGGCAGCGGCCCTTGTGGACACGCTGGGCCGGCCGGACCGGTCGCGATGGAGAAGGGCACCAGCGATCTCACACTACCGGCGCGGTCCTGCCACCGAACCGGTCGGCCATGACGGCGGTGACCGACGACAACCACCCCGGTCCGACCGTGGGTCAGGCCCAGTTCCGGTCCGGGAACAGGCCCGCGATCACGGGAGGCTGTCCACCCAGTCGATGACGGTGCGCGCGTAGAGCTCCGGGTCCGCGCCGTGCATCGAATGCGGCATCTCGGGAAACGACCGGTAGGTGAAGGGCTGGCCGGCGGCTTCGATGATGCTGCGAACCCTGGCGACCTGGAGATCGGAGATCGCGCCGAGCAGATGTCCTGTCGTGGGGTCGATGTCACGGTAGTGGTGGGTGAACAGCACCGGCACCCGGACGCCTCCCAGCATGGTCGCGTGGTCGCAGCCCGCCGTGACCGTGCCGGACACGAAGGAGCGCGCCCACTCGGGGTCGTACTCGAGGAGGTTCTGCGCCGGCCGGTCGTCGGTGTCGGCCTCCTCCTCGGACGCCGCCATGGCGCTGAGGCTGTCCACCAACGCGGCCGGAAGCTCGTCAGGCAACGCCTTCTGCATGCCGCGCCAGTCGCCGATCGACCACTGGTCACCGAGCCATTTGTGCCGCGACTCCAGTACCGGCCCCATGGCCTGCCGGATGGACGGGCCGCAGGCGGGACGGGTCTCGGAGGCGAACAGCGGCGGATCCTCGTAGACGGCCCCACGGATCTGGCCCGGCTTGGCGAACGCGGACAGCCACGCCGACAGCACGCCGCCCGAGGACAACCCGGCAACCAGCGTCGGACGGCCGATGACGAGGTCGATGAACCGCACCAGGTCGTTGCCGAGGATGTCCAGGGTGTAGCGGCCCGGCGTCCACGTCGACCGTCCCTGGCCGCGCAGGTCCACCGCGTACGCCTGGAACTTCTCCCCCAGCAGCGTCAGCGCGCGTTCGTAGCCCCACCACGACTCGCTCTGCCCCGGGATCAGCAACAGCGCGGGAAGCGCGGCGTCCCCGGCGACCGCGTAGTTCATCCGGATTTCGCCGAGATCCACGGTGTGCTCACCGAATGCGTGGGGCACGAAGATGTCGGCCCTGTCGGCGGCTTCGGTTTTCGTCATGTTCGCTCCGTTTCCGGTTCGGCTGGAATCGCTGTGCCGGTGGGGACCGGCGGCCGGGTCATCCGGCCGAGTGTGCGCCCGTCATCAGCGCGGCGAGATCGTCGGGTTCGAGGAACGACGGCGGTGGCGGCGGTCCCCACGCATAGAGCCCGGCGAGGCCGTGCAGTACCTCGGGACTCCACAGTTCGTCCTCGGGAACGGTGTCCATGTCGGAGTAGTACTCGGAGAAGTTCCCCGCGGGATCCTTGAGATACCAGAAGAAGTTGGCTCCGGCGTGATGGCGTCCGAGGCCCCAGATGTGGCGCTCGGGATTGCCCTGGAGCATGCCGTACGCGCCACGGCCGACCTCGTCCACGTCGTCGACCTGCCAGCTGGTGTGGTGCAGGAAGTTCACCGGGGCGGCCATGACCAACACGTTGTGGTGCTCGACCGAGCACCGCAGGAACGCCGCCCGCTCACCCATGTAGTCGCTGACCTTGAAGCCGAGCCCGTCGGTGAAGAACATCGTCGTCGTGGCGAGGTCGGTGCTGCCCAGCACGGCGTGGCCGAGCTTGCGTGGCCGCACCGCCTCCGTACGGGACAAGAACGGCGCCCGCCCCCACCTGTCGATGCGGCCGGGCCCGTTGTACGGCGTCGCCTCCGGCACCGGGTCGACGGCGACCCGTGGCCGCACCGCGACGCGTACGGTTGTGCCGGTGACGGGCTCGACCGCGCGCAGCGCGCTCGCTTCCCGCTCCAGCGGTACGCCGAGCGTGCCGAGTCTGCTCGCGATCGCGGCGATGTCGTCCTCGTCGTCAGCGGCGACGGTCAGCTCGATCAGCCGTCGCGTCGGCGCGTGCGCGATCTCGAGTTGCTCGCCACCGTCGCGGGTGGCGAACACGCCCTCGCCCCGATGTTCGAGGCCGAAATCGGTGTAGTAGCCGATCGTCTCCTCGACGTTGGGCACGCCGATGGTGACCTTGCCCAGTCCGTGCAATGTCATGACAGCGTGCCTTTCTCGTCGGATACGGCAGCGTGCGCGCCGGGTGGGTCGACGAAGGTCTGGTGCAGCTCGCCGATCCCCTCGATCCAGCTGTCGAGCCGTTCACCGGCGCGCAGGAACCGTCGAGGGTCGCGTCCCATGCCGACTCCGGCCGGGGTACCGGTGAAGATCACGTCGCCGGGATACAGAGTGACGGTGCGCGAGAGCGCCGCGACCAGCTTCGGCAACGGGAAGAGGAGATCCCTCGTCCGCCCCTTCTGCATCTCCTCGCCGTCGATGGCGCAACCCAGCTCGACGTCATCGCGGTCGGGCAGCTCGTCCGGGGTCACCAGCCACGGACCCTGCGGCGAGAAGCCGGCGAAGGACTTGCCGAGGCCGAACTGCGGTGCGGGCCCTGCCAGCTGCGAGACCCGTTCCGAGAGGTCCTGCCCTGCGGTCAGTCCCGCGATGTGGTCCCAGGCCGACTCGTCGTCGATGTCGCGGGCCTCCCGGCCGATCACGGCGACCAGCTCGATCTCCCAGTCCACGTCGCCGCCGGGCGGCAGCACCACCTCTGTGTCGGGCCCCGCGAAGCTGGAGACGTACTTGGTGAACACCGGCGGCAGCTGCGTCGGCACGTCGAAACCGGACTCCGCGGCGTGAGTCCGGTAGTTCAGTCCGACGGCGAACACCTGACGCGGCGCCGGGGACGGCGCTGCCAGACGCGCGCGGTCGATGACGACCGCGCCCTCGGCTGAGCGCTCGACGTCGGCCTCGGCCGCCCACGCGGCGAAGGATTCCCATCGGTCGTACAGCGACGGCAGGTCGGGGCCGAAGCGCCCGCCGGACGCGACGGCGACGTCGACACCGGTCTCGGTGCCCGCGTCCCCGTGCACCAGCACGGCGCGCTCGTTCAGGTTGGCAATCCGCATCAGTCTTCGTTCTCCTCGCCAGATCGGGATGTCACGCCGAAGTCGCCGGACTCCGGTGGTCCACCGTCGGGTTCGCGGGAGGGCTCCCGCCATCGACGGCGGCGCGGTACCGCGCCAGCAGCGCGGGGATCGTGCCGTGCTCGGTCACCGCACCGGTGATGTAGTGGTCGGGGCGCACCAGGACGGCGGCGATGCCGTGGGTGCCGAACCAATGACTCCATTCGCCGCTCTCGTCGACCAGGTCCGGTGTGCCCGTCCCGACGGTCAGCATGGGCACGCGCGCCTGCTCGCACGCCTGATGCGCGGCGGGATCCAGTTCCGCGGCCGCCCGATCGCCGGTGGCGAGCAGCAGCGGTCCGTAGCCGGTGAGCTCGTCGAGTGGTCCGCGACGAGCGGCCCGCCGCACTGGGTACTGCGGCGCGAGAGTGCCACGCAGGGCGGGCACCCCGATGTCCTCGGCGGTGACGCCGGGCCCCAGGATCGGCTGCTCGCTCACCGGCAGGACCCGAGCCGGGTCGGCGCCCCCGTCGATCATGCGCGCGTCCCGCGCGGCGGCCTGGTCCTCGTCGAGTACGCAGATGACCTTGCCGAGCGCGATCGACATCGCGATCGCATGCTGCACGTGGACGCGACGCTCGGCGGTGTAGGTGTCGAGCAGGCCGATGCCGGATCGCCCGCGCAGCACGCGATCCAGCTTCCACGACAGGTTGGCCACGTCCCGCAGCCCCGAGCACATGCCCTGCCCGGCGAAGGGCGGCATCTGATGCGCGGCGTCACCGGCGATGACCAGCCGGCCACGGTTCCAGCGTTCGGCCCACCGCGCGGCGAAGGTGTAGACCGCGTGGCGTTCCAGCCTCGTGTTGTCCGGCGTACGATCCCAGGCCTTCAGCAGTTCCCACGCTTTTTCCTCGGTGTCGAGTTCCTCGCGGGTCTCCTCCGGCCTGCGCATGAACTCCCACCTCCTCCTGCCCGGCCCGCCGGAGACGACGGTGGTGGGTCTTGCCGGATCGCACAGCTGCCAGTTCATCGGTGACCACTCGCGTTCGTCGAGCGGAATCGTGTCCACGATCAGCCAGTCGTAGAAGAAGCCGTGATCCGGCATCGTCGTGCCGAGACGCTCCCGCACGAAGCTGTTGGCACCGTCGCAGCCGACCACGAACCGCCCGTGTACGCGCTGCCGCTTCGCGAGCGCGCCGGTGAAGCTCACCTCCACGACATCCCCGGTGTCGACGACGTCGACCACCTCGGCACCGCGAAGGAGGGTCACGTTGTCCATGCCCTCCACCGCGTCGGAGAGCACGTTCTCCAGTTCGGGCTGGCAGAAGAAGTTCGCGGTCGGCCAGCCGGACGGTCCCGTCCCCGACCAGTCGATGCGCACCAGCGCCTGCCCGGCGGCATTACGCCACTCGTAGTGGTCCGGCACCGGCTGCGACACCGCCCGGATCTCCTCGGCGAGGCCCATGTTCTGGAAGATCCGGCCGATTTCGTCGTCGAAGTGCACCGCGCGCGGCAACGGATACGCCTCGGGCCACCGTTCGAGCAGCAGCACCTCGTGGCCGCGTAAGCCGAGCATCCGTCCCAACGCGAGCCCCACCGGCCCGGCACCCACGATCACCACGTCGTGAACTGTGTCCCGCATGTCCGCCTCTCCCGCTGCCTCGCACTGCCCCCTGTCTACACCCTCATATTCGAATTGGTCAATCTACTTTCGAATATTCGAGTCGCACTCGACAGCTGCTAGCGTGTTCGCATGGCAAGTTCGGAGCGACCGACCCGTAGCGCCGGTATCTACGCACGCATGCGCGCGGACATCCTCGGCGGACGACTCGAACCAGGGCAGCGGCTGAAGTTCCCCGAGCTGTCCGAGCGCTACGCCACGAGCGTCGGCTCGGCCAGGGAGGCGCTGACCCAGCTCGTGGGCGACGGGCTGGTGCAGAGCCAGCCGCGACAGGGCTACCGGGTGGTACCGCTGTCGCACGAGGATCTCGCCGACCTCACCGTCGCCAGGGTCGAGCTGGAATCGCGGGTGCTGTGGCTGTCGGTCGCGAACGGCGACATGGCATGGGAGTCCCAGGCCGTCGCCGCGCATCACGTCCTCGCCCGCACACCGTTGTTCAGCGACGAGGACGCCGACCATCCCAGCGACGCGTGGTCGGCCGCGCACGCCGCTTTCCACCAGGCACTGCTGGCGGGGTGCCCGAACCGGCGCCTGCTGACCGCCGCCAGAGCCCTGCGCGAGGAGGCCGAGCTGTACCTGCAATGGTCGGTGTCCTTCGGCACCGAACCCGACCGCGACCTGCCCGCCGAGCACGCCGGACTGCTCGACGCCGCGACGGCCCGCGACGCCGATCGCGCCTGCGAGCTGCTGCGCGACCACATCGCGCACACCGCGCAGCTGGTCATCCGGGGCGCCCCCGACGAACCCAACACGGCGGCCGGCTCCGCCACCACCGGGGGCCGGTCATGACCGCCGGAGGCGAGCTCGTCGACGTCCACAGTCACTTCGTCACCGACCACTACCGCACCGAAGCCCAGCAGGCGGGCCACGCTCTCCCGGACGGCATGCCCGCGTGGCCGGAATGGAGCGCTGACCGACAGCTGGAGCTGATGGACACGCACGGCATCCGTACCGCCGTGCTGTCGACGTCGTCGCCCGGCGTGCACTTCGGCGACGACCGCGCGGCTGCGAGGCTGGCACGTCACGTCAACGACACCGCCGCCGAGCTCGAACGTGACCATCCCGGCCGTTTCCGGCAGTTCGCTTCGCTGCCGTTGCCCGACGTGCCCGCCGCGCTGGCGGAAGCCGAGCGGGCACTGGAGGAGCTCGGCGCCGCCGGATTCACCGTCGAGTCGAACATCGCCGGCACCTATCTCGGCGACCCGCGCTTCGAGCCGCTGCTGACGCAGCTCAACGACCGCGGCGCGGCGGTGTTCATCCATCCGACGTCCCCGCCGTGCTGGGAAGCGGTCTCGCCCGACCGGCCGCGGCCGATGCTGGAGTTCCCGTTCGACACCACCCGCGCCGTCGCCGATCTGCTGCTGCGCGGAACCCTCGTACGATACCCCGGCATCCGGTTCGTCATCCCGCACTGCGGCGGCACCCTGCCGCTGCTCGCCGACCGCATCGAACTGTTCCGGACGGCGTTCATGTCCACAACGGACCAGCCATCGACCAGGGAACAGCTGTCCCGCCTCTGGTACGACCTCGCCGGCACACCGTTCCCCGCACAGGCACCGGCACTCGTCGAGCTGGTCGGCACCGACCGGCTGCTCTACGGCAGCGACTTCTGCTTCACGCCTCCCCCAGCCGTCGCCGGACAGGTCGCGTCGCTGGACGCCGCGGCGAACCCGGAGCCCGGCATCGGTTGGCGGGAGCTGACGACACGCAACGCCGAGGAGCTCCTGAAACCGTGACACCCGGCGCAACGGTGAGGACCGGCCACGCGACAGTGACGTCGTCGAGGACCACATACGCAGGACTCCGACGCTCCTTTTGACGATATGGTCATAGATGATGATATCATCAGAATAGGCTGGTGAGCGGTCCTCGGGTGGACCGCGTGCCGATCGGCCCGGCGAACCTCGAACGATCCCCGGAGTCCTCATGACCGGCGTGACGATGTTGTCCATACCGCTTGCCGTCATCTTCGCCACGCTCGGCATGGCCAAGATCCTGGCGATCGCGCCGATGCGCCAACTCGCCGCCGACGTCGGCTTCTCCGTCGCGGCCTACCGGCGAATCGGCGTACTCGAGCTGCTCGGGGCCGCGGGCGTGCTCGTCGGGCTGGCGGTGCCGTTCGTCGGTGTCGTCACGAGCGCGGGCCTGGCGGCCCTGTTGGCCGGTGCCGTGATCACGCACGTCCGCAACCGCGATCGGGTGCGGAAGCTCGTCCCGTCGCTGATCTGCGGGCTGCTGGTCGCCGGCCACTTGACCGCCTTGGCGCTGTCCCCGTGAGCGCACGGTTCACAGTCATCGGCACGGGCAGCTATCAGCAGAACCGGAGGCACGTCATGACATCGAGCATCGAAGCACTCGCACGTACGCGGCAGCGGCTCGCGACACTCGAGACCTTCGCCATCTTCATGCGGCCGACCGACGAGTTCCGCAGCAGCGACTCCGAGGAAGGCGCCGCGATGCTGGTGAAGCATCTGGAGTACCTGTTCGACCTCGAGGATCGCGGACTCCTGCTCGCGTCCGGACCGCTCGACTTCGACAGGGAACGGATCGAGGGGATGTGCATGGTAGCGGTGGCGTCGCGATCCGAGGCCGAACGGATCGCGACCCGGGAACCGTTCCATCAGGCGGGCTGGCGGGTCAATGAGGTCCGCAGCTGGCGCGTGAACGAGGGGACCCTCATCGCGCCGATGTCGGCGGCCATCGCGGGAGGACTACGCGACGAGCACCGCCGGTGAATCTCCGCTCGACGTGCCGGCCACGGGCTTCGGCAGCGGACATTCCGCCGTCACGGCAGGAAACACAGTCAGCTTCGACCGACTTCGAACAGGAGAGCGCAGATGGATCTCGCGCTTGAGGGCAAGCGCGTCCTCGTCACAGGAGCGAGCAAGGGCATCGGCCTCGCGATCGTCCAGGCGTTTCGCGCCGAGGGAGCCGAGGTCGTCGGCGTGTCCCGGAGGAGCACACCCGAGCTCGAGGCGACCGGTGCCACGTTCGTGCCTGCCGACCTCACCGAGCCCGACGCCCCGCGACGAACGGTCGAGCGCGTGCTCGAGTCGGATCCGCGGCTGGACGTCCTCGTCAACAACGCCGGCGGAGGCGACTCTTCCGGCGACGTACTCACCGATCCCTTCGGCGGCCCACCCGAGGCCTGGGCGCACTTCTTCGCCTTGAACCTCGGCGCCGCCGTGGAGGCGACCCGTGCTGCGCTGCCCGCGCTGACAGCGGCGCGCGGTGCGGTCGTGAACATCAGCTCGCAGGCCGCCCGTGACCCGCGAGGGGCACCGCTTCCCTACTCGGCGGCCAAGGCCGCGCTCAACGCCTTCTCCCGCGGACTGGCCGAGCTGGTCGCGGAATCGGGCGTCCGGGTCAACGTCGTCACCCCTGCCGGCACGCGAACCCCGTTGATGACGGGCGACGAGGGTTTCGGGGCCAGCCTGGCCGCGAGCAGGGGCATCGACCTCGATGCCCTGCTGACGAAGCTGCCTCGGCAGTCCGGAATGGTGACCGGCTCCTTGATCGACCCGGCCGAGATCGCGCGCGCGGTGCTGCTGCTGGCCTCGCCGACGATGGCGAGCGCGATCGGCTCCAACTGGCTGGTGGACGGCGGTGCGCTCAAGGCCCCGTGACACCCACCGCTGCCGTGCCTACGGGTCGGTGGGTGTCCGTGCGCAGTCGCGCACCGTCGACGCCATCGACGCGAGGAGCGCGAGCTTGTCGGCGTCGCCCGTGTGCGGTTCCGCGTGGTAGACGACGAGCATCATGCCGTCGTGTCCGTTGACAGTGAGTTTCTCGCGGTCGAGCCGGATTGGACCGACCTGCGGATGGTCGAAGGTGAGGGTGGCGCCGGCGCGCGGTCCGATGTCATGGCGGGCCCAGAGCCGTCGGAAGTCGCGGCTGGCGATGGAGAGTTCCCCGACGAGCTCGGTGACGCGGGGATCGTCGGTCGCGGTTCCGACGGTGCGCCGGAACCCCGCGACGAGCGCCGCGGCAGCGCCCTCCCACTGCGGGAACAACGCCCGCTCCTCGGGGTCGAGGAAGACGTCGCGGAGCCGGTTACCGCCGAGCCGCAGCCGCGGCGAGATCGCCGTCGCGAGCCGGTTGGCGGCCAGCACGTCCAGGTAGCGGCCCTCGACGAACGCGGGAAACGGAAGCTGCGCGACGAACCGGGCCGTGCTCGACGGCAGGTGCTCGCGGCGAGGCGTCGCCCGTCGGCGAGGCCCTTCGACGGCGAGGCTCAGCAGGTACGAGTCGTCCTCGAGCTGCAGCACCCGCGCGATCGATTCGAGTACCTGCGCCGACGGGTTGCGGTCACGCCCCTGCTCCAGCCGGAGGTAGTACTCGGCGCTGATCCCCGCGAGCATCGCGACCTCTTCACGACGCAGGCCGGGCACGCGCCGCTTCCCGAGTACGGGGATCCCGACCTGGTCGGGAGTGACGAGCTCGCGGCGAGCCCGCAGGTACTCGCCCAAAACGTTCGACCGGTCGGGCATACCCACACCGTAACCACCGACGACGCGTGCGCGGGTAGGTCCTGGCACTACCAGTGTCGCGAGGGATCTCGCTGACACCGACGGCTCCGGGGAGGCTCGGCTCCAGGTCGGACATCGCGACCGACACGAACCGAAAGGAACACCTCCCATGCCCCGAACGCTCGTCCTCGTCACCGGCGGCTCCGGCTTCGTCGCGGGACACTGCATCCTGCGGCTGCTCGAACACGGCTACACCGTGCGCACGACGGTCCGCTCACGGTCCCGCGAAGCCGACGTCCGCGCCGCGCTCGAAGCGGCCGGGATGCATCGTGGCGACGCACTCTCCTTCGTCGAAGCCGATCTCACGCGCGACGACGGCTGGGGCGCCGCGATGCGGGGCGCCGACTTCGTGCTGCACGTCGCGTCACCGGTCCACACCGACGCGGTCGCGGACGAGCACGCGATCATCGGCCCCGCGCGTGAGGGCACCCTGCGGGTGCTGCGCGCCGCCACAGCCGCCGGGGTCAAGCGCGTGGTCCTCACCTCCGCGTTCCACGCGGTGGGCTACGGCCACGGACACGTCGATCGCGTGTTCACCGAGGATGACTGGTCGCCCGTCGACGGACCCGGTGTCGACGCCTACGGCAGGAGCAAGATCCTCGCCGAGCGCGCGGCGTGGGATTTCGTCCGTGACGCGGGAAACGGGATGGAGCTCACCACGATCCTCCCGATCGCCGTCATGGGCCCGGTGCTCGGCCGGGACGTCCGCGGCGCGAACCAGATCATCCAGCGCAGCCTGAACGGCCAACTGCCGGGCTACCCGAACATGTACGTACCCATCGTCGACGTCCGCGACGTCGCGGCCGCACACGTCGCCGCCATGACGGCGCCCGACGCCGCGGGGCAACGCTTCCTCGTGGGCAGCGGAGAGCCGGCCGTCGCCATGAAGCAGATCGGCGCGACGCTGCGACACCACCTCTGCGACGCCGCGAAGCACGTCCCGACGCGAACCGTCCCGAACGTCGTCGTCCGGCTCACGGCGCTGTTCAAGGCGGAGTTCAAACCCGTCGCCGCCGACCTCGGCTACGTCAAGCGCGTCTCGAACGAGAAGTCCCGCCGCGTGCTCGGACTCAACCCACGGAAGGCCTCCGAGGCCATCCTCGGGGCGGCCCGGAGCATGCTCACCGACCCCGCGGTCCACACCGGACGCTCACGACGACACTGAAGCCCCGCTGACCACGCGAACCGGCACCAGTGGGGCACCTGATCACGAGAGTTCAGCCGGCCCCGCCTCTGCCACGGCGTCGAACGCCGCATCTGCCTCCCGCGCCAGCGCGTCGGCGTCGTCACCGGCGAGGCGCCACGCCGTGCGGTAGCAGGCCAACGCGATCTGTGAAGCGAGGACCGCCGCGGAGCGCGGTGTGCCGCGCGCGAGCAGATGCTGCTCCAGGCGGTCGCCATAGCGCCGAAGTTTTCGCGCATGACGGTCCGCGAGCTCGGGATGCTTGTCCACCAGCCTGGCGTAGGCCGCGTGACGCGCCTCGGCGCACAGCGCCACCACCAGCCGTCGCGATTCGGCAAGCGCCGCCGCGAGATCCGGCAGTGCCGGGCCGTCACCGGACTCCAGCTCCCGCAGCGTGTCGCTTTCCTGGGCGAACACCACCTCTTCCTTGTCACCGAAGTACCGGAAGAACGTCGTGCGACCCACCTCGGCCAGTGCCGCGATGTCGTCGACGGTCACCTCGCCGAAGCCGCGTTCGTCGAACAACGTGAACGCGGCCTCGGCGATCCGTTCCCGGGTCTGCCGGCGTTTACGATCGCGCAGCGATTCCCCTGTGGCGGTGTCGGCGTTCATCACGGCAAGGTTAGCCGCAGAGGCGCGCGCCTTCACGCCAGAGTTCCTCCTCGCGGCCTTCGTCGTAGGACTCCGGCGACGACGGGACCGCGCGCCCCCTGTCGACGTAGCCGCCGGAGGGGCCGGGCATTCCGGCGAGAATCGTCTCTGCCAGCCTGCGCCCGGCCCGCTCCGCCGTCATGCCTCGTCCGAGCGCCAGCTGCAGCCGGAAGAACCCCTGCATGACGGCGCGCAACGGTTGCGGTGCCGCGCGGAAGAAATCGGTGCCCGCGACCAGCGCCGGGTTGTACGAGTGGGCACCGACGCCGGGCGGCAGCCTGCGAGCCAGCGCGTGGGTCAGATAGATGGTTCCGAGCTTGCTGGTCGCGTACGCGCGGCCCGCGGCCTGCGGCCCGCCGTGGCGCGGTGTCGCCAGCTCGGCCGGCGCCGCCCAGCGGGGCGGTGGCGTCGCGCCGAGTGTGTAGCGGAACTGCCCGAAGTGGCTGTCGCTCGTGGTCAGCACGACCCAGGCCGGTGCGACGAAACGAGGCATGAGCAGCCGGATGAGCAGCTGGTGGGCGAGCACATTGATGGCGAAGGTCGCCTCGTAGCCGTCGGCGGTACGCGTGTCCGTGGTCAGGAAAACCACCCCGGCGTTCCCGAGAAAGCCGCCGAGCGGTGGCAGCCGCCCGGCGTCGACACCTGCCGTGACCATGCCGGCCGCCCGGTTGACGTCGGCGAGCGACCCGAGGTCGCAGCTGACGCCGACGACCCGGTCGGCACCGGTCGCCTGGCCCAGGGTCTCGGCGGCACGCGCGGCATCACCCCGTGCCAGCACGACGTAGTGATCATGTGGCCTCCGGGCCATGAGCACCTTCGCGGCCTCATGACCGAGGCCACGGCTGACGCCGGTCAACACGATGGTCCGGGGATTCGCAGGGTGCACAGGTCGTCCAATCTGATACTTAGTACTGTTCGGTACTTAGTACCAGTTTGCCCGACCGTGTGCGGAACCGCAACTCCCTCGCGCAGGCATCGCCGCGACCGGACCTCAGGGCGACGTGGCAGCTGGCCCCGTTCCCATTCCGTCCTCAGCGGGGTCGAGTGGCTCGGCGTCCAGCAACGCGAAGAGGACGACGCAGGCAACCTCGGAGCGGTTGTCCCACGCGTGGTTCGTGCCCCGCTGGATCAGCACGTCGCCGGCGCGCAGCAGGGTCTCGCCGCTGTCGAAGACGCTGTGGACCTCGCCGTCGATGACGTAGGCGTAGTCGAGCGACTCGGTGCGGTGGACGTAGGGCGCCGTGCCCGGCCGGCGTGGCGGGAACTCGACCACGCGCAGCACGCTGCCCCGCGCCGGGGGCGCCAGCGGCACCCCCGGCCCGACCGGATCGTGGTAACCGTCGGCGTTGTCGGGGCGTCCCTCGTGGAGCCAGAGATTCACCACCGTGGCGTCAGCGGTGATCTCCACGTGCGGACAGTCGCCATCCTCGACGATGGCGGAGCGCCCGTCGCGGTCATGGCCGGTGACGATTCGTCGGAATGCCCGCATGATCAGGTCTCCGCTCCGTTCCGTTGCCAGAGGATGTAGCTCTCGAGCCATTCGCCACCGATCTTCATCGGCGGAGTGTCGAGCTTCAGCATGTCCGCACCCTCGAAGACACACGTCCTGAGAAGGTCGGTACCGACGAAGTGCGGGACCGTCGCGATCCGGACGTGATGCACGACCCTCGCCGACGGCTCGTCCACGTCGTAGGTACCGGCGTAGGAAATGATCGAGCGGTACGCCTCGGCCCGTTCCTCCTGGGTGCCACCGTCGAGCGAGCCGTCGGCGAAGGGTGCCCGCTCGGCGAGCGAGAGGCTGGCGCTCATCGCCCCGTCCTCGGTGTAGATGAGCAGCCCGACACAGTCCTCGGCAGGACCGAGTGGCGGATCGATCACGTCCTCGCCCCGGAAGACCTTCCAGTCGATCATCCGCCAGCTCCCCCGAAGGCGGGCACGTACCGATGTCGTCGGTTCCTTCATCGCGTCCCGCCGCTCACATCGGCGGCGCGACGAAAAGGCCGCGGTCGACGTCGTTGCGCGAGCACGCGGCGATGGACTCGGTCATCGGGTTCGCGGTGCCCCATTGGTCGGAGTTCTCGGGTTCGCTCAGGTCGTAGATGTGCGGGTGCCAGGTGTCCTCATCCACGACCTCGAGCTCGGTCGAGTATTCGACGGTATTGCCTGCCTGGTCGAGGAAGTAGCTGAACGTGTTGTCCCCCGCGCGGTGCCGCCCCGGTCCCCAGAACCGCTCGAAGCCGAGGCGGTGCAGGCGCCCGGTGCCCCGCATGAACTCGTCGATGCCGCGCATCTCGAACGAGGCGTGGTTGAAGGCGGCGTGCGGCCCACGGACGATACCGAAGCTGTGGTGGAAGTCGTTGCACCGCAGGAACCACATGATCTCGCGGTCACCGATGCGCATCGTGTCGGACAGCCGGAACCCCAAGTGGTCGATGTACCACCGGACCGTCACTTCCGGTGTCGGCGAGTTCATCAGCACGTGCGAGAGCTTCACCGGAATGGGCTCGCGCTCCTCGATCTTGCGGTGCGCCCGCACGGCGACATCAGCGGACACCTCGACGACTCGCCCTTCGTTGTCGAAGAACCGGACGCCGTAACCGCCTCCTGGCGTGTCCAGTTCGCGGGGCTCGTGCACGAGCGTCACACGTCGGGCGATCAGCTGCTCGGTCAGGGTGTCCACATCGGCCGGGCTCGCGCAGCCGAACGCGACGAGGTCCATGCGCTTCTCACTGTCCTTGCGCAGCCGGACGGTGTAGAGCTCCGGGGAGCCCTCGGCGGCGAGAAAGGACACCCCCGAGTCGTTGACCGTCTCGGTCAGGCCCCACGTCTCCCGGTAGAACGCGCGCTGTTCGTCGAAGTTCGGCATCGCGATGGCGAAGTACCGAAGATGGGTGAGCACGCTGGTGGTGTTCATATCAGTTCCCTTCTTTCGTCAGCGGGGCGAGTCGATCGGTCAGCCAGTCGATGATGGTGGGCAGGACGGGGCCGGAGCCCATGTGTCCGCCGGGAAACATCCGGGCGGTCTTCGGGTCACCGTGCTCGAGAGCGAGGTGGATGTCGGCGGAGGCGTTCTGCAGGTCTTCCTTTCCGTTGACCAGCAGCAGCGGGCACGACTTCAGGTCCAGGATTCCCTGGTCCAGCAAGGACAGTTCCGGGCAGCGCGCGACGTAGTCGGCGAAGGTGGTGCCACCGAAGATGCGCGCACGGGCGGGCATCAGGTCCATCAGGTAGGACGAGGCGTTGCGGGACTTCTCCTGCCATTCGGGCTGGAACGTCAGATGTATGCCACCGCCCCAGTTGACCGCGGCGGTGAGCTGTTCTCGATGCGTATGCGCCAGTTTCGTCGCCCAGTACCCGCCGAAGGAAAGCCCGAACGCGGCGACGCGATCCGCGTCGAGGTCGTTTCTGCTCCGCAACCAGTCGAACACCGGATCCCACTGACGTTCGGCGTCCACACCGGCCAGTACCGGGGACTGCCCGACGCCTGGCTTGTCGATGTGCACCGTGGCGAAGCCGCGCTCGCGCAGCAGCCGGCCACGCGCGTAGCTCTCCTCTTTCCACACGTCGATTCCGCCCCACATCAGCACGACCGGTGGCCTGGCCGCGCCGGGGACGGATGGCCGCGCGACCAGCAACGAGACGGTGTCGCCTTCACCCTCGCGACCGTCGAACGGGACGCTGACCCGCTCGACGGGAGTGGCTTCGAGTTCGCAGACACGGGCGAAGTAGGTGCGGGCCAGGTCATAGGCGGCCAGCTTGGCGGGATGGATCGGCGACGGGTACCGCCCGAGGAACGCGAACTGGTAAGCCTGCCACCAGTTCTCCAGGGCGGTGCCGCGGTCGCCGTCCACCTCGGCCTTCTCGGCCGCCGCCGCGAACTCTGCCGCGCCATCGAGCCAGTGCTCCGCCCACCGGACCGGGTCGACGCCGGGCAGCGTCTCGATGTGCCGGGAAGCCGCCGCTTCGTCGATGGCGTTGAACGGGTTGCGCCGCTGCGCGAGATGCGCACGCAACCACGACTTGGCCTCGGGAAGGGACGGGGCATCCACTTCGGACAACGGAACCTCCTGTGTCATGCCGGTTGCGCCATCCGCAGATGGCAGGTCTCGATGAGCGAGTACGAATCGCGGTGCCGGTGCTCCTGTTCGAGGCGGGCGATCGCCACCGAGGTCTTCACCAGGACCGAGCACCGTTCCCGGCGACGGTCGGTGAACGATTCGAGAGCCTTGCGGACGTCGTCGTAGCGGTCCAGTTCCTCGGCCAGGACCAGGCCGTCCTCGATGGCGAGCGCGGCGCCGCTGGCCATCTGCGGCGAGGGCGCATGCGCGGCGTCGCCGACGAGGACGCTGGTCCCGTCGGACCACGACGTGTCGACGAACACGGTCTGCACCGGCCGTCGAATCACCGCATCGGAGCGTGCGACCTGCGGGCGCGCCTCGGCGATCAGGCCGGTGAACGGTGCGAGCAGCTCTTCCATGCGCGAAGCGAGCTCGGCCTCCGGAAGCACGTCCCGCTGTACCCCGTTCTCGGTAAGGAAGACGTAGGCCAGGCTCGGGGAGATCGGCACGATCCCCGCCTGCTGACCGGTGCCGGCGAAGGTGTGAATACTGGTGGCCCAGCCGGGACGCGGCACGAGCGCCCGCCACGCCATCTGGCCGTGATAGCGGACCGGCGCAGGGCGGCCGATGAGGTCGCGAACGACCGAGCGAATGCCGTCGGCGCCCACGAGCAGGTCGACGGTCCGCGCGGATCCGTCGCTCAGTTCGGCGTGCGTTCGGCCGTCCCGATGCTCCAGCAGGCGTACGCTGAGCCCATAGTGGATCGGCACAGCGAGACGCGACGCCTCGCCGCGCAGGATCCGATGCAGCTCCGGGCGAGCGATCCCCGCCATGGCGGGGCGCCGATCATCGAGCAGACGCGGAAGCTCGATCCGGCTCGCCACGCCGTTCGCGTCGACGTTGGTGATCACGCTCATGCCGTATCCGGCGGCAAGGCACTGATCGGCCAGCCCCAATCCGTCGAGCGCGCGAAGCGAAGGGCCGGTCAGGTTCAGCCCCCACCCGGCAGGGACCCCCTCGTCACCCTTTTCTACGACCTCGACCCGCCATCCGCGCCGTGCCAGGGCGCTCGCCGTCGTCAGTCCCGCGATTCCGGCACCGACGATCAGCGCCGACCGCGCGTCGTCACTGTTGTCCATGGACCCTCCTTGGCGCTGCACTCGGTTCAAGTTAGGCCGGTGGCACCGGACGTCCGATCCGATTCAGGCGGACGTTGTCCGATTCCGGCAACGGTTCCGGAATCGGATACCGGTCGCGGGAACCGGACAACGAGCTCGCGTCCGCCTGCCTAGCGTGTCCGCACCACCGAGAGCCGACACCGGAGGCGACGATGCCCGACACCCCCGATCCGACCGCGCAGCACGGCGACGACGTCACTTACGACGTCGTGCTGATCGGATACGGCCCGGTCGGCCAGACCCTGGCCGCGCTGCTCGGGCGGGCCGGCCACCGCGTCGCGGTCTTCGAGCGCTGGCCGCGGCTGTACGGCCGGGCGCGCGCCGGGCATGTCGATCACGAGGTCATGCGGATCTTCCAGTCCCTCGGTATCGCCGAGCAGCTCGTGCAGGACATGTTCCGCGCCACCAAGTACGTCTTCCGCAATGCCGCGGGCGAGACCCTGCTGACCTTCGACTGGGACGCCGACGGCATCTCCGGCTGGCCGTCGGACTACTTCATGTACCAGCCGTCCATCGAGGACGCACTCGACGCGGCGGCGCGGGCGCAGCCGACCGTCTCGGTGTACCAGGGCTGGGAGGCCGTCGCGCTCATCCCGCACGAGGACCACGTCGACGTCACGGTGCGCGAAAGCCCCGAATCCCGCGCGGGAAAGGAGATCCCCGGCGCACGCACGGTCCGCGGCCGCTACGTCGTGGGCACCGACGGCGCGAACAGCTTCGTCCGATCCCGGCTCGGTACGACGCAGACCGACTTCGGGTTCGAGGAAACCTGGTTCGTCTGCGACCTCGAGCCGAAGGCGCCGTTGGACATCGGGTTCGACAACGGTCAAGTGTGCGATCCGGCTCGCCCGCACTGCCTGTTCCAGCTCGGCACGCGGCACCGCCGGTTCGAGTTCGCGCTACTGCCCGGCGAGGATCCCGAGCGAGTCGACGACCCACGGACGGTCTGGGAGCTCGTCGCGCCCTACGGCGTCACGCCGGAGCGCGCCGACCTCGTCCGGCACGCGGTCTACACCTTCCAGGCCAAGCTCGCCGATACGTGGCGCCGCGACCGGATCCTGCTGGCCGGCGACGCCGCACACGTCATGCCACCGTTCATGGGACAGGGAATGTGCTCGGGGATTCGCGACGCGAAGGCGTTGTCCTGGCGCCTCGACCTCGTGCTTCGTGATCTCGCGGCGGATACCCTGCTCGACGGTTACCAGATCGAGCGGGCCCCGCACGTCGAGACGTTGATCCGGCTTTCCGTCGAGGCGGGCCGGGTGTCCTGCACCTTCGATCCCGAAGTCGCCGCGGCCAGGGACGCGGCCTTCCGGCGGGGGGACGTGCCGCCCCCGCCGGAGTTTCCCCACCTGCTGGACGGACTGCTCGACGCCGACGCCGAGGGGAAGGCGGCCGAGGTCGTCGGCAGGCTGGCGCCGCAGGGGCGGGTGCGCGCCGGCGGCCGGACCGGACGGCTGGACGACGTGATCGGCCAGGGCTGGACCCTCGTGCTCGCCCCCGGCACGGCCTGCGACCTCACCTCCGCACAGGAAGCCGTGCTCGACCGGCTCGACGCCCACGTCGTCGCGCTCGGCGAGGATCCCGCCGACGTCGACGGCTACTACGCCGGGTACTTCGCCAGAACCGGCGTCGCGATGATCCTCTACCGCCCGGACTTCTACGTCTTCGGCGCCGCCGAGGACGGTGCCGCGGTGGGCAGGGTCGTCGAGGCACTCGGCCGGGCGCTCGACGGAGTGGCGGTGGCGTCGTGACGGAGGCACCGGGTTGGAAGGCCACGGCGGAGGCGCACAAGCGGGCGATGCCGGTGCAGCGCCTCGTCGGCAACGGCATGGACTTCGCCGACGTCGACGAACTCCACCGGCTCGCCGACACCGGACGGCCGTGGGACGAGATCGCCGAGGAGCTGGGCGAGCGCAACCTGGCCCGCGCGGACGCCGCACTCGCCGACGGGCACACCACGACCGCCCGCAGCTGGTACCTCTTCGCCTCGGCATGCTTCCGGACCGGGCAGGTTCCGCTCACCGACACCGAACCACGCAAGCGGGAGCTGTACCGGAAGCTGATCGCCGCCTTCCGCGCGGCGGGCGCGTTGAGCGAGCCGGCCGCCGAGCACCTCACCGTGGACACCCCTGCCGGGGTCGTGTCGGGCTGGCTGCTGCGTCCGGCCGGCGTCGAGCACCCGCCGACGGTGGTGATCGTCGGCGGCTTCGACGGCTGGCGGGAGGAATACCACCTCGGAGCCACGTACCTGCTCGACCGCGGCGTCGCCGCCTTCCTCGCCGACGGTCCCGGCCAGGGGGAAAGCCGGCTGTTCCACGACAGCCGGCTGACCCAGGACGTGGACAAGGCGTTCGAGACGGTCGCGAAGACCCTGCGTGCGGACCATCGTCTCGGTCACCGGGTCGGGATCTGGGGCAACAGCATGGGCGGTTTCCTCGCCGGGCTGGCCGCGAGCGCCGGCGACAGCTTCTCGGCCTGTTGCGTGACCGGTGGCACCGTCCGTCCCGCGGAGATCCTCGACCGTTACCCGCGATTCCTCGCCAAGGTAGGGCCGCTACTGGGGATCGACGACCCCGAACAGGCCAGAGCGGCGCTGGAACGTCACCGGCTCACGCCGGAGCGCCTGGCCCGCCTCCGGGTTCCCTTGCTGGTCGTGCACGGCAGGCCGGACCGGGTGTTCCTGATCGAGAACGCCCGCGCCCTGTTCGACGCCGCGGGCTCGCCCGACAAGCGCTGGGCCGAGTGGCCGGACGGCGACCATTGCGTCTACAACCATTCGCACGAGAAGCACGTTCTCGTCGCGGACTGGTTCGCGGACCGGCTCTCGGTCGCGAGAGCCCACGACGGCGCTCGGTGAGCCGATCGAAGAAGCGCCGTTCGGCGAGTTTCCGGCGGTCACCGCCGCGCGGGGAGCCACCGCCGCGGCGGTGCCGGTAGCCCGGGGCGCGATGGTCAGGGAGCGCGGCGCGGATCACGCCTGAGTGAGCAGGGGCAGCAGTACGCGGTCGACGATGGCTTCGAAGTCGGTGCTGGCCAGCGGCCGGTTTTGCGACGCGGGCAGGTAGTTCAGGAGCGCGACGACACTGGCGGCGGCCATCGTGTCGGCTGCTGCGTGGAACCGGGTTTCACCGCGCCGGCGGGCACGGGCGACGGCCGCGGCAACGGCCCGGTCGACAGCGGCGGTGAGGCGGGCGGCCAGGGAGTTGGCGAGCTCGGGGTGGTGCGTGGCCGCCATGGCGGCGACGACGACCAGGCGGTGGCGCTCGGGATCGAGGCATCCGGTGACCCGGATGAGCGTCTGGACCAGGTCGTCGCGGAACGAGGTGAGCTCGCCGGCCGCCTCGGCGACGGTGGGGTCCGCGAACCCGACGGTCTCCAGTGCGTCAGCGACCAGGTCGGCACGCGAGGCCCACCGGCGATAGACGGTGGCTTTTCCCACCCCGGCCACGGTGGCGGCCTTTTCCATGGTCACGGCTTCATAGCCGCCCTCGGCCAGCAGCGTGAGGGCGGCGTCGGTGAGGCGCCTGTCCCGGACCACGTCACGAGAAGGGCCCGAGCTGCCCGCCGGGCGCTGGCGTGCAAACCGGGGAGACTGTGCGCACATACTGGGACTGTACCGTATCGAGTCGCGACCGTTCCGGGTTATGCTCGGGCCGTCAGCCGACCGCTCCTGATCCGCAGCCCCGCGCAGGCGGTCCTGCGCGCACTTCCCCTATTGGAGTTGCCAATGCCCCAGCCAGATACCGCTTCCGTGTGCATCGTCGGCGCCGGTTCGGTGGGCGTCCTACTGGGACACGACCTGGACCGCGCGGGCGTTGCCGTCACGTTCCTGGTGCGGCCACACCGCCGGGCACAGCTGTCCGGGCCGCAGGCGCTCTACTCCTACGACGACGGCAGCCTGACGAGGTACTCCGGCTACGACCTCATCACCGATCCCGCGGCACTGGCGGGACGCTCCTTCGATTTCGTGGTCATCACGCTCGACGGGGCCGCCCTCCGCGCGGACGCCGGCGAACGACTGGTCGACGAGCTCGCACGCGCGTTCCGCGGCACACCGACGGGAGTGATCCTCTGCTCCATCGGTGTCGGGCTCCGGTCCTGGTTCATCGAACGCTCCGGGCTCACCGACGCGCAGGTCACCGGAGGCGGCACCGGCCTGCATGTCCACGAAGCGCAGCGCGCGACCCTGCCACGGCACCCCGGTGTCGACGAGCCTCTGCTCGCCGAGGCCGATTACGCATATCGCCGCCCCCTGCCACACAGCTTCGTCGTCACGGACAGCGCACCGCAGGTGGCACACGACTTCGCCGCGCTGTGGGACGGCGGCGACAACGGCACGACGTGCCAGATCATCCCGGCGGATACCTACGAACTGGGCATCGCACCGCTGTTCGCGACCTTCATCGCGTGCGAACTGCTCGGCTGGCCATCAGCCGCGGACATCGACCCCACCGACGCGACATGGCAGCTCGGCATCGAGGCCCGGCGCGAGATCCAGCGCCTGCCGATGTACGGCCACGCGGGTCGCGCCGCCAGCGAACAGATCACGGCCGAAGGGGTCCGGGAGAATTTCCGTCAATGGGAGCAGGACATGCTCCCGCTCGATCTTCCGGAATTCAACAGGTATCACCACGGTGGCAAGGTGAACCGACAAGATCGTCTCCTGATCCGCGACATAGTGAAGTACGGGGAAGCGGAAGGCAGCGAGATGCCCGCACTGCGCGCACTGATCGCACGACTGCCCACCGGCACGGCACGAGACGGCGAGCCCGATCCGTAGGACCCCGCGAAACCCCGGCAGCGATCACCGGAAGCCGGCCGGAACCGGCTGCTTCCTCAGGACGCCGGTGTCCCGGTGATGAACTCGCGGACGACGCGGCTGTACTCGTCCGGAACCTCTTGCGCCCAGAAATGACCACCGTCAAGCAGATGTACGCGACTGCCCGGCGGCAGCTGAGCTTCGACGCCCTCGTAGAACTCGGATGGCTGCCGGAAGTCGTGCTTACCCTGAAGCACGAGCACCGGAGCCCGCCACGCTTCAATGAGCCGGGTGCGGCGTTCGATCCATTCCAGCCGGAAGGACGAGGAGTTGAAGTAGCGAGGAACCGCCTCGGGGATACCCGGATAGGAAAACTCCTGAATCGCGCGACGCAACTCGGCGTCATCGATCGGATGGCGCGTGCCGTAGGTGTAGGACTCGGCGACCTTGAGACCCGGGTTCGCGAGTATCCGGCTTCGAACGGGATCGGCGAACCGGTGCTCCTGCGGCGAGAGCTCCGGATTGTAATGGAAGAGATGCTGCTCTCCCCGGACGTACCTGATCACCCGGTACGGATCGTTGGCCGCGAGATAATCAGCCTGTACGGTGCCCCTGTCGTGCGTGACGAGGTTGATCCTGCCCAGCCCGAGCACATCGAGCAGGGACGCCAGCTGCCCCGCGACACCCTCATGACGGTAGTCACCGCGTCGTTTGTCCGACTGCCCATATCCCTTGAGGTCGATCGCGATGACATGGTGCGTCGCCGACAGATCGGCCATGGATTTGTGCCACATGTACCACGAGTCCGGGATACCGTGCAGGTACACGACAGGCTCGCCCGCACCCGCCTCGACCAGGTGCCAGGAAAGCAGTTCCGCATCACCCGGTGCCTCGACGAACCGATGCGTCATCGGCACTCCGTCGACGACCTCGATCTCGCCGTCGTGATTTCCCTTGGGAGGATCGATGGCGCCGAGGGAATCCAGCCGTTCCTGCGCCAGCGAACTGTCCCCGCTTTTCTCGGGCAGCTCCGCGAGAACCTTCCGCACTCTCTCGGGTATCGACGTGTAGCTCAATTCGTCGTGAAGCATCGGAAACCTCCTTGTGTTCGTCGGTGATCCGACGGGGCAAGGCACGGACCGCGTGCCGGTCGCGGCCATCTCTTCCCCGCCGGTGACAGCTGCACGTCAGCCGACCGCTGGTTACCTCGCCGCTTCGCTCTGTACGAAACCGCCCTGCAGCAGGATTTCCACGGTCTTTTCGTAGTGCGCACGAAGCCGCGAGGTGGCAGCGTCCACGTCCCGCGCCAAGGCCGCTTCGAGGAGCGCGGCATGTTCGCTTTCCACATCACGGGAAGACGGGCCGACCCTGGGGGCCGACCATCGCCGGTACAGCTCCGTGGCGTCGGACAGATCGGCGCACATTTCGAGCAGCGTCGGAACCCCGCAGCCTTCGACCAGCTTGTAGTGAAAAGACCGGTGCGCGGCCGACCATTCCTCGCTCGTCTCCGCGGGCGCCCCCGGCAGCCGGCGGGGCATCCTGGCCAGCCGATGGTGAGCCGCGATCAGTTCGGACTCCCAAGTCACGTCGCCGCGCTCCAACGCCAGTCCGAGCGCGAGCGATTCCATATGACAGCGGACGAGCGTGAGATCCCGCAACTCGTCCTCGCGGAGCCGGGGAACGGAGAAGCCGCGATTCGGTTCGAGCTTGACGAACTTCTGCCCGACCAGCCGAGTCAGTGCCTCCCGGATGACCGTGGTGCTGGCTCCGTACTCCGCGGTCAGCGCCGCCGGCTGCAGCCGGTCGCCGGGCGCCCAGCGTCCGCGCAGGATGTCGGACCGGATCCGGTCGTGCACACCTGCGCCCAGGCTGTCGTTGCCACTCCGCCTCGCCATGACGAGGACTATAGCATCCACACGAGAATATATTAATGGTTGACTTGTATTTTCTTCGGTCCTACCGTCAGCGCAGTAAACGCGGGCCGCGACGACGCGGCTTTCCCTTTGGAGTGGCCAATGCAGCCTCCCGCACCTCGACCCACCGGCGATGCCGCACAGCGCAGGGAGATCCGGCGCGTGCTGACGTCGAGCTACCTCGGTACCTCGATCGAGTACTACGACTTCCTGATCTACGGGACCTCCGCGGCGCTGGTCTTCAACCATGTCTTCTTCGCGAACCTGCCGGCGTTCGCGGCGAGCCTCGTCTCGCTCGCCACGCTGGCCGCGGGATACGTCGTGCGCCCACTCGGCGGCGTGATCTTCGGACACTTCGGTGACCGCGTCGGACGCAAGTCGATGCTGGTGCTGTCGATGTCGATGATGGGCGCGGCCAGCATGATGATCGGGCTGGTCCCCGGACGCGATCAGATCGGTGTCGCGGCTCCGATCTTGCTTGTCGTGCTCCGGCTCGTGCAGGGCATCGCGGTCGGCGGTGAATGGGGCGGGGCGTCGCTGATGGCCGTCGAGCACGCCGGTCACGGTCGTCGCGGGATCGCGGCGGCCGTCGCGAACGCGGGCGGACCCACCGGGGCAGTATTGGCCGCGCTCGTCCTCGGCCTGTCCTCGCTCATGCCCCACGAAGCGTTCCTCGCGTGGGGCTGGCGGGTGCCCTTCCTCTTCAGCGGAGTACTGCTGGCGATCGGGTTGTGGGTGCGCCTGCGGGTCGCCGAATCGCCGGTGTTCCTCGCCGCACTGCGACAGCGGCAGGCCGGCGGGCGCGCGAAGCCACCGATCCTCACCGTGCTCCGGCGTCCCGGGCTGCTCCTCACGGCCGGCGGCAGCGTGCTCGCGGCGATGGTCTACCAGTCCCTGCTGGCGACGACCGTCCTCCAGCTCGCGGTCGCCGACGGGATCGAGCAGTCCACCGTCCTGCTGCTGCAGGCACTGGCCTCGCTGGTCAACATCGGGTCCGTCGTCGGATTCGGCGCGCTGTCCGACCGGATCGGACGCCGACCCGTGCTGATCGCCGGAGCACTCGCGGGCGGCGTCCTGATCTACCCCGTCCTCCTGCTGGCGACCAGCGGCTCGGCGGCACTGGTCCTCGTCGGTTTCCTGCTCGGTTACGGCCTCGTCGTCGGCTCGCTGTTCGGCGCCGCGTCCTCGTTCGTCACCGAGCAGTTCGGCACCGAACACCGTTACACCGGCGCATCCCTGGGCTATCAGCTGTCGGCGACGCTCGGCGCCGGGTTCACGCCGATGGTCGCCGGCGCACTGCTGGGCGGCGGGACCGCGCCGATCGCGTGGTTCGTCGGCGGCGTCTGCCTGCTGAGCCTGATCGCGGTCGTGCGGGCCAGCGAGTCGTACCGGGCACCCATCGCCGCCGACGATCACACGCACCACGTCACCGTCACCGTCACCGAAACCGGAGGAGCAACCCCGTGAGAATCGCGAGTTTCCGCGCTGAGGGCAAAGAGTCGTTCGGCGTGCTCGACGGCGAGAAGGTCATCGACTGCGGCCGCCTGCTGGCCGGCCGGTATCGAGGCATCCGCGACGTTCTCCGGCACGATGCGCTGGACGAACTCCGCGCCGCCACCGATGGCGCGTCCGCGGACTATGCGCTGACCGACGTCGAGCTCCTGCCGACGGTGCCGGACCCAGGCAAGATCATCTGTATCGGCGTGAACTATCACGACCATCGTGAGGAGGCCGCGCGCAAGACCGCCGACCACCCGACCGCCTTCCCCCGCTACGCCGACTCGCAAGTCGGCCATGGGAGTCCCCTCGTCAAGCCGCGGGAGACCGACAAGTTCGACTACGAGGGCGAACTCGCCGTGGTCATCGGGCGGCCGGGACGCCGCATCGACGCCGCCGCCGCGTTCGGGCACATCGCCGGGTACTCGTGCTACAACGACGGCAGCGTCCGGGACTGGCAGCGCCACACCGGCCAGTGGCTGCCGGGCAAGACCTTCCCCGGCACCGGCGCGTTCGGGCCCGCGCTGGTCACCGCGGACGAGGTGCCCGACGTCGGCGCCCTGCGACTGACCACGCGGGTCAACGGCCAGCTCCGCCAGTCCGCCGAGGTGGCCGACCTCGTGTTCGACATCCCCGCGGTGATCGCCTACGTCTCCACCTTCACCCGGCTCGACCCCGGCGACGTGATCGTCACCGGCACTCCGGGCGGTGTCGGCCTGTTCCGCGACCCGCCGGTCTTCCTGCAGGCCGGGGACACCGTCTCCGTGGAGATCAGCGGTATCGGCACCCTCGTCAACCCAGTCACCGACGAGGCGTGCTGACGGTGTGCCCCGACGGTGCCGGGCCCTGTCCCGCCAAGGAGGTGCCGACGTGAGGGAGGTCGTGGTCGTCGGGGCGGGTCCGACCGGCTTGACGCTGGCCAACCTGCTCGCGCAGCAAGGCGTGTCCGTGACCGTCCTCGAACGCGCCGGATCCGCGTGCTCCGAGCCTCGCGCGGTGGCGCTGGCCGACGAATCGCTGCGCACACTTCATCTGCTCGGGCTGGTCCCCGCGCTGGCACCGAACCTGGTCTGGGACTCGGCAGCGCACTACTTCGGGCTCGGCGGGCGACGCCTCGCCACGACCCGTCCCGGCCATGGCCGCCTCGGATTTCCGAGGAAGAATCTCTTCGACCAACCGGACCTGGTGGAGGTGCTGGTCAAAGGCGCGCTCGACCGGGGCGTGGAAATCCGTCACGGTGCGCACGTCACGGGCCTCCGGCAGGACCGCGACGGCGTCACCGTTCTCACGGAGGGCGGAGCCGAATGGCGGTGCCGCTACCTCGTGGCGTGCGACGGCGGCACCAGCACGGTCCGCGACCGGCTCGGCATCGGCATGTCCGGATCGTCCCAGGCCGAGCGCTGGATCGTCCTCGACATGATCCACGATCCCCACGACGAGCGGGCATCGCTGTTCTACTGCGATCCCGGACGCCCCGCCGTCGTCGTGCCCGGAGTCCGCGGCCGCTGCCGGTACGAATTCATGCTGCTGCCGGGCGAGAACGACGAGGAGGTGCTCACCGACGCGTTCCTCACCGGACTTCTCGCCCGGTTCCGCCCGTTCGATCCGGCCCATGTCCGGCGGAGGGCGGTCTATGCGGCGCACCGCCTGGTCGCTCGACAATGGCGGCGGGAACGGGTGTTCCTCGCCGGGGACGCCGCGCACATGATGCCCCCGTTCGCCGGGCAGGGCCTCAACTCGGGGATCCGGGACGCGCGCAACCTCGCGTGGAAGCTCGCGGCCGCGACCGGCGGGCGGGCGAACGCCGCTCTGCTGGACAGCTACGAACGAGAACGCCGCCCGCACAGCGAGCAGATGGTGCGGCTGTCCGCCGCGCTCGGCCGCATCGTCATGACGACCAGCCGGCGCCGGGCGCTCGCCCGCGACCTCGCCTTCGGGTTGCTCCACCTGGTTCCCCCGATACGCAGCTACGTCACCGGGATGCGGTTCTTCCCCGAGCCGCAGGTGTCCGGCGGGTGCGTCGTCGGAACCGGCGCTCCGGTCGGGCAGCAGCTTCCCGCGCCCACGGTGACCGACGCCGCGGGCACCGGTCACCGCCTCGACGAACTGCTCGGGATCGGCTGGGCCGTCGTAGCCCTGGAACCACGGCACGACCCCGCGACGTTCACCGCGCTCGACCGGTCGGCCCTGGCCCCGCTCGCCGCCAGCCGGGTCTCGGTCCTCCCGCGCGACCGGATTCCCCGGGACTGCCCGGCGACGAGGGTCTTCGCCGATACCGACGCGATGCTGCCGTTCCCCGCGAACGGCGAGCCGCTGCTGCTCCTCGTCCGGCCGGACCGCTACATCTGTGCCGCGTTCCGGCCCGGAGACGCCGATCGAGTGGCAGGCCGGCTGACCCACTACCTACCCATTTCGGATCAAGGAGAATGACATGGGCCTGCACACCTTGCGCCATATCACGCTCGGCGCGCCCGATGTCGGGCAGACGGCGGGGTTCTACCGGGATTTCGGGCTCACACCCGTGGGCGAAGGGCGATTCGCCACCCGCGACGGCGGCGAGCAGCTCCGGCTCGTCACCCGGCCGACCCGGCGGCTGGTCGACATGACCATCGGCGTCGACGACCACGACGACCTGCTACGAGCACAGTCCACTTTGCATACCCACGGCTTCGCGGCCCGGCTCGAAGCCGACACGCTGGCCGCCATCGAACCGGTCACCGGCGTCCTCGTCAGGTTGGCGGTCCAACCACCGATCTTCCAGACCGGCGAGTTCGAACCGCCGAGCTACAACAGCCCGGGTAAGCCCGTGCGAGTCAACACCCGTGCCGAACCGCTGCAACGCACGGAACCGGTACGCCCGCGCAAACTCGGCCACGTGGTACTCGGCTCCGTCGACCTGGACACGACGATGCGCTTCTTCCAGCACGGCATCGGGTTCAAGATCAGTGATCAGATCAAGGACCGCGGGTCGTTCATGCGGTGCTCCACCGATCACCACAACCTGCTGGTGCAGAACACGCCGGTGAATTTCGTGCACCACAGTTCCTGGCAGGTCGAGGATGTGGACGAGGTCGGCCGGGGCGCCTCCACGATGCTCGAAGCGGACCCGGCGCGGCACGTGTGGGGACTGGGCCGACACCACGTCGGCTCGAACTTCTTCTGGTACCTCCGTGACCCGTCCGGCACCTTCGCCGAGTACTACAGCGACCTCGACACCATTCTGGAAGACCAGCTATGGCAACCAGAAGTGTTCGAGGGCAAGCACGCCCGGTACAACTGGGGTCCGCCACCGCCGCCGTCCTTCCTGCGCCCCGACGACCTCGCCGAGCTCATGACCGGCGCGCACTCCCCCGCCCGGTGAAAGCGATCCGGCAGCGGGAACACGGCGGTCCCGACGTGCTCCACTGGGCCGAGACACCGGCACCACGGGCGGAACCCGACGAGGTGATCGTCACCGTGGCGGCGTCGGCCGTGAATCGTGCCGACCTCAGCCAACGGCAGGGACGCTACCCCGTCCCCCCGGGGACAGTGGACATCCTGGGACTGGAATGCTCGGGCACCATCTCCAGCGTCGGCGGCGAGGTGACCGGGTGGCGCATCGGCGACCCCGTGTGCGCGCTGCTCACCGGCGGCGGGTACGCGCAACAGGTCGCAGTACCGGCCGATCAGCTGCTGCCCATCCCACCCGGAGTCAGCCTGCTCGATGCCGCCGCACTACCGGAAGCAGCGTGCACGGTGTATTCGAACCTCGTCCACGACGCCGGTCTCGATACCGGCGACACGGTCCTCGTCCACGGCGGCGGCTCCGGCATCGGGACCATGGCCATTCAGGTGATCACCGCGATGGGCGCGCAGGCGGTCGTCACCTGCGGCTCCGACGAACGCGCCCGGCGCTGTCTCGAGCTGGGCGCCACGGCAGCGATCAACTACCGCACCACCGACTTCACCGACGCGGTCCTCGACCTCACCGACGGCCGCGGTGCCGACATCGCACTCGACTGCGTCGGCGGGCCCTATCTCAACCGCAACATCGACGCACTGGCCGTCGACGGGACTCTGCTGGTCATCGGACTGCAGGGAGGCAACCGAACCGGCATCGACCTGGAGCCGGTCATGCGACGCCGCCTCACCATCCGCGGCTCGACACTGCGTGCGCGGCCCCGCCACGACAAAGCACACATCGTCGCCGGTACCGAAGCACACCTGTGGCCCCTGATCGCAGCAGGCAAGATCCAGCCCCTGATCGACTCCGTCGTGCCCATGCCCCATGCCGCACGGGCACATCGACGAATGGAAGCAGGCCGCCAGTTCGGGAAAATCCTGCTGGCGGCCCCCACCGACGACAAGCACCGAGATCGCGAAGACGAGAAGACCGAGGCGCACCACGCGGCAGTACGCGAGTTCATCCCAGGAGACCGAGGAGAACGTGACGATGCCTGAATCCGAAGTCGACGACGGAGACGCCACCGGCATGGCGGATCTTGATCCGCGCGCGTTCGAGAGCACCGGTGAGCTGTACGAAGCCTATGAGAAGGCAAGCTCTCGGTGTCCGGTAGCCAGGGGAACCGCCTACGGTGGCTACTACATGCTGATGGGTTTCGAGGCGGTGAAGGAGGCGGCGAACGACTGGAGGCGGTTCTCCTCCGCTGAGGGAATCCTGCTGCCACAGCCGCCGCGGCCGAAAGCGCCGCCGATCGAGTTCGACCCTCCCGAACACACCGAGTGGCGCTCGGTCTTTCGGACGCTGCTGTCCCCGCGGACACGCAAGGCGTTGCAGGAACAGGTGCAGGCCGAGGCCGAGGCGTTGATCGACCAGTTCTGCGAGGTCGGCACGGCGGAACTCGTCGAGGCTTATACGGAACCGATCCCGATCCTTGCGGTGGCCTCGCTGATCGGGCTGGACCCGGAGCTGGCGCCGACGATGCGCCGGCTGGGACTCGACGTGTCGAACAACCACAACAGCCCTGCGTATGGGGAAGTGATCGCCGAGTTCAGCCGGTTCGCCCTTGGCGAGGTCGAGGCGCGCCGGGCTGCTCCCCGTGAGGACTTCCTGACCGAGCTGGGGACCGCCGAGTTCAACGGGCACCGGCTGAGTGACGAGGAGATCGTGGGCACGCTGGTGTCGTTGATGGTCGCGGGTCATCACAGCACCGTCTCGGCGATGTCGAGCCTGCTGCAGTGGGTGATCACGCGGCGCGATCTCGGTCGCACCATCCTCGGGGACCGCGCCCTCCTGGACCGCGCCATCGAGGAGACCGTTCGGCTGAACACGCCACTACACCAGTTCCGGCGTGTTGCCACCGGCGATCTCGACGTGGACGGGGTGAGTATTCCGCGGGGTTCGAACGTCTTGTTGAACTACGCGGCGGCCAATCGCGATCCCCGGCAGTTCGCCGACCCCGATGAGTTCGACCTTGCCCGTCCCTCGCCGGCACACCTGGGGTTCGGCTTCGGGGTCCATACCTGTGTCGGTGCCCCGCTGGCTAGGGCCGAGATGCGGATCGCCGCGACGACCCTGCTGCGACGACTTCCCGACATCGCGCTGGACGGCGACACCTCGCACGTATTCCACGGGCAGGCATCGTTGCTGGATCGTCTTCCCGTCACATTCTCACCGGCGGGCAAGACGGGACCGCGCTCATGAAGGTTGTTGCTGCGGAGCCCTCCACCGGACAGGCGCGGCGGGCACGGCTCAGGGCGCTGGCGTTTCTCCGGCGGGTGCGATCAACCCGCTCAGCGCTCGGGGCAGGATGTCGGTGACGTAGCGGTTGTCCTCCGGCCTGGCGATGCCCTCGAACAAGGCTCGTTCCAGGGCGGTCTGGTAGAGCGAGACGATCACCTGGACCGCGTCGCGGGCGTCGACGAGCAATCGCATGCCGAGGCGGGCGAGCGCGTCGTCGAGGATCCGGGCGAGGTCGTCGTGGAAGCGGCCCTGGGCGGCGTCGGCGGATTCACGCAGGTCGACTCGCCGGAGGGCTTCGGCGAAGAACTCGGCGTTGAGCAGGTACCAATCCTCGTCGGCGACGAGGTTGTCCATGAACAGCACCGCGATTCGCGCCAGCAACGGTGGCACGTCGGCCACCCGATCAGGTGGTTCCACCGCAAGAATGTCCTCGATCGCCTTCGCCAACCGGTCGCGCCGGGCGTCCATTTCCTGCTCGTAGACGGCCAGGAACAGGTCTTCCTTGCTGGCGAAGTTGGAGTAGAACGCGCCACGGGTGTAGCCGGCCCGATCGCAGATCTGCTCGATGCGAGCTGCGCGGATGCCGTTCTCGGTGAACACTGCGTAGGCCGCGTCGATCAGTCGCTCGCGCGTTTCGCGGCGACGCCGGGTCATCCGCCGGTTGTCGATCTGCATGCCTCTGATCGTCCTCACCTCCCCGCTCACCCGTCGAGGGACCCCGGTAGCCAAATGGGATACGCCGTGTATCTTGATACACGGCGTATCAAACAATGTCACCCCGGACGGAAGCAGAGCTCATGTCGTCGTTCCTCTACCGGCTCGGGCGGGCCGCCGCGCAGGCGCGCGTGCTGGTGCTGGCGGTTTGGCTGGTCGCGCTCGCCGCGGCGGGCGGCGGCGCGCTGCTCTTCAGCCAGGGCACCGACGACACCTTCGAAATCCCCGGCTCGGAATCGCAGGACGCGCTGGACTACCTGAGCCGGGTGTTCCCGGAGGTCAGTGGCACGTCCGCGCAGCTGGTCCTCGTGACGCCGGACGGCACGCCGGTGGACACCCCGGCGACCAGGGCGGCGGTGGCCGACGCCGTCAAGGCCACCGGGCAGGTCGAGCAGGTCGCGACGGTGATCGACCCGTTCGGGGAGAACGTCGACGGCGCGGTGTCCGGTGACGGCCGGGCCGCCTTGATCGCCGTCCCCCTGAAGGTGCAGCTCGCCGACGTCAGCCCGGAAACGAAGGCGGACCTGACGGCCGTCGCGCACGAGCTGAGCGCGCGCACCGGCGCCGAGGTCTACACGGGCGGTGACGCGTTTTCCGATCGGGTGCCCAAGCTGAGCCCGACCGAGGGAGTCGGGCTGGTCATCGCGTTCCTGGTGCTGCTGGTCATGTTCCGGTCGTTCGTCGCGGCCGGGATGCCGCTGCTGACCGCGGTGCTCGGGGTGGGGATATCGTCGGCGCTGATCTACGCCGCCACCGCGGTGGTCCCGGTCTCGTCGACCGCGCCGATGCTGGCGGTGATGCTCGGGCTGGCGGTCGGCATCGACTACGCCTTGTTCCTGTTGTCCCGGCACCGCGATCAGCTCGCCGAGGGCCTGGATGTGACCGAGTCGGTCGCCCGCGCGACCGCCACCGCCGGATCGGCCGTGATCTTCGCCGGACTGACGGTGGTGATCGCCCTGCTCGGCCTCGCCGTCGCCGGCATCCCGTTCCTGACCACGATGGGCGTCGCCGCCGCGGTCGGGGTGGCGATCGCTGTGTGCGTGGCGGTCACCTTGATCCCAGCGTTGCTGTCCTTCGCCGGGCACCGGTTGCGGCCCAGGGCTCCGCGCCGCCGCAAGCGAGCACCGCGCGCCGGTCTGGCCACGCGGTGGGTGCGGCTGGTGACGAAGGTGCCCGTGCTGACGGTGGTGATCATCGTGGCCGGGCTCGCGGTGTCCGCGCTGCCGGCCACCAGCCTCCGCCTCGCGCTTCCCGACAACGGCACCGAGGAGCACGGCAGCCCGGCTCGCGACACCTACGACGTGGTCAGCGAACACTTCGGCCCCGGCTACAACGGGCCACTGATCGTCACCGTCGACGTGCTCGCCAGCACCGACCCGGTCGGGGTCACGAACAAGATCGCCGACGAGATCCGCGCTGTGCCCGGTGTCGCCTCCGTGCCACTGGCCACGCCGAACCCCAAGGGCGACACCGCGATCATCCAGGTCATCCCCACGACCGCGCCCGACTCCGCCGACACCGACGAACTGGTGCACCGGCTCCGCGACCAGGAGCCGCACTTCCAGGACACCTACGGAGTGGCTACCGCGGTCACCGGGATCACCGCGGTCGGCATCGACGTCTCCGCCCAGCTCGGCGGCGCGCTGCTGCCGTTCGGCATCCTCGTCGTCGGGTTGTCGCTGATCCTGCTCGCGATGGTGTTCCGCTCGATCTGGGTGCCCATCAAGGCCACCGTCGGGTACTTGCTCTCCGTGGGAGCCGCGTTCGGCGCGACGGCGTTCGTCTTCGGCCAGGGGCACTTCGCCGATCTCCTGGCCGTGACCCACACCGGCAGCGTCATCAGTTTCCTGCCGATCATCCTCATGGGTGTCCTCTTCGGACTCGCGATGGACTACGAGGTCTTCCTCGTCTCCCGCATCCGCGAGGACTACGTGCACCACGGCGACCCGCGCCACGCCATCGAATCCGGTTTCGTGTCCGCCTCCCGCGTCGTGGTCGCCGCCGCGGTGATCATGTTCGCGGTGTTCGCCGCGTTCGTCCCCGAGGGCAGCGCGACCATCAAACCGATCGCGTTCAGCCTCGCCGTCGGCGTCTTCGTCGACGCCTTCCTGATCCGGATGACCCTGGTGCCCGCGATCCTGGCGTTGCTCGGCCACCGCGCCTGGGGCCTGCCACCGGCCCTGGACCGGGCACTGCCGGTGTTCGACGCGGAAGGTGACGCCCTCGTCCACGAACTCCGCCTCGCGGACTGGCCCGGCACCGACGAGGTGATCAGCGCCCGGAACCTCGCCCTGGACGATGACCGCGGCCGCCCGGTCTTCCGCGATGTCGAAATCCACCAGCGGCCCGGTGAGATCCTGGTCCTGCACGGTGTTCTCGGCAAGAGCGCGCTGCTGTTCACCCTCGCCGGGCGGGTGACCAAGGTGCGCGGCGATCTCAAGGTGCTCGGCCGGGTGCTCCCCCAGCACACCCACGCCCTGCGTGGCGAGGTCGCCCTCATCGCCTGCCGCGAGGCGCCCGATCCCGCCGAGGAGATCACCGCGGCGCTCGACGACGGCGTGGAACTGCTCCTGGTCGACGACGCCGACCTGCTGGTCCGCGGCGATGCTCGCGAAGCGCTGCGCCGGGCGGTGACCACCACCAGCGTCGTGCTCACCTGCCAGGATCCCGACCGGCTCGCGGACGTCCTGCCCGCGGACCGGACCACCCTGCTCACCCCGACCCGCCACTTCGCCGAGGTCTGACGATGCTCAAGCCTTTTGCCAACTCCGCCCGTGCCGCCGCCTCCGGCCCGCTGACCTGGCGCACCTGGGCCGGGCTCATCGCCGTCCCGCTGCTGGTCGCCGGACTGCTCACCTGGGCCTTCTGGTCCACAACGGACAACCACGGCACCGCCAAAGCCGCCGTGGTCAACAACGACGAACCCGTCACCGTCAACGGGCAACTCCTCCCCCTGGGACGGCAACTCGCCGCCGACCTCACCCACAGCGCGGACTCCGCCTACACCTGGGAACTCACCGACGCCGCCGGCGCGCGGGAAGGGCTCGACGACGGGAGTTACGCCGCCGTGGTGACGATCCCGCGGGACTTCTCAGCACGCGCCACCTCGCCCGCCACCGCCGCTCCGCTGGAGGCCACGCAGGCCGAACTGCGCATCGACACCTCACACGCCACCGGACTGGCCGACCCGGCCGCGAGCACCGCGGTCGCCGAAGCCACCCGGCGCACCCTCGACCAGCAAATCGTCACCACCTACCTGGACAACATCTACCTCGCCTTCGGCACCATCCACGACCAGATCAACGCCGCCGCCGACGGCGCACGCCAACTCGCCGACGGCACCGCCCAACTGGTGCCCGGCGCCACCCAGGCCGCCGACGGCGCCGCCCAGCTGAACACCGCGGCCGGACAGCTGTCCACCGGGGCATCCCAGCTCGCCGCGGGCACGGGAGAGCTGGCCGACGGATCCGGGCAGCTGGCGTCCGGACTGAGCCAGGCCGAACGGGACACCGCCCAGCTGCCCGCCCTGACCCGGCAACTCGCCGACGGAGCCCGCCAGGTCGCCGACGGCAACGAACAGATCGCCGACGTCGTCGTCCCGCTCGCGAACCGGATCATCGCCGCGATCGACGCCACCCCGAGCGCTCAGGATGCTGCCCGGCAGTTCCGGCAGCTCGCCACGGACTGCGAAGGCAGCGCGGACTTCTGCCGTCAGCTCCGGCAGGCCGCCGACCAGTTCACCGAGGAGGCGGGCAAGATCGACGGCGCTCGCGAGACCATCCGGCAAGCCGCGGTCGAAACCCGCGACAATGTCCGGGCACTCGCGACGGGCGCCCGCCAGGTCGCCGACGGCAACGCCCAGCTCGCCGCCAGCTCCGGCGAACTCGCCTCCGGGATCGCCGACGCCGCCGCCGGTGCCCGGCAACTCGACACCGGCGTCCAGGAGGTCAACGGCGGCGCACAGCAGCTCGCATCCGGCGCCGGGCAGCTCGCCACCGGCGCCGGCCAGCTGTCCACCGGCACCGCCCAACTCCGCGATGGCACGGTGCGGGTCGACGACGGCGCCCGGCAACTGGCCACGCAGCTCGACCAAGGCCGCAACCAGGTCCCGACATACAGCGACGCCGAACGCGCGAACCTCAAGACCGTCGCCGCCAACCCCTCCTTCGCCGGCATCACCAGTCCCGACCTCGGCGACGCCGCTGCCGCGCTGTTCGTCGCGCTGGCACTGTGGGCGTGCGCGCTGGGCACCTACATCCTGACCCGTGCCGTGCCCGCGGCCGTGCAAACCTCCCGCGAACCGACCTGGCGCATCATCGCCCGCGCCGCGATGCCGGGCACCACCATCGCCGTTCTCGCGGCACTCGTGCTCAGTGTCGCCCTGGCCCCGGTGCTCGACCTCGGGTTCGGCCGATGGCTCGCCTTCCTCGCCGTCACCCTGCTCGCCGCCCTCGCGTTCGTCGCGCTCAACCAGGCCGCGACCGCGATCTTCAAACGCCCCGGCCGCATCGCCTCACTCGCGGTACTGGTGCTGACCGTGGCCACCGGGGTGATCTCGACGATCCCCGGACCGCTGCACACCCTCGGCGGGTACCTGCCCACCCACGGCGCCGTCCTGGCCCTGCGTGCCGTCATCGCCGGTTCCGGGGATCTCGTCACCGGAGTGGTCGAACTGGTGGCCTGGCTGGCCGTCGGCGCGCTCGCCACCGTCGTCGTCACCGACCGCCGCCGCTACCTCAGCGGCAAACAGGTGCGCCACGGCGCCTGGCTGCCCGCCGCCACCTGATCCGCCGGGCCGGGACGGTTGAGCTGCCTCTCGGCCGGTCAGCGCACGGTCCGGACCGGCAGTGCCCCCTCGGCATACAGGCCGCGCGGGCGCTTCTTGTCGAACTTTTGCCGACCCCGGTTTTCGGCACCTCGGCGAGAAAAGCCCAGTGCGCGGGCAGCTGCCGGTCCACGAGCGCGAGGAAACCGTCCGGGGAGATCCTGCCGATGTCCCCGGTGCGCAACCAACCGTCGCGGAACTCCCCTGGCTCGACGATCCCGCCCTGGGGCGAATAGTAGGAACGGGCCACCCACGGGCCACGGACCTCCAGCTCGCCGACCCACCCACCATCGTCGGGCAGCACGCTGCCGTCCTCGGCCACGATCCGCGCCCGGGCACCCGCGTCGAACCCGGCGGCGAGGGTGATCGAGCCGCCGTATGCTCGTTCGTCATCGAGCAGGAACACCGGGCGATCCTCGTCGCGATCAGCGCCAGGGACGCCGACCTCGCCGACCCGCGCGGCAGGCACCACCTCGAACACGCACGAGACCGTCTGCTGGCACGCCCGGCCGGAGACCGCCTCCCGGCGGATGCCCCGGCCCGCCTGATCGGACCACCGCTCGGCGAAGACCCGGCCGGACGCGAAGGAGTCCTAGCTCCAGCGATTCGCGCGATTGCGCTCGCCCCGGTCGGTCACGGTTCGCCCCGGTCCCGGCCCGTCACCTGCGGGTGGCGCGCTCCTCGGCTTCCCGCCAGATGTGGCCCGCGACGGGCTGGTTCCCCTCCTCCACGAGATGGCCGACCAGCCCGATGGCGCGAGCCATCACGCCGAGGCCGCGCACGACGTGCAGCGGGACCTCCATGGCTGTGGCGACGGCGCCGATCGCGCCGGTGACGTTGACCGGCAGCACCTTGCCGGTGCGGGCCTCGGCGGCGACGCGCACCGCCCGCACGAGCCGTTCGTTGGCCGGGTCGATGCCGTGCCCGCGGGCGATGGCGAACAGCTTTTCGGCGCGCGGGTCGAGTGGTTTGTGCACGGGGTGCCCGATTCCCGGCACCGCGGCCCGGCGGTCCAGGAAGGACGCCACGATCCCGTCCGCGACCTTCTCCAGCGCGGCGTCGTCGGTACGCCAGGCAGTGTCGGTCGCGGCGGCCTCGGCGCAGTACCGCGCGGCGCCTTCCATGGTGCCGACGAACGTGGTGCCCAGTCCCAGCAGTCCGGCGGCGACGGCGCCCTGGAGGGATTCGGGCGCCCCGAGGTGGGTCAGCCGCGTGACGAGAGCGCTGGGGGTAAGGCCGTGTTCGACGAGGGCGACCACGAGGGCGTTGAACACGACCGACTGGTCCGGGTCGGGCAGCCGGCCGAACAGTTCGAGGTAGGCGAAGTCACCGAGGTTGACGGTACCGAGGACCTCCTCGCACAGGTTCTTGCCGTGCACCACCACGGTGTCGGCGGAGGACCAGGCGATGTCGGAGCGGACGGGGTCGCTGGCGGGCATGGGGTTCTCCATTCGGGGCGGATCAGGCGCCGGTGAGCAGGCGCGCGGCGGTGTCGCGCAGGAGGTCCTTGCGGATCTTGTCGCCGTTGGCGCTGGGCGTGGTCGGGAACTCGTCGAGGATGTGGATGCGGTAGGGCACCTTGAACCCGGCCAGGCCGGCCCGGCAGTGGTCGCGCAGTTCGGCTTCGGTGGTGGTGCGCCCGGGCCGCAGGGTCACGAACGCGACCGGTTGGTCGTCGCCGGTGCGGTCGTCGCGGACACCGACGAGCTGGGCCAGGTGAACGGCGGGGTGGCCGGTCAGGTGGGTTTCGACGTCGGCGGGGTTGACCAGGTAGCCCTTGAGGCGCATGGCGTCGCCGAGGCGGGAGTGGTAGCGGAACCCTCCGCCGGGCAGCAGGCTGCCCCGGTCGCCGGTGCGGTACCAGCCGTCGGCGGTGTGGGCGCGGGCAGTGGCCTCGGCGTCGGCGAGGTACCCGGTGAACAGGGTGGAACCGCTGAATTGCAGCTCACCTTCGGCTCCGGGGCCGAGCACCGCGCCAGTGTCCACATCGGATACCCGAACGCGCAGTCCGGGAGCGGTGGGGCGGCCGCCGGGGACGGCCCGCTGGGCGGCGTCGGCGGACACGGGCCAGGTCGCGGCGAAGGCGAAGATCTCCGACGACCCGTACACGTTGGTCGCGGTGATACCGGCGGCCGCCGCATCGCGGACGATGTCGTCGATGGCGACGCCCGCGGTCACCACGTGCCGCAGCGCGGGTGCGGCCGCGGTCAGCCGCGCATCGGCGAGCAGGTCGCGCAGGGGCCCCTCGGCGCAGGCGAGGAAGGTGATGCCGTGCCGCCGCAGCGCGTCCAGGACGCGCCCGGTCCGGTAGACGGGCAGCAGGGTCTGGGTGACGCCGCGGGTGAGCCCGGCGAGGAACGGGACGAACCCGAAAGTCCCGTTGAGGGGCAGGACCGACAGGGCGACCGCGGTGTCGTCGAGTGCGGCGGCATCGGCCGCGGCCGGCACGTGGCGGCTGACGGTGCGCTGCGTGTGGATCGCCAGTTTGGGCGCGGAGGTGGTACCGGAGGTGCCGAAGACGATCAGCGCGTCGTCCGGCTCCCCGGTCTCGGCGGGCGGATGCGCACCGCGTTCGGACAGCCGTGCGAACGGGACGCGTTCGAGGTGCGCGGGCGCGCCGGGCACGTCCTGGGCGTGCACGGGCACGAGGAGGCGCAGCGCGAGGTCCCCGCTGTGCCGCCACGCTTCGGTAAGTCGCGCGGCGAGCTCCACCGACTCGAATTCGGGGGCGACGACGAGCGCCTTGGCCTGGCTCGTGCGGAGCAGGTGGTGCAGTTCGGCACCGCGGTAACGCGTGTTCAACGGGACGACGAGCAGCCCCAGCCGGGCCGCGGCGAGGAACGCGATGACCCACTCGGTGCAGGTGGGCAGCAAGAACGCGATGGCGTCGCCGCGCCGGAGCCCGGCCGCGTGCAGGCCCGCGGCCACCCTGGCGCTGTCGTCGTCGAGCTCGGCGTAGGTCCTGGTGCGGCCGGCGTGGTAGGCCGACTCGTCGACGAGGGCCGGATGGCCGGGCCGGCCCCGGGCGGCCCGGGTGAACAGTTCGTGCACGGTGGCCGGTTGGTCGTCACGGTGACGTGGCAAGTCTGAACCTCCTGCTGGGCGTCATCGCCTTGTCGTGCTCAGCAGGCGCCGACGACCCCGAGTGCGTAGTCGGCGTACTGAGCGGCGATCTCGTCGCGGGTGAGGGGCCCGTCGCTGCGGTACCACTGCGCGACGCCAGAGCACATGGTCAGCACTGCTCGCGTCGCGCCGTGTCCGTGGGGTGTGGTGAACGCCCCGGTGCGAACGCCCTCGTCGACGATGTTCTCGAAGATGGATTCCAATCGGTCGCGGGCGACGACGAGCCGCTTGCGGTCGTCCTCGCCCAGATAGCGGAGTTCGGAGTGAGCGACCAGCGCTTCCAGCGGATGGTCGACGATGTAGCCGACGTAGGCGCCGACCGCGGTGTGCAGCCGCTCCGCGGGTGCGGTTCCCGCGGCCGACAGAGCCCACTCCACCGCGTTGAGGTGGTCGTAGTTGGCCTTCTTGAGCAGCTCCACGAGTAAGTCCGATTTGGACTGCGAGTAGTGGTAGACGTTGGAGGACACGACGCCGGCGCGCTTGGCGATGTCGCGCATCGACGCCCCGTGGAAGCCGCGTTCGGCGAAGGCTGCCAGGGTGGCGGCGAAGACGAGGTCCCGCGTATCCCGTGAGTTAGAACGATCGTTCATGTGCAGATACTCGGCACTTCTTCGCGATCTGTCAAGATCTCCCGCCAGAATCCCGATCAGTGTTGACGGCGGCGACAGTCTGCATCTAACTTCTGGGCACCTTGATTTGAACGACCGATCTAACCGCTTCCGCGGTGCGGCACGAGGCACCGCAGAGAGGGGGAACGGTGGCGGACGACCGCTTCCTCGAGGACTTCTCGCTCGGCGAGCAGACCCGAAGCCCCGAGTTCACGCTGGGGCCCGACGACCTGGACGCGTTCGCGGCGGTGTCCGGCGACCGGCACCCGATGCACCTGGCCGGCGGCGCGGACGAGCCCGTGGGACACGGCCCGCTCGGACTCGCCCGCTACTTCGGGACCGTCTACGACGAGGGCTCGATCGCCGCATCGGTCATCGCCCTGCTGGACACCCGCTGGAGCTACCGGGCGCCACTCCGCCTGGGCGTGCCCCTGCACTACACGACGACGATCACCCAGGTCCGGCGGACCAGCGCCGGCGACCGCGGAGTCGTCAACCGCTGGGTGGAGCTGCGCGACGACGCCGGTACCGTGGTCCAGGAGGGCAGCAGCGCGGTCCTGCTCCGCGCCCGCCACCACCGCGCTCCGGACACCGACGCCGTCTCCCACACTCCCCTCTCGGTGCGCTGGGCGCGGGCCGTGGCCAGCCGTGTCGAGAACGACGAGGTGTTCGCGGCCTCGACCGGGTTATTCGACGGCGCGATCGGCGTGGCCTCGGAGAACGACGCCGTCGTGCTGCGGGTCTACAAGGGACGCGTGATCGACGTCGGGACCCGCGTCCCGGCCGGCCCCACCTTCACGTTGCGGGGCACCGAGGTCGCCTGGGCTCGGCTGCTCACCGCGCCGGAGAACGACCTGCTCGTGCGCACGCACCGCGGCGAGTTCTGGGGCACCGGCAACACCTATGTCTACCTGCAGCTGACCGCCGCGCTGCACGCCATCGTCGACGCCGCCCGGAGCCTGCGGACCGGTCAGGCCGACCCCGAGGGGAGGTCTCGGTGACCACAGCCCCCGAGACAGCTGCTGCGCGCACATTGGCGACCGGCACCGCCCGGTACCTGGAGATCGACGGCCGCGTGGCCTACGTGGAGACCTACGGTTCCGGCACGCCGGTGTTGTGCGTGCACTCCGCGGGACAGAGCGGCGTGCAGTGGCGGGACACGGTCGGTGGGCTCGCCGAACGGGGCTGGCAGGCGGTCGTCGTCGACCTGCCCGGTCACGGCCGGTCGGAGCTGCCCGCGGCGGGACCCGTCACCGACCTCGGGGTGTACGCGCGATGGTGCGTCGACGTCGTTCACGCCCTCGAGCTGCGCCGCCCCCGCGTCGTTGGGTGTTCCATCGGCGGCAAGATCGCCCTCGACGTCGCCGCCCGCCTCGGCGCGGAGGCGTCCGGTCTGGTGGCCATGGCCGCCGACGCCCGAAACCGCGGCCAGAACGAACGCGCCCTGCGCCGCTCGCTCGCCGACGCGGTCTCCCCCAGCCGCTCCGACCGCACTTACCTCGGCACCATCGCCGCCTGCGGCTCCGCGGTGCCGATGGCCCGCCGCCGCCTCATCGCCGAGATGCACCGGCGGGAGGACCCGCAGGTCTCGCTCAGCGACCTCATCGGCTGGGCGCGGCACGACCTGCGCGACCGCCTGTCCGCGATCACTTGCCCCGCCCGGCTGGTCATCGGCGCCGACGACTTCTGGCTCGCCGACTCCACCGCCGAGGCCACGGCCGCGGCGATCCCGGACTGCGCGCTGACGGTGCTGGAGGGGATCGGGCACTACCCGATGGAGGAGATCCCCGGTTTCGCCGCCGTACTCGACGCCTGGCTGCGCGCCCAGAACACCTGACACCCCCGTCCGGCCGGGCCCGGCCGGGCCGGACGCACCGATGGCCAACGGAGGCCGACATGCCCGGTACCCCACTCGACCGCCCCTCCGCCCGTGACGCGCGAGGAGGCGTGCACGACCACTCGGACCGGCGCGGATTCCGCGCCACCCGCGGCGCCGCGATCGGCTTCGCGATCGACTGCTACGACATCTACCTGCCGGTGATCACCGTCGCGCCCGCTCTCGGTTTCTTCCTCGCGCAGGACGATGCCTCCCCCGCCACGATGGGGCTGATGAGCGGTCTCATCTTCGCCGCGACCCTGATCGGACGTCCGGTCGGCGCGGTGATCTTCGGTTCGGTGGCCGACACCCTCGGCCGCCGCCGCGCGACGCTGATCGCGATGTACGGTTGCGCGATCGGCACCGCCGTGCTGACCGTGCTGCCCGGCTACGACCACATCGGACTGGCCTCGGTGCTGCTGCTGGTATTGCTGCGCCTGGTCACCGGGGTGTTCCTCGGCGGCCAGTACACCGGTGCGGTGCCGTTGGCGATGGAAAGCAGCCCGGCCCGCAAACGCGGCCTCTACGGCGGCCTGATCACGATGGGCTTCCCGCTGGCCTTCTGCGTGGTCTCCGCGCTGACCTACCTCGTGATGAGCCTCGGCGGCGGCGCCGCCGGCAGCTTCTACCAGGTGTGGGGCTGGCGCATCCCGGTCGCGATCGGGGCGTTGCTGACCTTCGGGTTCGCCGTCTACTACGGGCGCACGGTCGACGAGTCACCCGTCTTCCGCGAAGCGCGCCAGGCGGTGCCGGGCCGCAAGCCGCGGCACCCCGCTCTGCAGCTGCTCAGCGGACAGGGCGCGAAGAGCCTGCGCCAGGTGTTCCTGATGATGACCGGCGTCTGGATCGTCTCCAACGCCACCTCCGCGTCCTTCCCCGTCACGCTGCGGGCACTGCCCGGAATCAGCAGCCAGCAGGGCACGCTCGTGATGGTCGTCGCGGAGCTCTCGCTGATCCTGGCCTATCCGCTGACCGGGGCGCTGAGCCAGCGCGTCGGCCGCCGCCCGGTGCTCATCGTGTGCGGGGTGCTCGCCGCGACGGCCGCTCCGCTGCTCTACCTCGCGATCGTGAGCTACACCGGTTCCTCGGTGCCGCTGCTGATCGTGCTGACGATGGCGCTGATGCTGACCTCGATCTGCTGTTTCGGGTGCACCGCGGCGTACCTGTCCGAGCGGTTCCCGACCCGGATGCGCGCCACCGGCTACGGCGTCGGCTACAGCGTCGCCGTGATCATCCCCTCGTTCTACGGCTTCTACGAATCCGGCCTGTCCGCCTTCATGACCGCCTCCCACACCACCACGGTCCTGTACGTCGTCGGCGGGATCCTGCTCGCCGTGGGCGCGGCACTGGGACCGGAGACCCGCAACGTCGATCTCGGCCCGGAGGCGCACCGATGAACCCACACCCCTTCGTGCGGGAGGACCGCTTCTTCGCCGGTGGCGAATGGCTGGCCCCGGCCTCCGGCGCGCACCTCGAGTCGATCGACCCCTCCACCGAGGAAGTCTGGGCCACCGTTCCCGACGGCGACGCCACCGACGTCGGCACCGCGGTCACCGCCGCGCGGTCCGCATTGGACGGACCGTGGTCGCGGCTGGCGCCCACCCGCCGCGGGCGGTTGCTGACCGACCTCGCGGCACTGGTCGAGCGCGACGCGGCGCGGCTCGGCGAACTGGAAAGCCGGGACAACGGGAAACCCCTGCGTGACACGGTGGGCGAGGTCAAGCGGGCGGCCGAATGGCTGCGGTACTACGGCGGTGCCGCGGACAAGATCCAGGGTGACGTGATCCCGTTCCGCGATCAGGCCCACGCCTACACCCGGCTGGAACCGGTCGGCGTGGTCGGGGCGATCACCCCGTGGAACTCCCCCATCAGCCTCTACTCGTGGAAGCTCGGGCCCGCGCTGGCGACCGGCAACACCGTCGTGCTCAAACCGGCCGAGTCGACCTCGGTGTCCGCGCTCGCGCTCGCCCGGCTGGTCGAGGAGGCCGGGATTCCCGCCGGGGTGGTCAACGTCGTGCCGGGGCGGGGCGCGACCGCGGGTGATGCGCTGACCGCGCATCCCGGCGTGGACAAGGTCTCCTTCACCGGCAGCTACGGCACCGCCCAGCGCATCATGCGCAACGCCGCCAACGGGCTCAAGCACGTCTCGTTCGAGTGCGGCGGGAAGTCCCCGCACCTGGTGTTCGCCGACGCCGATCTCGACCGGGCCGTCGCGGTCGCCACGCACAGCGCTTTCCGCTCCACCGGGCAGTCCTGTTCGTGCGGATCCCGCCTGCTCGTGCAGCGGACCGTCTACGACGAGGTGCTCGCGGCACTGGTCGCGCGGACATCCCGCATCCGGGTCGGTCCCGCTCTTGATCCCGCCACCCACATCGGGCCGCACACCTCGGCCGGGCAGCTGGCGAAGACACGAGCCTACATACAGCTGGGCCTCGACGAAGGCGGCCGCGTCGTCACCGGCGGCGGGCGCCCGGCCGGACTGGAACGCGGCTTCTACATCGAGCCGACGATCTTCGAGGGACTGGGCAACGGCTCCCGCCTGGCCCAGGAAGAGGTCTTCGGGCCGGTGCTCACCGTCATCCCGTTCGACACCGAGGACGAGGCCGTGGCGATCGCCAACGACACCACCTACGGCCTGGTCGGCGGGTTGTGGACCAGCGACATCGGCCGCGCCCACCGGGTCAGCGCCCGGATGCAGGCCGGGCTGGTCTCGGTCAACACCTTCCGCCCCACGCACTGGATGCTGCCCTACGGCGGTTACAAGCAGAGCGGCCTCGGCCGCGAGAACGGTTTCGACGCGCTGCGCGAGTACGTCGAGGTCAAGACCGTCGTCGTGGACTACGCCGACGAGGAACCCACCGACCCCTTCGCGCACTGACCGTCCGGAAAGGACCCGACATGACCGACACTCCCACGACCGTGGAGACCGACGTCCTGGTGGTAGGTGGGGGCAACGCCGGCTTCAGCGCCGCCCACAGCGCCCGGGAACGCGGGGTGCGGGTGCTGCTGCTGGAACGCGCCCCCGAAAACGAGGCGGGAGGCAATTCCTTCTACACCGCCGGCGCTTACCGGCTCGCGCACGCCGGCACCGACGACCTCGCCACGATCATCGCCGAAGGTGACCCCGCGCGGCTGAGCCGCACCGTCGTCCCGCCCTACCCGGCCGAGGCGTTCACCGCCGACATGGAACGCGTCACCGAGGGCCGTAATGACGACGCCCTGACCGAGGTGCTGGTGCGGGACAGCGCCGACGCCGCGCGGTGGCTGGCGGGCAAGGGCATCCGGTGGCGCCTGATGTACGAACGGCAGGCCTACGAGGACTCGGGCATCTACACCTTTTTCGGTGGTCTCGCGCTCGGGACCGTCGGTGGTGGCAAGGGCCTGATCGCCCAGCACACCGAAGCCGCCCGCGCGAGCGGAATCGAGGTCCGCTACGCCTCACAGGTCACCGCGCTGCACCGCGCCGACGATGGCGCCGTCACCGCGGTGACCGTGGCCGGGCCGCACGGCGAGTACCGGATCAACGCCGGCGCGATCGTGCTCGCCGCGGGCGGGTTCGAAGCCAACCCGCGGCTGCGTGCCCGTCACCTCGGTCCCGAGTGGGAGCAGGCGATGGTGCGCGGCACCCCGACCAACGACGGCCAGATCCTCGAACTGGCGCTCGGCATCGGCGCCGCGCCGCACGGGGACTACGGCACCTGTCACAGCGTCGCATGGGACGTCGGCGCCCCGCCCCGGGGCGGCGACCGGCACCTGACCAACCAGTACACGAGGCAGAGCTACCCGCTCGGCATCGTGGTCGACCGCGGCGGACGGCGGTTCGTCGACGAGGGCGCCGACTACCGCAACTACACCTACGCCAAGTACGGCCGCGAGATCCTGCGCCGCCCGGGCGGGATCGCGTGGCAGCTCTTCGACGCCACCACCCGCCCGATGCTGCGCACCGAGGAGTACGACAGCGAGCCGATCACCACCGCCACCGCCGACACCGTCGAGGATCTCGCCGCGAAACTCGGCATCGACCCCGACGGACTGCGCCGCACCGTCGAGGAGTTCAACGCCGCCATCGATCCGCGACCGTTCAACGCCGCGGTCAAGGACGAGCGCCGCGCCCGGGTCGATCCGCCCAAGTCGAACTGGGCGCTGGCGCTGGACACCCCGCCGTTCCACGGTTACGCGGTCAGCTGCGGCATCACGTTCACCTTCGGCGGCCTGCACATCACCACCGGCGCGCAGGTCCTGGACACCGCGGGCACACCGATCCCGGGCCTGTTCGCTGCGGGCGAGCTCGTCGGCGGGTTGTTCTCCGGAAACTACCCCGGCGGCACCGGCCTGACCTCCGGCACGGTCTTCGGGCGGCTCGCCGGAGCCGGGGCCACCGAGCGCGCGACGGTGGTGAGCGTCCGATGACGGGCACGGACTGGCTGCCGACGCAGGCGATGGTCTTCACCGGTGTCGGCGAGGACCTCGAACTCGCCGACGTGGAGGTGTCCGCACCGCAGCCGGGAGAGGTCCTGTTGTCGGTGGCAGCCTGCGGTGCCTGCCACAGCGACGTCCACAAGCTGCAGGGACATGGGCTGGTCCCGCCGCCGTGCGTGTTCGGGCACGAGCTCTCGGGCACCGTCGAACGGGTCGGCAGCGCCGTGCGGCACCTGCGCCCCGGCGACCGAGTGGTGTGCTCGTTCCTGGTGCCCTGCGGGGAATGCGTCGCCTGCCGCGACGGCGCCACCGACGAATGCGGTCCCTTCCGCGCCACCATGCAGCGCACGGGAGTGCGGTTCGACGGAACCCACCGCTACCGCCGGCGCACGGGCGACCCGCTGGGCGCCTCGGGGGTGGGTGGCCTGGCGCGGCGCGTCGCGCTTCCCGCCACGGCGGTCTTTCCCCTCCCCCACGACTGGCCCAGCCGGATCTCGCTGACCGATGCCGCCGTGCTCGGCTGCGCCGGCCTGACCGCATACGGCGCCGTGCACCGGGCCGCCGGGCTGGCCGAAGGCGAGCGGGCCGTGGTCATCGGCGCGGGCGGGGTCGGCCTGTGCGTGACCGCGCTCGCCGTGCACGCCGGCGCGGCAGCGGTCGTTGCCACCGACCTCAAACCCGAGGCTCGCGAGGCCGCCATCGGCTTCGGCGCCGCCGCGGCCCTCGACGGCGGCGCCTCCGATCTCGCCGGCCGGGCGCTCGCCGCACTCGGCGGCCCACCGCAGGTCGTGTTCGACACGATCGGCACACCCGGGACCCTCGACCAGGCTCAGCAGCTCGTCGGCGTGGGCGGCCGGATCGTGGTGACCGGGCTCGGCGGCACCTCCGGCCCCGGCCGCATCCCCGACCTCACGGTGTTCGTGCGGCGCAAGATCGCGCTCATCGGCTCCTACGCCGGTGTCCCGCGGGAGGACATGCCACACCTGCTGGCGGCCGTGGGCCGGGGAGCGCTGGACCCCGCGGCGCTCGTCTCGGCTCGCTTCCCGTTCCAGCGGGCCTCCGACGCCTACGCCGCCGTGGCCGGGCACGAGATCGTCGGGAGGGCGCTGATCGAGTACTAGCCGGGCGGGGTTTCCTCGGCGGGAGGTGAGCCGCTCAGAGCACGGATTCGGGGGTCTGCTCGAGCGGCTGCAGCCGGGTGATGGTGCCCAGCGCGGCGTAGGCGGGCCCGGCGAGGCGGGCGATCGGTGCCAGCCGCTCGGTCTCGATCTTGCCCTCGACCGCGAGACCGTCACGGATGTGAAAGAGGAGTACCTCCCCCACCAGGAACTCCGCGCCGGTGCGGCCGTATCGGGTGGCGGAGTGCAGGCGGCATTCGAGTGCGATCGCGGGGGCGAGCCGTGGTACGCGGATCCGTTCCGAGGCCAGGGTGGCCAGGCCCAGCACGGCGGTTCGCAACGACGTGCCGGCACGGACCTCGGCTCCGATGAACTCTTCCAGGCGTTCCTGCGTGTCCCCGCCTTCGGCGACGTCGTCGGCCAGTGCGCGCGGGATGACGATGACCCCGTCGTCGTCACCGACGAGGACGTCGCCGGGGAACACCGCGACGGAGCCACAGCCGACGGGTACGTCCTGGTCCACGACGCGCAGGAACGCGCGGCTGACGTTCGCGGTCGCCCCGGCCGAGTAGCACGGCAGGTCCACCGCGGACACCGCGGCGAGATCACGGATGCCGGCGTCGGTGACCAGTCACCGCGCCCCGCGCGCCCGCAGGCGTTCGACGAGGATGTCGCCGCCGGTGGTGGTCCGGGTCTCGCCGCGGCCATCGATCACCAGCACGCCCCCGGCGGGCGTCGATTCGATCACGTCGAACAGCGACAGGCCCGGCACCGGGCGCGAACCGGGCCACAGACCGTCGAGGTCTTCGCGCGAGGGGATGGTGCGCGCCGTCCACGCCGCCCCCACCATCCGGCGGCCGGGGGCGACCGGGGCGACGCCGGTGATGAACTGGTCACGCAATCCGCGGGAGAGCAGCCGGCTGGCGATCGTCGCGGTACTGACCGAACCGAGCAGGTCCGCGGTCCGGTCGGCAACGGGTTCCCAGTCGCTCATCGGGCCGCCTCCAGCAGCCCCCGGGACGAGGCCGCCGCCGGCATCCGCTGCTGCCCGGCGGACGAGAGCGGCACCCGCGGGGCACGCAGGCCGCCCGATGAGACCGGCCTGCGACATCAGCCATTTGACCGCCGTCGGGTTGGTCTCGGTGAGCACGACGTCGTTGGGGTCGAGCAACCGGTAGCGCAGGTCGCGCGCTTCGTCCCAGTCGCCCTCGGTGAACGCGTCGTCCAGGTGCGCGATCTCGGCCGGCACCAGGTTCGCGGTGACGCTGATGAACCCGGCACCCCCGATGGCGAGCAGGGGGAAACACAGGGCCTCGAGTCCGGAGTAGAGCAGGAATTCCGGCCCGGATTCGCGGAGGACGAAGTTGGCCTGCGCGAAGTCCGGGCTGGCTTCCTTCATCCCGATGATGGTGGGGATCTCACGCCAGAGCCGCCCGACGGTGGCGGGCGCCAGCTCCACTCCCGTCCGGGACGGAATGTCGGCTCCCCGCGGTCGTACCGGTTCGCACCCTACGACGGCGCGGGCTTCCACGGGGTCCTGCGGGATTCGGACTGGCCGCACATGGGCACGGGCGGGACCCCGTTCAGCTCGGCCCCGGCGACGCGGTGCTCCCGCCCGCCCGCGTCGGTGACCACGACCGCCTCCGCGCGGCGCTCGATCTCCTCGCCGCCGAGACGACGACGGAACGCCCCGGCCGGGACGCGGCGGTCTCCGGTCTGCTCGATCTGCTGCTCGTCCACCTGATCCGCGCCCGGCTCGACGACCACGGACACCCGGGCTGGTCCCCGTCCTGCGGGATTCGGCCGCGGAGTCCGGCCTCTCCCGCACCACGCTCATCCGGAAGTTCACGGGTCTGGCCGGTGAGGCCCCATGACCTACCTGACGCAGTGGCGGATGACGCTCGCCGCCCGGCTGCAGCGCGAGAGCAACCTCGGGCTGGAAGCCGTCGCGCGGCGCCGTTCGCGTTCTCGCACGCGTTCAAGCGCGAGTTCGGCGTCGCACCCGGCCGGTATCGCGAGGACCGTGCCGTCGCGGCATCGGGGACAGTCCACTGAGGTCACCCGTGCGGGATGGGCCCACGCCGGTCATTCGAGCGAAGCCGTGGCCGTGCGCAGTTCCCGCAGGGCGGCCAGCGCGTGGGGCGCGAGCCCTTCTTCGTCGTCGCGGTCGGCTTCGGACCACTGGGCGTAGCCCCGTTTGAACGCGAGGACGCCCAGTTCGGCCGCGAGGTGCGCGACGGGGTCGGGGACGCCGCGGGCGGCGAGGGCGGCGGTCATGGCCGCCGCCAGGCCGACATTCTTGAGGGCGTCGCGTTCCTGGAGCTCGGTACTGGCGGCCACGGCCGCTTTCAGGCGGGGCCCGAGTTCGCGGTTCGCCGGCCCCATGGTGGCGGAGGCGCGTTCGAGACCGGCGGCGACCGCGTCGAGCGGCGTGGCGTTCGCGGGTGCCTCGGTGATCCCCTCGGCGAGCAACCGGCTCAAGGTCTCCTGACCGGCGACCAGCAGTTCACGCTTGTCGGCGAAGTGCCGGAAGAACGTGCTCTTGGTGACGCCGGCGCGATCGGCGATCTGCGCCACGGTGGTCGCGTCGTAGCCCTGTTCGGTGAACAGGTCGACGGCCGCGACGACGAGCCGCTGCGTGGTCTCCGGTTGCCATCTGGCCATGCGTCGATGATAAGTGATGAGACAAAGGTCCCGTCGGTGTGTATGGTGATGGGACAAAGGTCCCGTCACTGGAAGGAGAACTCTCGTGCACGTTTTCGTCACCGGCGGTACCGGCACCATCGGCTCCGCGGTCGTCGCCGAGCTGATCGAGACCGGTCACACCGTGCTCGCACTGGCCCGCTCGGACAAGTCCGCCCAGGCCCTCACCGACGCCGGTGCCGAGGTGCTGCGCGGACAGCTGGCCGACCTCGACGTCCTGCGGACCGGCGCCGCGCGGTCCGACGGCGTGATCAGCCTGGCGTTCGGCAGCGACTACAGCACCGAGGACGCTCTCGCCCGGTCGATCGTGGAAGAGAGCGCCGCGATGACGGCGCTGGGTGAGGAACTGGCCGGCAGCGACCGCCCGATCGTCACCGTCTCGGGCACGCCGTGGGTGCCGGGCCGGACCGCGACCGAAGCCGATCCGCTGCCCGTCGAGGGGCCCGTGGGCGGCCGCGGCCGCTCGGTCAACGCGCTGCTGGCGCTGGCCTCGCGCGGGGTCCGCGCGACCGCTGTCCGGATGCCGCGCACGGTCCACAACGAGGGCACCGGCGGGTTCGCCGGCCTGCTGACGATTCAGGCGCGCCGGGCCGGTGTGGCCGGCTACCCCGGCGACGGCACCCAGCGCTGGCCCGCGGTGCACGCCCGCGACGCTGCGGTGCTGTTCCGGCTGGCCCTGGAGTCGGCACCGGCCGGAACGGCCTGGCACGCGGTGGCCGACGAGGGCGACGCGGTCCGCGACATCGCCGCCGTGATCGGCAGGCGCCTCGGCCTGCCGGTCGAGCCGGTGCCACAGGAGAACTTCGGCCCGTTCGGCCCGATCTTCGCCCTGGACCAGCCCGCCTCCAGCGCCCACACCCGCGAGGCCCTGGGCTGGCGGCCCACCCGCCCCAGCCTTCTCCAGGACCTGGAAAACATCCAGCCGTGAGCGCCCGCCGCACCACCGGAGCCGCCCGGTGACCGCCGGCCTCGATCCCGAACTCGCCACCGCGCTGGCCGCCGTTCCCCGTCAGCCCAACGGATCCCTGCTGGATCTGACCGACATTCCCGCGCTGCGCAAGGTTCTCGACGACGCGGCCGCGCACCACGCGGGCCCCCAGCCGGATCCGCGGGTCGCGGTGACCACGCGCACCGTGACCCGGCCCGACACCACCCACGCTCGACATCGTCGTGTTCCGCCCACGGAACGCGCCGGGCGGCGGGGCATCGATCCGGCCCGGATCGGCATCGCCGGGGCCAGCGGCGGCGGAGCGCCCGCCGCCCGCTACGACGTCTTCCGCGACGAGGACATCGCCTTCGCCGCACGGCTCATGGCCGCCGACGTCCCCGTCGAACTGCACGTCTACCCGCATGCCTTCCACGCCCGGGACCGCTTCGCACCCGGCGCCTGCACGGCGGGAAAAGTGGATGAGCACCCGGCGCAGGCGGGGCGCTTTCGCGGTCAGGGGCGGGTGGTGGCGATCAACCCGGTGAGCAGCGGCGACCACCGGGGGTCGGAGAGCCGGACATGCCGCAGCGCGGGATGCTCGGCGATGATCGCGGCGGAGCGCGCGTGGTACTCCGACGTGGCCGCGAGCAGCGCACTGGCGTCGCGGCGGCGCAGGGCGGTGATCATCGCCGCGCGAACGCCGGCCAGCCCGGCGGTCTGCGACGCGAGATCGCCGGGCTCGTCCACCGCGATCTGCGTGGTCACGGCCACCACGATGTGGTCGAGTGTGGCGCTGAGCGCGGACAGCAGCGGGTCGTGGGCGCAGGCGACGAATGCCTGCAGGAAGGACTCCACGGCGGCGCCCAGCTGCACCCACCGTCCCCCGCCCTGCGCCGAGATCGCCGTCACCGCATCGTCGAAGGCGTCGATGTCGGTCTCGTCGGCGGTGTCCACCGCCCTGGTGGCCGCGTACTGGTGCAGCACGCCGGAGAGCCGGACCACGTCGGCGAGCCCGGTGCGCTCGAAGCGCAGCAGGCGCCCGACCGACTGACCGACGAGCCCGGAGGTCGAGGCCGTCACGAACGCGCCGCTGCCGTGCCGGACCTCGACCATGCCCATCAGGCTCAGCGCCCGCACCGACTCGCGCACCGTGTTGACGCTGACGCCGTAGGCCGCCGCGAGTTCACGCTCGGTGGGAAGCCGTTCCCCCCGGGCGAACTCACCGAGGAGGATGCGGTCCTGCAGGTCGGCGAAGATCTGCTCGGACGCCCTCGGCCGGGACAGGTGAGCGCCCTGGGGCGAGGCTGGGGTCACGCTCCGAACCTAATGCTCCGCCCGCTGCGGATGCCACCCGGCCCGCTCACCCGGCGGTACGCCGTCGCGCAGTGCGCCCGCCACCAGTTCGTAGAGCTGGGTCGCCTCGGCCTCGAACAGCCCGGCGAGATTGCCGAAACCATGTGGCATGCCGGGAAACTCCACCAGCCGCACGGACGTGCCGCCCGCCTGGAACCGCGTCGCGAGCCGTCGCGCCTGCGGGGCGAAGGGATCCAGTTGCGACGTGACCACCAGCGCGGGCGGGCCGGCGAGCCGCTCCGCGCGCAGCGGGCTCAGCCGGGGATCGGCGGGATCCGCGGAGCCGGCGTAGAGGCGGGCTATCCAGGACAGTCTCTCGTTGTCGGCGGTCACGTCGACGACGTCGGCGACGTCCGGCTCCACCGCGGCGAGGTCGTCGACGAGGTCGAAAACACCGCCGAGGAGCAGCTGTGCCCGCAGCGGAACGCTCGTGCCACCGGCGACGACCGCGGCGATGTTCGCCCCCGCGCTGTCGCCACCGATGCTGACGGAGCCGGGGTCGCCACCGTGCGCCGCGGCTCCTGACGCGGCAACCCATTCCAGTGCGGTCACGGCGTCCTCGACCGCGGCCGGGAACGGGTGCTCGGGCGCGAGCCGGTAGTCCACCGACACCACGACGGCGGGTGCTCGCGCGGCGATCTCACGGCAGGCGACGTCGGCGGTCTCGAGGTCGCCCCGCAGGAACGCACCGCCGTGCAGATACACCAGCACCGGATGGCCCGCCGACCGGTCCGGCCGGTAGATCCGCACGGCGCCGCCGTCGATCCGCAGGTCGCGGACCTCGGCGAGGGGGCGCCGGGGTCCCGCGTTGCGGAGGTGCCCGGCCATCGCCGACCGGAAGCGCGGCAGGTCGCCGTCGAGTTGCGGATGGGCCTGTGCGGCAGCGAGGAACCGGACCACTCGCTCGTCGATGTCGATCATGCGCTCACCGGGACGGAGACGGTGTGGGTCTCGGGACGCAGGCGCAGGCGGGTGGCGGCGACCAGTCCGAGGGCGCACGCGGCGGCGATGTAGACCGAGACGGCCAGTGGCCCGCCCGTCCGGATCACCAGCACCTGGGCCACGAACGGGGCCGCGCCACCCCCGAGCACGCTCCCGATGTTGAACGCCAGCGAACTGCCGGTGAACCGCCACGCAGGGGCGAAGCGCGGTCCGGTCAGCGCGGGCTCGACCGCGAACATCGCCACCACCACGGCGGTGCTCACCACGACCGCGAGGAACATCGCCACCGGCGGACCGGCGTCGAGCAGCGGGAAGTAGGCGAACCCGAACACCGCGGTGAGCACCGCGCCGGCCTGCCACACCCGGGCCGGGCCGACGCGGTCGGCGAGCAGCCCGTAGAGCGGCGTGGTGATGACGGCGACGAGCGCACCCGCGGAGACGGCCACCGTCACCAGCAGCGGTGGGTGCGCGCCGCCGGCGGTCGCGTAGGCCGTGACGAACGAGGTGAACACGAACAGCGGCACCCCGGATCCGGCCTTGAGCAGGATCGTGAGACCCAGCGTGCCGCGTTGGTGGCGCAGCACCGCCCGCAGCGGGTTCTTCTCCACCGCACCGGCCGCCCGCAGCTCCTCGAAGGCTGGGGTTTCCGCGACCCGGGTCCGCACCCAGAACCCGACCGCGATGAGCACCCCGCTGGCCAGGAACGGGATGCGCCAGCCCCAGGCCAGGAAGTCCGCCCGCGGCAGCAGTGTGAGCAGCGCCAGCGCGGACAGATTGGCGAGCAGGAATCCCAGATGCGCGGCGGCCTGCGGGAAACTGCCGCGGAACGCGGTGCGACGGCGGCCGCCGGACTCCATCGCCAGGAGCACGGCCCCGCCCCATTCGCCGCCGAAGCCGAACCCCTGGACCGCCCGCAGCAGCACGAGCAGGACCGGGGCCGCCACGCCGAGCGTGTCGTAACCGGGCAGGAAGCCGCAGCCCACGGTGCCGATGGTCACCAGTACCAGCGTGAGCAGCATCGTCTTCTTGCGGCCGATCCGGTCGCCGAGGTGGCCGAAGACGATCCCGCCGACGGGGCGGGCGACGAATCCGGCGAAATAGGTTCCGAAGGCGGCCAGCACCGCGAGGTCACCGGCCTGCGCGGAGAAGAACACCGTGGGGAACACCAGAACACCGAAGATCGCGTAGAGCAGCAGGTCGTATCCCTCGACGATGGCGCCGGCCGTGCTACCGGCGACCGCCCTGCGCGCTGTTCCGCTCCGTGCCTCCATGGCAACGCCTTCCGCTCGGCACTGAGACAATGAGTGACTCAGTGAATTTAGGGAGCGCGATCGTGCGATGTCAAGATGCCGGTGCCGCACGCGTCTTCCCGGTCGCGTCCGCGGACTCCGGTTCCGTGAGCGGAATCGACCTCCCCGTCGACGCGGTGGCGGGGGTCCGGTCTTCCGGGGTCCTCGCAGGGCCTCCTGAGACCGGGAGCAACCGCCCTACCGTCGAGGCATGGACATCACCTCCCGCACCGTCTTCATCGCCGGCGCCACCTCGGGCATCGGCCTCGAGCTGGCCCGCCGGTTCCGCGCCGCCGGCAGCACCGTGATCGTCGGCGGCCGTCGCACCGGCCTGCTGGCAGACCTCGCAGGCGAAGGACTCACCACCGTCGAGATCGACGTCGCCGACGCCACGTCGGTGACCCAGGCACGGGACGAGGTCCTGCGAGCCCATCCCGGCGTCGATACCGTGATCACCATGGCGGGCACCGGGGCGGAGGAGGACCTGCACGACCCCGCCCACTTCGGCACGGCCGAAACGATCATCGCGGTCAACGTCCTGGGCACCATCCGGGTGATCGACGCGTTCACGCCGCACCTGCTCACGCGTGGGAGCGGCACGATCGTCACGGTCAGCTCCGGGATCGGCTTCCTCCCCTTCCCGCTCATGCCCACATACGGAGCGTCCAAGGCCGCGGTGCACGCCTACACCGAGTCGCTGCGAGCACAGCTGTCCGGCACCGGTGTCGAGGTCGCCGAGCTCGTCCCGCCTGCGGTCGCGACCACCATCGGCGGCAGCAACCCGCACGCTCTCGCCCTCGACGCCTACGGTGCCGAGGTGATGGACCTGCTCGCGCAGGACCCGACGCCGCGCGAAGTCCTCGTGCAGGGGGTGCTCATGCACCGGTGGGCGGAACGCGACGGAACCTACGATGAACTGGTGGCGCAACGCTCGCGGGCACTGTCGACCCTGCCCGGCCGCTCCTCCCGGGCCGACGCCCTGACATGACCGGGAACGAGGACGGGAACCGGCTCGGCGCCTACCTGCGTGCCCGCCGCGGTCTCGTCACGCCCGAGCAGGCCGGCATCCCGGCGGGCGGAACCCGCCGGGTGCCCGGCCTGCGCCGCGAGGAACTCGCGATGCTCGCCGGGATCAGTGCCGACTACTACCTGCGCCTCGAACGCGGCCGCGACACCCGTCCCTCGCCGCAGGTGCTCGACGCGCTCGCCCGCGTGCTGCGCCTCGACGAGGTCGAACGCGACTACCTGCACAGCCTGGCCGCGCCTCGTGCGCGCAGCCGCCGGCCCCGGACGGCCGAGCACGTGCCGGCCCGCCTGCACCACCTGCTCGCGGCGGTCGGGGTGCCGGCGTTCGTGGAAGGCCGGGCCTTCGACGTCCTCGCGGCCAACGAACGGGCGACCGCGTTCTCGCCGCGCCTGCGCCCGGGCGAGAACCGCCTGCGCTCGCTGCTGCTGGACCCGGAGGAGCAGGCGTTCCACCAGGACTGGGCGGCGGCCGCGTCGGGGTTCGTCGCCGCGTTGCGGGATTCGATCGGCGCCGACGTCGATCACCCCAGGTTCGTGGAGCTCGTCGGCGAACTGTCGCTGACCAGCGGGCGGTTCCGGGAGCTGTGGGCCCGGCACGACGTCCGGGCGCTCACGGGCGGCACCACGACCGTCGACCATCCCGTCCTGGGCCGGCTGCACCTGCATCGCGACAAACTGCCCGTGGACGGGCTCCTGCTCGTGCTCTACTACGCCGACGCGGGCAGCGACAGCGCCGACAAGCTCGCCCTGCTGGCTTCGCTGATCGAACCCGGCACCGCGAACGGCTGACGTCCGGAACGCTCTCCGCGGCCACTCCCCCATCACCCTCCGGGCCCGCCCGTGAGGACGAACGCCGCCGGAAATGCATCAACTGCGTGACGATCGTTGCGATAGGCTTATATCTGCGCTGGGCAGCCCACGGAAAGGACATCGGCGATGTCGACCACGACCGGCCGGATACTGGTGACCGGAGCGACCGGACAGCAAGGAGGCGCGGTGACGCGGGCGCTGACCGCCGCGGGCGTCCCGGTGCGGGCGCTGGTGCGCGATCCCGGCTCGGACCGCGCACGCGCACTGGCCGCGAACGACGTCGAACTCGTCCGAGGTGATCTGCTCGATCCGGCGACGGTGTCGGCGGCCCTCGGCGGCGACGTCCGCGGCGTCTTTTCGGTACAGACGCCGGACATGCGCGATCCCTCCGGCGACGCGGAACTCGTGCAGGGCAGGAATCTCATCGAGGCCGCCCGCGCCGCCGGGATCAGGCAGTTCGTGCACACCTCGGTGGGCGGAGCCGACCAGCACCGGGACGCCCCCGGCTGGGCCGAGGGCCGCTGGAAGATCCTGGAGCACTACTACGAAACCAAGTCCGCGCTGCAGCACCTGGTGCGCACAGCCGGTTTCGAGCGCTGGACGCTGCTCAAACCGGGCTTTTTCATGGAGAACTTCCTGCCGCCCTCGTTCCTGCTGCCGCAGGGTCTCGACGGCGGCCTGATCACCGTCATCCGGCCGGACACGGAGCTCGCGATGGTGGCGGTGGCAGACATCGGCGCCGCCGGTGCCGCGGCGTTCCTGGCACCGGAGGCGTTCCACCAGGTGGAGCTGGAACTGGCCGGCGAACGGGTCACGGTGGCCCGGGCCGCGAAGGTCCTGTCCGAATCGCTCGGGGTGGAGCTCACCGCGCCGGAGATGTCCTTCGACGAGGCCGTGGCCGCGGGAATGCCGGAGTTCGCCGGCATGCACGAATGGCACAACACCGTCAGCCAGCCCGCGCGGCCGGAAACCGCCCGGGCGCTGGGCATCCCCGTGACCTCGTTCCGTGCCTGGGTCGACGCCCACCGGGACCAGCTCCGCGCCGCCTCGTCGGGAGTGTGATGCATGGCCGCGCGACCCGAGGACGAAACGGGGGCCCAGGTCACCGCCGCGTATCCGGCCAGGCTGCTCGTCGATTTCCTCGGCACGTTCGTGCGCGGGCACGAGGGCTGGGCTCCGGTCTCGGCGATCGTCGCGCTGATGGTCGAGGTCGGTCTGGACGGGCCCAGCGTCCGCGCCCACATCTCACGGCTGAAGTCGCGCGGCTGGCTGCTGCCCGACAAGCGGGGCACCGTACGGGGATACCGGCTCAGCGCGTCGGCGTCGGCCGAACTCGCCGAGGGAGACGACCTCATCTGGGGCCCGCGCGCGGAAGCCTCGCGCACCGCGGGGTGGGCGCTGGTCACCTTCTCGGTGCCGGAATCCGCCAGGGAAAAGCGGCATCTGCTCCGGTCTCGCCTGGCGGCGCTGGGGTTCGGCGCCATCGGCCCCGGCACCCTGATCGCCCCCGCCCGGATGCTCGGCGCCGCCCGCTCGGTGGTGGACTCGCTCGGGCTGGCTTCCCACGCCGACCTGTTCGTCGCGCGGATCGCCTACGCCGAAGACGTGCACGACATCATCGAACGCGGGTGGAACCTGGCGGACCTCAACGCCGGGTACGCCCGGTTCCTCCGCGAGTACGCCCCGGTCGAACGTCGCTGGGCCCAGCGGGGCACCCGGAGAAGCGCCGAACTCGACGCCGAGGCGTTCCGCGACTTCCTCTTCGCCCTGAACCACTGGCGTGTCCTGCCCGCGAAGGATCCGGGCCTGCCCCTCGACACACTCGGCCCCGGCTGGCACGGCCGGGAAGCCGGGGAGCTCTTCGTCCGGCTGGTGAAGCTGCTCGAGACACGGGCCCGCCGTCACGCCGCGACCTACTGGCCGCCCTGACGCGCGCCGTCGCTCAGGCGGCTGGTTTGCGGGCCACGACCAGCCTGCCCACCGGGCTGTCGATCACACGCAGGTCCCCGAACCCGGCTGCCTCTGCTTCGGCGAGCAGATCTTCCGCGGCAAGTCCGAACGCGATGTTCTGCCTGCGGTGGACGAGCCGGTCGAGCGCGACGCGCGTGGTGGCACCGTCCTGGGCCGTCGTGGGCGGAAACGTCTCCTGCATCAACAGCAGCCCATCGGGCCGCAGTGCGCGCAGCACCGCCTCGAGCACGTCGGCTCGTGTGCCGTCCGGGAAGAAGCCCTGCGCCCAATAGCAGACGGCGAACGCCGACTCGTCTTCGAGAAGGCGCGCGTCCACGGCCCGGACCTCGACGCGGGAGTCAACTCCCACCGCCTTCGCCCGCCTGCGGGTTTCGGCGGCCACCTCGGGGACGATCTCGGCACCCACCGCACGGAGTTCGGGAAACAGCGCCAGCGTGGTGAGCAGCGCACCACCGACACCGGACCCCACATCGAGCAGCGGGCCGCCTTCGGCGAGCCTGTCCCGGTACTCCGGCACTGCCTCGTACACCAGCCCGTACAGCTGCCGGGCGCCCGCACCGGCCTGCACTCCCCAGTCCCGCGCCAGTGCCAGTGCCCCCGCGCCGTCGAGTCCGTGGCCGTGGGCAGCCGCCGCGGTCGCCTCAGCGACGGCGGCGCGTGCAAGGTCGTCCCCATCCAGCACCGTCGGAAGGTCGACGCCGGAAACTCCCGTGACGAGAGCATCGAACGTACCGCTCAACCGGAACGAAGCCCCCGCACTGTCGACCACACCGGCCGAAGCGAGCACCTCGAGCACGTCCGAGACCTGTTCGATCGGCGCGCCGGTTCCGGATGCCAGCTCCTCCACCGTCGTCTCGTGGTGCATTCGTCCGAACCAGCCGGCGTCGTGGACGGCGCGGATCAAGGCGATGAGCTGCGCGCCCACGGCCCAGTCCTTGATCATGGACCGGGCTGTCAAGGCGGCTTGCAGCCGGTCGAGACCCCCGTCGCGATCGCTGGTGTCAGTCATGTTCCCGATCTCCCTGTTCCGAAGGTGTCAGCACGACCGCGTTGACCCGCGCTGCCGGGCGTGGTCTACCACGGCCGCTACCTCAGCGGTTCGACACCACCCGGGTCGTGATGGACCTCACCCCGAGCGAGACACTGGCCGCCTACCCGCGCACCCGCTGGATCGCACCGCTCGCGCTCGAACCGGCCCCGGCGGCGTCGTCTCCTACGCCGGGCGTCCCACCGCAGCCGCACCCGCTCCAGGATGTCGAGCACCACCATCGAAGCGGATGCCGTGGCGGTCGGCGAAGCGAATGAGGCCCTCCCGCAGCGCGCCGACGTTGCGCCCGGTGCCGTGCACCGCGGCCAGTACGGTGAGCTGACGGCGCCCGGGGTGCGCGGGCCCGCGGTACCACCTCGACGGGCTCCACGCGCGCGCCCTGCGGGGCGCGACCGGGGAACTGTGCGGCTGAACCGGTCCGGTTCCGCCGTCGGCGACGCGGCTGGCCGCTGAGCGAAGCAGTGCCGTCTCAGCGCTCAGCTGTCGTGCCCTCGTGCCGCAGACGCTCCAGCCCGGTGCTCGCCCGTACCGCGCTGCGGAACGCCGCGACGGTGTCCCGGTGCTCCCGCCGGCGGGAGGCGATGGCCACTGTGGAGTGCGGCCCGTCCAGTGGCAGGTACCGCACTCCGGGGTGCGGGAAGAAGCGTGTCGCCGGTTCCCCGTGCAGGCCGAGGAAACCGGTGGCCGCCACGGCGAGCGGGATCGTGGTGGGTGAGCGCACCTCGACGGGTTTCCGGGTTCCGCAGCCGCCGGTCCAGTCCACGAGTCCGGGCTGGCCGACCGGCACGAGCCACGGGCGGTCGGCGGCGTCGTGCTCGCTGAGGCGGTCGGCGTCGGCCAGTTCCGAATCCGCGGGGACGACCGCGTAGCGGCCGGTGTCCATGACCGTCTCGACGACGAGGTCGTCGGCACCGCCCACGTTGTGCACGATCGCGACGTCGACCTCGCCGGTGCGGACCGCGTCGTACTGGTTGGACCAGTCCAGTTCGACGTAGGTGAGGTCCACGTCGGGACGGCACCCGGCCATCAGTGAGCGCGTCGCGGGCCAGCGGTCGGCCAGCCCGAAGCCCAGCACCCCCACCCGGAGGACCGGTTCGCCGTGATCTCCCTCGGCGATCTCCATGAGCGCGTCCAGCTGACGCAGGACCCGGCGGGCGCGGGGCACGAAACGCTCGCCCGCATCGGTGAGCCGGACGCGGCGGCTGGTGCGCTCGAACAGCTTCGCGCCCAGTTCACGCTCCAGCTGCTGGATCCGGCGGCCGAACGGCTGGGCGGCGATGAAGTGGGCCCGCGCGGCCCGGCCGAAGTGCAGTTCCTCGGCCAGGGTGAGGGCGTAGCGCACCGACCGGACGTCCATGTCCCATCACCTCTTCCCGCACGGCGGCCGGATTGTAACGTCGCGGGACGCGGTGATCGCAACTTTTCCGGCTCATGATCGCGCCCCCCGTTCCGGGTGATGCTGGCCGCAGCGACGACGCTACGGAGGTCAATGATGAGCCCGCACCGCACCCTGGTCCGAGGCGGCCATGTTCTGACGATGGACCCCGGTCTCGGGGACCTGCCTGCCGGCGACGTCCTCATCGAGGACGGGGTGATCACCGCCGTGGGACCGGACCTGCCGGTCACCGATGCCGAGATCCTCGACGCGACCGGGCACCTCGTGCTGCCCGGCATGGTCGACACCCACCGGCACACCTGGCAGTCCCTGGTCCGCGGGATCTGCGCGGACTGGACGCTGGCCGACTACTACTTCGGCATCCGGCTGGGGATCTCGCCGGCCTACACCCCCGACGACGTCCGGCTCGGCAACTTCTACGGGGCCGTGGACGCGCTCAACTCGGGGGTGACCACGATCCTGGACTTCTCCCACTGCAACAACACCCCCGACCATTCCGACGCCGCGGTGCGCGGTCTGCAGGAGGCCGGGATCCGGGCCGCGTTCTGCTACGGCTTCTTCGAAAGCTCGCCCGGGCAGTCCCGTTTCGGCGCCCACGCCGCCCGGCTCGCGGACTTCCACCGCATCGCCGACACCCATTTCGGCTCCGACGGCCTGCTCACCCTCGGGGTGTCGCTGTCGGAGCTGTTCGGCCTGCCCTGGGAGGACACGGTCGCCGAACTGGCCGCCGCCCGCGAGCGCAACGCCCTGCTCGCCAACCACGCCGGATGCGTGTTCGGCAGCGTGTTGTGCACCGGGATCACCGAGATGGACGCGCTGGGCCTGCTCGGCCCGGACATGGTGCACGTGCACTGCAACGCGTTCGACGAAGCCGAGTGGACCGCCGTCGCGCGCAGCGGGGGCAAGGTGTCGATCTCGGTGGAGACCGAGCTGAACATGGGCTTCGGGCGCCCGGCCTTCGACGGCTGCCGCAGGCACGGGATCGATCCCACCCTGTCGGTCGACGTGATCTCGCTCAACAGCGGTGACCTGTTCCACGAGATGCGCTTCGGTCTCGCCTGCGCTCGCGAGGACGTCCTGGGACCGGTCAACCGGGCCGGGGCGATGCCCGACAGCGTCGGGATCCCGGCCCGCGAGGCACTGGAGTGGAGCACGATCAACGGCGCGCGGGCACTCGGGCTCGGTGACCGGATCGGCTCGCTGACCCCCGGCAAGCGCGCCGACCTCCTGCTCGTCGGCGGCCCCGCGGTCGAACAGCACCCCGTGGTCGACCCCTACGCCACCCTCGTGTTCCAGACGACGGCGGCCGACGTCCGGACGGTGCTCGTCGACGGACGGATCGTCAAGCGCGACGGTGTCCCGGCCACCGACCTGACCGCGCTCACCGCCGAGGCCGACGCCGCCGCGAGCCGCATCCTCGGCCGGGTGCGCGACGCGGGCCGCGCGCTGCCCGGCACCCCGCCTGGGGCCTGGGCCGCGATCGAGCCGATGGCGCGGGAGTTCCACCAGCAGGCCGTGCGGGCCGGGGACGCGGCAGGCCGCGCCATCGAAGGAGCACGCTCGTGAAATGGGTGACCTACGAGTCCGGGTCCGGGCGGCACACGGGGATCCTCGACGGGGACACCGTGCGCGGCCTCCGATCCGGCGTCACGTTGTTGTCCTTGATCGAGGCAGGCGACCACGCGCTCGCCGAGGCCGGTGACACCGCCCGCCGCGCGCCGGAGGAGGTCCGTTCACTCGAGGAGGTGCGGCTGCTCGCCCCGCTGCCGCGCCCGCCCTCGGTCCGGGACGGCCTGTGTTTCCTCGACCACCTGCGCGGCTCCAACCGAGCGCTCGGCCGTAGCGAGGAACTCCACCCGGTCTGGTCCCAGATCCCGGCGTTCTACTTCACCAACGCCGGATCCGTCGCCGGCCCCCACGATGACGTGCCGGTCGCTCCCGGCAGCCGGATGTTCGACCTGGAACTGGAGGTCGGCGCGGTGATCGGGCGCGGCGGGAGGGACCTCTCCCCCGCCACCGCCGAGCGGCACATCGTCGGCTACACCCTGTTCAACGACTGGACCGCACGGGACCACCAGCTCCGCGATCTAGCGCTGGGCCTCGGCATGGGCAAGAGCAAGGACAGCGCGCTGACGCTGGGCCCGGCGCTCGTCACGGTGGACGAACTCGAAGACCACCGCCGGGACGGACGGCTCGCTCTCGACCTGTCCGCCTCGGTCAACGGCGACGAACTCACCCGCGGCTGCCTCGACCGGATGGACTGGACGTTCGGCGAGCTCCTCGCCTTCGTCTCGCGCGGCGTGGACCTCTCGCCGGGGGACGTGATCGGATCCGGCACCGTTCCCGGCGGTTGCCTGCTCGAACACGTGCGCACTCCCGACTTGGCGCAGGCGCGCTGGCTCGTCCCCGGCGACGTCGTCACCCTCCGCGGTCAGGGACTCGGGCAGACCCGGCAGACCGTCGTCGCCGGGGCCGACGTCCAGCCGCTCTCCTCGGGGTTCTGACCGCACGCGCGCAGGGCCGGGCGCCCGCACCGGTCCAGCTGATCACGAAGGAGTACACCGATGCGCACACTCGTCGACATTTCCGTCCCGTTGAAGGCGGGGATCGCCTCGGACCCGCCCGGGGCGCGACCGGAGATCGACTACTACACCCATGAGCAGACCGTCGCGGATCTGCTGGCCTTCTTCCCGGGCGCCACGGTGGAGGACCTGCCGGACGGGGAGGGGTGGGCGCACGAGCGGGTGCGCATCACCACCCACAACGGCACGCACCTCGACGCGCCCTACCACTACTCCGCCACGATGGACGGCGGCGCCCGTGCGATCACCATCGACGAGGTGCCGCTGGAGTGGTGCCTGCAACCGGCCGTGAAGCTCGATTTCCGCCACTTCCCCGACGGTTACGTCGCGACCGCGGACGACGTCCGCGCCGAACTCGACCGCATCGGTCACGACCTCTCACCGCTGGAGATCGTCGTCGTCAACACGGCGGCGGGCGCTCGTTACGGCGAGGAGGACTACGTGACCTCCGGGTGCGGCGTGGGGCGGGAAGCGACCCTCTTCCTGCTCGACCAGGGCGTGCGCGTGACCGGCACCGACGCCTGGAGCTGGGACGCGCCGTTCGTCCACACCGCCGCCCGGTACGCCGTCGAGCGCGACGCCTCGATCATCTGGGAGGGCCACCGGGCCGGCCGGGAAATCGGCTACTGCCACCTGGAGAAGCTGCACGGCCTGGACCGGCTCCCCGACAGGGGCTTCCAGATCGCCTGCTTCCCGGTCAAGGTGCACGCCGCCTCCGCGGGCTGGACCCGCGCCGTCGCGATCCTCGACAGCTGAGGTGGGCGCGGCGAGATCCGGGGACCGCCCGAGACGTCCGTCGCGGATCAGCTGGTCCAGCAGCTGCTGACGTTGCGCCGTCGCACCGGTGGACGAGGCGCCGGCGCCCTACGATGGCCGGATGGCAGGAGCGGGTTTCGTGTTCTTGGCCGTCATCTTCTTCGTCTCGGTCGCGGGGGCGCTGTGGCCGGTCAGGAACCCGCGCACGCTGGCGGCCGTGCTCCTGCTCCACCTCGCCGCCTCGATCACCGGATTCGTCCTGCTCGCTGTCGAGCGATCCGCCACCCCGCGAACGGTGGTCCTGCTGGTGACCTTCGTTCCGGGTTTCCTGATCGCGCTGTTCCGGTTACTGCTGAACACGACCGAATGGGGTGAGCGTTTCCGCTCCTGACGAGCGCGACAGATTGGTTGACAATCTGCTACTTTGTCAACCAATCAGCGAGGGACGGAGGCGCTATGACGGCGGCGCGGCACGCGAACGTGCTTCCCGAGGCGATCTATGCGGACCTGCGGTCGAGCATCATCGCGCAGGAGATCGCGCCCGGCGCGACCGTGACCGAGTCCACCGTCGCCGCGCGGTTCGGCGTCGCGCGCCAGACCGCGAAGGCCGCGATCGGGCGCCTCGTCGTCGAGGGGCTCCTGCGCCGCGAGACGCACAAGGCCGCGCGCGTGCCCGCGCTCACCGCGGCCGAGATCGCCGACGTCTACGACAGCCGCGCGGTCGTCGAGTCGGCGGCGGTCGCGCGGCTCGAAGGCATCCCCGCCGCCGCGCTCGCCGCCCATCGCGCCCTGATCGAGGCCGGGGCCGACTTCGCGCACCAGGACATCGCGTTCCACCGCGCGCTGGTCGCGGGCCAGCCCAGTTCGCGGCTCGCGCGCATGCACGCGCTCATCATGGGCGAGGTCGAACTCTGCATCGGACAGGTGCAGGCCGCGCACCTGCTCAGCGCCGACGACGTGGTGGCACAGCACCAGGGCATCCTCGACGCCGTGCTCGCCGGTGATCCCGGGCGCGCGGCCCGCCTCACGGCCGAGCACATCGCGGTCAGCCGCGACCGCCTCCTCGCGCACGTCGACTCCTGACTCCGACCGAAAGGCACACCATGGTGACCCGTCAGGTTCCGAAGCCGGGCGAGCTGCTCGAGTTGATGAAGTTCAAGAAGCCGGAGTTCAACGCCAGGAAACGCAGGCTGGACGCCGCGCTCACGATCCACGATCTGCGCGCGATCGCGAAGCGACGCACCCCCAGGGCCGCGTTCGACTACACGGACGGTTCGGCCGAGGAGGAGATCTCGCTGGCCCGCGCCCGCCAGGCGTTCCTCGACGTCGAGTTCAGCCCCTCGATCCTGCGCGGCCTGCCCGACGCGGTCGACACCTCGACGCAGATCTTCGGCGGCCCGTCTGCCCTGCCGTTCGCGATCGCCCCGACCGGCTTCACCCGCCTCATGCACACCGAGGGCGAGATCGCCGGCGCGTCGGCCGCCGCTGCCGCCGGGATCCCCTTCACGCTCTCCACGCTCGGCACGACATCGATCGAGCACGTCAGGCAGGCGAACCCGGACGGTCGCAACTGGTTCCAGCTCTACGTCATGCGTGACCGGGAGATCTCCTACGACCTCACCCGGCGCGCCGTCGCGGCCGGTTTCGACACGTTGTTCTTCACCGTCGACACCCCCGTCGCGGGGGCGCGCCTGCGCGACAAGCGCAACGGTTTCTCCATCCCGCCGCAGCTGACCCCCCGCACGATCGCCAACGCGATCCCGCGGCCCTGGTGGTGGTGGGACTTCCTGACCACGCCCAAGCTCGAATTCGCGTCGCTGAGCTCGACCGGTGGCACGGTGGGCGAATTGCTCAACGCCGCCATGGACCCGTCGATCTCGTTCGACGATCTCGCGGTCATCCGCGACCTGTTCCCCGGCAAGATCGTCATCAAGGGCGTGCAGAACGTCGCCGACGCGGCGAAGCTGGTCGACCTCGGCGTCGACGGTCTCGTGCTCTCCAACCACGGCGGCCGCCAGCTCGACCGCGCGCCGATCCCGTTCCACCTGCTGCCCGACGTCGTGCGGGAGGTCGGCAGGCACACCGAGATCGCGATCGACACCGGCATCATGTCCGGTGCCGACATCGTCGCCTCGCTCGCGCTCGGCGCGAAGTTCACGCTCGTGGGCCGCGCCTACCTGTACGGGCTCATGGCCGGCGGCCGCGACGGCGTCGACCGGATGATCCACATCCTGCGCGAGGAGATCGAGCGGACGATGAAACTGCTCGGCGTCGCGGCGCTGGAGGAGCTGACCCCCGAGCACGTGACCCAGTTGCAGAGGCTCGCCCCGCGGCCGAAACCCTGAGGCGAACCGCGTCCCTGGGTGAAGACTCGCCGGCTCGCGCATCCCCGGCCCCGTGGGTACTGCCGGGCCGAGGCTGCCCCCGGAAACCGCCGCGTCGTTGCCGGCCGTCACAGCTTCCTGTTCGTGCTGGGCACCGCGATCTTCTGACCGCCGATCCACACCTGCCGGATCCGGGTGGTCGCCTCGATCTCCACGGTGGGGTCACCGTCGACGAGCACGAGGTCCGCCCGTCGCCCGGCGGCCACGACACCACGATCGGCCAGGCCGAAGGCTTCGGCCGCCGCGCTGGTGGCCGCGCGGAGCGCCGCCGCCGGCGACAGGTCCGCGTCGACCAGGAGCCGGAGTTCCTCGTGCAGCGACTCGCCGTGCGGGGGCGAGAACGGCGCGGAGGATTCGGCGTTGGCGTCGCTGCCGGCCACGATGGTCACCCCGGCCGCGTCGAGGGCGCGGACCGAGTCGCGCGCGTTGTCGTAGGCCAAGCCCAGCGCGGGGTTGCTCCCGATGGTCGTGCAGACCCCCCGCATCATGGTCAGCGTCGGGGACGCGACGGCGACCTGTGCCGCCAGGTCCGCGGTGACGGCGGCGTTCATCGGGACGTGCGTGACGACGTCCACGGCCGCCTCCACCGCCAGCCGGTAGGCGCCGAGAGTGGTGGCGTGCGCGACGACCCGCAAACCGTGGTCGTGCGCGGCACGCACGAGGGCCGCCACCGTTTCCGGAGCCAGCGCCTTCGCACCGGGCAGGCCCGGGTCCTCGACGAGGATCTTCAGGTAGTCCACCCCGTCGCGAACCCTGCGCGCCACGAACGCCTCCGCGCTGCCCGGCCCGCACACGGCGATCTCCCCGGGATATCCCAGGGCCGCGATGGGCCCGGAGTCCGGCGCGACCGCGGGAAAACCGGCGCTGAACAGGTCGGTCACCCCGTCGAGGTGACGCAACGGCAGGGTCGCGCCGGGATCCGGTGCCGCCATGTCGAGCGCGGTGGTGACTCCCCACCGGGCGCACGCCGCCAGCTCCGCGCGCCTGCCCACGTGCACGTGCGTGTCGATCAGGCCCGGCAACAGGGCACCCCCGCCGCCGTCGGCCGTCCGGGCACCCGGCACCGCCTCCGCGACGATGCGGTCGCCATGGAGGTGCACGGAACCGGGTGGCGTCAGGCCGGTGCCGTCGAAGATCCGTACGTTCTCGATCGTGATGGCTTCCACCGCGGCTCGCCTCCATGAGAAACTGGACCACTTACCAGTCTTGTTGGAACAGTAGCTTGTCTAGTTGGAGTTGCGATGCCGACCCCTCTGCCCCTCTTGCTGGCCATGGCGTTCCGGCTGCTCACCGACCGGCTGCACCAGCGCCTGGCGGACGAAGGAGAGCAGGTGCGCCCGGTGCACGGTTTCGCGCTCAGCCATCTGATGAGCACCGGCGGAGCGACGGCGGTGGAGCTGGGCGCCTACCTCGGCGTGACCAAACAGGGCGCCGCCCACGTCGTCGGTGAACTGGAGCGCGCCGGGTACGTCGAGCGCGTCGGCCATCCCACGGACGGGCGCAGCCGTCTGATCGTGACCACGCAGCGGGGACGAGCACTGGTGTCCCGTGCCGCGCAGATCTGGGCCGAAGAGGAAGCGGACTGGGCCGGACTCGCCGGTGCCGACCGCGTCCGGGACCTGCGCGCGACCCTGGAGATCCTCCTGGCCACCGGCGAGGATGGGAATTCGCCCCTGCGGCCGATCTGGTAGCCGCGAGCGACCTCGCTCAGCTCGGCGATGGTCGCGTCCAGCACGGCCTGGCCGTCTCGCCCGCGCTGCCCTCGGTGTCCACCGTCCCACGATAGGCGACCTCCGTGGCGGGACGGCGTCACCGTGCGGGGAGCCGGGCGAGCCACTCCTGGAACAGCTCCCCGTACCGCGCCGCCCGGACCGGGTCCGGTTCGAGGGTCCGGAACTCGCAACCCAGCCGGGCGCGGGCGTCGTCCAGGCCGGGGGCCAGCCCGGAGCCGACGAGGGCGAGCGCCGCCGCGCCGAGGAGGGTCACGTCGGGCTCGGTGCAGACCTTCGTGACCCGCCCGGTGACATCGGCGCGGAGCTGGGCGGTCAGCGGCGACCGGGCGGTGCCGCCGGCGAGGGTGACCGGCAGGGCGCCCGCCGGGTCGAGCAGGTCCAGCCCCTCGCGCACGGTGAAGGCCGCGCCTTCCTGCGCGGCCCGCAGCAGGTGCGCCGCCGTGTGCTCGGGACGCTGGCCGAGCACCCCGCCACGATCGGAGGCGCACCAGCGCGGGAAACGGGACCCCGTCAAGGACGGCAGCACGACCAGACCGGACGCGCCGGGCGCGACGGCGGCCAGCTCCGCCTCCTCGACCGCGCCCACCAGTGAGCGCCAGTGCGCCACGGCACCGCCGGTCATGCCGGTCGCCCCGCCCGCGATCCAGTGCCCGCCCGCCAGCGCCGGGTTGATCATCGCCGCGGCGGGCGCCGCCGCCGGGTCGGTCACCGGCATCCCCACGACGTCCGTGGTCCCGGCGACGTCCGCGATCCCGGACGAGCCGAGCAGCAGGCCGATCCCGACCGATCCGTCCGGGCCGCCCGCCACGACCGGCGTTCCGGCGGGCAGTCCGCACGCCACGGTCAGTTCACCGGCCACCGCCGTCGGTTCGAGCTGCGGCGGGAACATCGCCGCATCCAGTCCCAGCGCCGAGAGCGCCGCGGTGTTCCAGCGGCGCCGCCGCACGTCCGACACCAGCGTGTAGGCCGCGTCCACGGTGTCGGTCGCCACCGTCCCCGTCAGCCGGGCGACCAGGAAGTCCTTGGGCGACAACAGGTACCGCGCCTTCGCCGAGCCCGACAGCGCGTAGGCCAGCGCCCCGCCGGTCAGCGCGGGCCGCCCGCCCGCGGACAGCAACGACTCCCGCACCGGGCCCGGGACCGACGCCAGTTCCGGCAGCCCGCGCGGATCCGACCACCCGCCCGCCTTGTCCACCACCCGGAGGGATTCGCCGACCGGCACCGTCCCGATGTGCGCCGAGATGGCCAGCGCCCGCGGCCGCGCGTCCAGACCGGACAGCGCCGTGGTGACCTCGTGCAGCAGCGTTTCGGCGTCGAAGAACTCGCCGCCGCCCGCCGCCCGCGCGACTCGCACGGAGGCCGTCACGTCGCCGGACGCGGACACCACGGCGGCCCGGACGGCGGAGGTGCCGACGTCGACGGCGACCACCTCGTCGGCGACCGTCATTCCGCGTCGATCCGCAGCAGCAGCGGGAAACCGGGCAGCGTCCACCCGTAGGTGAACTCCACGACCCCGGACGCGGAATGCGTGAGCCGCTGTCCCGCCAGCACCGGGGAACCGGCCTCGGACTCCAACAGCCCGGCCTGTTCGGCGTCGAGGATGGCCGCGGTCAGCGCCTGGTCCGCGTACTGCAGTTCCACGCCGTACCGCTCGGTCAGGGTCCGGTACAGCGAGCCCTCGATCAGCGGCTCGCGCACCAGCCCTGGCGCGACGGCGTAGGGGATCCACGCGTCCTGCAGCGCGGCCGGCTTCTCCCCGACGGTCCGCACCCGGGTCAGCCGGTTGGTCGGGTCGCCTTCGGTGATCCCGAGGCGCTCGGCCACCTCGGCCGTCGCTTCGGCGACCTCGCTGCGGATCACCCTGCTGCCGACCGGCTCGTCGGCGCCGGCCAGCTCCGCGGCGAACGAGCGCAGCCGGTTGAAGCGGCGGCCGTGGCGGGCGAGGTCGCTGACGAAGGTGCCGCTGCCCTGCTTGCGGACCACGAACTCGTCCGATCCGAGCACGTCGAGCGCCTGCCGGACGGTCATCCGGCTCACCCCGTACTGCCGCGCGAGATCGTGCTCGCCCGGCAGCTGGGCGTGCGGGGCGAGCGCTCCCGACCGGATCTGGCCGACGATGTCGTCGTAGATCACCCGGTACATCGGACCGCGTTTCATCAGATCGCCCCGTCTTCGCCCAGCTCGCGCACCTGCTCCGGCGTCATTCCCAGGATTGTGCCGTACACGTGGTCGTTGTCCTCGCCGACCAGCGGTGGCGCCTTGCGCACCGTCGGCGGCGACCTGTCCATCTTGACCGGGTTGCCCGGCATCCGGATGGTGCCCAGCGCCGGATGCTCGGACTCCACGACCATGTCCCGCGCGGCGATCTGCGGTGAGGCGGCCACCTCGGGCACGGTGGCGACCTTGGCGAACGGGATGCCCGCCTCCTCCAGCACGGCCGCCACCTGCTCGCAGGTCAGCGGCCGCGCCCAGTCGGCGACCGCCTTCTCCAGCAGCTCCGCGTTCGCCATCCGGCCGGGCACCGTGGCGTACTCGGCGGTCTCCAGCAGGTCCGCGCGCCCGATCGCGCGGCACAGCTTGGGGAACAGCGAATTGGTACCGGCCTGGATGTAGGTGTCGCCGTCGGCGCACTCGTAGACGTTGACCGGCGCGGTCAGCAGGTCCCGCGATCCGCTGCGGGGCAGGTCCGCGCCGAGCATGAGCCACGAGATCAGCCGGGTGCCCAGTGTGGCGAACATCGAGTCCAGCGACGCGACGTCCACCCGCTGCCCCTCGCCGGTACGCATCTTGTGCATCAGGGCGGCGAAGGTGCCGATGGCGGCCTGGTAGCCGGTCACGTAGTCGGCGATGTAAGTGCCGGTCAGCGTCGGGCTGCCGGTCTCCTCACCGGTGACCGACATCAGTCCCGAGGACGCCTGCGCGATCGCGTCGAACAACGCCCGCTTCGCCAGCGGGCCGGTCTGCCCGAACCCGGAGATCGACACCATGATGATGCCGGGTTTGAGTTCGGTGAGCCGCTCGTAGCCCAGGCCCATCTTGTCCATGGTGCCCGGCCGGTAGTTCTCCACGACCACGTCGGCCCACCGCACGAGGCTCTCCAGGACCGGCAGCGCCTTCGGGTGCCGCGTGTCGAGCGTGGCGCCGTACTTGTTGCGGTTGTACAGCATCGTGTACACGCTCTCGCCCTCGTAGAAGGGCTCGTGGTGCCGCGCGTCCTCGCCGCCGGGCCGCTCGATCTTGACGACCTCGGCGCCGAAGTCGGCGAGCACCTGGGCACAGCTCGGCCCCGCGATGAAGCGGGACAGGTCGAGCACCTTGACTCCGTGCAGCGGACCTTCCACCGATGGCCTCCTCAGTTCTGGTGCGGCACGAACGCCGGGTAGGTCCAGGCGCTGGGTTCGCGGTCGAGCACGACGTCCACCACGTACGGTTTCCCGCTGGCGAAGGCGAGCCGGACGGTCTCGACCAGGTCCACCACGTCGGTGACGCGCTTGCCGGGCAGCCCCATCCCCTTGGCCACCTGGGCGAAGTCGACGTCGCCGAAGTCGACCCCGGTGGTGCGGCCGTCGAAGTGCAGCACCTGCTCCTGCCGGATGTTGCCGTAGCTGGAGTCGTTGAGCACCACGAGGCACACCGGCCCCCCGGCGCGGGCCAGGGTTTCCAGTTCGCCGAGGCTCATGCCGAGCGAGCCGTCGCCGATCAGGGCGAGCACCGGGCGCTGGGGGTCGGCCGCGACCGAGGCGATGGCGCCGGGCAGCGCGAAGCCCATGTTGCCGAACCCGACCGGTTTGATGTAGCGGTTCGGTTTGGTCATCTGCCACAGGAACGACCACACACCCGGGTTGCCGGCGTCCGGGATGAGCACCGCGTCCTCCGGGGTGGCGTCGCGCAATGCGCGCACCACGACGGCCGGGGAGACCACGCCGCGGTTGGCCGGTTCGAGTGAGGCGGACAGTTCCCACCACTGCTTTTCGGCGTGCTGCAGGGATTCGATCCACTCGCTGCGTGATGCCCGCGCGTCGGTGGCGCGCTCCGCGGTGGCGGTGACGAGGTCCGTGGCGAACGCTTTCAGGTCGCCGACGACACCAGTGGTGACCTCGCCGTAGTAGCGGCCGATCATCGCCGGGTCGACATCGACGTGGATGATCTCGGGCAGCTCGAGCCGCCAGCGGCCGGTGGACACCGCGTTGAGGCTGTTGCCCAGCGCCAGCACCAGATCCGCCTCGGCGATCACGCGGCTGGTCAGGTTCGTGCCCATCCGTGACAGCGCGCCGAACACCAGCGGGTGCGTCGTGGGCACCGCGCCGATGCCGTTGAACGTGGTCACCACCGGGATGGCGAGCGCGTCGGCGAGCGCGAGCACCTCGTCGGCGGCCCGCGCCCGGTTACCGCCGTTGCCGAGCCAGATCACCGGCTTCTTCGCGGCCAGCACCCGTTCGGCGACCGCGGCGATCTGCTCACGGGAGGCGACCGGCCGGGTGCCGACCCACGCGCGTGCCGGGTGCACCGCAGGCACCTCGGGCGGATTGTCGACCACCTTTTCGATGGTGTCGCGGGCGAAGTCCAGGTGCACCGGGCCGGGGTTGCCGGTCATGGCATTGACATAGGCTTCCTCCATCGCCTGTTTGATCGAGGAGGCGTGCGCCACGAGCCGCGCGTACTTGGTGAACGGCGCGAAGATCTGCACGTGGTCGGCGTTCTGGGCGTCGTCCTTGTGGATGTTCTCGCCGTTGTTGTTGCAGGTGACGATGATCGACGGGCTGGAGTCCCGGTAGGCGCCGCCGACGCCGGTGAGCAGGTTGGTCGCGCCGGGCCCAGTGGTGGCGATGGCGACCGCGGGCCGCCCGGTCAGGCGCCCGAACGCGTCGGCCATCACGGCCGCCGCACCCTCGTGCCGGGTGTGCACGAACTCGATCGACGGGGTGTCGATGAGCGCGTCCGTGATCGCGAGCGTCTGCCCCCCGACGACACCGAAGACGTGGGTGATCCCCAGCGACTCCAGCATCTTCACGACCAGCCGGCCACCGGTCATCTGTTCCGACATTCTCATCCCTCTCGTTGGTTTTCCGGCAGCGGAGCCGACGCCCACCCGGCGGCGGACAGGCCACCGTCGGCCCGGCGCACCCACACTTCGAGTTCGGCGCGCCCGTACCGCACCCCGGTGACGACGGCGTGCGCCTCGATCGGCTCGAACACGTCGACGGTCTTCAGGAACTTCACGCGCAGCCACCCGCCGGTGAAGAACGCGGTACCGAAGAAGTGGCTGAGCAGCTCGGCGAGCACGGCGAACTGTTGCTGCCCCTGCACGATCGGCACGCGCAGCCCGCCGGCGCGGGCGGTGGCGAGGTCGTTGTGGATGTTGCGCACGTATTCACCGGCGCGGGAGAACACCGCGGCCTGCTCGGCGGTGATGACCTTGTCCAGCGTGGGCAGGACTCCGCCGACGCCGACCCCCTCGACGGCCGTCGTCCCGAGCGGGTACGCGCCTTCCGGCAGTTCGCCGGTGACGCGCTTGTCCGGGTGGGAACTGCCGCGGCCGGCGATGGCGCCGGGCTGCGTGCGCAGGATCTCCACGCCACGGTGGCGGACGACACTGCGCCCGTCCTCGGTGGTCGCGGACGCCTCCATCACGACATAGCCCTGGCCACGGCGCTCGTAGGCTTCGACGTACTCACCCTGCAACGTCACGATGTCGTCCAGGAAGGCGGGCGAGTCGAACCACATCTGCTCCTCGGTGTGCAGACCGACCACTCGGGACGCCGCGTACACGGTGGTGAACAGCTGCACGAGGTCGTTGCCCAGCAACGCGGCGTGCGCGACGCGGCGGCCGTCGAAGGGGCTCGCGGCGGTGTGCCACTCGTGGTGGTCGCCCTGGGTGAAGGCGAACCGGCGGATCTTGTGGTCGTCGATCCGCACGGTGACGGGCCCGAGTTTCTCCGGGATCTCCAGGTTCCCGAACTCGGGTTCCTTGAGCCCGGCCTCCACGTCGTCCACGGTGGCCGCGCGGCGCGGGTCGGTGAGGTCACGCCACACCTCGGTCATGTCACGCCTCCTCGGTCGTCGCGTGCGCGACGATGTCCTTGCGGTTGGTCTCCGGTGCGGCCAGCGCTGCCCAGATGCCCAGTGCCAGCACGACGACCGTGATCAGCACGACCGGCCACGGGTTGCCGCCGGTGGCGATCAGCAGCGCGGTGGCGGCGTAGGGCCAGGCGCCGACGAGGATGCTGGGGATCTGCGCGGCCAGCGAGACGCCGGTGTAGCGGGTGGTGGTGGCGAACAGCTCGGAGAACATGCTCGGTTCGACCGCGTACATCGCGCCGACGCCGAGTGCGTAGGTCACCGTCACCGCCAGGATCACCAGCGGCACCGAGTTCGTGTCGAGGATCCAGAACAGCGGGAACGCGGTCACGATCCCGATCCCGGCACCGAGGATGTACACCGGGCGGCGGCCGATCCGGTCGGACAGCCTGCCCAGCAGGTAGAAGGTGACGATGCCGACCGCGGCGGCGATGGTGCTCGCGAGGAGCATGTCGCCCTTGGCGATCCCGGTGTAGTTGGTGGCGTAGGTGAGCACGAAGGTCAGCAGGATGTAGCCGAAGATGCCCTCGCCCAGCCGCAGCGCCATGGTGATCAGCAGCGGCCTGCGTTCCTGCTTGAGCACGGTGGCCAGCGGCGTCTTCTCCTCGCTGGTCTCCTTGTCCTCCAGCAGCTTCCGCGCGGCCACGAACGCCGGCGTCTCGGTGAGCTTGACCCGGATGAACAGGCCCAGCAGCACCAGCACGATGCTGGACAGGAACGGCAGCCGCCAGCCCCACGCCAGCATCTGCTCCTCCGGCAGCAGCGAGACGAGGGCGAAGGCGCCGGTGGAGATCACCAGCCCGACCGCGTTGCCGACCTGCGGGAAGCTGCCGTAGGCGCCGCGTTTGCCTTCCGGCGCGTACTCGACCGCGACCAGTGACGCGCCGCCCCATTCGCCGCCGACGCCGAAGCCCTGCACGATCCGCAGCAGCACCAGCAGGATCGGCGCGAGCACCCCGATCTGCGCGGTGGTGGGCAGCACGCCCATCAGGAACGTCGCGCCGCCCATCAGCAGCAGCGTGGTGATCAGCGCGCCCTTGCGGCCCAGGCGGTCACCGATGTGCCCGAAGACGATGCCGCCGATCGGGCGCGCCACGAAGCCCACCCCGAACACGGCGAACGCCGAGAGCGTGCCGGAGATCGCACTCTGCGCGGGGAAGAACAGCTCGCCGAACACCAGCGCCGAAGCCGTGCCGAAGATGAAGTAGTCGTACCACTCGACGGCGGTGCCGACGAGGCTCGCGATCGCCGCCCGCCGGGCCAGCTTCGCCCGCCCTTCCGGGGTTTCCGGCGGCGCGGCCGCCACGGTTGCTTCACGCATGGGGACTCCGTTGTCATGAGGTGCGCGGGAGGTGAGGTCTAGATGACTAGACATTTTTATCTCCTCCCGCGCACCGCTGTCAATGGGGACGGTCAGCCGAGCAGCGGCGACGGTCCCGCGGTCACGCCGTCGAGGGCCGCCGAGGCCCAGCCGAGCGCGGTGCGCGTGCCGTCGTCCTTGGTCGTCCACACCTCCAGTTCGAGGCGGCCGTCGCGCTCACCCAGGACCGCGCCGTGCACCGTGAGCGCCTCACCGACGAACGTGGGGTTCACGAACCGCAGGTCCAGGTCGCCGCTGGTGAACCAGCTCGCGCCGAAGAAGCGCACCATCGTCTCGACGATCAGGCCGGTCTGCTGCTGCGCCTGCACGATGGTCCTGTCCAGCCCGGACCTCGCGGCCTTTTCCATACTGGTGTGGACGTTGGAGTAGCCCTGACCGGCCCACGAGAAGACGTCCATCTGGTCCTGGGTGAACGCCCGGCGCGGCCCGTACACCGGGGTGCCCTCCGCGAGCCCGGCCGCCGCCCGCTCCGCCGCGGGCAGGTCCTCGCGCGCCTGCGCACGGACCCGGCGGCCGTCACCGTCCCCGGCGCTCTTGCGGCCCACCACCTCACCGGCGACGGTGCGCATGATCTCGCGCCCGACGTGCGTCACCAGCAGGCGTCCGTCCTCGCCGCGGGCCTCGGCTTCCAGCACCACGTAGCCCTGGCCGCGCCGCTCGTACTTCTCGGTGTAGCCACCGGTGACGCGTACCCGCTCCCCCACCTTCACCGGCGCGTGGAAGGTCAGGTGCTCGTGGGTGTGCAGGCCCTGCGCGGTGTTGCCGTCGTAGCCGTCGTAGAACAGGAACAGCAGATCGTTGGCGAGCACCAGCGCGTGCCCGACCGGACCGCCGAACGGCGACGCCCCGAAGTACCACGACCCGTAGTCGCCCTGCGCGAACGCGTAGGCCCGCACCTTGTCCTCGTCGACGACGAGGTCCACCGGGCCGAACGGCTCCGGGATCGTCACCAGCTCGTAGCGGGCCTCCTTCTTGCCCGCGCCCGGCTGGACGTATCGCTGCCGCGTGCTCGTCATACCTTCTCCTCCCACTTCAGATGACCCCGCCCGCGCGCATCCGCTCGATGTCCGCTGTGGACAGTCCGAGCACGCGGCGGTAGACCTCGTCGTTGTCCTCGCCCGCCACCGGCGGGGGTTTGCGCACCTCGCCAGGGGTGTCGCTGAGCTTGATCGGGATTCCGGGCAGGCTGACCGTGCCCACCTCGGGATGCGTGACGTCGAGCATCATCTCCCGCGCCTTGACCTGCGGTGAGTCCACGACTTCCGGCACGGTGGCGACCTCGGAGAACGGCACACCTGCCGCGGTGAGCCGCTCGGCCAGTTCGGCGCGGGTGAGTTTCGCCGTCCACGCGCCGACGATCGCGTCGATCTCCCGGACGTTCGCCAGCCGCCTGGTCGAATCCGAGAACCGCTCGTCCAGCGCCAGCTCCGGCTGCTCCATCGCCCGCGCCAGGCGCGGGAACATCGGGTTCGTGCCCGCATGCAGGTACACGTGCCCGTCGGCGGCCGGGTAGACATTGGCGGGCACGGTGATCTGGTCGCACGACCCGGTGCGCTCGGGGACCTTGCCGAGCATCGCGTACGCGCTGGGGTGCGTGCCCATGCAGGCGAACAACGCGTCGACGCAGCTGATGTCCACGTGCTGACCGCGGCCAGTGCGTTCCCGGCCCTGCAGCGCGAGCAGCGTGCCCATCACGCCGTGGAAGGCGGAGATGTAGTCGGCGACGAACGTGCCCGCCATCACCGGCGCGCCCTCCGGTTCGCCGGTGACCGACATGAGCCCGGACGCGGCCTGCGCGATGGCGTCGAACAGCGCGCGCTGCGTGTTCGGCCCGGTCTGGCCGAACCCGGAGATCGAGGTCAGGACCACGCGGGGGTTGATCCCGGCCATCCGCTCGTAGGGCAGGCCCATCGCCGCCATCGTGCCGGGCCGGTAGTTCTCCACCACCACATCGGATTCGGCGACGAGCTTTTCCAGCACCGTCAGCGCTTCCGGGTTGCGCGTGTCGAGGGTGATGCCGTGCTTGTTGCGGTTGTAGACCATCGTGTAGATGGAGTGTCCGTTGTGGAACGGCAGGAATTTGCGGGCGTCCTCACCGCCCGGCCGCTCCACCTTGATCACCTCGGCGCCCATGTCCCCGAGGATCTGGCAGCACAGTGGCCCGGCGATGAACCTCGACAGGTCCAGCACCCGCACCCCGTCCAGTGGCCCGCTCATGCGATCTCCTTCCGTGCCGCGGCGCCCGTGATCGACGCGACGACGTCGTGCTCGCCGACGTCCTCGGTGGCCACGTCGGCCGCCTTGGTCCCCTTGCGCAGCACCACGATCCGGTCGGTCAGCTCCATCACCATCGGGATGTCGTGGCTGATCAGCACGATCGCCGCGCCTGCCGCGGACAGCTCCCGGATGGTGTCCACCACCCGCGCACTCTCCTGGACGCCCAGCGCCGCTGTCGGCTCGTCGAGCAGCACCAGCCGTCGGCGCCACAGCTTGCACCGCGACAGGGCCACGGCCTGGCGCTGACCACCGGAGAGTGCCGTGACCTGCGCGCCCGGCTCGGGCATGTTGATCGACAGGGTGCTCAGCACCTCGCGCACCTCGGTGCCCATCCGGCGCCGGTCGACCCGCCGCCACGGGCCCCAGCCGCGGGTGGGTTCACGCCCGAGGTAGATGTTCTCCGCGACCGTCAGGTTGTCGCAGAGACCCAGATCCTGGTAGACGGTCTCGATCCCGGCGTCGCGCGCCTGCTGCGGTGTGCCGAGCCGGACGGGTTTCCCGTCGATCTCGAAGGTGCCCGACGTGGGCTGCACCGCGCCGGCGAGCGACTTGACGAACGTGCTCTTGCCCGCCCCGTTGTCGCCGACCAGTCCGACCAGCTCACCCGGCCGGATCTCGAAGTCCACTCCGGCCAGCGCGCGAACGGCGCCGTAGTGCTTGGTGATGCCGCGGGCGCGCAGCAGCGGCTCGCTCATCGGGTGTCCCCCTTCCGGCGCTGCTGCACGGCAGCGAAGACCACGGCCGCGATCACCACGAGTCCCTGCGCGATGAGGTAGAGGTAGGAGGAGACGCCGAGCAGGGTCAGCCCGTTGGCCAGCGTCTCGATGAACAGGACACCGATGATCGTGCCGATCAGCCTGCCGCGCCCGCCGAACAACGCGACACCGCCGACCACGACACCCGCGATGACGTCGAGTTCCAGCTGGTCGCCCACGGTGGCGTTGCCCGAGTTGAGCTGCGCGGCGTAGAGGATGCCGCCGAGCACGGCGAGGCACTGCACGACGACGAACGTGCTGACGCGCAGCGCGTTGACCTTGAGACCGTACCGGCGCGCCGCTTCGGTGTTGCCGCCGATCGCGTAGAGGTGACGGCCGTAGCGGGTCTGGCGCAGCACCCACATCCCGGCCACGACCACCACGAGCGTGAGCCACACCGGCGCCGGGATGCCGAGCAGCCGCCCGTCCCACAGTGGCGACAGCGCGTCCGGCAGCGGCGAGATCGTGACGCCGCCGCTGAGCGTGAAGGCCAGCCCCTGCAACGCGGTCAGCAGTCCGAGCGTGATGATGAACGACGGGATGTTCCACACCACGCGCAGCGCGCCGGTGAACAGGCCGATCAGCGCGCCCATCGCGAACACGGTCACGATCGCGACCGGCAGCGGCACGTGGGCCTCGACGGTGAGCAGCGCGAGCACCACCGTCGTGAGCCCGATCGTGGAACCGACGGACAGGTCGATCTCACCGGTGAGGATCACGAACGTCTGCCCCACCGCGACGATCATCAGCACGGAGGTCTGCTGCAGCAGGATGGACAGGTTGGTGGCGCTGGCGAAGTTCGGGGCGAACACCGTCCACAGCACGGCCAGCAGCACGAGCCCGCCACCGATGCCGAGCTCGGCGCGCCACGCGGCCAGGCGGGGTGTCCGTGTCGCGTCCGGTGGTTTCCCGGTCGGCGGGGCCGCGGCCTGGATGGTCATCACACCACTCCTTTGTGGACGGATCAGCGGTTGTCGAGTTCGGAGTAGAAGGTGTCGAGCGCCTGCCGGTCGCCGTTGCGGTAGATGACCGGGTCCACACTGGAGGTCGGCGGCACCGGTTGCGAGCGGGCGAGGGCGACGCCGGTCCGCAGCGTCTGGTACCCGACCTGGTAGGCGTCCTGGTCGGCGACGGCGAGCACCGGCGAGTCCGGGCGGGCCAGCAGATCGGCGAGCCGGCGGGACATGTCGACGCCGACGATCTTCACCGGCGAGTGCATCCGGGCGGCCGCCGTGGCCGCTCCCTGCAGTGCCGCGCCGTTCCAGGCGAACACGAGCTGGGTTTCGGGGTGGCTCTGCAGCACGGTCGCGAACGCTTCGGCGCCCTTCTCCGGTGAGCCGACGGCCTCGGCGGTGGTGACCACCTCGGCACCGGTCGCCTGGGCCAGGAACGCCTCCCGGCGGGGCGGACCGTGCGATTCGGTCTCGCCGGTGAGCAGGGCGACCTTGGCGTGCCCGCCGAACATGCTGTCGAGGTAGCTCTGCGCGACCCGGCCGACGGCTTCGCCGAGCGCTTTCTGGTCCACGCCGACGAAGTAGCCGAAGGAGGCGTCCCGCACGCGTTCGTCGTACTGCACGATCGTCTGTCCCCGTGCCCGCGCCCGGCGGAGCGCGGCGGCGGAGGCTTCCCCGTCGTAGGGCGCGACGAGCAGCACGTTGTCGCCGCGCGCGTACATCGTGTCCAGGACCTGGCTCTCGTTCTGCAGTTTGCGGTCGGAGACGTCGACGTGCAGCGGCACACCGGCCTCGGCGGCCGCCTGGCGCATGCCGGCCTCCACGAGTTGCCAGAACTCCAGGTCCCGGGCGTACATCAGCGCGCCGACGCGGACCTCATCGGTCTGGGTCGTGTTGTCGGGCCTGGTCTCCAGGCCGGTCGAGCAGCCCGCCAGTGCGAGCAGGAGCACCACGAACAGGGCCGTGGAGCGTCGAGCGGTGGTCACGGATACTCCCCAGACGTCGTCGGCCAGGTCTCCAATACGTCTAGACATCTAGCCATGACGCTCTCGGGGTTGTCAACCCTGGCCTGGGCGGTGAAGCCGAGGAAGTCGGTGGGACCCGGTGCGGCCGGGCAAGGTCGCGCCAGACGGGCGGAGCAGCTCTACCGGGCCGCCGCCCGTGGCGGGAGCCCGCGCCACGGGCGACCCTCGCCATCACCGGCACGATCACGCTGTTCGCCCGGCACCCCGGCCAGTGGAACCTGCCGCGCGCGGACCGCCGCGGCGTCCGCGAGTCCCGGCCGCCGATCCACCACGGGTTCGCTCACTCCGACGACGCGGATTCCTTGCGCTGCTTGGCGTTGAAGCGCGCCTTCTTCTGACGATTCCCGCACGTGTTCATCTCGCACCATCGACGGGTGCGGCTCTGGCTGGTGTCGAAGAAGGCAGCCTGGCACGTCGGCGACGCGCACAGGGCGAGTCTCCCGTCTCGTTCGCCCGCGATGATGCTGATCGCGTCGGCGGCGATGACGCCGAGCGCGTCTTCCACCCGCGATGGCGAACTGAGCCGCCACCGTCGCGCGCCTTCGGGGGTCAGGGCTGCCGATGCCCGGCCCCGGGCGCTGCAGTCGTTGATGATGTCGACAGCGGCGGACGGCAGCGCATTCCGCAACGCGGCCGCCGTCGCGGCGGCATGGATCGACTCCCTCAGTTCCCGCGCGCGGTCGAACTGGGCCGGGGTGCAGGAGTCCACATCGAGACCGCTCACCACCAGCCAGTCGACGAGTCGCCGTGGCGTGGGAATGCGCTCCACGGGTTCGCCGCGGCGCTCCGTCAACGTCGCCGTGAAGCTGGTCGCCAGCACGCTACCGAGGCGGAACTCGGGGAACTCGGCACTCATGGAACCACCTTAGCCGGTTGCGTGACGTCCTGTCGTGCTGCTAGAACCGTCTTAGCCGGTTCCGTGACCGAGGAGGTCCGATGCTCCGTTCGACCAGCGACGTGCGGGCTTTCCAAGCCCACGCACCCGACGCCGACCTCGACGATCTGAGCGCGCGGCTGGCCGCGGCGCGGCTGCCGGAGGCCGAGACGGTTCCCGCCGCTCGCCGGTGGGACCAGGGCGTTCCGCTCGCCGACCTCGTCGATCTCGTGCACTACTGGCGCACCGCCTACGACTGGCGGTCGTTCGAAGAGCGCCTCGACCGGATCGGCCGGTTCCGCACGACCATCGACGGGCTGGGGATCCATTTCCTGCACCGCAGATCCGCGCGCGCGGACGCCACTCCGCTGATCCTGACCCACGGCTGGCCGGGCAGCATCGCCGAATTCGTCGACGTGGTCGACGAGCTGGCGGATCCGGAAGACACGCGTGCGCCCGCGTTCCACGTCGTGGTTCCCTCGCTGCCGGGGTTCGGGTACAGCGGCAAACCGGCCACCACCGGGTGGGGAACCGAGAAGATCGCGGCCGCCTGGGTGGAACTCATGGGGCGGCTCGGCTACCGCGAGTTCGTCGCGCACGGCGGTGACTGGGGAGGCAACATCACCACGGTGCTCGGCGGCCGGTTCCCGGCACACGTTCTCGGCATCCACACCACGTTCGCGGAAGCACCGCCCGGTTTGACGACGGACGGGCTGACCGCGGCCGAGCGCCGCTGGACCGAGGAAACGCACCATTTCTGGCGCCACCACGCGGCGTATGCGAAACAGCAGGCGACGCGGCCCCAGACCATCGGCTACTCGCTCGTCGACTCACCGGTCGGGCTGCTCGCCTGGATCCTCGACAAGTTCGCCGAGTGGTCCGACACCGCAGACAGCCCGTTCGAGAGGATTTCCCGGGACCGCATTCTCGACGACGTCACCCTGTACTGGCTGACCCGGACCGGCGCGTCGGCGGCCCGCATCTACTACGAAAGCCACAACTCGCTCGACCCCGAGCTCCGCGTCGACATCCCCTCCGCCATCACCATCTATCCCCGCGACATCGAAAAGTACCCACGCCCCTGGGCACGCGAGCGGTACCGGCAGATCGTCCGGTGGCGCTCCCCCGAAGCCGGAGGGCACTTCCCCTCACTGGAGGTTCGCGAGTACTTCGTCCAAGACCTGCGGGAGGGCCTCGCGGCGGTGCTGGCGGCCGACCGGTGAACCCGTCGCGCATGATCGGGGTGCGCACCGTCGAGACTTCCGCGACAACAGCCGGTTCACCACCTCCTTGCCGCGCCTGCCCACAGCGTCCTTCTCGGCCCACATCGACCAACCGGCCCCAGCGGATGCTTTTCGGCAGGAACTTGGGATACTCCCGCTCACCGTGCTCGTCCTGGTGGCCGACCGAGGCGACGAGCTGGATATCGTGGTCGGCGAGACGGCGGTCGTGATGCCCCCGCCGAGAAGCGCGCCGGCTACGACGAAGCCGATACCGGTAGGCAATGGCATCCGTTGGCCGGGAACGAACACCTCATCCGGCTCACGCGCGGAAGCAGCGGGAACCTGCCGACGTCAGCTCAGCCGGGCCCCCAGCCCGTCGAGCACGATGCCGAGTTGCCGGTCGAACCTGCGGTCGCCGTCGTCGCGGAGGTGGCCGGCGGCTTTGACCAGATCGGCACCGTCACCCAGCCACGCGTCGCGCTCGTCGGGCGCGTACCGGTCCGCCGAGTGGCCGCGCTCCTGCTCCTCGATGACGAAGCCGACGACGACGGCGGTGATCAGGTCGACGGCGTCGTCCGCCCCGGCCAGTGAGAACCCGGCATCGGTCAAGCGCGCGAGCCAGGACTCCTTGGCCTTCACCACGTCGGGATCGGAGAAGCGCGTGCCGCTGAAAATGCGCGCGCCGTCCCGGTGCCGCAGGTATTGCGAGCGCAGCACCCGGCCGTAGGTGAGGAGATCGTCCCGCCAGCCGGCGCCGGACGGAACCGACGACAGCGCGTCGGTGACACGGCGCATGACAGTCGTGCTCATTTCGTCGAGCAGCTCCTGCTTGTTGCGGACGTGCCAGTACAACGCGGGGGCCGCGACCCCGAGCCGGGACGCCAGCGCACGGACGGTGAGAGCGTCCATGCCCTTCTCGTCGAGCAGGTCGAGTGCCGCCGCCACGATTCGTTCCCGCGTGATGCCCTTCGCCACGGTTGACACCTTAACAAAGTTCAGGCACGGTGGGCACATCCCCGACTGAACTTAGTTAAGGAGCTGGAGATGCGAGCCGCGGTCATGAACACCCCGGAAGCGCCGCCGGTCTGCGCGGACTTCCCGGAACCCGAACACCAGCCGGACCGGGCGCCGTTGCAGCTGGTCGGCGCCGGTCTGCACCACGTCGTGCGCGGGCTGGCCACCGGCCGCCACTACGGCAGCCGCCAGAGGTATCCACTCGTGCCGGGCATCGACGCCGTGGCGCGGACCAGTGACGGGCGCCTGGTGTACACCGGCCTCCCCCGGTCGCCGTGGGGCACGATGGCCGAGCGGCTGGTCACCCCGTTCGAGGTCGAGGTGCCCGCCGGAGCCGATCCGCTGGCCGTCGCCGCCGGCATAAACCCCGCCTCGGCGGGCTGGATGCCGCTGGCCGCCCGGATGGAGGAGGTGGGCGAGCTGGGCACGGTGCTGGTGCTCGGCGCGACCGGCGCTTCGGGCAGCCTGGCCGTGCGGGCGGCGCTGGCACTCGGCGCGAAACAGGTCGTCGCGGCCGGGCGCGACCGCGAGGCACTGGAGCGGCTGGAGGACGCCGGTGCCGTCACCGTGCCGCTCGCCCGGGCCGATACCTGGGCAGGCGCTCTCGGTGCTGCCGTGGACGCGGCGCAGCCCGCGCTCGTGCTCGATTTCGTGTGGGGTCCCGTCGCCGAGGCCGCCTTCGCCGCACTGGGCGGGACCGGCGCCGAAGACCCCGTCGACTACGTGCAGATCGGCTCGCTCGCCGGAACCGAGGCGGCGCTGCCCGCGGCGTTGCTGCGCAGCAGGCGGATCCGGATCACCGGCAGTGGCGCGGGCTCGGTCTCGAAGGCGCGGATGATCACGGCGTTCCCGGACATGCTCGCCCGGTTCGCCGACGGAACCTTCGACGTGCCCTACACCGTGTACCCGCTCAGCCGTGTCGGCGAGGCATGGGCGCACGAGGGGCGCACGCGCGCGGTCGTCGTGCCGGGCTGACCGGGCTTGTCGCCCGTGCGTGCCACGGGCGACAAGCCCGGTCAGCCCGGCACGGCCGGCGGCCACCCCCCGCGCCGCCGGCCATGGCGATGCCGTGGACGGCCCGGCTCATTCCGAGCGCAGGGTGTCCAATCGGGTCACTTGCCGCAGCAACGGCATGGTCAGCCCGGTCACCAGCAGGACCGCCGCCACCGTCGCGGCGGCCAGCACGAACAGCACCGGAACGTCGATGACCATCGGCCGGTCGGCCAGCCGCAGCATCGGCGCGGTCAGCCCGAGTCCCGCGGCGACCGCCAGCACCACGCCGATCACCACCGGGATTCCGGTCTGCCACAGCGCTCCGCGAGCCAGCACCCCGATCGGCACCCCGGCCGCGGACAGTGCCGCGAGCGGTCGTCGTCGTTCGCTGATCTGCTCGATGGACAACATCAGCAGGCTCATCGCGGCCACCGCGAGCACGAACAGCGACGCGGTGATCAGCACCGACCGGAAACTCTCGACCAGCTGCTGTTCGCGATCGCGGTAGTCGCCGAGGTAGTCGCTCTTGCTGACCGTGGCGTTCCACGCGAGCGGCTTGACGGCCGTCGCGACGGCGTCGGTCAGTGCCTGCGGATCACCGGTGCCCGATACGTAGACGAGAACCGTCGAGCCCGGGACCGTGAGCCCATCGAGGGCACCCGGCGTGACCATCAGGTCACCCTCGACACCATAGGTCGTGTCGTCCGGCTGCACGATCTTGACGTTGCCCGGAACCGTCCACTGCGGACCGTCCACCTCAGTGGTGCGGGAATAGCCCTGCAGCCGCACGGTGCCGGACGGGACCGTCCCGGACTGGGCGGTGGCGCCCGGCGACGACGCGACGTAGAAGACGTCCCCGTCGGCGCAGTCGCCGATGTTCGCCTGCACCCGCAGCCCCACGCAGTCGCCGACCGTGCCGTAGATCCGCTCCTCGCCGGACCGGAAGGTGATGTTCCGGACGGGATGCGTTCCGGTCACCCCGGCCGCCGATCCCGCCAGCTCGGCGACCTCGGCCTCGTGTTCGGCGGTCGTCAGCACCCGCACCGGAGCCGCGGCCACCCCGTCCGGCGCCGTCCGCTCACTGGCACTGGCGCTGAGCGAGGTGATCACTCCCTGGGCCATGATCGTGCCGGCCAGCACGACGACCAGGCCGGACACCACGCGGCTGGCCGTGCCGCTGTCCAGCTGCAGCCGCCGGATCGCGAGCTGCCACGACGGCGGGCCACCGCGCAGCCGCTCCACCAGCCGTTCGACCAGCCACGGAAGCAGGGCCGTAACGCCGATCAGCAGGAACACACTGCCGGCCGCGAGCGCCAGCGCGGCGGCGTCGTTACCACCGTCGAGGGCCAGGGTCGCGGCCAGGAGCAGCACGCCGATCGCGGTGAGTGTCCAGCGCCACCACATCCGCCGCCGCACCGGTTTGCCCTGACGGACCACACCGAGCGGCTCCACGATCGTGCGGCGCAGCCCGAACATCGCCGAGCCGACCGCGAGCGCGGGCACCAGCAGCACGATCACCACGACCAGCGGCCAGGGCGGCACGAAATCCTCCGGGAAGATCCGCAGGCCGAACGGCAGGATGTCCGCGACGAACGTGCGCAGCACGGCGAAGAACCCGAAGCCGGCCGCGAGCCCGATCACCGCGCCCACCAGCGACTCCGCCGCGGCGACCCGTTTGACCTGCCGCGAATCGAGCCCGATCAGCCGCAGGGCGGCGAGCCGGCGTTCGCGCTGCGCCGCCCCCATCCGCGACGCGGTGGTCACGAAGATCAGCAACGGCAGCAGCAGCACCGCCGCCACCGGCACGATGACGGCCAGCATCGCCGCCGACAGCCCGAGCCCGGTGTAGGGCTTGCCGAACGCGTAGACCCTGCCGGCTTCGTCGCCTTCGGCCTCGATCTGCGCGGCGGGCACCCCGTAGTAGGCGGTCAGGTCACCCGCGCCGGAAACGCCCTCCATGGACAGCTGTCCGGCGACGTGCCCGGGCAACTGGGCTTGCAACGAGGCTCCGTCGGCCGAGGCCAGCTTCGCGGCGAGCTCCGGCGAGACGATCAGCTCGCCCGGCGCAGGCACCCGGTCGGTGCCCGGCGGCACCGGCGAGTCCGGCCCGGTGGCCGCGACCGCGGTGACTTCGACGAAATCGTCGCCGACCGACGGATACCAGTTGTAGGTCAGCAACGGGGCGACACCCGCGCGCGGCTCGGTGACCGGCGCGATCGCCGCCGCCCGTTCCGCCTGTGCGCCGACCAGGTGGTGAAACGCCGCCGCGGGCAGCAGCACGGCGACCGCGAGCGCGATCCCGAACGCGGTCATCGCGAGGCGCAGCAGCGCCGCGCCGGACATCCGGCCGCCCCCGACGGCCAGCCGGAGCCCCAGCGCCAGGTCCCGCATCATGCGACCAGCTCCCGGTCGACCGTGCGCCCGTCCCGCACCATGATCTCCCGGTCCGCGTACGCCGCGACCCGTGGTTCGTGGGTCACCAGCACCACCGCGGCGTGTGTGTCCCGCGCCGCCTGGGTGAGCATCTGCATGACCCGTTCGCCGTTGAGCGAGTCGAGCGCGCCGGTCGGCTCGTCCGCGAAGACCACCTTCGGCCCGGTCACCAGTGCACGCGCCACCGCGACCCGCTGCGCCTGCCCACCGGACACGTCGCCGGGGCGGCGCTTGGCCAGTCCGTCGACCTCCAGCCGGGCGAGCCATTCGGTCGCCTTGGCCTCGGCCTGCTTGCGCCTGGTCCCGGTCAGCCGCAGTGGGAGCGCGACGTTTTCCAGGCAGGACAACTCGGGCACGAGCTGGCCGAACTGGAACACGAAGCCGAATTCGGTGCGCCGCAACGCACTCCGCGCCTTGTCGTCCATCGCGATGAGATCGGCGCCGCCGTAGGTGATGGTGCCCGAGTCCGGCCGCACGATGCCGGCAAGACAGTGCAGCAGCGTCGATTTGCCCGATCCGGATGAGCCCATGATCGCGAGCACGTCGCCCGCCGCGACGGACAGCGCCGCCCCGTCGAGCGCCCGCGTCGGGCCGAACGACTTGTGCAATCCGCTGCCGGCGAGCAACGGGGTTTCCGGCGTGGTCATCAGCGCACCGCCTTCTCGAGTTCACCGAGGCGCGCGGCGGTGAGCTCCAGCCACCGCAGGTCCGCCTCGAGGTGGAAGAGCGCGTGATCGCAGATCAGCTGATCGGCGAGGTCGCCCCCGTTCTTGCGCCGGGTGAGCGAGCGCATCATCTTCAGGTGCTCGCCGCGCTGGACGTCGAGCACGTCGGAGGCGCTGCGCCCGGACAGCAGCGCGAGCACCACCTTCGTGTAGAGCGTGTTCTGCAGGTACGGCTGCGGGCTTTCCGGAGTGCTCAGCCACGTCTCGACGTCGGTGATCCCCGCGTCGGTGATCGTGTACCGCTTGCGCTCGGGCCCCTCGCCGCTCTCGATACCCGCCACTTCGACCATGCCGTTGCGCAGCAGCCGCGACAGCGTCGAATAGACCTGGCCGTAGGCGAGCGGCCGGTCCTGCCCGAACTGCTCGTCGTAGGCCCGTTTCAGGTCGTAGCCATGCCGCGGGCCCGGTTCGAGCAACGCGAGCAAGGTATGCGAAACCGACATTCCCCTGTTTCCCTCCTCGACCCCGGCATCCCGGGCGTGACGGCGACTATACCGGACGGGTATACCTGCCGTGTATACCCCCGTGGTTTAGTCCATCGTTCGAGGTCAGCGAGTGAAGTTTCGTCAGGCTCCGCGCGTCACCGTGCGCCCAGCCGGTCCAGTGCCGACTGGCTCTCCTCGTCCGCGGCGCGGTAGATCACCAGCCGCTGGTCCGGGTCCTGCTGCGGGGTGAGTGTTTCGAACTCGACGGTGAGCAGGCCGGCGTCGGGATGGCGCAGCACCTTGCGTCCCCGGCCGTTGACCCGGACCGCCCGCTCGCCCCACAACCGCGCGAACTCCTCGTCGCGGGTGAGGCATTCGGTGATGAGGGCGGCCAGCACCGGGTCCTCCGCGTGCGCGGCCCACGCGGCGCGCAGGTGGGCGACTCCCTCCCGCAGGACGCGGTCGCGGTCGACGTAGAACTCGCGCATCTCCGGCCGCAGCAGGCACAACCACATCGCGTTGCGCTGCGGCGGCGGCAGGGCGTCGAAGTCCAGGAGCAGCCGCGCCAGTTCCACGTTCCAGGCGAGGATGTCGAAGCGGTGGTTCATCAGCATGGCCGGCCGCGGTGACAGATCGGCGACCAGGCGGGCCAGCGAGGGTTCCGCGGTGGTCGCGGGTTTGCCGGTCTCGCGGGGACGGTGCCGGGCCAGGTCGAAGAGGTAGGCGCGTTCGTCCGGGACCAGGCGCAGCGCACTGGCCAGCGCCTCCACGACCTCCGCCGAGGGCCGCAGCCCACGGGCCTGTTCCAGCCGCACCACGTAGTCGACGCTGATCCCGGCCAGTTCGGCGACCTCTTCGCGGCGCAGTCCCGGGGTGCGCCGCGACCGCCGTCCCGCGGGGATGCCCGCGTCCCGCGGGTCCAGTCGTTCGCGCCGGGTCCGCAGGAACGCGGCCAGCTCCTGCGTCGCGTCCACGGTGCCGGTGATCACGGCCGGTGCAACCACCGGAGGTGGGACTGCTATTCCCAGGAAGTTCCTTCCCTTACCCCGGGCCCGTAGGGGTCGCAGGCTGGTGCCCGACGATCACGAGCACAGGAGGACACGATGCCGCTCACCCTCGACACCTACCGGCTGCTGGGCCGCTCCGGGCTGCGGGTCTCACCACTGGCCCTGGGCACGGCGACCTTCGGCACCGAGTGGGGCTGGGGCACCGGGCAGGACGGCGCACGCGAACTGTTCGACACCTACCTCGAGCGCGGCGGGAACTTCATCGACACCGCGGGCACCTACACCGACGGCAGCTCCGAGCGCATGCTGGGGGACTTCGTCCGCGACCGCCGCGAGAGCCTGGTGCTGGCGACCAAGTACACGACGCTGGGGCGGCCCGGCGACCCGAACTCCGGCGGCGCCCACCGCAAGAGCCTGTTCGCCTCGGTGGAGGCCAGCCTGCGCCGGTTGCGCACGGACTACCTCGACCTGCTCTTCCTGCACGTGTGGGACTTCAAGACACCGGTCGAGGAGATCCTGCGCGGCCTGGACGACGTGGTGCGGCAGGGCAAGGTCCTCTACGTGGCGATGTCCAACGTGCCGGCCTGGGAGATCTCGCGCATGCAGGCGATCGCCGATCTGCGCGGCTGGTCGCCGCTGGTCGCGCTGCAGATCGAGTACAGCCTCATCAACCGGGGCGGGGAACGGGACCTGATCCCGATGGCGCGGGCGATGGGGCTGGGGGTGACGCCGTATTCGCCGCTGGGCGGCGGTGTGCTCTCCGGCAAGTACAGCCGCGCGGACCTGACCGCGACGAACGCCGGCGCGGGCGGCCGCCGGAGCTTCAACGCGGGCCTGGGCATGGTCACCGAACGCACCCTGGCCATCGCCGACGTCGTCCGGGAGGTCGCCGCGGAGGTGGGACACACACCGGCCCAGGTGGCGCTGGCGTGGACCCTGCGGAACCCGGGCGTGACGGCACCGGTCATCGGCGCCCGCACGCCGGAGCAGCTGGCGGGAAACCTGGGCGCGCTGGAGGTCGATCTCACCGCCGCTCAGCTGGCCCGCCTGGACGAGGTGAGCGCGATCGACCTCGGCTATCCGCACGACATGCTCGCCAGTGACCACATCCGGGCGGTGACCACGGGCGGGATGACCATCGAGTCCCGCCGCTGAGGCCCAGCTCCTGGCCTATAAGCCGGTCTTATACCGGTCTTGTCGATCACCGTCTACCGCGCTCCGGCGGGTCGTGTTTGGATCGTGCGGCCCGTCGGAGAGGACTTGACACATGGTCGTGTTGCATGCGGCGATCGCGATCGCCGTGGTGATCGTGCTGATCCTGGTGGTACGGGTGGATCCGGTGATCTCGCTGGTGGCAGGCTCGGTCTACCTGGGACTCGCCGCCGGGCTCGGCTTCGAGAAGACCATCACCACGATCGCCGAGGGCTTCGGCGACATCATGACCGAGGTCGGACTGCTCATCGGGTTCGGCGTGCTCCTGGGCTCACTGCTGCACGCGATGGGCGCGCTGTCCAAAGTGGTCGAGAAACTGCTGAACGCACTCGGCCCCGGCAAACTGCCCTACGCGCTCGCGGTCGCGCTGAGCACCATCTTCCCGTCGATCTACGTGGACGTCCAGCTCGTGCTCGCCGCGCCGCTGGCCCGGTCGGCGGCCCCGCACCTGGGACGAGGCGGCCTGGCGATGATGGGCGGCGCGCTCACCACCGGCATCCTGGTCGGCTACGTGTTCGTGGTGCCGGGCCTGGGCACCGTGGCGATCGCCGGGCTGCTGCACGTGCCGCTGGGCACGATCCTGCTGTACGGCTTCGTCCTCGGCCCGCTGACCGCCCTGCTCACCATGTTCGTCTACAGCCGCCTGCTCAGGCGCGGGTTCTGGAACGCGGACAAGGACGAAACCTCCGCGGTCGCCGAAACCCCCGCGGACGCGGAGCAGGAGCCGCGGGCGAAGCGCCCGCTGCCGCCGTTGCCGGTGTCACTGCTGCCGATCGTGGTGCCGCTGCTGCTGATCGCGTTCGGGGCCATCACCGAGGCGGCGGGCGTGCAGTCCGACGTGATCGCCTTCCTCGGCGATCCGGTGTTCGCGTTGTTCGCCGGTCTCGTCGGCGCCTACGCCCTGGCCCGCCGGACGTTGGGCCGTGATGGGCTGGCCGGCACGATGTCGAAGGGGTTCGGCTCCACCGGCCAGATCCTGCTGGTCACCGGTGTCGGTGGCTCGCTCGGCGCGGTCATCGGCGAAACCGACCTGGACGACGTGCTGTCCGGGCTGTTCTCCGCCGACGCCGGGGTGCACGCCGTGCTGACGGTCCTGCTCGTGTGGCTGGTCGCGGCCGTCCTGCACTTCGCGATCGGCTCGATCGCGGTGGCAGGCATCGCGGCGGCGGGCATCCTCGCCCCGATCATGGGCGGGCTCGGCATCCCGCCCGAGGTGCTCGCGCTCGCGATCGGCTCCGGCGCGCTGTTCGCGTTGCAGCTCAACAGCAACTTCTTCTGGATGTTCCAGACGCTGCTCGGGGTGACCACCCGGGGAGCGCTGAAAGCACTCACGTTCGTGACCTCCCTGGCGTCGCTGGTGTCGCTGGTTCTGGTCATGGGCCTGAGTTTCGTGGTGTGACACCGGTACCGGGAGAGTGGACATGCAACCGCTGCGTGGAGTGACCGTCGTTTCCCTGGAGCAGGCCATCGCCGCCCCCTACGCCAGCAGGCACCTCGCCGATCTGGGGGCGCGGGTGATCAAAGTGGAGCGGCCCGGCACCGGGGACTTCGCCCGCGCCTACGACTCCCGCGTGCACGGCCTGTCGTCGCACTTCGTGTGGGTCAACCGCAACAAGGAATCGCTCACGCTCGACATCAAGGACCCGCGCGGCAGGGCGGTGCTGCGGCAGCTGATCGACGGCGCGGACGTGTTCATCCAGAACCTGGCGCCCGGGGCGGCGGCTCGCGCGGGGCTCGGCGCCGAAGCGTTGCGGGAGAACGATCCCCGCCTGATCGTGTGCGACATCTCCGGCTACGGCTCCCCCGGTCCCTACGAAACCAGGAAAGCCTACGACCTCATGGTGCAGAGCGAAGCCGGGCTGCTCTCGGTCACCGGCACGCCCGCCGACGTCGCCAAGGTCGGCATCTCGGTGTCCGACATCGCCGCGGGCATGTACGCCTACAGCTGCATCCTGGCCGCGCTCCTGGAGCGCGGACGGACCGGCACCGGCACGCACATCGACGTGTCCATGCTGGAGGCCACGGTGGAATGGATGGGTTTCCCGATGTACTACGCCTACGACGGCGGGCAGCCGCCGCCGCGCGCGGGCGCGGCGCATGCCACGATCTACCCGTACGGGCCGTTCACCGCGGGCGACGGGAAGGTCGTCATGATGGCCATCCAGAACGAGCGCGAATGGCGCCTGTTCTGCGAACGGTTCCTGGGCAGGCCCGAGGTGGCCGATCACCCCGACTACGCCACCAACTCCGACCGCAACGCCCACCGGGAGGCGCTGGGCTCGATCATCGCGCGGCGTCTCGCCGAGCTGACCAGCAGCGAAGCCCTCGACCTGCTCACCGCGGTGCCGGTCGCCAACGCCAGGGTCAACTCCGTCGGCGAGGTCTGGGACCACCCGCAGCTGGCCGCGCGCGGACGCTGGCACCAGGTGGACACCCCGGCCGGGCCGGTGCGCTCGCCGGCGTTGCCCGGCCTGTCCCCCGGGGACGCGCGGATGGACGCCGTGCCCGGCGTCGGCCAGCACACGCGGGCGATCCTGGCCGGGCTCGGGATGAGCGACGCCGAGATCGACGCGCTCGTGGCGGAGGGCGTGGCGTGAACCTGCTGCCGACGGCGGTGAGCTGGCTGTTCGTCCCGGCCTCCCGCCCGGAACGCTTCGCGAAGGCGGCGGCCAGCGGCGCCGACGTCGTCGTGATCGATCTCGAAGACGCCGTGGCCGCGGGCGACAAGGCCGCAGCCAGGGCCAACCTGTCGCGGCACTGGCCGGGCTCGGCCGGGGTCCCGGTCGTGGTCCGTGTCAACGGTCTGCGGAGCACGGAGAGCGCGGCGGACCTCGCCGCCTGCCGTGAGCTGGGCCCGGCCGCCGTCGTGCTGCCCAAGACCGAAACCGCCGACGACGTGCGGGCTGCCGCCGAGGCGAGCGGCGCACCGGTGCTCGCGCTGGTCGAGACGGCCCGCGGCCTGGTCGGCCTGCCCGACCTCACCACCGCGGACGGCGTGGTGCGGTTGCTGTTCGGCAGCATCGACCTCGCCCTCGACCTCGGAACCAGCGACGACGCGGCGCTGGACACCGCCCGCGCTGACCTGGTCCGCTGGTCGGCGGCCCGTGGACTGCCGCAGCCGGTGGACGGCGTCACCACCGCCGTCCGGGACCCCGGCACCGTCACGCGGGACGCGCGCCGGGCCAGTGCCTGGGGTTTCGGGGGCAAACTATGCATTCATCCCGCACAGGTCCCGCTGGTCCATGCGGCGTTCGCCCCCACGGCCGACGAGCTGGCCTGGGCACGGCGGGTACTGGCCGTGACCGCCGATGGCGCGGCGCTGGCGGACGGTGAGATGATCGACCGTCCGGTCACCGAACGCGCCCGCCGGATCGTCCGGGAGGCCGACCGCGCGGCACGATGAGAGAGGCGGGCGTCGTGGACATCGCCCACCTGCGGGATTTCATCGCCGTCGTCGACGCGGGCAGCCTGTCCCGCGCCGCGGGCGGGCTGCACGTGTCGCAGCCGGCGCTGAGCCAGCGCATGGCGCAGCTGGAAACCCAGCTCGGGGTGCAGCTGCTGGTGCGTGGCCCGCGCGGGGTGCTGCCCACCCCCGCCGGCACCACGCTCTACCGCGACGCGCAGCAGCTCGTGCGGCAGTTCGACCGGCTTTCGCGTGATGTCGCCGAGGGCGGGAACCGCCTGCGCGGCCCGGTCGCCGTCGGGTTGCCGACCACGGTGGCCGCGCCGCTCGCCCCGGCCCTGTTCTCCTGGACGAAGGCCCGGCACCCGGGCATCCACCTGCAGCTGTTCGAGTCGATGAGCGGCTACATCCACGAACTGCTGCTGGCGGGCAGGCTGGACCTGGCCGCGGTGTTCCGGGAGGACGACGCGCCACGGGCGGCCGAGGTGCCGCTCTACTCCGAAGAGCTGTACCTGGTCGGCCAGCCCGATCCACGTCCGGACTCCGCGGAGGAGGTGCCGCTTCCGTGGCTGCGCGCGGTCCCCCTGGTCACCCCGGGCGCGCGCAGCAATCTGCGCACCCTGGTCGACCGCGCGTTCGCCGCCCACGGCCTCGTGCCCACGATCGTCGCCGATGTCGAGTCGCTGGGCACGATGATCCGCATCGCCGCCCGCGGCGAGGCGTGCACGATCCTGCCGCTGTCGGTCGTGCGGGAACACGGGAACCCGCACGAGCTGGGCGTGCGCCGGATCGTGGGACCGGTGCTGCGCCGTCACGTCGCGATCCGCACCGCGACCGAGGTCTACGAACCACGTGAAGCCGTGGCCGCGGTGCGGGACGGGATCGTCGAAGTCACCCGGCGCCTCGCGGGCGAGGGCCGGTGGCCGGGCATCAGCTGAGGCCCAGCCCGGTCGATGACGGCCCCCGCGTCCGTCATCCGGACGCGAAGGCCGCCAGGCGGTCGAGCGCGGTCTCCAGCACGGGCAGGTCCACGGCGTAGCTGAGCCGGATGTGGCTGGGCGCGCCGAAGCCGGTGCCCGGCACCAGTCCGACGCCGGTTTCGGCGAGCAGGCGGGCGCAGAACTCGTCCGCGGTGCGTCCGCCGAGCACGGTGGAGACGTCGGGGAAGAGGTAGAACGCTCCCGTCGGCCGCTCGCACCGGATGCCGTCGATCGCGGTGAGGCGTTCGTGGGCGACGTCGCGGCGGTCACGGTAGGACTTGATCGCCTCCCACGGCACGTCGTCCATCGCGCCGATCGCCGCGTACTGGGCGACGACCGACACGTTCGACGTCGCCTGGCCCTGCAGCCGCCGGATCAGCTGGGCGATCTCCGGTGGCGCGGCCGCGTAGCCGATGCGCCACCCCGTCATCGCGCAGCTCTTGGACACGCCGTTGACGACGACGGTACGGTCCTTCAGCTCCGGTCCGAGCGCGGCGATGCTGGGGACCGCGCCGTCGTCGTAGTGGAAGTACTCGTAGATCAGGTCTTCCACGACGTAGAGGTCGTGCCGCAGGACGACGTCGGCGAGTGCGTCCAGTTCCGGCCGCGTGTAGGTGGCGCCGGTCGGGTTGCCCGGACTGTTGAGCACCACCACCTTCGTCCGCGGGGTCACCGCCGCCTCCAGCTGCCGCGCGGTGAGCTTCGACGCGGTGGGCACGATGACCGGCTCGGCGCCGGTGAGCCGCACCTGTTCGGGGTAGGTCACCCAGTACGGGGCGGGGATCACGACCTCGTCGCCGTCCTCGCACAGCGCCAGGAACGCGTTGTACAGCGCGTGCTTGGCACCGTTGGCCACGACGATGTCGCCCGGCGCGTACTCCAGTCCGTTGTCCTCGGCGAGCTTGCGCCGGACCCGTTCGCGCAGTTCGGGAATCCCCGCGACATCGGTGTAGCGGTTGTGCCCGTCCGCGATGGCCTTGAGCGCGTACTCGCGTGCGAGCCCGGGCATCGGGAAATCGGGTTCGCCGACGGAGAGGTTGAGCACCTCCTCCCCCGCGGCACGCCGGGCGGTGAGCTGGGCATTGAGCGACAGCGTCGGCGACGGGCGGATCGAGGCCGCCCGGCTCGACAGCGGTTTCACGTCAGGGGCCTGCCCTTCGTCTCGGGGGTGAGCAGGGTGGTGATCAGGCCGATCGCGACCAGCACCACCAGGTAGCAGGAGAACAGCCAGTCCAGCTGGTGCGCGTGCAGCCAGGTCAGGACGTAGGGCGCGGTGCCGCCGAAGATCGCGACCATCACCGAGTAGGGCACGCCGACGCCGGAGGCGCGGACCTCGGTGGGGAACAGCTCGGCGAAGTAGGCGGGCATGATGCCGACGAACGCGCCGAGGAAGAACAACGCGACGCCCATGAGGAGCCCGAGCCGGAGCGCCGAATCGTTGATCAGGGCCATCAGCGGGAACGACAGCACCAGGAACGCCACCCCGTAGGCGATGAAGACCGGTTTGCGCCCGAAGCGGTCGGACAGCTTGCCCCACAGCGGCAGCGTGATCATGAAGAACACGTTGGCCGCGACGGTGGCCCACAATCCGGCGGTCGCGTCGACGCCGTGCGCGTCGATGGCGAACCCGGAGATGCCGACCGCCCAGATGTAGTACACGACGGTGACGCCCGCGGTGAGCCCGAGGATCCGGGCGAGGCTCTTCTTGTTGCGGGCCAGGGCACGCAGCAACTCGCGGGTGCTGCGCGGAGTCGCGGCTTCGGAGTAGGCCTCGGTCTCCTGAAGCGTGCGCCGCAGGTAGAGACCGACGAGCCCGAGGACACCGCCGATGAGGAACGGCACGCGCCAGGCCCAGTCGCGCAGGGCCTGTTCACCGAACAGGCTGGAGCCGGCCGCGCCGATCAGCGAGGCGAGCACGATACCCGCGGTGACCGAGATGTAGAGACTGGTCGACCACAGCCCGCGGCGCGCGGTCGGGGCGATCTCGGCGACGTAGGTGTAGGACGCGGCGATCTCCCCGCCGTGGGCCAGGCCCTGCAGCAACCGGGCCAGCAGCAGGATCACCGCCGCGCCGACGCCGACCGTGTCGTGGGTGGGCGCGACCCCGATGATGAGACTGCCCGCGGCCATGGTGACCATCGAGGTGGTCAGGGAGAACCTTCGCCCGCGGCGGTCGGCGAGCCAGCCGAAGAAGAACCCGCCCAGCGGTCGCATCAGGAAGCCGACCGCGAACACGGCCAATGTGGACAGCAGCGCGCTGGTGGCGTTGCCGCCGACGAAGAACTGCTTGGCGAAGAAGGGCGCGAAGATGGCGTAGACGCTCCAGTCGTACCACTCGAGCGTGTTGCCGATTCCCGCGCCGAACAACGTGCGGAACTTGCCGGGCGCCTTGCCGGCCGGTGCCTTCGCCGGCACCGAGATGGGAGCCGTCATGGATCCTCCAGGAAGAGCTCAGGCGGTGGCGGCGGTCTGGCCCGCCACCCGCCCGAACACCATGCCGCGCAGCACGGACGTGCCGCCGGGATACTTGTCGTGGTAGATGCCGGTGCATTCCCCCGCCGCGTACAGGCCGGGGATCGGCGCGCCCTGCTCGTCGACCACACGGGCGTCCGCGTCGGTCTCCAGGCCACCGAAGGTGAACACGATCGCGCAAGCCACCGGGTAGGCCAGCAGCGGCGCCTCGTCGACCGGGAGCGCCCAGTTGCTCTTGGGCGGGGTGAGCCCCTCGGTGTGCTTGCCGTCGGGGCGGCGCCAGTCGAACTCACCGTCCACAACGGAGGAGTTGTAGGCGGCGACGGTGTCGGCGAGCCGCTGCGCGGGCAGGCCCAGTGCCGCGGCGAGTTCGTCGAGGCTGTCGGCGGTGACCGGTTTGCGGCCGGTCAGCAGTCCGCGTTCGCGGTCACCGACCTGCTCGAACCTGCGGTCGGTGATGAAGTAGGCGATACCGTCGGGTTGCGCCCACACCGCGCGCGCGGTGCTCTCGTAGGTCTCGTCGACCGTGCCGCGCCCCTCGTCGAGGAACCGCTCCCCCAGCTTGTTGACCAGGATGCCGTAGGGGAAGACCATCACCAGCGCCTCGGGGTTGTCCGCGCGCGGGTCCACCGGTTCGGCGTGGAAGCCGTCCCACTGGCCGCCGCGCCGGGCGCCCGCGTCGAGCGCCATGCGGATGCCCTCGCCCTTGTTGAACTCCACGCCGGGGGCGATCGGGACGAGCGTGCTGACGTCGCCGGGGAGTTCCTTGCCCAGCGCGGTCGGGTCGCCCTCGAATCCGCCCGAGGCGATGATCACCGCGCGGGCCGCCACGACGTCTTCACCGCCGGGTCCGCTCACCCGCAGCCCGGTGACCCGGCCGTCCGCCGCGGTCACCAGGCTCTGTGCCGTGGTGTGGTAGCGGAACTCGACTCCGAGCTTCTCCGCCACCGGGCGCAGCGCGGTGAGCAGGGCTTCGCCACCGCCGTGTGGTTGCAGCCGCGGCCGGTTGCTGTTGATGAAGTAGGTCGGGAACCGCCGGAAGCGGGCGCCGTGGCCCTGGATCCACTCCATGGTCTCGGGCAGGCGCTCGACCAGCGCCTCGACGTACCAGGACGGGGTGCGGCCGCCGGAGAAGGCGACCACTTCGTCCACGAAGGACTCGTTGGGTTCGTAGACGTCGTCCAGGCGGAAGTAGGCCGAGGTCCACTTCGTGTTGCCGCCGGCCTCCAGCGGCCCGGCGCGGTCCACCACGATGACCGGCGCGCCCTCCTCGGCCGCCGAGACGGCGGCCGACAGGCCCGCAATACCCGCCCCGATCACCACGACCGGGTCCGGCGACGATGCCGATGTCGTCATGTTCTTCTCCTCACGGGGGGTGTCAGGCGCGGGGGTTGAAGGGGTCCTTGACACCCTGCCCGGTGTCCACCCAGACGCTTTTTTCCTCGGTGTACTCGCGCAGCGCGTCGGCGCCGTTCTCACGTCCGAGCCCGCTCTGCTTGTAGCCGCCGAAGGGGGTGGCGTAGGAGGTCTTGCGGTAGTTGTTGATCCACACCGTGCCCGCGCGCAGGCGGCCCGCGACGCGGTGCGCGCGCTGCACGTTGCCGGTCCACACGCCGGCGGCGAGGCCGAACTCCGTGTCGTTGGCGATGCGCACGGCGTCCTCCTCGTCGGAGAACCGGAGGACCGAGGCGATCGGGCCGAACACCTCCTCCCGCGCGATCCGCATGTCGTTGGTGACGTCGGCGAACACGGTAGGCCGGACGAACAGCCCGTCGGGGAAGCCGTCGACCCGGGCGGTCGTTCCGCCCGCGGCGAGCCGCGCGCCGTCGGCCTTGGCGACCTCGATGTAGGAGAGCACCTTGTCGTACTGCGCGCGGGAGGCGATGGTGCCCATTTCGCTGGCCGGGTCCTGCGGGTCGCCGACCTTGATCGCCTCGGCGCGGCGCACGAGCTCCTCGACCACCTGGTCGTAGATGGTGTCCTGCACCAGGATCCGGGAGCCCGCCATGCAGGTCTGACCGCTGGCGCCGAAGATCCCCGCGACCAGGCCGTTGACCGCGCTGGTGAGGTCGGCGTCGTCGAACACGATGTTGGGCGACTTGCCGCCCAGTTCCAGCGACACCCGCTTGAGCGATTTGCCCGCCTGGGAGGCGATGGCCTGCCCGGTGGCGGTGGAGCCGGTGAACGCGACCTTGTCCACACCCGGGTGCCCCGTCAGCGCCGTGCCCGACGGGTGGCCCAGGCCGGTCACGACGTTGAACACGCCTGCCGGGAGACCGGCCTCGGCGGCGAGTTCGGCGAAGCGGATCGCCGAGACCGGGGTGACCTCGGACGGCTTGGCGATCACCGTGTTGCCCGCGGCCAGCGCCGGACCGAGCTTCCACACCAGCAGCAGCAGCGGGGAGTTCCACGGGGTGATCGCGGCGACCACGCCGAGCGGCTCGCGCACCGTGTAGTTGACCATCTGCTGCACGTGCAGCGGGTTCGTGCTGCCGGTCGGCATCTGCGCCAGGCCCGCGTAGTAGTTGAAGTACTCGGGCATCAGCTTGGCCTGGCCGACCATTTCGCGGATCAGCTTGCCGTTCTCGCCGACCTGCAGCTGGGCGATTTCGTCGGCGTTGTCGGCGATCGCCTGACCGAAGCGGATCAGGAACTTGGCGCGGTCCGCCGCGCGGTAACCGGGCCAGTCGCCCTCTTCGAACGCGCGGCGGGCACTGTCCACCGCCGCGTCGACGTCCTTGGCCGAGGCGTTGGGCACCTGGGCCCACACGCGGCCGGTGGCCGGGTTGACGACGTCGAGGTACTCGCCCTCGATCGGGGCGATCTGCTGGTTGCCGATGAAGAGGCCGTAGCGGGTGACACCTTCGGCCGAGGTGTCCGGCAACGACTGGGACATGGATGCGCCTTTCTGGTCTTCGGTGACGCCGACGACGCTAGACGATTGTCCCACAATCGGTCAACTGAACGCACCTGAGCTGCGTTAATAGCGCTCTCGTCCGGATTTGGTTTGACCCACAATCGGACAATGAATACGCTGGGTACGTGAAGGTGATCCACGCTGCGGCGCCGGTCCGCACCCAGGCGGTCGAGGCCATCCGCGCCGAGATCGTCAGCGGCGTGCTCAAGCCCGGACAGCGGCTCGTCGAGCGCGAACTGTGCGAGCGGCTCGACGTCTCGCGCAACACCATCCGTGAAGCCTGCCGCCAGCTGGAGGCGGAAGGGTTCCTCGTCATCCCCCCGCACAAGGGCCCCACGGTGGCCCAGCTCAGCGACGACGAGGCCAGGGCGATCTACGAGGTTCGCGAAGCGCTGGAGTGCTTCGCGGTCCGGTTGTTCGTCGAGCGGGCCTCCGACGAGGTGCTGACCCGGCTCGAAGACGCCTTGGCCAAGCTCAAGGCGGCACACGAATCCGGCCGCGTGAGCCGTATGCTCAGCACCAAGAACAAGTTCTACGACGTGCTGTACTCGGGCGCGGGCAACGACGTGCTGCACTCCCAGGCCCGGCTCCTGCATGGCAGGCTCGCGCAGCTGCGCGCCCGGTCACTGGGCCACCGCGGCAGGCCGCAGTCGAGCATCACCGAGATCGAACAGGTCGTGGAGCGCATCGCCGCCCGTGACGCGGACGCCGCCAGCGCGCTGTGGCGTGACCACATTCGCAACGCCGCGGCCACCGCGCTCGCGTCCTGACGCCAGGTTTCCACCGGTTCTGACCGCTGGTGGTTGCGTGGTCACGAAACCCTAGGTTACGGTGACCTAGGTGTGGATCGAGATCTTCCTCCTCTCGCGGCTCGCCAGGGAACCCCTGCACGGCTACGAGCTGCGGAAGGCGGTCGAAGCCTCGACCGGGCACACGCTGTCGAACAACTCGCTGTACCCGGCGTTGCGGCGGTTCGTCGAGGCCGGCGCTGTGCTGCGGAGCCCGGAGGAGCAGGAGGCCAAGCCGCCGCGCCACGTCTACACGATCACGGACGTGGGCCGGGAGCTGTTGCACGATCTGCTCGCCGACTTCCCGGAGGAACTGGCGCTCAACGAGGAGGAATTCCTCGCCAGGGTCGGCAACTTCAGCAGGCTGGACGGCCGGGAACGCGCCGCGGTGCTCGGCACGCGGGAACGCGCGGTCGCCGCCGAGCGCGACCGGCTCGCCGCGCTCGCCGCCGCGCAGGCCGATCCGTGGAGCCGCGCCGTCCTGGACGAGGTCAGCAGGCGGCTCACCGAGGAACTCGCCTGGCTGGCCAGGCTGCGATCAACCGCGAAACCCGAGGAAGGCGCATGACGACCACCGAGCACGAAGCACCCCAGTTGCCGTTTTCCCGGAGCAACGCGCTGGAGATCCCGCCGCTCTACGCGAAGTTGCGCAGCCGCGCACCGCTCACGCGAGTGGTGACTCCGGCGGGTGACCCGGCGTGGCTGGTCACCTCCTACGAGCACGTGCGGGAAGTGTTCCGGGACCGCCGGTTCGGGCGCTCGCACCCGGCGCCGGAGCAGGCGGCACGCATCTCGCACGCGGCGCTGCAGGCGGGCCCCACCGGGAACTACGAAACCGAGGAACACGACCACAAGCGGATGCGGCGCATGCTCGCACCCGCGTTCTCGGCCCCGCGGATGCGGGCGCTCGGCGAGCACATCCACGACCTCACCCAGCGCTGCCTCGACGACATGGCCTCGGCGCACGAAGCCGCCCCCGGTGAGCCGGTGGACCTGACCGAGCTGCTCGCCTTTCCACTGCCGGTCCTGGTGATCTGCGAACTGCTCGGAGTGCCCTTCGCCGACCGTGGCCACTTCCGGCAGCTGTCCGAGCGCATCGCCGTGCTCGACGGCAGGGCCGACGGGCAGGAGGCGATGCGGGAGTTCATGGCCTACACCGCGGAGCTTGCCGCGATCAAGCGCGCCGATCCGCAGCCCGACGTCATCTCCGACATGGTGGCCGTGCAGGCCGAGGACCCGACGTTCACCGACGAGGATCTGGCCCGCCAGGCCGCCGGGCTGCTGTTCGCCGGGCACGAAACCACCTCGACGCGGATCGCGCTGGGCACGCTGTTCCTGCTCACCGATCTCGGGCGCCGGGACACCTTCGCCGCCGACCCGGACGGGCAGGTGCAGCAGACGGTGGAGGAGATCCTGCGGCTGTCGGCGACGAGCAGCACCGGTGGTCTGCTGCGGTACGCGCACGAGGACGTCGAGATCGCGGGCGTGCGCATCGCCCGTGGCGACGCGGTCCTGGTGTCCGTGGACGCCGCCAACCGCGACGAGACCGCGTTCCCGGAGCCGGACGAGTTCGACCCCGGCCGCTCCCCCAACGTGCACGTCGCCTTCGGGCACGGCGCGCACGTGTGCATCGGAGCCAACCTCGCCCGCGTCGAGCTGCGCACCGTCTTTCCCGCCCTGTTCCGCCGCTTCCCGACGATGCGACTGGCGGTGGACGTCGACGACATCGGCGTGCGGACCAACCGGATCGCCGGTGGCGTGGAGAGCGTGCCCGTCCTGCTGTGAGCGGCGAGCGCCGCGAGCTGCCGTAAACCCGGAGCCGGGCGGGGTGACCGCTGGTCACTCTGGTGGCCGTAGTCAGTCGCCTTGGGTGCCGACCGCCCCCGCCCCTCCTCCCAGGCCGCCTTGGGAGGAGGGGCGGGGGCGGTCTGGGCGGTCGGTGCTCGGCTTGCGTTGCCGGATGGCCGTTTCGGTGGGGCGATACGGCTCAGCCGGGCCCGGAACGGCCAACATGGTGCCGCGAGTGGCAAACACAGTGCCGGGAACGGCAAACACGGTGCCCGGAGCGGCAAACACGGCGACTCACCGTGGCGGGCGGTCGATCGCCAGTTTTCGGGCGCTCACACCGGCCCACGCCAGGCCGAAGGCCGTCACCGACAGCACTCCGGCCGCGCCGAGGCCCGAGGCGACCAGGCCGATCGCGCCGGGCACGATCACCTGGCCCGCCCGGTTTCCGGTGAGGCGCAGGGACATCGCGCGCCCGCGCGCGCCCGGCGGCGTGGATTCGGCGAGCCAGGACATCGTCAGCGGCTGGCCGACGCCGAGGCCCAGGCCGGCGACCACGATGACGAGCGCGAGCAGCCAGACCGGCATCGGCACGGCCGCCGCACCGAGACCCACCGCCGCGGCGGCGATGCTCAGGATCAGCAGCCTGCGCCGCCCGAGCACCTTCGTCGCGCGTCCCAGCAGCAGGCGGGACACCATGGACGCCGTCGCGCGCAGGCCGAGCAGCACCCCGATGACACCGGAGGCGATGCCCCGTTCCGCGCCGAGCGCGGGCAGGTACACCAGCGAGATGTCCACCGCGGCGAGCACCACGCAGCTGATCATCAGCGCGCGGAACAGCCCGGGCAGCCGCAGCAGGGCCGTCACCGTGATCGGCCCGGCGGCCTTCTCCGCCATGGTGGAGGGACGGGTCCGCACCGCGAGCGAGCACGCCAGCAGGGCCACCGCGATGACCGTGGCGCCGCGGAAGATCGGTGTGGTGTGGGGAATGGCCTGGCTTCCCCCGAAGGCGACGATCAGCAGCGGCCCGAACGCCTGACCGAGCGAGGCGGCGAAGGTGTAGTAGCCGAAGGCCGAGTCCATCCGCGCCGACGCCGTCGTGTTCGCCACCATCGCCTGCTGGCCGACCACGGCACACAGGTGCCCGGCGCCCAGCAGCACGCTGCTGGCGATCAGGCCGGGCACCGAACCCCCGAGCGTCAGGAACGCCGCTCCGGCGGCGGTCATCAGCAGCGCGCCGGTCACCATCAGGCGCCGTTCCCCCACCCGGTCGACCAGGTGTCCCGCCGGCAACGCGAGCACCAGCGGCACCAGCGCGAAACTGCCGGACAGCACACCGAGCCAGCCCGGCGGGACGTCCAGTTCGAGCGCGCGGTACGAGGTCGCGGGCCGCAGGACGAACGTCACCGCCTGCGTCAGCACGGAATGGGCGAGCAGGACCCAGAGTTGTCGCCGCACGGCTACGACTCGCGCAGCCGCCAGGCTGCCTGCGCCCCGAGACTGGTGTCGATGTGCTCGCGCATCACCGCCGCGGCCCCGTCACCGTCGCCCGCCGCGACGCACTCCATCAGCATCCGGTGCTCCTCGGACGTCCTGGCCCGCGCCCCGGGGGTGCGCTCGGCCTCCAGCGCGAGCCGCCGGTAGCGGTCGGCCTTGTCCCACAACCCTTCGAGCGCGTCGATGAGCAGGTCGTTGTGGGACGCGCGGTAGATCGCCCGGTGGAAGCGGCGGTGCCGCAGCAGGTGCTCGTAGCCGGGATTGCCGGGCAGCGGTTCGAGCCCGGCGAGCGCGTCGCGGATCTCGGCGATGTCGGACCTGCTGCGCCGTTCGGCGGCCAGCGAGGCGGCCAGCGGGTCGAGCGAGCGCCGCATCTCCAACAGGTCGCGCGCCTCCTCCGCCCTGAGTTCGGCGACGTGCGCGTCGCGGTGCGCGTCGAGCTCGACCAGCCCTTCGGCCTTGAGCCGCCGCAGCGCCTCGCGCAGCGGGGTGGTGCTGATGCCGATGGCGCGGGCCAGTGTCGCCTGGTTGATCACCGAGCCCGGCGGGAACTCGCCGGAGAGGATCTTCTCGCGCACGCTGTCGTAGGCCATCTCGCTCTTCGTGACCAGCTGGGCCACCGGTTCACCCACGCCCGCGCTCCCTCCACTGCCTATAACCTGGCGCAGCACATTCTTCCGGCAGGGTAACCGACTGAGCGCGCTGAATCGGCAAAGGTGACAGCGGTTATAACCGGAACCCGGCCACGCTGTCACTGGACCCTTGACCACCTACCGCTTTGGGTGCTTACTGCCTCCGATGTCCGTTTTCGGACCTCCTGGGAGGTGGTCATGGTCGACCCGTCCGGAGCGCCGGTGTCCCCGCCGGCCGCGAGTGAGTACCAGATCGGCGTCAGCAGGCCCCCGCTCGCGGTGGACGACCTGCCGGAGCCGGAGGAGGTGTTCCGGGTTCGCAGGCTGGGCCCGGTGCAGATCGTCCGGTTCGTGATCGGGCCGAGCCTCATCGCCCTGGGGATCTCGATCGGCAGCGGTGAGTGGCTGCTCGGCCCGCAGGCGGTGGGCACGTTCGGTTTCGTCGGTGTCGGCTGGGTGATCACGGTGTCGGCTCTGCTGCAGACCTTCTACAACGTCGAGGTGTCCCGTTACGTGATGGCCACCGGCGAGGTGCCGATCGTCGGGTTCGGGCGGGTGCCGCCGGGCGCCAAGGTGTGGATCCCGTTCTCCCTGCTGGTGCTCTACTTCGCCTTCATCTTCGGCGGCTGGGCCGCCGGTGCCGGTCAGGGGTTGTTCGCGCTGATCGCGGGGCGCCCCAACAACTCCGGCGAGCTGGAGTACGTGCGACTGCTCGGGATCGGGCTGCTGCTGGTGGTCTTCGTGATCACCGTGCTGGCCCGCAAGATCTCCCGCGCGCTGGAGCTGGCGAACTGGGTGCTGGTCGGGGCCGTGATCCTGGTCCTGCTGGTCGTCACGATCGCGATCGTGCCGGGATCGGTGTGGTGGGACGGGATCCGCGGGCTCGTCACGCCCGCCGCTCCCCCGGAGGGCATCACCGCGACGCAGCTCGGCGGGCTGGCGGGGTTCACCGCGCTGGCGTCCGGTCTGAACTGGTATGTGATGAACCACTACCGGGACAAGGGTTACGGCATGGGCTACCGCGTCGGGTTCATCTCCGGTCTGCGCGGGGCGGGCTCGAAGGTGAAACCGGTGGGCGTCACCTTCCCCGACGACGCGGCGAACGCGGGCCGGTGGAAGCGCTGGTACCGGCTGCTGCTCACCGATCTGTGGGGCGTGTTCTTCGTCGGCGCGATGGTCGGCATGCTGTTGCCGACCGTGCTGATGTCGCACGTGGTGGCGACCAGCGGGCAGCGGCCGTCGTCGTCGAACGTCCCGACGTTCACCGCGACGCAGCTCGGCGCGGAGTACGGCCAGTGGATGTTCTCCGTGATGCTGGCCGTCGGGGTGCTCATCCTGTTCTCCACCCAGCTGGGCATCTTCGAGGCGCTGGTGCGCAACTTCACCGACGCCTCGCACGCCAGCAGCCCACGCCTGCGACGCCTGATCGAGGGCGATCCGCGGCGGTTCTACTTCCCGTTCATGCTGGTGGTGCTGGCGGTCATCGCGGGCGCGATGCACCTGGCGCTGCCCACGGACCTGGTCCAGACCTCGGCGAACATGTCGAACCTGGGCGCGCTGATCTTCCCGTTCGCGCTGATGTACCTGAACTCGCGCCTGCCGAAGGCGGCCCGTCCCCGGACGTGGCACTACCTGATCCTGGTGCTGAACTTCCTGTTCTTCGGGTTCTTCTTCGTCAACTTCGTCTACGAGCTGGTCACCGGAGGCGCGTTGGTCAGGTTCTAGCACGGAGGTGGACCACCGTGATCAATCCGCGGGCAGCCGGGCAGCCGTGGCCTCGATGACCTGGGCCTGCCACGCTCGCGGCCACCTCGCGAACCACCTCAAGGCGATCGGCCGTGAGGTCCGCCGGACCACGGCGACCAGCGGCGAAACCGTCTCCGTCCTGGTGCGACGGAGGTACGACGCGACGGCGGCCGACGTGTGGGACGCCGTCACCGATCCGGTACGGGTGCGCCGATGGTTCCTGCCACTGACCGGAGATCTTCGCGAAGGCGGCACGTTCCAGCTGGAGGGCAACGCCGGCGGGGACATCCTGACCTGCGACGCGCCCCGGCTGCTGAAGGTGACCTTCGGCGGGCCCACGAGCATCGTCGAAGTCCGCCTGACCGCCGACGGCGAGTCCACCGACCTCGGACTGGAACACACGGTGCCGATCGAGATCGCCCAGAGCGACGCGGGCGCCCTGTTCGTCGGGCCGGCTGGGACGGCGCGTTGCTGGCGCTGGCGTTGTCCTTCGCGGGCGAGATCGCCGAGGACCCCGTGGCGGCCGCGAATTCGCGCGAGAGCCAGGAGTTCAGCGCCGGTCCGGCGATGGTCACTGCCCTGACGGACGCCGGGCCGGGCCGGTGACGAGCCCCGGAATTCACCCGAACTCGTGGTTTGACGGGCCGTTGCCCCCGCTCCGGCCCCCAGAACGGCTCACCCTCGCTACGGTGCCGCCGTGGCTTCCCCGCTGCGCATCACCTCGTCCCGTCTCCAGCGCCAGACCTGCTGGGCGGCGATCGCCGCGCTCGCCCTGCTCTCCGGCTGGGTGCTGCTCGACTCCCGGGCACCCGAACCGGCCGCCGCGCCCGCTCCCCGGCCCGTCCCGCCGCCGGCACCGGTCAGCACGGCCCCGCCCGCGCCGCGCACCGCGCTGTGCCCGGACTCCGCGCGGGCGTGCGTCGACGAGGAGCGGCGCCTGAGCTGGCTGCAGCACCACGGCGAGATCACCTACGGCCCGGTCCGGGTCATGCCGGGCACCGACGCCGCCCCGGACTCCGTCGCCACGCCGCGCGGGCTCTTCCGGGTCGAGTGGAAGGACGCCGACCACGTCAGCGGCGAGTTCGGCGACCCGATGAACCACTCGGTGTTCTTCGCCCCCGGCGGGATCGCCTTCCACGAGGGCAGCCTGGATGCGCCCTCCCATGGCTGCGTCCACCTGTCGGCCGTCGACGCGGCGCTGTTCTTCGACGCGCTCCCGGTCGGCTCCGAGGTCGCCGTCTTCTGACACCGGCGGAGATCACTGTCCGGTTCGGCATCGATTTTCCCGTTCCGGCGTGTCACCATGAACCGGATGGAGTCCGGTGAACGGCCACTGCCGAGCGCTCCGTTCGCCGTCACCGTGGACGAGCGGCAGGCGGCGCTGGTCGTGCGGGCGGCGGGCGAACTCGACGGCTCGACCGTGCCGCGCCTGCGCGCGATCATGCTCGGTGTCCTGGGCCGTCCGCCCGCGCTGGTGGTCGTCGACCTGTCCGGCGTGACGTTCCTCGGATCGTGCGCCCTGCACCTGCTGCTCGAGGTCCAGGAGCTGGCGGGCATGGCCACCGAGGTCCGGTTCGTGGCGCACGCGCCCGGCACCGTCAAACCGTTGCGCATCACCGGGACCATCGCCGCGCTCGACCTCTACCCCACCCTGTCCCAGGCCCTCCGGCTGACCTGAGCGCTCACAGCCAGTCGCGTCGTTTGAACATCACGTAGAGGGCCGCGGACAGCACCACGATCACCGCCGTGGACAGCCAGAACCCCCACGGCTGCTCGAATCCCGGGTAGGGGACGTTCTGGCCGTAGAACCCGGTGATCGCCGTCGGCACCGCGATGATCGCCGCCCAGCTGGTCACCTTCTTCATGATCATGTTGAGCCGGTTGCCCTGCAGGCTCAGCTGTGTCTCGCGGATCGTGGTGACCAGGTCCCGCAACGATTCCGTCCACTCCGACGCGCGCAGCACGTGGTCGTAGACGTCCTGGTAGTAGGGCGTCAGCGTCTCGTCGACGAGGTGGTGGTCCCGGCGCATCAGCGAGTTCACCACCTCCCGCATCGGCAGCACGACGCGCCGCAGGGCAACGAGGCTCTTGCGCAGCCGCAGCGAGCGGCGCTGCATGCCGGTGTGGTCGACGTGCTCGGCGAACACCCCGTCCTCCAGCGCCTCGATCTCGTCGTCCATCGCCTGCACCGCCTCGAAGTGCGTGTCGACGATGTAGTCCAGCAGCCCGTGCACGAGGTAGCCGACACCACCCTTGGCGAGGTCGGCGGAGTCGTCCCAGCGCCGCACGACGGCCTCGATGTCGAAGTGCCCGTCCTTGCGCACCGTCACCAGGGCCCGGTCGGTGAGGAAGGCGGCGAGTTCGCTGTCGGTGAGGGTCCCGGTGCCGGCGTCCAGCCGGACGGCGTAGGCGGTGAGGAACGAGTGCGTCTCGTAGCGGTCGAGCTTGGGCCGCTGGTGCTCGTGCACCGCGTCCTCGACGGCCAGCCGGTGCAGGCCCAGCTCCTCGCTGATCGTGGCGAGATCGTCCTCGGCCGGAGTGGCGAGGTCGAGCCACACCACCGCCGCCGGATCCTGGAGGTGATCGGACAGTTCGGCGGCGGGAAAGTTTTCGGCCTCGAGAACCCCGTGGCGGTAGACGCGCGTGCGGACCATGTGCCCACGCTAAGGTGTGCGACGGCCTTGTGCGCACTCGAAGAGCTGGGGGCATTTCGCGGTGGAACCACTTCGCATCGGCATCCTCGGTGCCGCCCGCATCGCCGCGACGGCGATCGTCGCGCCCGCCCACGACACCGGGCACCGGCTCGTCGCGATCGCCGCGCGGGACCGTGGCCGGGCCGAGGCGTTCGCCGCCCAGCACGGCGTCGAGCGGGTCGCCGCCTCCTACGCGGACCTGCTCGCCGACGACGAGATCGACGTCGTCTACAACCCGCTGCCCAACGGGCTGCACGGGCGCTGGAACCTGGCCGCGGTGCGGGCGGGCAAGCACGTCCTGACCGAGAAACCGTTCGCCGCCAACGCCGCCGAAGCCCGCGAGGTCACCGCCGCGGCGGCCGCGGCGGGGGTGCGGGTAGTGGAGGCGTTCCACTACCACTACCACCCGGTCCTGCTGCGCCTGCACGAACTCCTGGACTCGGGCGAGCTGGGCGAGCTGCGCTCGGCGAAGGCCGAGCTGCTCATCCCGGCACCCGCCGAAACGGACCCGCGCTGGTCGTTCGACCTGGCCGGTGGCGCACTGATGGACGTCGGCTGTTACGGACTGCACGCGGTGCGGGGCCTGGCGCCGTGGGCAGGCGGTGCGCCGGTCCTGGAATCGGCGAGCGGGACCGTGCGGGCCGGGCATCCGGGCGTGGACGAGACGATGGACGCGCGGCTGACGTTCCCCGGCGGGGCCACGGCCACGATGCGCTGCGACATGGCAGCCGCCGAGGTGCGCTTCGCCCTGCGGTTGACCGGAACGCGGGGCGAGGCGACGGCCGTCAACTTCGTCCGCCCGGACACCGACGACCGGCTCCTCGTGGGCGACCGGGTCGAGCACCCCGGACGGCGGCCGTCCTACTCCTACCAGCTGGCGGCCTTCGCCGCGCACCTGCGCGAAGGCGCTCCGCCGCGGGACGACCCCGCGGACACGGTGGCGACGATGACGCTCATCGACGACTGCTACCGCGCCGCGGGGTTCCCGCTCCGCCCGCGCGCTTGAGGCGCCAGCACGGAGGAACGGACTCCGGGCGCCGGGCGCGCTGAACCGTGTTTCGTCAGTGGCGGAGCCGCTTGCAGTGGGCCGTGCGCTGGCACCGCCGCGGGGTGATTCAGTGGGGTCGCGCGGAGCGCGTCCGTTGAGGGCGGTGGCGGGCAGACGGGAGGGGCCGCTACCCGCACCGCCACGCACACCACTCCGAAACAGTCCCTAAGCCTGCTGCTCCTGTTGCTCCGCCGTCCAGGAAGCCTCCGCCGACTTCTGGATGTCGAGCAGCTGCCGGACGGAGTCCTGGGTGGCCTTGATCGGCCAGGCCCAGTACTCCTTCGCGTTGTCGGAGTCCGCGATCCACTGCTTGAAGACCTTGAACGACTCCGGGTGGTTGTCCCTCAGTTCGTTCTCGATCTTCTTGTACTTGCTCCACGCGTCGGGCATCTTGGTCTTCAACCACTCTTCGTGGGTCTTGGTCCACGGGCCCTTCGGCGGGGGCGCGATGTCGTCGGCCGCGGTGTGGTACGAGCTGCTCGATCCACTGTGGACGCTCGCACCGTCGTCGGCCGTGTGGTACGAGCTGGTGGTTGTTCCACTGTGGACGCTCGCGCCGTCGTCGGCGGTGTGGTAGGTGCTGCTGGACGGGGCGGGGCTGGCCGGACGGCTCGTGGGCGGCCGCTCCGGCAGCTCGATCGGCCGGTTCTGCAGCGTCTGGCGGGTCTTGAGGAGGTTGACCAGCTGCTGCGTCCGGGCGCCCGAGCGCGTGGCCTGCGCGACGACGGCCGCGAGCTTGCTGGCCAGCGACGTGGCCGTGAGCGTGGCCTGCGTGACGCTGTAGGTGACGGCGGCGACGATCGAGGCCCCGAACGTGATGACGGCGGTGGCCATCGCGATCAGCACGGCCGAGATGATGTCGCCGAGCACGGTGGTGATCAGGTCGCGGAACAGCCCGCGCACCGCGGAGATGATCGCCATGTTCGTGTGGATCACGTACCCGACGATGTCCGTGCCGTGGGCCTTGCTCTCCAGGTCCGCGGCGAGTTCCTTCATCCGGTTGTTGAAGGCGTCCGCGCCGGAGCCGGTCCACGAGCTGACCGCGCCCTCCAGCGATTTGGTCTGGTCCTCGCCGATCTTGCGGATCGACTCGGCGATCTTGTGCACCTCCTCCCCCAGCTTCTGGATCTCGTCCGGGTCACCCATGAGCATGTCCAGCGGTTCCCGCAGGAAGCTCACGTGCTCGATCAGCCAGCCCAGCCCGGCCGAGATGAGGCTGCCCAGCGGGTTGATGGCCAGCTTGACCGTGTCGACGGCCGAGGCGATGACGCCGAGCCCGATCGCGGCACCGAGCGCGGCCTTGTCGGAGTCGTCGGCGGTTTTGATGTCGTTGCAGCTGCGGATGAGGAAGGTGTAGGAGTCCAGGAATCCCGCGCCGGAGAACTGGTTGGTGCTGGTGATCACGACCCCCGCGCCGAAGTCCGGCGCGGCGTTCGGATCGAAGCCGGTCGTCGTCACAGGTCGCCCTCCGTTTTCAGGGTGTCGGCGTGGGCGGCGTCGGTCCCGCGGTAGGCCTCCGCCGCGGACCGCACGTTCTTGGCCTCGCTGGTGCACGCCTCGGCCGCGGACCTGACCTGGTCGGCGAGCACGCCCAGCGCGATGCGGGTCGGAATGCCGAGCACCTGGCCGACCGCGACGCCGAACGCGTTGATGTCACCGCCGTTGACGTGCCGGACCTGGTCGGCCTCGGCGCTCACGCGGCTCGCGCGGTCGTCGAGCCCGCCGGCGTAGGTGTCCAGGACCTCCGGATCGACCTCGTAGCCGCCACCGCTCACCACGGTCGACCGTCCTCTTCGTCCTCTTCGGCCGTTTCGCCCGTGCGGGAGGCCGGCGGTTCCGCGGCCGGCGCCTCCGGCTCGTCCTCGGTTTCCTCGTCGTCGCCCTCCGGTGCCGGGGGCAGGAACGACCGCACGACGTCCATCATTTCGGTGCCGCCCGCCAGCGGTTCCAGCGCGCCCGCGACCTCGTGCGCGACCTTGGCCTGTGCCTTGCCGAAGGTCTGCATGATCGTCTCGGTGAGCTTCGACGCGGTGCCGGACATCGCTTTCTCGTCGATGTGCAGAGCCTGCAGCGCGCCGCTCGGGCCCGCCGTCACCTGGACCAGTCCGTCCGGGGAGGAGGCCGTGCCGGAAGCCTCGGTCAGCTGTTCCTGCAACCGCGCGCTTTTGCCGCGCAGATCGTCGACGCGGCGCTGGAAGTCCGCGAGCCACTGTTCGGTGTCCACCGGGCCACGGTAGTGATCTTGAAGCACAACGGGACGAGCCTCACGTGAACGGCCGGTGGCGTGCGGATGACCGGTAGTTTCGTGGTGTGACTGGTGTTCTGGACAATCCCGCATACGCGGCGCTGACCGGGCCGCACTCCCGCTTCGCCCGCTCGCACGGGCAAGCCGTCCGGTACGACCCGGACGTCTCACCGTGGGCGGCGCTTCCCGGCGACGCGGACGAAACCACGTGGAAGGACATGGCCGGACTGGCCGGGCCGGGCGGACTGGTGTCGCTGCCGGGTCCGGTGCTGCCGCCGCCCCCGGACTGGCCGGTGGAGTTCACGGTGACGGGCGTGCAGATGGTGGCGGAGAGCGTCGAGACGGCGCCGGACGCGGAAGCGGTGCGGCTGACCGAAGCCGACGTGCCCGACATGCTCGCGCTCGCCGCGCGGACACGGCCGGGCCCGTTCCTGCCGCGCACCGTCGAACTCGGGACCTACCTCGGCTTCCGCCGCGACGGGCAGCTGATCGCGATGGCCGGGGAACGCATGCGCCCGCCCGGGTGGACCGAGATCAGCGCCGTCTGCACGGACGCGCAGTTCCGCGGGCAGGGCCTGGGCACGCGACTGGTGCTCGCGGTGGCGCACGGCATCGCCGAACGCGGCGAGACACCGTTCCTGCACGCGGCCGCCGCGAACACGAGCGCCGTCCGGCTCTACGCCGCGCTGGGGTTCCGGACACGACGGCCGATCGACTTCGTCGGGGTGCGCGTGCCGGAGGACGTCGGGCCGGGGACGACTTTTCCCCCAGCCGCGTGACCGCCTCTGAACTGGTGCTTTCCGTGTGAGATTGATTACCCTCGGAAGGAGAGCAGGCCAGAAGGGCTGACGGGAGGAGAGTCATGAGCCATCCGGCGCGCAACTCCACCGGTGCCGTGAGCACGGCCGCCCATCGCGGCGGACCGCGCGTGCCCGCGCCACGAGCCGCGCCGACGGCCCTGCGCCTGCAGGTCTTCTGGCCCGTTCCCGGGGTCGCCGTCCTCAAGGTCGCCGGCGACGTGGACGTCGCGACCGCCACCCCGCTCAACCGGGCGCTGGACGAGCTGACCACGCACCGGCCGCGGGTGGCGGTCGTCGACCTGACGGGCGTGGGGTTCCTGGGCTCGGCCGGGCTGGCCGCGCTGGCGGTGGCGAGCGAACGCACCGACGTCCGGGTCGTGGCGCCGACCCGCCAGACCGCCCGGCCGCTGTCGGTCACCGGTCTGGACCAGCGGATGCCGGTCTACCCCAGCCGCGCGGACGCGCTCAGGTCCTGCTGAGGTCCCGTTCCGCCCAGAGCACGCCGGGCGCGGTGCCCCAGCGCGTGCTCACGGAGTCGAGCACCCTGGTCCCGATGCCGAGATCCGCCCCGGCGGGCACGGTCGTGACCGCCACCCGCAGCACACCGGTGACGTCACGGGCCAGCCGCACCTCGAACGGCGGCGTCCCGTGCTCGCACGCCGCTCCCGCGAGCCCGTCGACCAGCAGGACCACGTCGACCACCACCGCCGGAGGGCAGTCGGCGAGCAGCGCGCGCACCCGCTGCCGCAGGGACGCCAGCCCTTCCGGCCCGTCGAGCCGCACCCGCGTCTCCGGCGCAGTCGCATCGAGTGAGTCGGACAAGGACCGCACACCTCCGCTGTGTGTTCAACGGCGTCGCATCGGAACGACCTCGATCAAACCTTGGAACAAATCCAATCACGCGTGCGGGGCGGCCGCAGCACACGAACGGGCGCAGTGCACCACCCGGATGGCGGAGAGCGGCCGCGTCCGGCCCGCGTGAGGTGCCACGGAGGGAGATCAGGCGGGAGCGGGTGGCTCCGGATCGGGCAGGCCGAGCGCGGCGTCGATCGCCTGCTCGACGATCGTGTCCATGGTGCTCAGATAGGTCGCGCCGACGTGGTTGTCGTCGAGGTAGACCAGCACGTTCCCGATCACCGGCGGGCAGACGGCTTCGTCGCAGTAGTAGTCGCTGAAATCCAGGAACGACACGTTCGGCGGGACGTCGTCGAGGAAATCGTACGGCGGCTCGTCGGGGTAGAAGTCCGCGCGCGAGGGGTTGCACTCCGGCGCGTCCGCGCCGCGCAGCTCCGCGCATTCCGACGGGGCGTAGTCGTAGCGGGGGTTGTCCCGCACCGCGAGCACCGGAATGCCCGCCGAGTCGATCTTCCGCCACTGCTCCACGTACCCGGGCGGAGTGCGCTCGGTCAGCCCCACGCGGACGTCGCGGGTGGCCGCGGTGAACACGGCGTCCGGGCGCAGGTCGAGGATCTCGTCGGCGGCGGCGGCGTTCCAGTCGCGGCAGGCCTGGTCGTCCGGGTCGATCTCGGATTCGGTGGAGAACGGGCAGCTGCCGCGCGACATGATCACCAGCTGCCAGTCGCGGCGGTGGGCCACCGGTTCCAGCGCCGCGATGAACTGCGTCGGATGCGAGTCGCCGACGATGACGAGGGTCTTCTCCGGCGGGCCGTCCGGCGTCGTGGTGCACACCTGCAGTTCGGCCCCGCGCGGCGACTCGGCGCAGTTGTCGATCCAGGCCCAGTCGTCGGGCAGCGCGACCGGCGACGGCACCGGGGCGACGTCGGCCGCGCCCTGGTAGACGAACCCCGGTGTGCGGGCCAGCGCGCCGGGGTGGTCCCTGCCGCCCGCGACGGTGGCGGTGGAGCGCGCGAGACCGGCCACCTGCCACGTTCCCGCGGCGACGAGCACCGGGATCATGGCGAGCACGGCGAACCGGTAGGCGCTCCAGCGGGTGCGCACCGCGATGCGCGACCGGCGCACGGGGTTCTCGATCAGGTGGTAGGTCGCGATCGACAGCGCCACGGCGACGGCGATGACCACCGCACCGCCGAGCAGACCGACCTCGGTGCGCCCCCGGTACACGAGGTAGAGCACCAGCACCGGCCAGTGCCACAGGTAGAGCGAGAAGCTGAGCTTGCCGACGTAGGCCAGCGGCCGCGTGGTCAGCAGCCGGTCGGCCGCGACCGGGCTGCCGGTGGTGCCCCCCAGCAGCACCAGCGCGGCCGAGACGACCGGCCACAGCGCGACGTAGCCGGGGAACACCGTGCCGACCTGCAGGACGAGCCCGCACGCGACGAGCCCGGCCACCCCGACCCAGCCGAACACGACGCGCAGCACGCGCGGCAGGGTGAGCGTGTCGATCGTGAGGGCGAGCAGGCCGCCGAGCGCGAACTCCCAGATGCGGGTGAGCGCGGTGAAGTAGGCCAGCGGCTGGTTCTCCGCGGTGAGCCACACCGAGTAGGCCAGTGAGCCCGCGGCCAGCACCGCCAGTGTGCCGGCCAGGGCGAGGCGCAGCCGCTTGCGCGCGGCGACCGCGACCGCCGCGACCAGCAGCGGCCACACGAGGTAGAACTGGCCCTGGATGGACAGCGACCAGAAGTGCTGTACCAGGCTGGCGTCGCTGTGCTGGGCGAAGTAGTCGGTCGCGTTGGCGGCCAGCTGCCAGTTCTCCAGGTACAGCGCCGCGGCGAAGACCTCGCGGACGGTGCCGAACCAGCGGGCCTGCGGCAGCACCAGCGCGCCAGCCACGACCACCACCAGCAGCACCGTGAGGGTCGCCGGGAACAGGCGGGTGATCATCCGCGCCCAGAACGTCCGGAACTCGATGCGCCCGCGCAGGCCGGCGCGGAAGAGCTGGCCGGTGATGAGGAAGCCGGTGAGGAAGAAGAACACGTCGACGCCACCGGAGATGCGGCCCAGCCACACGTGGTAGACGACGACCAGGACGCAGGCGAGGGCCCGCAGACCTTCGATCTCCGGGCGGAACCGGGTAGGCGGTGGCGTGGAGGTCATCGTCACCTTTCCCGATCGGCGTTCCCGGCGGGATCGAGATTACCCAAGGGCTTTCCGGCCTCCGGCTAGGGTCGGCGGGATGGAGATCGATCTCGGGGAGTTCGAGCGGATCGCCGTCCCGCTCGACGGGCGCCGCGCGGCCGCCGTCGCCATCGTGGTCTCCGGTGCCGCCGCGGAGCCGGTGATCTGGCTCACCCGCCGCGCGGCCGGGATGCGGGCCCATCCGGGGCAGTTCGCGTTGCCGGGCGGGCGGGCTGATCCCGGCGAGGACGCGGTCGCGGCCGCGGTGCGGGAGCTGGCGGAAGAGCTGGGCGTCGTGGCGTCGCGCGCGGACTGCGCCGGCCTGCTCGACGACTACCCGACCCGCTCCGGCTACGTGATCACGCCCGTCGTGCTGCGGCTCGGCGCGACGCCGCAGCCGCGGCCCAATCCCGCCGAAGTCGCGCACGTGCACACGATCCCGGTGCGGGATCTCGCGGTGGAGCCGCGGTTCCTGACGATCCCCGAGTCGGACCGGCCGGTGATCCAGCTGCCGCTGGCCGGGCATCTGGTGCACGCGCCGACGGCGGCCGTGCTCTACCAGTTCCGCGAAATCGCGCTGTACGGCCGGACGACGCGCGTCGCCCACCTCGAGCAACCGGTGTTCGCGTGGCGGTGACCCCTCGTTTCGCCGTGGCGGCCACGGGTACGCCGCGGGTGACGGAGGGAGCACGACGTGCGCATCGGGTACAAACTGGCCGCGGAGGCGTTCGGGCCGAAGGAGCTGGTCCGGCAGACGGTGGCGGCCGAGCAGGCGGGGTTCGACTTCGTCGAGATCAGCGATCACTTCCACCCCTGGCTGGACAACCAGGGCCACTCACCGTTCGCGTGGACCGTGCTCGGCACGATCGCCGCGAAGACGGAGCGGATCGGGCTGGCGACCGGGGTCACCTGCCCGTCGGTGCGCTACCACCCGGCGATCATCGCGCAGGCCGCGGCCACGCTCGCGCTGGTCTCCGACGGCCGGTTCACGCTCGGCGTCGGCGCGGGCGAGCGGTTGAACGAGCACGTGGTGGGCCCGGGGTTTCCGGAGACCGTGACCGGGCGGCACGAGCGGCTGCGGGAAGCGCTGGAGATCATCCGCCTGCTGTGGCAGGGCGGGTACCAGTCCTACGAGGGCAAGCACCTCACGCTCGCCGACGCGCGGGTGTTCGACCTGCCGGACGAGCTGCCGCCGATCGCGGTCGCGGCAAGTGGCAAGCGGTCCGCGGAGCTGGCGGGCGAACTGGGCGACGGGCTGTTCGCGACCGAGCCGAAGGGGCACGTGGTCGAGCACTACACCGCGGCGGGCGGGTCCGGCCCGCGGTACGTGGAGGTGCCGATGGCGTGGGCGAAGGACGAGCACGAGGCCGCGCGGGCGGCGCTGGAAACCTCGCGGTGGGCGCTGACCGGCTGGAAGGTCATGAGCGAGCTGCCCAATCCGGTGAACTTCGAGGCCGCGTCGGCGACGGTGCGCGAAGAGGACGTGCTGGGCAAGTTCGCGTGCGGTCCGGACCCCGACCGCTACGCCGAGGTGGCGCAGCCGTTCGTGGACGCCGGGTTCGACCACCTGGTGATGCAGAACGCCGGACCGGACCCGGACGGTTTCCTGGACTTCTTCGAGCGGGACCTGGGCAAGCGGATCCGCTCGCTGACGCCCGCGCGATGAGGCGGCGGCCGGGCGGACCTCGCGGGCCGCCCGGCGCGCTGTGCTCAGCCCTGGCGGGTGGGCTCCGCCGTGGCCGGCTGGGCTCCGGCTTCGCGGACGCGCCACTTGTCCAGTCCGCCGCCGAGCCGGTCGGCGTAGTGCTCGGCCGCCGCCTGGGTCGGGAACCGGATCTCCTGGTCGCGTGACACGTGCGTGATCTTGAAGGCCATCGGCGCTCCCCTGCCCCTGTCGTGGTTTCCGGCCCGTCACTCCCCGACCGGCCGCGCCGAACACTAGAACACCTGTTCGAGTGGACGCAAGCCGACACGCCGCGCCGGGCGGGGGATTTTTCGCGTCTGTCCACAGTGGATGATCAAGGAGGGTTGTGGTCATGGGTGTCGTGGTGGTGACGGGAGCCAGCGGTGGAGTCGGACGGGCGAGCGCACGGGCGTTCGCCGCGCGCGGCGACCGGGTCGCGCTGCTCGCGCGCGGGGAAGCGGGACTGCGATCGGCGTCACGGGAGGTCGAGCAGGCCGGCGGACGTGCGCTGCCGCTCGAAGTCGACGTGGCCGATTTCGCGGCGGTGGATCGCGCCGCGAGCCGCGTGGAAGCCGAGCTGGGGCCGGTCGAGGTGTGGGTGAACACGGCGTTCAGCGGGGTGTTCGCCCCGTTCGACGAGGTGTCGCCGGAGGAGTACCGGCGCGTCACCGAGGTGACCTACCTGGGTTTCGTGCACGGCACCCGTGCCGCGCTGGACCGGATGAAGCCGCGCGACCGGGGCGTGATCGTGCAGGCCGGGTCGGCGCTGGCGTACCGGGGCATCCCGCTGCAGTCGGCGTACTGCGGCTCCAAGCACGCGATCCAGGGGTTCACCGAGTCGCTGCGCTGCGAGCTGCTGCACGACTCCTCGGGGGTGCGGGTGACGATGGTGCAGTTGCCGGGGATGAACACGCCCCAGTTCGACTGGGTGCTGTCCCGGCTGCCGCGGCGCGCCCGGCCGGTGGCGCCGATCTACCAGCCGGAGGTCGCGGCGCGGGCGATCGTGCACGCGGCGGGCCATCCCCGGCGGCGCGAGTACTGGGTCGGCGGTTCGACGGTGGCCACGCTGCTGGGCGACAAGGTCGCGCCAGGGCTGCTGGACCGCTATCTGGCCCGCACGGGATACCGCTCGCAACAGGGCGAGCGGCGGCGCGACCCGGACCGGCCCGCGAACCTGTGGTCTCCCGCCGACGAGCACCGGGACTTCGGCGCGCACGGCCGCTTCGACCGCACCGCCACCCGGCGCGCGGTGCAGCCGTGGGCGTCCCGGCACCACGGCCTGCTCGGGGCCGTGGGCGCGGTGGGTGCCGGACTGCTCGGCGCGGCACTCGCCCGGGCGCGCCACTGAGCCGTGCGTGTCCTCGGCGGCGCTCGCCGTCCCGGCACCACGACCTGCCCGGCGCGGCACTCGCCCGGGGTGTGCCACTGAACCGGCACCCCACCGCGGCGGGCCCTCAGGTGCCCTCGACGCGCACCGGCGCCAGGTGTGTCCGGAACCAGTCCCTGGCCAGACCGGCGGCCGCGTCCAGGGCACCCGGCTCCTCGAACAGGCCCGTCGCGCCGGGGACCACCGCCAGGTGCGTCTCACCGCGCAGTTGGGCGTGCGCCGCGCGGTTGAGGTCCAGCACCGCGGTGTCGAGGGCGCCCGCGATGAGCATCGTCGGGGCGCGCACCCACCCCAGTCGCTTCGCCGCGAGGTCGGGGCGTCCGCCGCGCGCGACGATGGCCGCCACCTCCACCCGGTAGTCCGTCGCCGCGAGCAGGGCCGCCGCGACGCCCGTTCCGGTGCCGAAGTAGCCGACCGGCAGCCCGGTCCGCCGCCGCACCCACCGGGTCACCTCCACCAGTCTGCTGGCCAGCAGCTCGACCGCGAACACCCGCGCGCGATCGGCCTCCTCGCTCGGCGTCAGCAGGTCCACCAGCAGCGTCGCCAACCCCGCCCGGTGCAGCACCTCCGCTGCCCACCTGGCCCGCGGGCTGTGACGCCCGCTGCCGCCGCCGTGCGCGAACACCACGATCCCGGCGGCACGCTCCGGCACTGTCAGCCTGCCTGCCAGCGGGACCGCCCCGGCGAACACGGTGACCTCCTCGTCACCCGCGGCCGGGTCCGGTTCCACGGCCTCACCGGAGAGCAGCCGCGCCACCTCCTCGTCCGGGGTCTGCACGAAGTCGGCGTACCACTGCCCGACCGCGGTGAACGGGGCCGGGCACTCCAGGCACACCACGTCGTCGGCGTCCTCCGCCAGCGACTCCACCGCCTTGCCGGACCCGACCGGAACCGCCACCACGACCCGCGCCGCGCCCGCCGCCCGCGCGGCCGCCACCGCGACGCGCGCGCTCGCCCCGGTCGCCACGCCGTCGTCGACGATCACCGCGACCCGCCCGGACAGCGGCAGCCGCGACCGTCCCGTCCGGAACCGTGCCGCGCGACGGTCCAGTTCGGACCGTTCCGCGGACTCGACCGCAGCCAGCTCCGGAGCGCGGATCCCGAAGCGCCGCAACGAATCCGGGTCCACCACACGCAGCCCGCCCTCGCCGAGCGCGCCCAGACCCAGCTCCGGCTGGTAGGGCACCCCGAGCTTGCGCACCAGGATCACGTCGAGCGGCGCGCCCAGCGCGCGGGCCACCTCGTAGGCGACCGGCACACCCCCGCGCGGCAGCCCGAGCACGACCACATCCCTGCCTCGCCACCGGTCCAGTCGCGCCGCGAGGCGGCGACCGGCATGCCTCCGGTCGGTGAACGGCATCGGAGTACCTCCTGGCGCGAAGTTCTCCGGCGACGTTATCGGCGCCGCCGCCACGCGGCGAGGGTCCTTCGGCCTCACTGGGCCGAACGGCCGTACGAGGACCGCCGGGCACACAGCGTCACGATGGTGAAACGCGCTCCGCGATCATGTCCGCGCGTGGCCGTTAAAGTGGTGGTGTGGACACGGTGGTGGCCGCCGGCGGCGGCAAGATTCGCGGATTCGTCACCGGCGACGGCCTGGCGGAGTTCCGTGGCATCCCGTTCGCCCGCGCGTCCCGGTTCGCCCCGCCCGAACCCGTCGAGCCGTGGACCGGTGTCCGCGACGCCACCCGTCACGGCCCGGTCAGCCCGCAGCCGCCGGTGCGCCCGGACGGCGTGATGGGCGTGCCGCGGGACGTGCCCGGCCAGGACGAGGACTGCCTCAACCTGACGGTGCTGACCCCGGCCGCCGACGACCGGCGCCGCCCGGTCCTGGTGTGGCTGCACGGCGGCGCGTACGTCACCGGCGCCAACTCGTTCGGGTTCTACGGCGGGCACCGGCTGGTCACCGAGGGCGATGTCGTGTTCGTGGCGCCCAACTACCGCCTCGGCGCGCTCGGCTACCTGCGCCTGCCCGGGGTGGCACCGGGCAACCTCGGTCTGCTCGACCAGCTCGCCGCGCTGCGGTGGGTGCGGGACAACGCCGCCGCGTTCGGCGGTGATCCGGACGACGTCACCGTGGTCGGGCAGTCGGCGGGTGCCCACTCGATCGCCTGCCTGATGGCGCTGCCCGAGGCGCGCGGACTGTTCCACCGGGCGGTCCTGCAGAGCGCGCCGCTGGGGCTCAAGCTCGCCGGAGCACGCGCCGCGGCCCGCACGGCCCGGCTGTTCACCGCCGCGCTCGGACGGGACCCGCGGACCGCGCCGGTCGAGGAGATCCTGCGGGCCCAGGAGGAGACCATCGTGAAGGCGGCCGGGCCGGGCGGGCTGTACTCGGTGCCGCCGTTCAGTCCCGCCGCCGACGCCGCGCCGCTGCCGGGGGTCACGCAGTGGCTGTCGCAGCGCGCCCGGTTCGCGCCGGAGGTGGACGTGCTCATCGGCACGACGGCGGCCGAGATGAACTCGTTCCTCACCGGGAAGCCCGGAATCGTCCAGCTGGAACGGTTCCCCGGCACCGCGCACGCGGTGGCCGCGGTCAAGGCCGGGATCACGCGGTGGATGTTCGGCGGGCCGTCCCGCGCGTTCGCCGACCAGCTCGCCGCGCGCGGCGGGCGCGTGTACAGCTACGTCTTCGACTGGGGCGCCCCGGACTCGCCCTACGGCGCCGGGCACTGTGTGGACCTGCCGTTCCTGCTCGGCGACGAGGTGTCCTGGCGGGACGCGCCGATGCTGGCCGGCGCCGAATGGGCGTCGCTGACCGAGCTGGGCCGCGAGCTGCGGTCGGCATGGCTGTCGTTCGCCCGCACCGGTGCCCCGTCACCCGGCTGGCCGCGGCACGCGCCGAAGCGCGCACCGCACCATCTCCCCTGACCCTCCCGCGAGTCTCGCGCGGGGTCAGTCGCGGCGGTCCTGTTCGGCGAGGAAGCGTTCGAACTCGGCGCCGAGTTCCTCGGCCGTGGGCATCGCGTCCTCGTCCGCCAGCAGGGTCTTCTTCCCGTCCATCGCCTCGACGAACAGGTCGTACTGCCGTTCCAGGGCGTGCACGACCTCGGCCACCTCGTCGGAATCGGCCACCTGGCGGGCGATCTCGGCGTCGGTGCGCCGGGAGGACTCGACCAGCACGTCGTCCGGCAGGGACAGCCCCGCCAGCCGCGTGATCGAGCCCAGCACGGTCAGCGCCGCGGCTGGGTACCGCGACTGCGCCAGGTAGTGCGGGACGTGCGCGGCGAACCCCGCCGCGTCGTGCCCGGCCTGCCCGAGCCGGAACTCGGTCAGGTTGAGCGCGCTTCCCGGAACCTCCAGCCGGTTCAGCACCGGTTCGTAGTCGCCGATCAGCTCGCGTCGCGTCGCGTGCGCGGTCACCCCGAGCGGGCGGGTGTGCGGCGCGCCCATCGGGATCCCGTGGAACGACACGGTCATCCGCACGTCCCAGCGCTCGATCAGCGACTGCACCGCGGCCGCGTAGCCCTCCCACTGCGTGTCCGGTTCCGGCCCGCTCAGCAACAAGAACGGCGTGCCGCTCTCGTCGTGGAACAGCCGCACCGCCAGCTCGGGTGTGTCGAAGCTCTCCCACCGGTCGGTGGCGAACGTCATCACCGGCCTGCGTGCCCGGTAGTCGATCAGCCGGTCCACATCGAACCGCGCCACCACCCGGTTGTCCCAGTTCTCCTTGAGGTGCTCACTGACGAGCGCGCCGGCCTGCCCGGCGTCCATGAAGCCGTCGAGCTGGTGCAACAGCACCGCCCCGCTCAACTCCGGGAGCTCCGAGTCCACCTCGTAGAGTTCCGTCGGATCGAACACCACAGCCTCCTGCCACTCTGGCCACGTCTCTCCTCGACACTCAACGTAGCGAGGGCGGCGATCCATCCCGCCGACAGGCTTACTTCCACCGGATTACTCCGCCAGACGGGCGAAACGGGTCCAGAACGGTGTTCAGCGGTGTTAGGTTCATCCACAACGTCACGGCCGGTGCACCGAGCGTGATCACCGTGGCCGATGCACCAACGAGGAACCGCCCATGACCACCGACCTGGCCGAGCCCGCGCGCCACCTGGTGCACGCCATGGCCACCGATCCGTACGGGGACTACTCCCCCTCGGTGTACGAGACCGCCCGGCTCGTCACACTCGCCCCGGACCTGACCGGGCACGCGAACCGCGTCGCGTTCCTGCTGGGCGAGCAGGCGCCCGACGGCGGCTGGGGTGGCCCGGAGGGCTACGGGCTGCTGCCCACGCTGAGCGCCACGGAGGCGCTGCTGTCGGAGTTCCATCGCACGGGCTCGCCGGCGGTCGCGGCGGCGGCCGGGCGGGGTCTGGAAGCGCTCTCCACGCGGTGGGGCCGGGATCTGCGGGCCGACCTGCCGGACACGGTGGCGGTCGAGATCCTGGTGCCGGCCCTGGTGTCCGCGGTCAACGCGCACCTGGAGCGGCTGGACACCGCCGGGGTCGCGCTCGCGCGGCGGCATCACCGCCTGCCGGACCCGGACGGGACCCACCCCGCGATCCTGCACGGACTGCGCCGGTTGGCGGAGGACGGCGCGGCACTGCCGGACAAGATCCTGCATTCGCTGGAGGCGCTGGGATCCGCCGCGCGCGGGGTCGCCTTCGCGCGCCCCGGAGCGGACGGTCTCGGCTGCTCCCCCGCCGCGACGGCCGCGTGGTTCGGTGGTGACGGCACGGCCGCGCACCCGGGACGGCGGTACCTGGAGGACACCCAGGCCCGCCACGGCGGCCCGGTGCCGGTCGCCGCGCCGCTGGCCGTGTTCGAACGGTCCTGGGTGCTGTCGGCCTTCGCGGACGCGGGCGTGCCGGTCCCGGTGCCCGACGGCGTGCTCGACGGGCTGGCGGCCGGGCTCGGGCCGGACGGGATCTCCGGCGGGCCGGGACTGCCGCCGGACGCCGACGACACCTCGGCCACGCTGTACGCACTCGCCTCGCACGGACGGCCGCATCCGCTCGGCTGCCTGCACGAGTACCGTGTGGACGGTCACTTCTGCACCTATCCGGACGAGCGCACACCGTCGGTCACCACGAACGCCCATGTACTGCAGGCCCTGCGCACGAGCGGGCCGTCCGAAGTGGCCACCGCGACCGCCGCGTGGATCGCCGGCAGGCAGCACGCCGACGGCAGCTGGACCGACAAGTGGCACGCGTCCCCGTACTACGCCACCGCACGGTGCGTGCTGGCGCTGGCGGCGGGCGGCTACGGCACGACGGCTCGCGGCCGCGCGCTGCGGTGGCTGCTCGACACGCAGCGGCCGGACGGTTCGTGGGGCCGGTGGGGCGGCACCTTCGAGGAGACCGCCTACGCCGTGCAGGTCCTGGTCCGCGCCCGTGATCCGCGCGCCGACGAGGCCGCCGCGCGCGGGTGCGTGTTCCTGCTGTCCTGGCGGGGCACTCGCCATCCGCCGCTGTGGCACGACAAGGACCTGTACACGCCGGGCCGGATCGTGCGCGCGGAGGGTATCGCCGCGCTGCACCTGGCCCGTACCCGTCCCTCGGTCGCGGCGCTGCTGACGCGTCTGAGACCCGGGATCGCCGTCCGGACCGCGTGAATGAACCGCATCGAACTCGCCCTCGCCGTGGCGCCCCTGCGCTTCCTGCACGCGCACGCCGACGATCCGGCCGCGATGCTGGACCTCCGCACCGGCGCGGTACCGAAAATCCTCGTGTGGCACCACGAAGCGCTGGCCGAGGTCTTCCGGCAGGACCCGCACCTGCGGCATCCGGGCAGCCGCTCGCTCTCCCCGCTGCTCGGCCCGCGTTCGGTGCTGTGGACCGACGGCGAGCGCCACACCGCCTATCGTGCGGCGTTCGGGGCGCCGTTGCGCGGGCGCCGTCTCACCGCCTACCACGGGCTGATCGCCGAGTCCGCCGCCGAGGCGATCGACGCGCTGCGGCCGGGCACGGTGTTCCGGCTCGCGGAGTGGACCAGGGAACTCGCCCTCACCATCGTCGCGCGGATCGTCCTGGGGGAAGCCGATCCCGTGCTGCTGCGTGAGGTCACCACTTGGCTGGAGCACGCGCTGGGCTCGCGCCGCCGCCTTCTCTACCACCGGTTCGCGGGCAGGAGCCTGCCGCCGTCCGGGCCCGCGCTCGACGCCCGGCTCGTCGCCGCCGCGACGGCGGGCGGGGGCCTGATGTCGCCGCTGGTGAGCGGTGAGGGTCCGCTCGGGCCGGTGCCGGACGGTGAGCTGCGCGACCAGATCGTGTCGCTGTTGTTCGCCGGGCACGAGACATCCGCTTCGGCGACCGCGTGGACGGTGTACTGGCTCACCCGCCGACCGGACCTCCGCGACGCCGTGCTGTCCGAAGTGGAGGTCCATGACGGCGCCGATCCAGCCGCGGTTCCCATGCTGCAGGCCGTGATCTCCGAGGCGCTGCGCCTGCGGCCACCGGTGGAGGTCGCCGGGAACCGCGCGCTGACCCGGCCGGTGGAGCTGCTCGGCCGGAGGCTGCCCGCCGGGGCCGTGCTGACGCCCGGGATCTACCTCGCCCACCACCGCGCCGAATACTTCCCGTCGCCGCACACGTTCGATCCCGGCCGGTTCCTGGGCCGCCGTGGCACACCGGAGGGGTACCTGCCCTTCGGCGGCGGCAGCCGGTTCTGCCTGGGCAGCCAGCTCGGGCTGCTGGAGATCCGGATGGCCACCGCCGCCCTGCTCCGCCGCCGGGTTCTGCGGTGCGTGAACCCGCGGGCCGGTGTGACGCGGCTGCGGGGGCACGCGATGGCGCCGTCGGCGCGGCTGTGTCTGGAAGTCGTGTCGTGCCGGGACTGACGAGGTGGCGCGATGTCGTCCTCGTCCACCGCCTGCACTTCCCCCTTCCCCTGAGCTACCTCGCCTACGCGTGCTGGGGCGCGGCCTTCGCCACCGCCGATCCACGGCACCTGTTCAGCGGACCGGTCGTGGTCACCGTCGTGGCGACCCTGCTGGCGCTGCTGGCGGGGCTGGCCCTCAACACCGCCGCCGATCTGCACACCGACGCCCACGACCGGGACAAGGCCGCGCTGGCGGGCGCCACCCGGCGTTTCGGCAGCAGGCGCATCTTCGGCTGGGCCGCCGCCGAAGCCTGCACCGCGTTGGTGCTGGCGGTCGCGGTCGCGCTGTGCCTGGGACGGTGGGCGGCGGTGCTGGTGGTGGCCACCGCGCTCGGCGCGCACGTGCTCTACAACCTGGAACCGGTGCGGTTGAAGCGGCGCGGGTTCGCGGGACCCGCGGTGTTCGGGGCGGGGTTCCTCGCGGTGCCGGGCCTGGCGTCGTACTTCGCGGTCCGGCCGTCACTGGAGCGATCGATGGTGCCGGTGCTGGCCGGGTTGTGCGTGCTCGCGTTCGGCCGGACGACGTGGTTTTCGGTGCCGGACCACGAGGCCGACTCGCGGACGGGCGTCCGCACCCCTGGCGCGCGGTACGGTCCACGGCGAACGCTGGTGATCTCCTGCGTGCTCGTGGCGACGGGTCTCGCGTTGCTGGGCGCCGGGCTGTGGTGGCGTTACGGACCGGGGTGGGCGCTGGCCGGGATGGTCGCGGAAGGCGCTTTCCTGGGCGGGATGGCCGCGCTGGCCGGGCCACGCCGGTCCCTGTCGCGGATGCGGCGGCTCGCCACCCCGGTCGTGCTGGTCGGCGACCTCACCCTGGTCGCGATCCCGTTGCTGGCGGTGTGATCGCGGCGGCGAGCGCGGCGATGTCGTCGGGCCCGACCCGGCAGCACCCGCCCGCGTACGCCACTCCCGCGGGCAGCCAGTCCCGCCCGAACCGGGACTCCCCCGTCCAGCGGCGCGCGCGGGCGTCCCAGTGCTCACCACTGTTCGGGTAGGCGATCACGGGTTTCCCGCTCGCCTCGCGCGCGATCCCGGCCGCTACGGCGACGTCGCGGGGATCGCAGCAGTTCACTCCGACCGCGACGATCTGGTCGTTGCCGCGGGCCACCGCGAACGCCTCGGTGAGCGGCTGCCCGCCGCGCGTGCTCTCGCCTTCGATGGTGTAGGACAGCCACGCGGGGACGCCGAGATCCTCGATGGCGAGCAGCATCGCCTCGGCTTCGTCCACATCGGGCACGGTCTCGCAGGCCAGCAGGTCCGGGCCAGCGGAGGCGAGGATCTCGGCACGGGGGCGGTGGAACGCGGTCAGGTCCGCCACGGACAAACCGTAGTGGCCACGATATTCCGATCCGTCCGCGCGGGTCGCGCCGAACGGGCCGATCGACGCGGCCACCAGCTGGCCGTCACTGGTGCGGGCCTCCCGCGCGAGCTCGACGCTCAGGCGCAGCAGCCGGACGCCCTCCTCCCGGTCGAGCCCCGCCTCGGCGAAGCCGGCGAGGCTCGCCTGGTAGCTGGCCGTGGTCGCGATCCGCGCCCCGGCGCGGAAGAACGCTCGGTGCGCCGCGACGATCTCGTCGGGGTCGTCGGCCAGCAGCCGGGCCGACCACAGCGCGTCGGACAGATCGTGGCCGCGCGCTTCGAGTTCGGTGGCGAGACCGCCGTCGAGGAGGACGGTCACGGGCCGGTGCGCAGGAACGTCAGCTCGCGCCACCACACGTCGGCGAGCACGTCCAGCACGAGCTCCCGGTCGTGGCCGACGCCGCGGATCAGCCAGTGGTAGCAGGCCTGTTCCAGTTGCAGCACCAGCAACAGCGCGCGCGTGAGCCCGGCCTGCTCGTGCTCACCGGTCCACAGTGCCAGGTAGGGCGCCAGCTCGCGTGCCGCGTCCACCCCCCACTGGTAGTGCCGCGCCGCGACGCGCGGATCGTCGGCGACGGCCTGGGTGAGGACGTCGATCTCCACGGCGTAGCGCGTCCAGAACGCCAGCACGTCCTCGTCCAGCCAGGCACGCACGCGATCGCGCGTCAGCTCCGGGAACCGCGCCGGCATCCGGTACAGCGCCGCGGTGTCGGCGAGGATCCGCTCGAACAACGCGGCCGCGATGTCGGCCTTGTCGCGGAAGTGCGCGTAGAACGTGGCCCGGCTGCCGCTGGCGGCCGCCACGACGTCGGCGACGGTGGCGGCGTGGTACCCGAGGCGGGCGAAGACCTCCCTGGCGCACTCGAGGTAGCGGTCGTGCGCTTCCCGCCACTGCTGCTCGCGGAACGTGTTCCGGGCAGGGGTGGAGATGCTGCCGGTCATCAGCCCATCGTAGTGCGCCACGGGGACGACGACATCTCGCTGCACCGGTTTCCCGTGCGGCAGAAGGACCACCGCGCCGGAGTCCGGGTGGCGCGCGTTCCGCGGGCGGAGGAGCGCGCGCCACCCGGCGCGGTGGGAGGGATGGAGCGGCACCCGGCGCCGGGGATCGGCCCGGGACAAAGGAGTCATCCCGGCGACGAGTGCCTCGCTCTAGACTGAACGAGCGAACTCGTGACGGAAACGAACCACCGTTGCACTTTCGGTGTACTTGCCCCGCCTCGATGTGGTTAACCTGATGGGGTGGCCGCCGGGAAGCATTCTCCGGGAGCCGCGACCGCCCAGCAGTGGACGGGGCGGGAGGCGCGGCTGTTGCGGCACGCCCTCCGGCTGTCGGTGCGGGGGTTCGCGGCCTACCTCGGTGTCGCGGCACGCACGGTCGCGAAATGGGAGAGCGGCGGGTCCGCCACCGTGCCGCGCCCGGACACGCAGGCCATCCTCGACACCGCGCTGGCCAGGGCCGACACCGGTGCGCGCGGCCGGTTCGAGGTGCTGGTCACCGAGGCGCGCGAGGCGGACCGCGCCTCGGTCCCCGCTCCCCGCTACGACTACGAAGCCTGGACCGACGATCTGGACCGCACCGTGGCGTGCCTGGGACGGCAGGAGTTCCGCCTCGCCCGCACCCTGCTGGACCGGTGGCTGGGCCGGTTCGAGCCGAACAGCTCCGACCGCCAGGGCATGTACCTCTACGGCCGTTCGCTGCGGCTGCTCGGCGAGGTGCGGCAGGACCAGGGCGCGCTGCGCGGTCCGCTGTCCGCCGAGCACGTCTACCGCCAGGCGCTGCGGGTGTTCACCGAGCTGGAGTCGCCGCGCCGGGTGGCGCAGCTGGAACTGCAGCTGGTCGTCATCGACGAGATGTCCGGGCAGCTGGAGTCCGCGGCGCAGCGGTACGAGAGCCTGACGGCCGACGAACGGCTGTCCGCGCACGACCGGACCCGCGCCCGGCTCTGGGTGGGCACGGCGCTGAGCAAGCGCGGGCTGCACGAGTCGGCGGCCACGCACATCGTCCCCGCCATCCGGGAGTTCGAGGCGCTCGAAGAACCGGCGGACTGGTCGATCGCGCATCAGAAACTGGCGCTGGCACACCGCGGCACGGGTGACCTGGCGGCGGCCGGGCGCGCGATCGACGTGGCGCTGTCCAACCGGGTGGACGACACCCCGCTGCAACAGGTGCGGCTGGGCACCGCGCACGCGCACATCCTCCTGTCCGACCGGGCCACCGCCGATTCCGGGCTCGCCATTCTCGACCGGACCGCGGGCATTTCCACCCGCTACGGGCTCATGCACCAATTGCGCAGCATCGACCGCATTCGTCACGGTTTCGAGTGCCGGTAAGAACGCCCATGCGGAAAGTACTGCTCGACCGGGTGTGGGCTGACGCCGAACTCGTCTGGGAGTTCCACCGCCTGCGCCACCTGCCCAAACCGTGCTCGGCCGCGGTGGCGCTGGGGTGCAACGACCTCGGTGTCGCCGCGCACGCCGCGGAACTGTACCACCGGGGCCTGTTCCCGCTCGTGGTGTTCTCCGGCGGCAACAGCCGCGAAACCGCCGGCCGGTTCCCGCGCGGTGAAGGCGTCCACTACCGGGAGCGGGCGCTCGAACTCGGAGTGCCGGACGAGGCGATCCTGGTGGAGCCGAAGGCGACCAACACCGGCGAGAACATCGCGTTCTCGCGCGAGATCCTGGACACGGCGGGGGTTTCCGTGTCGTCGCTGATGCTGGTCTCGATGCCCTACATGGAGCGGCGTGCGTTCGCCACCACCCGCAAGGTGTGGCCGGAGATCGAACCGGTGTGCGCGTCGGCTCCGGTGTCGCTGACCGAGTACGCGTTGCGCACCCAGCACGGCACCGATCTGATCGACATGATCGTGGGCGATTTCCAACGTCTCATCGAGTATCCGCGAAAGGGATTCGCAATACCGCAGAAAATTCCCCCGATCGTGTATTCAGCTTATCGCCGGCTGGTGGCCGCCGGATTCTCCAGCCGCATGCTGTGATTCCATACGGGCCGTGCCCGAGACGCTTTCCTGCGCCGTTCATCAACCGAATCTCTTCCCCCGACTGTCCACACTGGCCAAGCTGTTCCGCGCCGACGTCTGGGTCGTGCTCGACGACGTCCAGTTCAACGCCCGCGACTACCAGCACCGCGCCCGGCTCGCGGCGCCCCGCGACCCGCAGGCGCAGCGCTGGCTGACCGTGCCGGTGCACCGGCCGCGCGGCCGGGACAGCCGCATCGCCGAGCTGCGCCTGGCCGACCCGGCGGCCGCGCACGTCGTGATGTCCCGCCTGGTGCGGCAGTACTACGGCCGCTGCGCCCACTGGGACACCACTGGCGAGATCGTCGGCCAGGTACTGGCCGCGCTCGCGCTGAACGAGCGCCTCGCGGTGGTCGCCGAAGTGTCGGTGCGCGCGATGCTGCACCGCCTCGGCTGGCGCGGCCACGTGGTGCGCAGCAGCGATCTGCCCTCGCGCTCGGGCCGGTCCGAGCGCCTGGCCGACCTCACCGCCGCCGTCGGCGCCGGAACCTACCTGTGCGGCCGGGGCGGGGCGAAGTACCTGACCGAGCACCCGTTCGCCGAACGCGATCTGCGGGTGGACTACCCGGCGCCGCCGCCGGTGTGCCACCAGACCGGGCTGCGCACGGCGAGCGCGCTGTGGGCGTTCGCGAAGCTGGGCCCGGACGGCGTGCGCGACGCGTTCGCCCCGGAGTGCGTGCCGGTGCACTGACCCCAAGACCGGTTCTACACCAGGTAAAGACGATTCCGGCAACCCGGCCTTCACCCCGGCGCGGTTATCCTCCACCGAGTGCGTCTGCCTCGTGGTGTTCCTCGGTTCCTCGGTTGCTGCGTGGTCGCGGGAGTGCTCGCCGCCGGGGTGGCCGCACCCGCCGCGCTCGGCGCGGGCGTGCTGTCCAACCAGGTCGCCGACGCGGTCGACGGGATCTCGGCGACGCTCGCCTCCAGCGAGCAGCCCTTGGTCACCACCGTGACCGACCGCGAGGGCACCCCGATCGCGACCCTGTTCGACCAGTACCGCCTCCCGGTCACCGCCGACGAGATCTCGCCCGCGATGAAGGCCGCCATCGTGTCCATCGAGGACAGGCGCTTCTACGACGAGGGCGGTGTCGACGTCAAGGGCATGGTCCGCGCGGCGCTGCACGATTCCTCCGGCGGCAGCACGCAGGGCGGGTCGACGATCACGCAGCAGTACGTCAAGAACTACCTGATCAACGTCGTTGACCGGAACAACCGGGCGGCGCAGCTGTCCGACCAGGCCGACACCATCGCGCGCAAGCTGCGCGAGGCGAAGATCGCCGTCCAGCTCGGACAGACGAAGTCCAAGGAGGACATCCTCACCGGCTACCTCGACGTGGTCGAGTTCACCGGCAACATCTACGGCGTCGGCGCGGCCGCGCACGCGTATTTCGGGACCACCCCGGACGAACTGACCGTGCCGCAGGCCGCGCTGCTCGCCGGGATGGTCAACAACCCCGCCGTCTACAACCCCTACAAGTACCCGGACCGGGCGCTGCAGCGGCGCAACCTGGTGATCGACGCGATGGTCAGCACCGGGACCCTCGCCGCGGCCGACGCCGCCACCGCGAAGGCCGCGCCACTGGAGGTGCTGCCCGGCGGACCGGACGTGCCCTCCAGTACGTGCCTGGGCGCCGCGCCCGACGCCGGGTTCTTCTGCCAGTACGCGGAGAGTTACCTGATCCGGGCCGGGTTCACCGCGGACCAGCTGGAAACCGGTGGCTACACCGTCCGCACCACGCTGGATCCGCGGGTGAGCAGCATCGCGAAGCAGGCCGTGGACGCCAACGTGCCGACCGCCCAGAACGGGGTCGCGAACACCTTCGCGGTCATCCGGCCGGGACAGGACACGCACGAGGTGCTGGCCATGGTCGCCAACCGCAACTACGGTACCGATCCCGCGGCGGGCGAGACGTCGACGAACCTGCTGTCGAGCGCGAGCAACGTGTTCGGGGCCGGTTCGTCCTTCAAGATCTTCACCTCGGCCGCGGCGCTGGAGAGCGGGAAGGCGGGCCTGGACACTCCGCTGCCCAACCGGGCCGGCCAGTGTTTCACCCAGCCCGGCGCGAACGAGTACACACAGCCGTACTGCGTGCAGAACGACGGGGTGAACTATCCCGATCCGATCTCGCTGCGGAACGGCCTCGCCACGTCGCCGAACGTCGCCTTCGTCAATCTGGAGCAGCAGGTCGGGATGCCCGCGGTACTGGACATGGCGCGGCGCCTGGGCCTGCGCACCACCTTGACCACCAACGACGCGGGCGCCAAGCCGGATCCGTCGTCGGACAACACGCAGTACAGCCAGCCGCAGTCGCAGTACTTTCAGGACAAGCTGTCCTTCACGCTCGGCAACAGCCCGGTGAGCCCGCTGGAGATGGCCAACGTGTCGGCGACGCTGATGAGCGGCGGCACGTGGTGCCCGCCGAACCCGGTGCTGTCGGTGACCGACCGGTACGGCCAGGACGTGCCGGTCCGGCAGCAGGCGTGCGAACAGGCCGTGCCCGCCGGGCTGGCGAACTCGCTGCTGGCAGGATTGAGCCAGGACACGGTGTCGGGCACGTCGGCGTCGGCGGCCGCCGCGGCGGGATGGCACCACGCGGACTTCGGCAAGACCGGCACCACACAGCAGAGCGAGTCCGTCGCGTTCGTCGGGGGCGTCGACGACTACGCGGTGTCGTCCATGGTCTTCGCCGACGGCCCTCACCCGAAGGAAATCTGCCCCGGCAACCCGGTGCACCTGGGCGACTGCGGACACGGCGCGTTCGGCGGCACGGTCGCGGCACCACCCTACTTCGAGGCGATGAACCAGATCCTGGGCAACAGACCGGACGTACCCATCCCGGCCGCCGACCCGGCCTACTTGCGGGCACGGTCCTAAGTCACCCAGGCCCGCGCAAACCGGCCCGGCAACGCAAGGCAACACTCGACCGGTCCAGGACCTCCCCCACCCCTCGCCCCAAGCCCGCTTCGGTCACCGATCAGACGTGTCAAGGTACTCTTTCCCGCCTTGACGCGTCTGCTCGGCGACCGAAACCATCCGCGAGGAGGGTCGGGGGCGGTCTGTGGTGACCGACTACTGCACGGCAGCGCGCCCAGCGGCCGCTTGCCCCACGCGCAGGATCAAAGATCAAGGGACAGTCCTCGCCGGACGGGCCGGCGACGGGATGACCACCCAGCTCCGATTTGGAGCAGGCTCGCTGCAGCTCGCCGTTGAACCGTGTCTAGCCACGGACAGGTGACGTGTCGTAACCTCCGGTGAGTGGGCTTCGGAGAAGAGCCCCCGGGTTCCGTCGGCGGGCTCGGGCCTGGTGAGCTGGTCGCCGGGCAGTACGAGGTCTCCACGTGCTTCGCGCGGGGCGCCTTCGGCTATGTCTATCTGGCCCGTGACCGCAACCTCGACGGCAAGCAGGTCGTGCTCAAGGGGCTGACCCGCCCGCACGACACGGCCGCGATCAAGCTGGCCGAGCACGAAAGCCGGGTACTCACCGCGCTCGAGCACCCGAACATCGTGCGCATCTTCAACGTCGTCTCGCACGACCGGCAGCGGTACCTGGTGATGGACCACGTCGACGGGCCGTCCCTGCGCACGGTGCGTGAAGCCGGTGGCCTGCCGATCGCCGACGCGCTCGCCTGCGCCGTGCAGATCCTGGGCGCGCTGGACTACCTGCACCGGCAGGGCCTGCTGTACTGCGACATGAAGCCGGACAACGTGATCCGCACCGGCGACACGGTCAAGCTGATCGACTTCGGCGCGATCCGGCGGGCGGGCGACCGGGAGAGCATGGTGCTGGGCACCCCGCCCTACCTGGTCGGGCACACCGAGATCCGTGAGCACGGGCTGACCGAACGCGCCGACATCCACGGGGTCGGGGTGATGCTCGACGAGCTCGTCGAATGCGGTGCGGACGATCCCGGTGGGGAGTCGTTCCGCCGTCTCGTGGCGCGCGCGACCACCGACTACGACCGGCGGTTCGCCGACGTGCCGGAGATGCTGCGGCAGGTCCGCGGCGTGCTGCGGGAGGTGCGGTGCCTGGCCGACGGGCGGCCCCGGCCGGTGCGCTCGGAGGTGTTCGCCGAATCGGCGGTGCTGCTGGACGAATCGCTGAGCCTGGCGCCGCCGCTGACCGCGTGGACGCTGGGCGGGTCCGCGGCACTGCCCGACGGGCGGCCCTCCCCGGCGGCGGTCGCGACCGGTCTGCCGGTGCCGGTCCCCGATCCGGCCGACCCGCGGACGCCGCTCCTGCGCACCGTCCGCGCCCCGGACCCGGCACGGCTGCTGACCAAGCTCGCCGCGCTGCCGGGGTCGGTCGAGGTGGACTTCCACCAGGCCCGCGCGCACCTGGAGGCCGGGGACGGGCACGCCGCCGCCCACCGGCTCGCCTCCGCGGAACGGCACCTGGGCTGGCGGGCGCACCACGACTGGCGTGCCGCCTGGCACCGCGGTCTGCTGGCGCTGGCCGAGCACCGGGTCAGCGAAGCCGTGGACCTGTTCGACGACGTGTACCGCTCCAAGGCCGGTGAGCTGGCGCCGAAACTGGCACTGGGGTTCTGCGCCGAACACCTGGAGCGGCCCGCCACCGCGGCGCGCTTCTACCAGGCGGTGTGGGTGTGTGACCGCCTCTACGTGAGCGCCGCGTTCGGGCTGGCGCGCATCCGGCTGCGTGCGGGCGAGCGGGCCGCCGCGGTGGCGATCCTGGACGAGGTCCCGGACATCTCACTGCACCGCCACGCCGCGGCGGTGGCCGCGGTGCGGATCCTCGCCGGTCACCTGCCCGGCGGCGGGTACCCCTCCGCCGAGGACATCGCGGCGGCCGCCGAGCGGTTGCAGGTCCTGACGCTGGACAGCGAGGAGACGTGGCAACGTCTGGCGGCGGCGGTCCAGGAGAGCGCTTTCACCCACGTCCTCGACCACGGTGACGGTGCGGTGCCGCCAGGCCCGCTGCTCGGGGACCCGGTGTCGGAGAGGGGACTCCGTGACCGTCTCGAGGAGTCCTACCGCGTCCTGGCGCGTCAGGCGCGCACCGCGGACGAGCACGACGTGCTGATCGACCGGGCCAACGCGGTGCGGGTGAGGTCGCTGTGGTGACCTCCACGACCCGCGCGGTCCTCGTCCGGTCGCGGCTGGCGCTGCTGGTGACGACGGTGGCCGTGCTCGCCACCTCGTTCGCCACGGTGCGGGGCGTGCAGGTGACGGCGGAGACCGTGCGGGACCGGACCGTGCAGGCCGTCATCGAGGTGGCGGCGGCGAAATCCGCGCTGATCCGTGCCGACCGCGCGGCGGTGCGCAGCTTCTCCTCCGGCGAGGTCCGGCTGGCGGGCGCGGGCACCGAGTACGCGACCCAGACCGCGCTGGCCAGCCAGAGCCTGACCCGTGTCGCCGAGCTGAACGAGTCCGGCGAGTCCGGTAGCCAGCTCCTGCGGCTGGTCGAGGGCCTGCTCGCGGCCTACCGGGCGGCGATCGCGCAGGCCGACGCGCACTACCGCCAGGGCGGCGGCGAGGTCGTCGGCACGGCCGACCTGTGGGACGCCTCGTCGCAGCTGCTGCACTCCCCCGACGGTGTGCTCGACCAGCTCGACGAGCTGCGGTCGGTGCAGGAGCAGGCACTGGCCCGGCAACTGGACACCGGCTGGCTGCACCCGGCCACGCCCGCGCTGTGGGCGGTGCCGCTGGCGCTGCTGCTGGCCCTGCTGTGCGTGACGCAGCTCTACCTCGGAAAGCGCTTCCAGCGCCTGGTCAACCCGCAGCTGGCCGCCGCCACCCTGCTGTTGCTCGGGCTGTGCGCGAGCATGATGTTCACGCTGGTCGCGGCGCACCGGCTGGAAACCGCGCGGGAGCGGCTCACCACGGTCCTCGCGGGCTGGGACCGGCGGATGGCCTTCACCGACACCGACGGGCAGGACAAACTGATCCGGCTGGTCACCGCGCACTGCCGCGGTGACTGCGGGCCGACCGTGGGCGCGGCGGGCCCGGCACCGACGAGCGTGCCCGGCACGATCCCGGACGAGGCGACCACCGCCGCGGGCACCCGGGAGGTCAACGAGCGGCTGCAGGCGGCCGCGGCGAGCACCGATCTGCCGTTGGTGGTGCCCTCCGTGACGCTCGCGATCGCCCTCCTCGCCGGCTGGGGCCTGCACCGCCGGCTCGACGAATACCGGTTCCGCCCATGAGAAACCTGTTCGGCGCCCTGATCCTGCTCGCCGCGTGCCTGGCCGGGTGCGGCCCCACCTCCGGTGCGGGCACCATCACCGTGCTCGCGTCGTGGACCGGCGCGGAGGGCGCGGCGTTCGAACAGGTGCTGGCCGGGTTCACCGCGCAGACCGGGGTGCGCGTGCACTACCAGGGCACGCGCGCGGTGTCGCAGGTGCTCGCCTCGGACGTGCAGAACGGCAACCCGCCCGACATCGCGGTGGTGCCCAACCCGGGCGAGCTGGTCACCTACGTGCGCTCGCACAACCTGTACTCGCTGGACGACGTGCTCGGCGCGCCGCCCGCCCAGATCTACGGTCCACAGTGGCTCCAGCTGCAGGTGGCCGGGCAGGCGCATCTGTACGGCGTCGCGGTGAAGGTGGACCTCAAGAGCATCGTGTGGTTCAACCCGCTGCTGCACGGCCTCACCCAGCCCGGCACGTGGGACGAGTTCACCACCGCCACCGCCGGGCAGCCGTGGTGCCTGGGCCTGAGCGCGCCGCCGGTGTCCGGGTGGCCGGGCACCGACTGGGTCGAGGACATCCTGCTGCACCAGGTGGGGACCAACGTCTACCGGCAGTGGGCGGCCGGGCAGCTGGCCTGGACCTCACCGGCGGTGCGGCGGGCGTGGGAGACGTGGGGCGCGATGATGGCGCGCACCGTCGGGGACAACCCGGCACGCCTGCTGCTGACCGACTTCCGCGACGCGCACCAGGGAATGGTGGACGACCCGCAACGCTGCGCGTACGAGCACAACGGCTCGTTCATGCTGGCTCAGTATCCCGAGGCCGGGCGGAAGCTGGACTTCGTCGCCGTCCCGCCCGCCGGGCCCGACGTCGCGCCCGGGACGTACGAGGTGTCGGCGGACCTGGCCGGGATGTTCACCGACACCCCGGCCTCGCGCGCGTTGATCCGGTACCTGGCGAGCCCGGCGGCGCAGGAGATCTGGCCGAGAGCCAGCGGAGGAGGCGCCTTCTCCGCGACGCGTGCGGTGGACCTGCGCGTGTACGACGGCAACCCGACGGCCCGCAAGGTCGCCGAAACGCTGCGCTCGGGCAGTACCCTGTGTTTCGACGCCTCCGATCTGATGCCGGCCACGATGACGAACGCGTTCTACCGTGCGGCGCTGGAGTACCTCGACGACCCCGATCACCTGACGACGCTGCTGGAGCAACTGGACATGATCCGGCTCGGGGTGCCGCCGCAGGAGTGGCTGAGCGTCCCCTGTGGACGCTGACGATCGCGGCGCGGAACGGGAGAACGCATGGCGGGCAAGCTGATCGAACGGCCGCCGCTGCCGGTGGCGCTCGGGGCGCTCACCGTCCTGAGCGGGCTGATCGACGCGGTCAGCTTCCTCGCGCTCGGGCAGGTCTTCACCGCCAACATGACCGGCAACCTGGTGCTGCTCGGTTTCGCCGCGACCGGGGAGCCGGGGTTCGACATCGCCGCCTCGCTGACCGCGCTGGGCGCGTTCCTCGCCGGGGTGGCGATCGCGGCGAGGATGGCGGCCGCACTCGCCGAGCGGGTCCCGCACCGGTGGTTCGTCAGCGCCCTGTCGGCCGAGGCCGCCCTGACGGCGCTGGCGGCCCTCGCCACCTTCGCCGATGCCCGGTATCCCGCGGTGGCCGGGCTGGCGCTGGGAATGGGCATCCGCAACGCCACGGTGAACCGCCTGGCCGTTCCGGACATGACGACCACGGTGCTCACCCGCACGGTCACCGCGCTGGCGGCGGACCTGGCCAGCCGCTCCCCCACTGACCGCGGCACCACCGCCCGTCGCGTGGTGTCGGTGGCCGGGCTCGTCGCGGGAGCGGTCGCCGGAGCGTTCCTCGTGCGTCACCTCGGGGCCGAGTGGGTACTGGTGATCGTCACCGGCGCGCAGATCCTCGTCGCGGCGGGCCATCACGGGCACGTCGTGCTCCGCAGGCGCGCCGCCCTGCCCGACGCCTAGTTGTCGTGACTCGTGAGGTTGTGGACGGCGTGTTGGGTTGATCGTGGGGAGGACCTCCGGGCGGAGTGGGTGTTGCGATGCATCCACTACCAGTCCTGGAGGTCCTCGATGGGTCACGCTAACGCACGCACCACGGTGTATGCCCGGCATTGATTGTGCAGCGTTATCAGGCGGGGTGGCCGCCGGCGCGGATTGCTGAGCAGCTCGGGGTGGCGCGATCCACGGTCTACAAGTGGCTGGCGCGGCACCGGGAGGAGGGCGAGGCCGGGTTGGTCGATCGTTCCTCCCGCCCGCATCACAGCCCCACCCGCCTGCCCGTGGAGACCGAAGCCGCGATCCTGGCGTTGCGGCAGCAGTGCCATCGGGGTGCGGTGTTCATTGCCGGGCAGCTCGGGCTAGTGGCCTCCACCGTCGGTCGTGTCCTGCGTCGTCGGGACGTACCACCGTTGTCGGCGATCGACCCGATCACCGGGATGCCGGTGCGGCGGCGGCATTCGGGCATCCGCTACGAACGCCGCGCCCCGGGCGAGCTGCTGCACATCGACGTCAAGAAACTCGGCCGAGTGCCTGACGGCGGCGGTTGGCGGGTGCACGGCCGCAGCGAGCAGGTCCGCGGCCGCGGTATCGGCTACGACTACCTGCACGTCGCCATCGACGACCACACCCGCCTGGCCTACGTCGAAGCCCTGCCCGACGAACGCGACACCACCGCCGCCGCCTTCCTGCACCGCGCCGTGGCCTGGTTCCGCCACCACGGCATCACCGTGCTGCGAATCCTGACCGACAACGCCCTGGTCTACCCCCGCGGCACCTGCTGGGCCGCGGTCTGCACCGCCCTCGGGCTGCGCCGCCGCTACATCAAACCCGGCTGCCCCTGGACCAACGGCAAAGCCGAACGCTTCAACCACACCCTGCTCACCGAATTCGCCTACGCCCAGCCCTGGACCTCCAACACCCACCGCCTGACAGCCTTGCCCACCTGGGCCCAGCACTACAACACCGAACACCCACACTCCGCCCGACAAGGCCACCCACCCATCAGCCGACTGCCCCGACCCTCCACAACGTCTCAGGTCACGACACCTACCGGACGAAGACGCCCACTCCGTTGGCCACCGCACGCTCGGCACCGTCCGAAGGCGTGTTGCGCACCGTCACCGGGCCACCGCGCCCGGCCGTCACCAGCGTCGTCGAACCGCCGCCGTCCAGGTTGACCGCTTCGCTCGCACCGTAGGAGGCCAGCAGGGCCGCGACCTCGCCGACGCCCATCCCGGTGCTGGCGGCGCTGCGGCCGTCGACGGCGAGCAGGTACAGCGTCCGGCCGTCCGCGCTCGTCCCGGCCGCCGTGCGCGGCGCCAGCGAAGCGTCCAGCTCGGACAGTGGGACGCCGTCGTCCAGGATCGGGAAGCCGCCCACCGCGAATTCGAACGGCGGCACACCCCGCGCCACCATGCGGTCGGTCACCAGCACGCGGTCGCCCACGCGCAACCCGGCCAGCTCCGTCGCCCCGCGCTCACGGCCGAGCAGCACCACCGAACCCGGTTCGATCGGGCCCGCACCCGGCGCGGCGGACTCGGCGGTCACCACCCCGTGCCGCACGACGATCTCCTCGACCCGGGTGGTGCACGGCGCCGACCGGTCGGTGTCCGTGCCGCACGCCGCCCGCGCCCGCGACATCGGGCCCCACTCCGGGGTGTAGACGCCGATGCCGTCGACCGGCAGCGCGTACTGGTTCAGCCCCTCCAGGTCGAACGAGCCGCGTCCGGTGTGCAGCGTGCCCGCGAACCGCAGCCGCGCGGTGCGCAACCGGTGGTCGGCGCCGAGCCCGAACACGTCACTCGTGGTGACCCCGGCCGGCATCGCGGGACCGAACCGCTGCCCGTCCGGCACCGCGTACTTGAGGGCGTCCCGGTCGGCGATCTCCGGTCCGACCGACGATCCGGTCGGGGTGATCCCGGCGTGGGTCTCGCTGATGTTGAAGAAGTCGCCGTTGATGCCCGCCACCGCGTGCTGCGCGGAGGCCAGCGCGGAGACCGTCGCGCGCTCGGCGACGGAGGCGGGGTGCAGGAGGTCGACGTCCACGCGCGGGTCGCTCAGGTCGGCGGTCACCAGGTGGGCGACGACGGGCCCGTGCGCGGTGGACAGGGTCAGCGTCCGGTAGCCGACGCCGCGGGCGAGGCCGCCCTCGGCGGACGCCGCCGGGGCGGACAGCACGAGGAGCAGGAGCGCGGCCACCGCCGCGGTGGCACGCTGGAGCAGGCTCATCCGCGCAGCTGATCACGACGGGGTGAACGCCGTCCGCCGCGGCGGGGAACGGCGTTCAGACCTTGGTGATCTCCGCGATGAACCCGTCGACGTCGACCAGCGCGCTCTCCTCGCCCAGCGGGACGAGAGCGTGGGTGGAGGCGACGAACCGCGCCGCGGCTTCCCGGCCGAACTCGACCACCGCGTACCCGTCGGGCGATTCCAGCTCCATCAGCAGCTGGTCCGGATCGTCCGAGACACTCGGCCGGATCCGCACGTCGCCGTGTCCGGACGGCCCGTTCAGCCCGGCGACCAGCAGGTCCCGCGCGAAGCACCACTCCACCCACTGCCCGCGGTCGGCGCGGAAGGACAGGGTGACGGCGTAGGGGTCGGCGGTGGTGTAGCTCCACCGCGAGAAGACCGGGATCTCGTACCCGCCCAGGCTGACGAACTGGTGCTCCTCGACCATTTCCGCGTGCACGATCGGCCTCCTCGACATCCCGCGGCTCTTCGCCAGTAGGACGTCGGAGCACGGCGGCTGTTACGCGGTTCCGGCGGGAAATTCTCCGACCCACCCGAAGGAGTGAGCGGGCCGGGCGGGACGATGGGTCCCGTGCGGCACGACGACGACAACGCCGAGGCGGACACCGGTCCGATTCCCCGCGTCCCCGGGCCGCCGCCTGCTGCCCCCTCCGACCGCGGGCAGCGGCGTGCGCGGCGCACCCGCGGCTACGCCGGCCCTGGCGGCTCCCCGGACCGGCCCTCCGCGGCCGACGCGCGGCAGGTGGGCACCGGCCGCCACGGCCGGCGTCAGTCCACCGGGGAGCACCCGCCCGCCCGGCGGGCCGATCCCGCCGGGGTGCGCCGCGCGGCGGCGGAGCCCG